>NZ_CP101464.1:2400000-3000000 GCF_024362365.1 Janibacter sp. CX7 | reverse complement strand
GGCACAGTGCCGAGCAGATCGTCTACACCCCGTCGATCAGCACCATCCCGGCGAACTTCCTGCGCGAGAGCATCGTCGCCGCCGGCCTCGACCCCGACCACCTGCCGGTGCCCGAGCGCGTCGACCTCGGCCACGTCACCAACCCGCACGCCGAGGAGCCGCCGAGCACGACCTCGACGACCGCGCCCAAGGCGTGGAAGGAGGTCTGGAGCGCCGGCCAGTCCGTCGCCGGCATCGACTCCGTCGTCCCCGTGGCCGAGCTCGTCGACCAGCTCGAGGCCGAGTACACCCAGGCGAAGGGGGAGCTGCTCGCGGTCCTCGGCGAGTAGGTGAGCCCAGGGAGACGTTCCCCGACCTCCATCCTGGTCGGCTCCCGACGGGGACGGCGTGGCCCTCAGAAGAAGTCCGGTCGCCAACTCTGCAAGACCTTAGGGTCTTGCAGAGTTGGCGACCGGACTTCTTCATGAGTCGGGCCATACCGTCCCCGTCGTCCGCTGGCTGGCGTCGAAGACCCGCCGTGAGCGGGTGCGGAACCCCCCTTCGTCCCGGTGGACCGCGGGGCTAGCGTGGAGGGCATGGCTGAGATCCCCACTCGCGTCCTCGGGGACGGCACGTCGGTGCCGGTCCTCGGATTCGGTACCTACCCCCTGCGCGGGGACGACGGCGTGCGCGCCATCGCGTCGGCGCTCGAGGTGGGCTATCGACTCATCGACACGGCGGTCAACTACCGCAACGAGCGCGAGGTGACCGAGGCGATCCGGGCGAGTGGCGTCGACCGCGGCGATGTCTTCGTCCAGACCAAGGTCCCCGGTCGCGACCACGAGAGCGCCCGCAAGAGCATCGAGACCTCGCTGCAGGTCATGGACCTCGAGTACCTCGACAGCGTGCTCATCCACTGGCCCAACCCCTCGCAGGGGCACTACGTGCAGGCCTGGCAGGGGCTCGTCGAGGCGCGCGAGGCGGGGCTGGTCCGCTCGATCGGCGTCAGCAACTTCACGCCCGCCCACCTCGACGAGATCATCGAGGCGACCGGCGTGACTCCGGCGAGCAACCAGGTCGAGATGCACCCCGCCTTCCCGCAAACGGAGCAGCGGGCCGCCGACGCCGAGCGGGGCATCACGACGCAGGCGTGGAGCCCGATCGGCCGGGGCGAGATCTTCGAGGCGGCTCCCGTGGTGGCCGCCGCCCGGGCCCACGACGTCACGCCCGCCCAGGTCGTCCTGCGCTGGCACCTGCACCTCGGGTCGCTCCCGCTGCCGAAGTCCGGCGACCCGGAGCGCCAGCGGACCAACCTCGAGGTCCTCGGCTTCGACCTCTCCGAGGCCGAGACCGAGGCGATCACCGCGCTCGGCCGTCCCGACGGGCGCCTCTTCGACGCCGACCCGGACCGCCACGAGGAGATGTGAGCGGCCAGCGCTGGCCGGTCCGGCCCGTGCCGGGAGAGGCGGTGCCGTCCCCCTTCGGCATGTCGGCCTACTGCGTCGCCGACCCGGCCGCCCGTGCACCGGGGCGCGACGCGCTCGTCGTCGTCCACGGTGACGACGAGGACTCGCGCTGGACCTTTGCGCAGGTCGACGACGTGGTGCGTGCGGTGGCCGCCGGGTTCCTCGGGCTGGGGTTGGACCCGGGCGACCGGGTGCTGCTGCGCATGGGCAACCGGGCGGAGTTCCCCTTCGTCTTCTTCGGGGCCATCGCGGCCGGGCTCGTCGCCGTGCCGACGAGCGCGCAGCTGACCGCCGACGAGGCCGCCGGGCTGCTCGCAGACAGCGGCGCCCGGGCCGTGGCCCTCGATCCCGACCTCGATCTCGCTGTGCCGCAAGGCATCTCGGTCGTCACCTCCGACGATGTCGACCGGTGGGTGGCCGGCGGCGAGCGGGCCGAGCACGACCTCGGTGACCCCAACCGCCCCGCCTTCATCACCTACACCTCCGGCACGACCGGACGGCCGAAGGGGGTCGTCCACGCCCATCGCAGCGCCTGGGGCCGCCGCCCGATGTACCGCGGCTGGTACGGCCTCGGCGAGGGCGACGTCATGCTCCACGCCGGGGCGCTCAACTGGACCTACACGCTCGGGGTCGGGCTCACCGACCCGTGGGCCAACGCCGCGACCGCCATCGTCTACGACGGCCCGCGCGACGGGCTCGTCTGGCCGCGGATCGTCCACGCGCACCAGGCGACCCATCTCGCGGCGGTCCCCGGGGTCTACCGTCACCTGCTGCGCCACGGCGACCCGGGGGAGTGGGACCTGGGCTCCCTGCGGGCCGCGCTCGTCGCCGGGGAGGCGCTGCCCACGGCACTGCTCGAGGAGTGGGGCGCAGCGACCGGGGTGCCGCTGCACGAGTCGCTCGGCATGAGCGAGATCTCGACCTTCGTCTCGACGGGGCCCGGCATGCCGGTGCGACCCGGCAGCCCGGGGCGGGCGCAGCCGGGCCGGCGCATCGGGGTCCTCGACCCCGAGGTGCTCGAGGACCCGCAGTCCTCGCCCGTAGAGCTCTCGGTCGGCGAGGTCGGCCGTCTGGCGGTCCACCGAGAGGACCCCGGCCTCATGCTCGGCTACTGGCAGCGGCCCGACGAGACGGCCGAGGTCATGCGGGGCGAGTGGTTCGTCACTGGCGATCTCGCGGAGGTCGACGCCGACGGCTACCTGACCTATCACGGCCGTGCTGACGACGTCATGAATGCGATGGGCTACCGGGTCTCCCCGGTCGAGGTCGAGGAGGCGCTCGCCGGGGTGCCGGGCGTCGCCGAGGTGGCCGTCGCCGCCCTCGACGTCGGCGACGGGGTGAGCATCGTGTGCGCCTGGGTCGTGCCGACGCCGGACGTCACCGACCGAGATGCCTTGCGGGACAAGGTGGTCGAGCGAGCGGCCGAGCGGTTGGCTGCCTACAAGCGACCGCGCGAGGTGCGCTTCGCCGACGCGCTGCCCCGCACGGCCAACGGCAAGGTGGTGCGGCGCGACCTGGGCTGAGGCTCAGCCGCGCGCGGTGTAGGTGGCCTCGAGCTCGGGGATGCCGACCTGCTCGAAGATCGCGATCCGCTGCCCGTCGAGCGAGGCAGCGAGCGCGTCGAGGCACATGTGGTACCCCGCGGCATTGCTGGGCCAGCCGCGCTCGGCCGGGTCGACGACGTGGACCCGCGTCACGAGCCGGGTGCCCTCGTTGCTGGGCGTGAGCTCGAAGTGGATCTTCTCGCTGTCCCACATGAAGGCGAAGGTCCGCGGCGGGTCCCACTCGAGGATCTCGCCGGTCAGGGTGGGGGTGTCCTCCGGCTGCTCGTCCGCCTCCGGCCAGAAGGGCAGGGTGACCTGGGCTCCCTTCGCCCGCTCGCCGACGATGTCGGCAGGGAACCAGTCGTGCAGGTGCTCTGACTCGGTGAGCGCGCGCCACACCTTCTGCGGGGCGTGCGCGAGGTGGCGGTCGTAGGTGAGGACGACGGCGGCGCCGTCGCGGGTCACGGTGCCGAGCGGGGTGCTGGTGGACTGGGTCATGACTGCTCCTGGTGGTCGTCCATGGTGTCGAGGTGGCGCTCGAGGTCGTCGAGCCGATCGGCCCAGGCCCTGCGGAAGGGCGCAAGCCACAGGTCGAGGACCAGCAGCTGGTCGGCCTGCACGGCGTAGTGCCGTCGAGGCCCGTCGACGCGAGCGCGGACGAGGTCGGCCTCGCCGAGCTGCTTGAGGTGCTTCGACACGCTGGGTTGGGGCGTGCCGAGCGCGGTGACGAGCTGGCCCACGGTGCGCTCGCCCGCACACAGCTCCTCGAGGATCCGCCGTCGGGTCGGGTCGGCGAGGAGGGTGAAGACGTCGCGCGTGGCCATGCGATGAATATTCCTCTCAAAGCATATGCCTGTCAAGGAATCTCCTCGACTTGACCTTCGTATCTAAAACGATAATCGTTCTCACTTATGCGAACGACACGACGCCACACCCAGATCCTCTCCGTCGCGACCCTGCTCGCCCTCGGCCTCACCGCGTGCGGCACCGGGACGACGACGGACTCCGCCACGAGCTCGGCCGCCCCCTCCGCCTCGGCGATCCCGCGCGCCGCCGACGTCTCCACCTCGGTCGGTGAGCCCTCGGGCAAGACCGTCGAGGAGGGCAGCCGGGCGGCGCGCCTGGCGATCACCCACGACGAGGGCGTCATCGTCCTCGACGCGGTTTCGCTCGAGCTGCTCGGAGAGTTCCCGCTCTCCGGATTCACCCGGCTCAACCCCGTCGGGGACGGGCGCCACCTCATGGTCACCGAGGGCGAGGGCTTCCGCGTCCTCGACCTCGGGGGCTGGTCCCTGCCGCACGGCGACCACGACCACCACCACTCGACCCGGCCGACGCTCACCGACATGACCTTCCCCGCCGAGCACCCCGGTCACGTCGTCGTCCACGACGGGCGCACCGTGCTCTACGGCGACGGGGACGGCTCCATCCGCTCCTTCGACTCCGACGCCCTGCGGGACGGCGCCACCGCGAAGCCCGAGGTGACGACACGGGCCGAGCGCACGCCGCACCACGGCGTGGCCGTCGAGCGCGAGGACGGGTCGATCGTCACGACGGTCGGCACGGCGGAGGAGCGCTCCGGCATCGTCATCCGCGACGCGAAGGGAGCGAGGGTCGCCTCGTCCGACGAGTGCCCCGGAGTCCACGGCGAGGCGGCCGCGCAGGGTGGCGCCCTCGTCTTCGGCTGCGAGGACGGGCTGCTGCTCGTCAAGGACGACGACATCACGAAGATCGACGCCCCGGACGACTACGGGCGCATCGGCAACCAGGCGGGCAGCGAGGAGTCCCCCTTCGTCCTGGGTGACTACAAGACCGACCCAGAGGCCGAGCTCGAGCGGCCGACGCGGGTGAGCATCACGGACACCCGCGACGGGAGCCTCCGGCTCGTCGACCTGCCGGCCAGCTACTCCTTCCGCTCGCTCGAGCGCGGACCCGACGGCGAGGGCGTCGTTCTCGGCACCGACGGCAGGCTCCACCTCATCGACATGGCGAAGGGAGAGGTGAGCCGCTCCGTCGACGTCGTCGACGAGTGGACCGAGCCGACCGACTGGCAGCAGCCCCGGCCGACGGTGCACGTCCAGGACGGCACCGCCTATGTCACCGACCCGGCGAGCAAGGAGCTGCACCTCGTCGACCTGCACTCCGGCGAGGTCATCAGCAGCGGCGCCCTCCCGGTGGTGCCCAACGAGATCGACGGCACCCTCGGCTGATGGTCAGCGCCGGGTCAGGCCCACCCGGAACCCCACCGGCATGAGCGTCAGCCGCTCGGTGATCTTCAGGTCGTAGCCGGGCTCGGGCGTCAGGTCGAAGCGGTGCAGCAGCTTGGCCAGGACGATGACGGACTCGTGCAGCGCGAACTGGCGGCCGATGCAGGCGCGCTCGCCGGTGCCGAAGGGCTTGTAGGCGTGGGCCGGCCGGGCCCGGATGTGCTCCGGCAGGAACCTGTCGGGGTCGAAGCGCTCCGGGTCCGGCCACACGTCGGGGTCGCGGTGCAGGAGCGGGATGAAGACGAGCACCTTGTCCTGCGGCGTCATCCGCAGACCGCCGGGCACGCCGGCCGAGCCGTCGGCGCCGATCGTCGTCGTCTGCCGCGGCGAGCGGGCGAAGCCCGGTGCCGTCGGCCACAGGCGCAGGGTCTCGTCGACGACCCGGCGCAGGTAGCGCAGCTTGGGCACCTGCTCGAAGGTCGGGGTCGCCATGGGGTCGGTGCCGAGGACCTCGTCGAGCTCGGCCCGCACCCGCGCGAGCACCTCGGGCTCGCGGGCCAGGTGGTAGAGGGCGAAGGAGAGCGCGCCGGAGGTCGTCTCGTGGCCGGCGACGAGCAGGGTGAGGATCTGGTGGCGCACGTTCGTCGCCTCGAGCAGGTCGCCCGAGTCGTCGACGGGCACGTGCATCATCCGGCCCAGCAGGTCCTCGCGGCGGTCGCCACTCGCCTCCCGCTCGGCGACGATCCCGCGCAGGAGCCGGTCGATGTGGGCGTGACGCTCCAGCGCGCGGGCGTCCCGGCGACGCACCCACCGACGGGCGAAGGGCAGGCCCGCCAGGTTGGACCGGGAGGCCGCGTGCGACATGTCCGCGACGAAGGTCGTGACGAAGGGGTCGACCTCCTCGGTCTCGAAGCTGCGGAAGGTGTGGCTGAAGGCGGCCCGGCCGATGGTCTCGAGGGTGAGCTTGGTCAGCCACGGGGAGACGTCGACGGTCCTCCCTTCGCCTGCTGCCGTGTCCCACACCCCGATCAGCTCGTCCGTGGCCTCGACCATGACGTCGTGGTAGCCGCGCATCGCCGACTTGCTGAAGGCCGGCATGAGCAGGTCGTGGGCCAGCCGCCAGTTGGGCTCGTGGCTGTGAGCGGTGAAGAGGCCGTCGCCGACGAACATCCGCAGGTCCTCGACGCCCGGGGCGAGCGCCTTGGTGAAGCGGTGGTCGTCGCACAGCTCGCCGACGAGGTCGACACCGCGGGCGAAGACGAACTTGCGGCCCAGCGCGAGCATCTCGAACATCGGCCCGAGATCGGCCCCGAGCCGCAGCATGTTCTGCACCGGCTGGGTCGGGTCCATTCCTTTGCGGAAGGCGTCACCCAGCACCCGACGACGACCCGGCGGGTGCGGGAAGTCGTGGTCCGCCCACCCCATCCCGGTCGTCGGGGGATGGTCCACGAGGGTGTCGGTCACGGCCACGGTGCCGGGTCCTTTCGTCAGGTGTAGTGACCCGACTCACGGTAGACCTCGCCGGACGGCATGGCGAGGGATCGGCCCTTGCCGATCGGCGCGGCCCGCATGGGATGATGTGCGCCATGAGCAAGCACAAGCACCAGCGTCTCTCGCACCCCCCGACCGGCCCGCACGCCGTCGAGGACCTCGGGGAGTCCCAGAACCCCGCGTGGTGGACCGTCATGACGCTCGGGATCATCGCTGGCGCCGTGGGCACGTGGGCGGTCGTCGTCCTCAGCCCGATGCTCGGTGTCGTCGCGGCCGTGCTCGCCGTGCTGACCATCGTCGTCGGTGTCGTCATGTCGAAGATGGGCCTGGGCTCCTACACCTACGGCAAGGGTGACACCGCCACCGACAGCGCGTCGGTCGGCATCAAGTAGCCCTCACCCGCTGGCCTTCACCCCGCCGGCTGAGGTGGGGCCCCTCATCCCCGCCGGCTGAGGTGCGAGCGCCAGCGAGCCTCGAAGCCTCACCCCGGGACGTTGTCCTCGATGTCCGCGAGCCAGCGGGTGGCGGCGGCGTCGCTGGGCATCCGCCAGTCGCCTCGCGGTGAGACCGCGCCGCCCGGCAGCACCTTGGGCCCGTTGGGCAGCGCCGACCGCTTGAACTGGTTGTCGAAGAAGCGCTGCACGAAGACGACGAGCCACTTCCTGATCTCGGCGAGGTCGTAGGCGCCGCGGTCCTCCTCGGCGACGGAGCTGGGCCACTCTCCCTTCGTCGCGTCCGACCACGTCTGCTCCGCGAGGAAGGCGATCTTGCTCGGCCGGTCCCCGCGCCGGAGCACGTGGAAGAGCGTGAAGTCCTGCAGCGCGTAGGGCCCGATCTTGTCCTGCGTCGACTGCGGCCGGTCGGCGTCCTTGCTCGGGACGAGCTCGGGGGAGATCTCGGTCGCGAGGACCGAGCGCAGCGTCTCGGAGACCTCCGGCAGCTGGCCGGTGTCGGCGACCCAGTGCACGAGGTGCTGCATGAGCGTCTTGGGCACGCCGGCGTTGACCCCGTAGTGGCTCATCTGGTCGCCGACGCCGTAGGTGCACCAGCCGAGGGCCAGCTCGGACAGGTCGCCGGTGCCCAGGACGATGCCGCCGCGCTGGTTGGCGATGCGGAAGAGGTAGTCGGTGCGCAGCCCGGCCTGGACGTTCTCGAAGGTCACGTCGTAGACCTCGTCGGGGTGGTCGGCCTCGGGGTCGAGCCCGTAGGGGTGGCCCATGTCGCGCAGCATCTGTGTCGCGGTGGGCCGGATGTCGAGCTCCTCCCACGTGATGCCGAGCGACTGCATGAGCGCGACGGCATTGGTCTTCGTGTGGTCGCTCGTGGCGAAGCCGGGCATCGTGATGCCGATGATGTCGGTGCGCGGCCGCTCGAGCCGGTCCATCGCCTTGGCCGCGACGAGCAGCGCGTGGGTCGAGTCGAGCCCGCCGCTCACGCCGATGACGATCTTGGGCTGCCAGTCGGCGCCACCGATGGCGCGCAGCCGCTGCTCCACCGCGGAGACCTGGATGTTGTAGGCCTCGTAGCAGTCCTGGGCGAGGCGGGCCTCGTCGTCGGGGACGAAGGGGAAGCGGTCGAGCGGGCGGAGCAGCCCGAGGTCACCGGTGGGCGCCTCGAGCTCGACGTGCAGGTCGCGGTAGGCGGTGGTCGGGCCGCCGTCGGCGCGGGCGATGCCCAGGGCCACGCCGTTGTCGTCGAAGCTGCCCTGCCGCAGCCGCTCCTGGCGCAGCCGGTCGACGTCGACGTCGACGAGGGTCTCGCGGGGACCGGAGGGGAAGCGCTCGGACTCGCCGAGGAGGTCGCCCCCTTCGTAGACCATTGTCTGGCCGTCCCACGACAGGTCGGTGGTGGACTCCCCTTCGCTCGCGGCGGCGTAGACGTAGGCGGCATTGCACCGGGCCGAGGCGGAGCGGGCGAGCAGGTGCCGGTCCTCTGCCCGGGCGACGGTGATGGGGGAGGCGGAGAGGTTGAGCAGGACGGTCGCGCCGGCGAGGGCGGCGTGGGCGCTCGGCGGGACGGGCACCCACATGTCCTCGCAGACCTCGACGTGGACCACGAGGCCCGGCACGTCGTCGACGTGGACGAGCAGGTCGGTGCCGAAGGGGACGCCGTCGAGCACCGCGGCGTCCTCGCCCTGGGCGAAGGTCGGCCGGAACCACTCGTCGACGATGCCGGCGCCGGCGGCGAAGTGCCGCTTCTCGTAGAACTCGCGGTAGTTGGGCAGGTAGGCCTTGGGCGCGATGCCGATGATCTCGCCGCGGTGGATGAGGACCGCGCAGTTGTAGAGCCTGTTGCGGTGGCGAAGGGGGGCACCCACGACGACGAGCGGCAGCAGGTCGGCGGTGGCCCGGGTGAGGTCGACGAGGGCTGCCTCGACCTCGCGGAGCAGCACGTCCTGCAGGAGCAGGTCGTCGATGGCATAGCCGGTGAGGCTCAGCTCGGGGAAGAGCGCGACCGCCGCCCCCTGGTCGCCCACGTGCCGGGCCCGCTCGAGGATCGCCGCGGCATTGGCCCGCGGGTCCGCCATGGTCACCGGCAGCGTGCACGCCGCCACCCGCGCGAAGCCGTGGCGGTAGAGGTTGCGGAAGTCGCGATCCGTCATGCCCCGAGCCTATGGCCCCTGCCCGGTTGCTCCCGGCGAGGAGGCCCGGCGCGCTGCCGAAGTCCTTCGTCGTCGTGTGGTCGCGTTGTCGTTCTCGACGTCGGCTTGACGCTGCGCCGGGCCTCCTCGCCGTCCGCTCGAGGTGCGAGCGCCAGCGAGCCTCGAGACCTGGTGCGGCTCATTCGAAGAAGGAACGCTCGCTCGAGCGAGCGTTCCTTCTTCGAAAGGCCACGCCCCGGTCCCTGAGGAGGACGCCAGCGACCGTCTCGAAGGGACGAAACCCACTGGTCGGGGCGGCTCCCTTCGTCTTGGATGGACCGATGCAGACGCACTCGCTCGCCGAGCGGCCGGACCTCGTCGACGCCTTCTGGTCGATCGCGGGGGACTGGCCGACCTTCATGCTCCAGGACCCGACCTCGGACCGGGCCTACGAGGCGGCGGTCGACGCCTTCCCGCAGCTGCACCTCGTCGTCATGGAGGGCGAGGCCGCGGTAGCGCGGCTGCACGCGGTGCCCTTCGGTCATGCCTTGGCGGACCTGCCGCCTCGTGGTTGGGATGCCGCGATGCAGGAGGCCGAGTGGCTGGCGGCGAAGGGGGAAGCCCCGGACCTGTCGACGATCAGCCTCATCGAGGCCCGGGTGGCGGTGGACCGACGGGGCGAAGGGCTGAGCGGCGCGCTGCTCGCCGAGGCGCGGCGTCGCTATGCCGCGCTCGGCTGCCGTGACCTCCTAGGCCCGGTCCGCCCGACCCGCAAGTGGCTCGAACCCCGCACTGCCGCAGACGAGTACGCGCGTCGGGTCCGCGAGGACGGGCTGCCGGTCGACCCATGGCTGCGCGCCCACGTGCGCCTCGGCGGCCGCATCGTGCAGGTGGCGCCGCTGTCCATGACGATCCCCGGCACGCTGGCCCAGTGGCGGGAGTGGACCGGTCTGCCCTTCGACGTGGACGGGTCCGTCGAGGTCGAAGGGGGCCTCGCCCCCGTCCACGTCGACCTGGCCAACGACCACGCGGTCTACGTCGAGCCCAACGTCTGGGTCCACCACGACCTGCGCCCCCTCGCTGGGTGAGGTGTGAGGCCGCCCGCGGCCGAGCCTCGAAACCGCGCCGGGCGCTTCTGGCTGACGCCTGGGGATGGTAGCGTTGTCCGCAATCGTTCAGCCCGCCCAAGTTCGCTTGGTGCGGGCTGGATCTCTATGTAGGGGGACGCATGGCCCAGCAGGTGGTCAAGCCATTCACCACGATCGGCAAGCAGGTCGAGCTGCTGCGAGCGCGTGGAATGATGCTGGATCGAGACGAAGCTGAGCGGTGGCTAACGGTGGTCGGGTACTACCGCCTTAGCGGCTACTGGTACCCGTACCGGGCACTCAACACAGGCGTCCGTGGGGATCAGTTCGTCCAGGATGCGAGGTTCGACGACGTTGTCCGCTTGTATGAGTTTGACCGGAAGCTCAGGACCCAGATCCATGACGGGGTCGAGCGCATCGAGGTGGCTCTGCGGAGCAGGGTCAGTTACCGCATCGCGGAGCACGACCCATTGGGCTATGAGAACCCGAGCCTCTTCCGCCCGGCCTTCGAGCGCTCGGAGTGGTTGGCGACAGCACGGCGGCGCGTTGATCGTGCCAAGAGACACAGTGAGCCGATCCGTCACTACGAGAAGAAGTACGGCGGGCGGGTGCCGATCTGGGTCCTGACGGAGGTCCTGGACTTTTCGGACGTCTCCAAGCTCTACGACGGGATGCTCGTTCGTGATCAGTGGACAGTTGCGGAGCGCCTTGGCGTCCGGGTCGACGAAGCAAGATTGACTGCCAACCAGCGGAAGAAGGGCAGAAAGGTGCATCCGCTGGCACGTTGGCTCGAGCACTTGACTGTCATCCGGAACAGCGCAGCGCACCATGGCCGTGTGTGGAATCGGTCCTTCACCCCTGTTGGGACGGCTGGACTGAGGACGATCGACGCCCTTGAGTGCCTGCCCGAGGGGCAGAGCGAGCGAGCATTTGGTGCGCTCACCCTCATGGGCTACCTGCTGCAGGGGACGTCGCCCGGGAGTTCTTGGACCTCCAAGGTCAGGAATCTCGTGGAGGACACGTTCCAAGATTTGCCCGGGCGGTCGGTGGGAGAGATGGGGTTCCCAGAGGGCTGGCAGGCCACGCCACTGTGGTCGCAGGGCCGGTTCGCGCGCTGACCGCCACGCCCAAGGACGAGGTCGACCACAACACCTACCGGCTCTTCCAGCTCGAGTACGGTGTCCCGACCGGTGCCTACAGCCTCGACGAAGCCGTCGCCGACGGTTATCTCGTCCCGTGGCGGGTGACGAGTGGTGGGTCGATGTGACGCTCCCGATGCTCGAGCAGATGCGCCTGAAGCTGCGGGCGCTCGTTCGCCTGGTGGAGAAGACGAAACGCAACCCGGTCTACACGGACTTCGCCGACGAGCTCGGTGAGGCGACCGAGGTGACGCTGCCCGGGACGGTGCCGGGCACCGACATGGAGCGCTTCCGCGCGAAGGCCAGTGCCTACCTGCGCTCCCACGAGAGCAACATCGCCCTGCAGCGGCTGCGGCGTAACCGGCAGCTCACCGAGGGTGACCTCAGCGCGCTCGAGCAGATGCTGCTGGAGAGCGGAGCCGGGGCTGCCGCGGACGTGGAGCGGGCGGCTGAAAAGGCGCGCGGGCTCGGGCTCTTCGTGAGGTCGCTCGTCGGGCTCGACCGCGAAGCGGCCAAGGAGGCCTTCGGTGGCTACCTCGACGGTGCGCGCTTCGACGTCCACCAGGTGCGCTTCGTCGAGCTGATCGTCGACGAGAGCGCAGTTGACGACATCGTCGAGATCCTCCGCGACGTGGAGTTCCGGGCTCAGCCACGAGGTGCGTGAGACCGGGGACCGGATCTGAAAGAGCGGATCCACCTCTGTGCTGTTTCAGCCTGCTCGAGGCCGCGTTCATGACGCTCGGTAGACCGCGAGTCGGACCTTCGCCGGGGTGTCGGTGGTGACGAGTGCGGTCTGCTGCCACGTGTGGTTGCTCGAGAGCGCGGAGCAGATCCTTGCTCCCTCCGGAGCCGAGTCCACCCCGAGCAGCTCTTGGTCCTGCTCCGTGAGACCGGTTGCAGGGAGGTCGCTTCCGATCTCGTCGGCACACCAAGCGCGCACGGATTCGTGAGGGGCAGTGAAGATGATGCGGTACGTCGTCGGCTCATCCGCGATGTTGTGGGTGCTCGTCACCTCGGCGCCCCTTGGGAGAGCGATCCCGACCTCCGCGGTGACGTCGTCGAGCGCGACGTTCGACGTTGTGGGGGTGGTGGTGGGCGGCGGACTCGGCCAGCCGGCGGTGCACGCGGCCGCGACGAGAGTGGCCCCGGAGATGGCGAGCACCTTCACGAGATGCTGCCTGACCGACGTCGGGTCGATGAGGTGCCGTGCAGGGTGTACTCCTTGGCCAAGCCGGCGCGGTGCAGGTCGGCCAGGTCCTTGTCCGGGACGGTGTCTCCGTTCACCGGAGCAGACTTCCCGTCGTCGAAGTTGTAGCGGTCCCGGTAGTTGACCTGGGTCTCCATCTCGTAGCGCCACTTCCCGTTGGGCGTGTCAGGCGGGTAGACCGTGACGTGACCGGCCGCGTTGTGTGCCATGCCGTTCGTCGCGTAGTACCAGTTCTGACTGTTGTCGGCGAAGGTGTGAGCCCACGTGGTGTTGACCGGGTAGGTCACGGGGCCGTGGACGCCCTCCTTGCGAGCCTTCTCCACGGCGGCAGAGGCTACATCGTTCTCGCGTTGCTTGATCGCATCGGCCACTATGCCGTTGTCTCGGATCAACTCGTCCACGTCCACCCCGAGTGGCTCGCCGGATCCGTCGAGGTAGTGGTCCATGTGTCTGGCCGCGTCGTCCCAACCCTTGACTCTCGCTCCAGCCACCATGCCGCGCGCCTTCGCCAGAGTCTGGAGCACGTCCTTCGACACCGGTTGGGAGTCGTGCTTGCCCGCGCCTCCATCGGGTGGAGTCCATGCAGGTGCACTCGGCTTGGTCGGCGCAGCCGTGCCAGGTCTCCCTGTTCCCAACCCGTCGGGTCGGTGCGGGTCTGGTCCGCCGGTACCGCCGACCACCTGATTGTCGACCTTGTTGACATCAGGAGCTCGACTGCCGACAGCCGCTTGTGACGTGCTGGTCGCTTGCGCGGACTGACCTCTGGACGTCGTGGGCCCGGGCGTGGCCGGCGGCTGACCGGTCAGTGGGGCCCGTTTCCCGCTGGCCGCGCCTCCACGTGCGGCTGTGCTTGCCTGCACCTGGTCCTCGGCTTGCTCAAGGAGGCGCGCGGACCACGCACGGAGTGCACTGGCAGCGGACGTCAAGGCGGTGACGGATGCGGACCACTCGGATTGGAAGGTCGCTTGGTCCGTACCGGACCAGTGCGAGTTGAGAACGTCGGCCATTGCTGACCCCTGACGACTCAACGTCGTGATCTTCTCGCACTCTTCGCCGAGCGATGCCGCAATGTCGTGCAGTCGCTCGACGTCGGCTCCATGTGTCGCCTGTGGCACGTAACCCCCCTAGGTTTGGCTCCCAACCCTAGGGCACGTGGCGAGGTCCGTCTCGGAGTCCTGACTTGGGGCTGTGCCAGCCCCGGCCGCGGGTGCGTGCGCTCGCGTCCCTCAGTGACGGCCTCCAACCGGACTAGCCTCGGTCCATGGCCAGCGACCGCAAGACGAAGCCCACCGACACCTCCCCCGACGAGGTGCTCGGCGCCGTGGCCGACGAGCGCCGCCGCACGGACGCGCAGGCCGCGCTCGACCTCATGCGCGAGGTCTCCGGGGCCGAGCCGGTCGTGTGGGGGCCGTCGATGATCGGCTTCGGCACCCAGCCCTACACGACGGCCGACGGCAAGGAGCACGAGTGGTTCCGCATCGGCCTCGCCCCGCGCAAGGCAGCGCTCACGCTCTACGGACTGACCTTCTACGGGTCCAACGAGGACCTGCTCGACCGCCTCGGCACGCACACCACCGGCAAGGGCTGCGTCTACATCAAGCGTCTGCAGGACGTCGACGCCGACGTCCTGCGCGAGCTCGTCGAGCGGTCCTGGGCGGGGTCCGGCGAGTGAAGGTCGCCGACCTTGCCTGGCCACGACAGGCCGGGCCACTCTCCCTTCGCCCACCGACACCCGACGACATCGCGCAGGCACTCACCTGGCGGAACAGCCCCGAGGTCACGCGGTGGCTGCTGCTGACGACCGTCGACCCGCAGACGTACACGCGCAGCTGGCTCGAGGACGACCCCGACAGCCTCGGCGTGGCCGCACACGTCGACGGTCAGCTCGTGGGGACCGGCTCACTGTCCATCGGGGACGCCATGGGCCAGGTCCACGCCGGTCAGGACATCTGGAGCCGGGCCCAGGGCAGCCTCGGCTACACCATCGACCCCGCGCACGCCGGTCGCGGCCACGGCACACACCTGGCGCGCGGCCTGCTGTCGATCGCCTTCGACGAGCTCGGGCTGCACCGGGTGACGGCCGGCTGCTTCGCCGACAACACCCCGTCGTGGCGGGTCATGGAGCGCATCGGCATGCGCAGGGAGCAGCACGGCGTCAAGGACTCGTGGCACGCCGAGCTCGGCTGGGTCGACGGCTACACCTACGGGATCCTGCGCGAGGAGTGGCCCTGAGCCGAAGGGGGCGTCACCGCCGCCGGGCAGAGGCGGCGGCGATCTGCTGCAGCAGGTCGACGGCGAGCTTCGCCGCCTCGTTGGACCGGGCCACGGGCGCGGTGAGCGCGACGATGTCACGCACCGGGTTGGGGTTGGTCAGGCGCAGGCGGCGCACCGACTTGGGGATCGAGCGGCTGGCGAGGTCGGGCAGGACCGTGATGCCCACACCCGCCGCGACGAAGGCCGTCGCCGTGTAGTGGTCCTGCGCCTCGACGGTGTAGCGGGGCCGGAACCCCGCTGCGCGACAAGCCCGGTCGACCATGTCCTGGGTGATGCCGGCGGAGATGTCGTTGCTGATCCACGGGCTGTCGGCGAGCTCGGCCATCTCGACGCGGCGCCGGCCGGCGAGCTTGTGGTCGGCCGGCACGAGCGCGACGAAGTGGTCGGTCATCAGGGGAGTGACGAGGTGGCCGGCCCGGACCGAGGTGGTGGGGTCGGCGGGCACGACGTCGATGTCGACGATCGGCGCCTCGCCGCGCGGGTAGCCCTCGGTGAGGACCATCTGCAGCGTCAGCTCGGGCATCTTCGCCTGCAGGCGCTTGGCCAGCTGCGGCATCCACCGATAGCCCGCCGAGGCGAAGTACCCGATCGCCAGCGAGCCGGTGCTCCCTTCGCGCAGGTCGTCGACGACGGCATCGACCCGCTTGAGCTCCGTCATGAGCTGCTCGGACTCCGCTGCGAGCGTGTGGGCCGCCGGTGTGGGCTCGATCCCGCGCCCGTGGCGGGTGAAGAGTGTGAGCCCGGTCTCCTTCTGCAGCGCGGCGATCTGCTGGCTCACCGCCGACGGTGAGTAGCCGAGGTGCCCGGCGGCGGCGTTGACCGAGCCGGAGGCCATGACGGACAAGAAGGTCCGGAGTCGGTGGGCGTCGACCATGCCCGGAAGAGTAGCCGATGATGAAGCAAACCTGCATGATCTGCCACAAAACTGCATTGGTCACGGATAGTTGACGCTGACATCATTGTGGCCATGGAGAAGCTCTGGATGACCTACATCAACGCCCTTCGTCCCGCCGCCAACCGCCACTGGGGTGCCGGCCCGGACTCCGACCACACCCGCATGGCCGCCGAGCTGGCCGCCATGTCCCAGGACGAGACCCGTACGTCCAAGCAGGACCTCATCTCCTCGGCCACGTCGGCGCCGGGCTACCACGCGCCCTACGACAACCGGATGAGCGACCGCTTCCACCCGGTCCTCTCCACGCGCTGAGCGCGACCGTCCGGGGGCGAATCCAGCCCGGACGTGACGAAGGCCCCGCACCATGTGGTGCGGGGCCTTCGTCGTGCCCGGACGAGGTACTGACGCCCATGCGTCATGAAGGTTGTGTGTTGAACCGGTAGCCCTGGAAGCCGGCAGCAGTCCAAGGGGCCCGCCGGCTCCCGGGGCTACCGGTTCAATACCGGGCCAGCATGACGAAGGGCGGGACCCCCTCGTCGGGAGTCCCGCCCTGTGCGGTCTCGAGGCCCGGACGTGCCCGGACGAGGTCCGGTCAGCGGGTGCCGACGTCGTCGGTGAGCACGACCGCGCGGCCGGCCTCCAGGCGCGCCACCGGGACGCGGAAGGGGGAGCAGCTCACGTAGTCGAGGCCGGCCTCGTTGAAGAAGTGGATCGACTCCGGGTCGCCACCGTGCTCGCCGCAGACACCGGTCTTCAGGCCCGGCTGCGTGCTCCGGCCCTTGTCGACACCGATCCGCACGAGCTCGCCGACGCCGAGCGCGTCGAGGGTCTCGAAGGGGGAGATCGTCAGGACGCCGTTCTCCAGGTACTTCGGGAAGAAGGCCGTCTCCACGTCGTCGCGGGAGAAGCCCCACGTCGTCTGGGTCAGGTCGTTGGTGCCGAAGGAGAAGAAGTCGGCGGTCTGCGCGATGCGGTTGGCCGTGAGGGCCGCGCGCGGCAGCTCGATCATGCAGCCGATCGGCAGGTCGATCGACTGGTTGTGCGCCTCGGCGACCTCGGCGATGATCTCCTCCGCCTGGGCCCGGACGATGACGAGCTCACGGTTGGAGCCGATGAGCGGGACCATGATCTCCGGCTGGGGGTCCTTGCCCTCCTCACGCAACCGCACGACGGCCTCGGCGATGGCGCGGATCTGCAGGCCGAAGAGGCCGGGGATCTTCAGCCCGAGGCGCACGCCGCGCAGGCCGAGCATCGGGTTGGACTCGTGGATCGCCCGCACCGCGTCGCGCAGCGCGCGCGCCCGCTCGACCTCGGGGCCACCCTCGCCGCGCTCCTCCGCCAGGGCGACCTCGACGGTCAGGTCGGTGAGGTCGGGGAGGAACTCGTGCAGCGGCGGGTCGATGAGCCGGATCGTCGTCGGCAGCCCGTCCATCGCGGAGAGCAGCTGGGCGAAGTCCTCGATCTGCGCCGGCAGCAGCTCGGCGAGGGCGGCATCGCGCTCCTCGTCGGTTTCCGCGAGGACGACCCGCTCGATCTGCTGGCGCCGCTCGCCGAGGAACTGGTGCTCGGTGCGGCACAGGCCGATCCCCTCGGCGCCGCGGTCGCGGGCGCGCTGGGCGTCCTCGCCGGTGTCGGCGTTGGCGCGCACCTTGAGCCGGCGACGGGCGTCGGCGTGGGTGAGCAGCCGGTCGACGGCCTCGATGAGCTCGGTCGTCTCCTGACCGTCGGAGATCGCCCGGGCGGCCTCGATGCCCTCGGAGATGTAGGTCATCACGGGGGAGTCGACGACGTGGACGTCGCCGAGGAAGACCTCGCCGGTCTTGCCGTCGATGGCGATCGTGTCGCCCTCGCGCACGACGTGCTCGCCGACCCGGATCTCCTTGCTCGCCACGTCGACGACGAGGTCCTCGGCGCCGACGACGGCGCACTTGCCCATGCCGCGGGCGACAACGGCCGCGTGCGAGGTCTTGCCACCGCGCGCGGTGAGGATGCCCGCGGCGGCGATCATGCCGGGCAGGTCCTCGGGGGAGGTCTCGCGACGCACGAGGATCACCGAGCTGCCCTCGGCCTGCTTGGCCTCGGCGCTCGCGTTGTCGAAGGCCACGGCGCCCACGGCCGCGCCGGGGGAGGCGCCCATGCCGGTCGCGATGAGGGTGCGCTCGGCCTCGCGGTCGAACTGCGGGAAGAGCAGCTGGCTCAGCTGCTCGCCGGTGACCCGCTCGAGCGCCTCGTCCATCGTGATCAGGGCCTCGTCGACGAGCTGGGTCGCGATGCGGAAGGCGGCACCGGCGGTGCGCTTGCCGACGCGGGTCTGCAGCATCCACAGCTTGCCGCGCTCGATGGTGAACTCGATGTCGCACAGGTCGCGGTAGTGCGTCTCGAGCCGGCGCATCGCGGCGCGCAGCTCCTTGTAGGCCTCGGGGTCGCGCTGCTCGAGGTCGGTGAGCGCGAGCGTGTTGCGGATGCCGGCGACGACGTCCTCGCCCTGCGCATTGGGCAGGTAGTCGCCGTAGACGCCGGAGTGCCCGGAGGAAGGGTCGCGGGTGAAGCACACGCCCGTGCCCGAGGTCTCGCCGAGGTTGCCGAAGACCATCGCCTGCACGTTGACCGCGGTGCCGAGGTCGTCGGCGATGCGCTCGCGGCGGCGGTAGAGCTGGGCGCGCTCGGTGTTCCAGCTGCGGAAGACCGCCTCGATCGCCATGTCGACCTGGCGACGCGGCGTCTGCGGGAAGGGGTTGCCCGTCTCGTCGAGCACGATCTGCTTGAACTCCGCGACGACCTCCTTGAGGTGGTCGGCGGTCAGGTCGACGTCCGCCTGGACCCCGGCCTGCTCCTTGTGCGCGTCGAGCACGTCGCTGAAGCGCTCGGAGTCGATGTCGAGCACCGTCTTGCCGAACATCTGGATGAGGCGCCGGTAGGAGTCCCACGCGAAGCGCTCGTCGCCGGCGAAGGAGGCCAGCGAGTGCACGGTGTCGTCGTTGAGCCCGACGTTGAGCACCGTCTCCATCATCCCGGGCATGGAGAACTTCGCCCCGGAGCGCACGGAGAGCAGCAGCGGCTCCTCGGAGTCGCCGAGGGTGCGGCCGATGAGGTCCTCGACGTCACGCAGTCGCTGGGTCACCTCGACGCGCACCTCCGGGGGCACCCGCCCCTCGGAGAGGTAGGCGCGGCAGGCCTCGGTGGTGATCGTGAATCCGGGCGGGACCGGCAGGCCCAGCTTGACCATCTCGGCGAGGTTGGCCCCCTTGCCGCCGAGCAGATCCTTCTGGTCGCGATCGCCCTCGCTGAACATGTGGACGTACTGAATCACCGGGTGCCTCCCAAATGCGTGCGTGGAACCCGCCCACTATGGCAGGCGTGACCCGGATCTCCACGTCCGGTTCCACGTGGCCGGACGGGCGGGGGCGAAGGGGGAGTCCGCTCAGTCGTCGTCGCGACCGAGCGCCTCGAGAGCGTCGCCGTCGAGCCGGTAGGTCAGCCACTCGTCCTGCGGCGTCGCGTCGAGCGAGTCGTAGAAGGCGATCGACGGTGCATTCCACCGCAGCACGGACCACTCCAGCCGCTTGTACCCGCGCTCGCGGCACTCCTGCGCGAGGGTCTCGAGCAGCGCCTTGCCCAGGCCCGACCCGCGGTGCCGCGGCTCGACGTAGAGGTCCTCGAGGTGGATACCGTGCCGACCGGTCCAGGTGGAAAAGGTGAGGAACCACAGCGCCATCCCGACGACCTGACGGTCCCGCCCTTCGCCCGCCTCGGCGACGTGGCACCAGGCCATCGGCGTCGCGCCCTTGCCCGTGGGGAAGAGCGCGGCGCGGAAGTCGTCCTCCGTGGCGACGGCCGCGTCCGGCTCCTTCTCGTACGTCGCCAGGTCCTTGACCAGACGGATCAGGTCGGGCAGGTCCTCCGGTGTGGCCGGGCGGATGTCGGGGTGCGCCATGGGGCCGACGATATGCCCTCCGGTCCCTGAGGGGCTTGCGCAGCAAGCGTCTCGAAGGGGCGAAGGGTGCAGGGTCAGTCCAGCGTCGTGCGACCGCGGTGGATGCGAAGGGAGATCAGCAGCGTCACGAGGCCGGCGAGGGACAGGCCGGCGCCGACGAGCGAGGGCGCCTGCCACCCCCATCCAGCGGCGAGGACGAGTCCACCGAGCCAGGCGCCGAGGGCGTTGGCGACGTTGAGGGCGGCGTGATTGCCGGCGGCGCCGAGGGTGCGGGCGCGTCCGGCGACCTCCATGAGCCGCAGCTGGAGGGCGAGGACGAAGGCCGAGACGGAGATGCACACGAGGAGCAGGACGACGCCGGCCGGGATCGCCCAGTTGGCGGCCCAGGCGAAGAGGGCGAGGCTGGCCCCGGTCGCGATCGTCGACCCGACGAGCGTGCGCAGCACCGACAGGTCGACGAGCCGCCCGGCGATCATCGTGCCGAGCAGGCCACCGACGCCGTAGACGAAGAGGTAGATCGGCACCGCGTCGGCGGGCAGGCCGGTCTGGTTGCGCAGGATCGGTGAGATGTAGGAGTACATCGCAAAGACGCCGCCGAAGCCGATCGACCCGACGAGCAGTGTGAGCCAGACCTGCGAGTCGGCGAAGGCGGACAGCTCGCTGCGCACGTCGGCCTCTGTGTCGGCGGGCTGGTGCGGGACGACGATGCTGACGAGCACGGCGGTGAGGACACCGATCGCGGCGACGAGCCAGTACGCGGAGCGCCAGCCGGCCTGCTGGCCCAGCCAGGTCGCGAGTGGGACGCCGGCGACGTTGGCGATGGGGATGCCGAGCATGATCCGGCTGACCGCCCAGCCGCCGCGCCCCGGCGCGACGATGTCGAAGGCGACGATCGAGGCGATGCCGAAGAAGGCGCCGTGCGGGATGCCGGCGACGAGCCGGGCGAGCATGAGCAGCGGGTAGCTCGTGGCGACCGCGCTCAGGGCGTTGCCCACGGCGAAGAGGACCATGAGCGCGACCAGCAGCTCACGGCGGGGGAGCCGGTTGCCGAAGATCGCGATCGTCGGTGCGCCGACGACGACGCCGAGCGCGTACGCCGAGATTGTGTGCCCGGCCTGTGGGATCGTTGTCCCGATGCCCCCGGCGATCTCCGGGAGCAGTCCCATCGTCACGAACTCGGTGACGCCGATGCCGACGCCCCCGAGCACCAGGGCGGCGAGGGCTGTCCCCACCCGACCATCGGTGGACGATCGTGCAACCGGGGGCGGCGAAGGGGGATTCACCGATCCATTCTCTCCCACCGTTTGACCTCTCAACGACATTGCCTCTACATTTGTAGATGACTGTTCTACGGACGTAGAAGACTCGATCAGGAGATCACTCGCATGGCACTTCGCCTCTACCGCCTCGGCCGCTGGTGCGCCACCCACGCCAAGAGCGTGCTCGCGGCCTGGCTCGTCGTCCTCGTACTGGCCGGATCCGGCGCCGCCGCCTTCGGTCGCCCCCTGACCAACGAGGTGTCGGTGCCCGGGAGCGAGTTCGAGGAGGTGCTGGACAACCTGCAGACCGAGATCCCCGACGCAGCAGGCGGCTTCGGCACGGTGGTGCTCCACACCGAGGACGGCGCATTCACCTCCGAGCAGCGCACGGCGATCGACAAGGTCTACGGCGAGTGGGAGGACCAGCCGAGCGTCAAGCGGGTCATCAACCCCTTCGACAACCAGCGGACCCTCGACGACTCGCGCACCGACCTGACGGACGCGAAGAAGGACCTCGACAAGGGCCAGAAGGACCTCGACAAGGCCTGGGTCAAGATCTCCAAGGCCCAGGGCCAGCTCGACTACGGCAACGCGTGGATCGACTACTTCGAGAAGAACGACCCCGACAGCCCGCACCTCGCCGAGATCCGCCAGCAGGTCAAGGACGGCGAGAAGAAGATGGCCAAGGCCAAGAAGGACTACGCCAAGGGGGAGCGCAAGCTCAAGGCCGGCCGGACCCAGTACGACGCCGGCACGATCGTCGCCCACGGGGCCGCGGACACACGATTTGTCACCGATGACGGCTACGCGCTGACCCAGATCCAGTTTGACACCAACACCAACTCCGTCGACCCCGAGGTCAAGGAGGCGATCGTCGAGATCGGGAAGCAGCTCGACGACGTCGGGATCCAGACGGAGTACAGCGTCGAGATCACCCAGGAGAACACCCTCGTCGGTCCCGGTGAGGTCGTCGGCCTGGTCATCGCTGCCATCGTGCTCACCCTCGCCCTCGGCTCGCTCATCGCTGCCGGACTGCCGATCTCCGGTGCCCTCCTCGGCGTCGGCGTCGGCCTCGCCGGGGCCATGACCGCGACGCACTTCTTCGACATGCACGCGATGACCCCGGCGCTCGCGCTCATGCTCGGCCTCGCCGTCGGCATCGACTACGCGCTCTTCATCGTCAACCGGCACCGCATCCAGCTGCTCGACGGGCGCGAGATGACCGACTCCATCGCGCACGCCGTCGGCACCGCGGGCAGCGCCGTCGTCGTCGCCGGCACGACCGTCGCCATCGCGCTCACCGCACTCGTCATCACCCCCGTGCCGCTCCTCGGCCAGATGGGACTCGTCGCCGCCGCGACCGTCGTCGTCGCCGTGTGCGTCGCCCTGACGCTCACCCCGGCCCTGCTCCACGTCGTCGGCCGCCGGGTCATCTCGAAGCGCGCGTGGGCCAAGCATGCCGCCCGGCCCGACACCGACCAGGTCTTCGGGTCGCGCTACGTCGACGGCGTGACGAAGCGCCCCGCGCTCGTCGTGCTCGCTGTCATCGCCCTGTGCGGGATCATCGCGGTGCCGGCGCTCTCCCTTCGCCTCGGGCTGCCGGACGGGTCGAGTGAGCCGCTTGAGTCCACCGCCCACCAGACCTACGTCGAGGTCGAGGACAACTTCGGCGCCGGGGCCAACGGTCCGATCATCGCCGTCGCAACCCTCGACGAGCCGGCGAAGGACACGGACGCGGTCCTCGTCGAGCAGAGCCACCTCGTCAAGGAGCTGCGCAGCGTCGACGGCGTCAAGGCGGTCATCCCCTTCGGGGTCAGTGACGACCGGACCACGCTCGCCTTCCAGGTCGTCACCGTAGGCGGCCCGGCGGACAAGGAGACGAGCGACACCGTCCGCCTCCTCAAGGCGAGCGCCGGACCGATCGGCACGGCGACGCACTCCGAGATCGGCCTCACCGGCCAGACCGTCGCCAACATCGAGATCTCCGAGCAGCTCGCCGCCGCGCTTCCTCCCTACCTGGCGATCGTCATCGGGCTCTCGCTCGTCCTGCTCACCATCGTCTTCCGCAGCATCCTCGTGCCGCTCGTCGCGACCGCCGGCTTCCTGCTGTCCGTCGCCGCGTCCTTCGGTGCCGCCGTCGCGGTCTACCAGTGGGGCTGGCTCGGCTCGATCCTCGGTGTCGACACCCCCGGGCCGATGCTCAGCTTCATGCCGATCATGCTCATCGGCGTCCTCTTCGGCCTGGCGATGGACTACCAGATGTTCCTCGTGTCCGGGATGAAGGAGGCGCACGCCCACGGCGCCGACGCCCGCGCTGCGGTGCGGCACGGCTTCACCCACGGCGCCAAGGTCGTGCTCGCCGCGGCCCTGATCATGGCGGCGGTCTTCGCGGGCTTCATCTTCGCCCACCTGACGATGATCCGGCCGATCGGCTTTGCGCTCGCCGTCGGAGTCCTCGTCGACGCGCTCCTCGTGCGGATGACCCTCACTCCTGCGGTGATGCACCTGCTCGGTGAGGGCGCCTGGTGGATGCCCCGCTGGCTCGACCGGATCCTGCCGGACCTCGACGTCGAGGGCACCGCCCTGGAGCAGGGTCCGGTGACGAAGGGGGAGACCTCGGCCACAGCGGAGCCCGTCAGCGGCTCATAGGGTCGGGTCGCATGACGACGACGCAGAACGCCCCGCTCCTGGAGTCCACGACCGACATCGATGCCACGCCCGAGCAGGTCTGGGCGGTCATCACCGATCCGCGAGCCCTCGCCGGACTGTCCGATCAGGTGGTGCGCACCCACGTCGTGGGTACGGCCCCCGTCGGGCTCGGCACGCGCACGATCAACATCAACCGTCGCGGTCCGCTGCTCTGGCCGACCCGCGCCAAGGTCGTGCGCTTCGAGCGCGCGCGCGACTACGCCTTCCGGGTCAAGGACAACGCGACGATCTGGTCCTTCGAGCTCGCGCCCTCGGCCGCGGGTGGCACGACCGTGACCCACCGCCGCGAGGCCCCGCAGGGCACGACGCAGATCTCGCGCACCCTGCAGGACAAGGTGCTCGGTGGCGTCTCCGACTTCGACCGCGAGATGGAGGCGGGCATGGCCGTCACCCTGCGCCGGCTCAAGGAGCTGCTCGAGGCGCGCTGAGGTGCGTCCCTCCGGCTGAGGTGCGTCCCTCCGGGCGACGGGGGACGACTGCTGGCCTCCGGACGAAGGGGGGCGGCTGCGCCCGCCGAAGTCCTTCGTTCTCCTCTTCGCCGGCGGTTGTCGTGCCTGACTTCGGCTTGATGTGCGCAGCCATCCCCCTTCGTCCTGCGGCTCCCTTGGCCCTCCGCCCACCGACGCCCCCTCTCGGACAAAGACACAGCGCGTGTTCGCTCACGCGCTGTGTCTTTGACTCGAGGCAGCCTCCCTTCGCCCGATGAGGCGCCCGGGGGCCAGCCCCCGGGTCGGATGGGTACTTCTCCCCATCGACCGGTTCCCAGCACATCCATAGGTTTGTCGGTGTCGGAAGGGCACAGGGGACGCCACCCCCGACACCGGTCCGGAGCCTGCAGGGGGGTTCCGGACCGACGCGAAGGGCGGAACTCGACAGGGGGAGTTCCGCCCTTCGCCGCGTCGTGCGCACCGGCTGTGCCACGATTGGCTCATGTCCACACCAGCAGGGGGTCCGAGCGGCCCGAACGTCCCTCCGCCCCCGGGCGGTTCCTTCGGCCAGACCCAGCCGCCCTCCGGGCAGTTCGGGCAGGGCCAGCCCGGCCAGGGCTACGGCGGCGGCCCCGGTGGTCCTGCTGGTCCCGGTGGCCCCGGCCAGCCCTACGGCATGTCCGGTGGCCCGGGTGAGCCGCCGAAGAAGAGCCGCAGCAAGGGCCTGATCGCCGCCATCGCCGGCGTCATCGCCCTCGTCGTGGTCCTGTGCTGCATCGGTGGCTTCGTCATCGCCAACCGTGACGACGACGAGTCGAGCTCGTCGACCACGACGAGCGAGTCGACCAGCGAGAGCAGCACCGAGTCCTCGACCACGGAGCCGACCTCCGAGACGACGAGCGAGCCGACCACCTCGTCGACGAGCGAGCCGACCTCCGAGACCTCGTCCTCCTCCACCGCCGGTGGCGGCACCGCTGAGTTCCCCGAGGAGTTCGACGGCTGGAAGCGTGGCACGACGAGCGACAACAGCGGCCAGCAGACGGCCGTCTACACCAAGGGCTCGGACACGATCTCCGTCGTCATCGGCGAGGGCGTCAAGCCGGCCGACTTCGAGGCCATCTGGGACGGCGACGAAAAGGTCGGCGACAACCACTGCGGCAAGCTCTCCTCGACGACGCAGTGCGCCGGCGAGGCGGGTGGCACGACCTACCTGGTGACCTCGGCGACGTCGAAGTCCGCCTCGGAGGTCTCGGGCATCCTCGACCAGCTCCTCAAGGCGGTCTGACCCGGGAGCACCCCGCCCACGCGGCGGCGCACCCGCGTCCCCGCCACGACCGGAAGGGTCCCGTCCTCGGACGGGGCCCTTCCGTCGTCCCCGGACCCACCTAGTCTTGGGGCCATGCCCCGGCACATCACGACGACCATCCAGGACGGCATCGGACACGTGCGCCTGTCCCGGCCCGACAAGCTCAACGCGCTGACGCTCGACATGCTCGACGACCTCGCCGCGGCGGCCCACGGGCTGCGCTCCGACCGACGGCTGCGGGCCGTCGTCGTCTCGGGGGAGGGGGACTCCTTCTGCGCCGGGCTCGACTTCGGCTCGGCGATGAAGAAGCCGTCGGCGATCGCGTCGCGCTTCGTCCCGCGGCCGTGGCGGGGGACCAACACCTTCCAGGAGGCGCCGTGGGCGCTGCGCCGCCTGCCCGTGCCGGTCATCGCGGCCGTGAGCGGGCACTGCCTCGGTGGCGGGCTGCAGATCGCGCTTGCTGCCGACTTCCGCATCACCCATCCCGAGGCGACGTGGTCGGTGCTCGAGGGCCGCTGGGGGATCATCCCCGACATGTCCGGCGTGCAGGCCCTCTCGGAGCTCGTCGGCATCGACGTGGCGAAGAAGCTGACGATGACCGCCGACAAGATCTCGGGGACCCGGGCGCACGAGCTCGGGCTCGCGACCGAGGTCGCCGCCGACCCCGTGGCCGCGGCCACCGAGCTCGCGCAGCAGCTGGCGACCCGTTCGCCGGACGCGCTCGCCGCGACCAAGCGGCTCTTCGACGGCACGTGGAACCGCAGCCCGCGCTACACCTTCGCCCGTGAGCGAAGGGAGCAGCTGCCCCTGCTCTTCGGGCCCAACGCCGCTCGGGCACGAGCGGCCAATGCCCGCAAGGAGTCCCCCGACTTCCTGCCCCGTCAGCGACGGATGGTCCCGTGAGCGGCGGCCCCCGCAACCAGACCGGCTTCCTCCCGATCGTCCCGGAGGACCTGCCCGAGGGCTGGACGACCCGGGTGCCCGACGAGACCGACGTCGACGAGCTCATCGCGCTCGTCTCGTCGGCCAAGCGGGCGGTCGACGGCTCCGGTGCCGTCGAGGCCGAGCTCGTCGCCGGCGAGGCCGTCGGTGAGGGCTCGTGGACCCGTCGTCAGGTCGTCGTCGCTGATCCGCAGGGTGCGATCCGGGTGTGGGCCCGGGTGCACGACCGGGCGGCCGGCCGGTCCAACGTCGACCTGACCGCTGACCCGGCGCTCGGTCGCGAGGACGGTCAGGCGCTCGCGGCCTCGCTGCTCGCCTGGGCCGAGGCGGTCGCGCTGCGCATCTCCCGCGGGCGCGGGCTCGGAGGCACCCGGCTCGACGTGTCGGTGCACGAGGACGACGACCGCCTGCGCAGCATGCTCGAGCCGGCCGGCTTCACCCGCGCGCGTCGGTGGCTGCAGATGAGCCGGCCCATCGGTCCCGGCGACGCCGAGCTCGCCGAGACCCGCGAGGGCGTCGTCGTGCGCCAGGTCGCGCGCCGCGAGGACGGCACCCCGGTCGCGGCGGACCTGCAGGCGGTCTACCGGATGATCGAGGAGTCCTTCGCCGACCACTTCAACTCCTATCGCGAGTCCTTCCCGGAGTTCCTCTCGCGGCTGCGCGAGGCGCCCGGCCACCGGTGGGACCACTGGTGGATCGCCGACATCGAGATCGAGGGCCAGTGGGTGCCCGGCGGCGCCGTGGCCGCAGCGGTGCTGCCCGAGGACGCCGACGGCCACGAGGGCACCTACATCGACTACATCGGCGTCCACCGCCTGGCCCGCGGTCGCGGGGTGGCCAAGTCGCTGCTCCACGCCGTCATCGCCGACACCGCTCGCCGCGGCCGCAACCGCGTCTCGCTCGAGGTCGACGCCGACAGCCCGACCGGCGCCGACGGGATCTATGCGTCGATGGGCTGGGTCACCCGCTATCGCACCGAGTCCTGGCACCGCGACGTGCGCGCCGAGGGCACCGACGCCCCCGTGCCGCAGGCCCGCCTCGACGAGTCCTGACCTTCCCCCCTTCGCACGACCTGAGGCCGCATTGCCCAACGGCAATGCGGCCTCAGGTCGCCGCCCTGCTGCATTGCCCTTGGGCAATGCGGAGTCCGGGGAGCGTCAGGCGTCGATGCGCCGGGTCTCGATGGTGAAGTCCTGCGCCCGCAGGCGCTCGATGAGCGGGGCGGCCATCGCGACCGCGGGGGTGAGCACGCCCCCTTCGCTCGTCAGGTCGTCCTGGGCGAGGCACAGCGCGGCCTGGCCGAGCATGATCGCCGTGCCGTTGTAGCCGGGGTCGGCCTTGGCCGCGACCGTCGTCGCGTACTGCGCGCCACCGGTCGTGGAGGCGACGACCTCCATCGTGAAGCGCCCGTTGACCCGCGTCTGCTCGTCCGGACCCTCGCCCGGCTCGGGCAGGAAGCGGTCGACGACCCGACGGGTCGGCGCGAAGGACAGGCCAGCGACGAGACCGAGCAGGCCGGCGGTCATGCCGGTGGCGGCGAAGGGGGACTTCGCGCGGCTGCCGAAGTCGGTCACCTCGTGGTAGCGGAAGGCACGGCCGTAGGCCCAGCCGAGCAGGGCATTGCTCCGGCGCACGATGCGCGTGTTGTACGACGCCATGATGAAGGGGCCGGTCCAGTGACCGTCGGCGGTGCGGCGCACCGGCAGCCGGGAGCCGACCTTGCCGAGCGCCGAGCGCACCCGCGAGTGCTCGGTGGTCGTCGGGGCGATCTCGGCCCGGTCGGCGCTCGTCGGCTCGGCGGCGCGGTCGGGGCTCAGGCCGTAGGGGTCGTTGATGACGCGTCGGTCCTCGACGGACTCGCGCGCGGCGATCGTCTGCCGGCGCATCGAGTCGATCGTGCCGCCGGAGAGGCCGCCGCGCAGGCGGCGCACGAAGAGCACCGTGTCGGTCAGCTCGCCGGCGCCCTCCTCGCGGGCGACCCGGGCCGTCTCCCAGACGCCGATGTCCGAGGGGATCGAGTCGAAGCCGCACGAGTGGACGACCCGGGCGCCGGAGCGCTGGGCCACCTCGTGGAAGGCCTCGGCGGAGTCACGGACGAAGAGCACCTCGCCGGTGAGGTCGGCGTAGTGCGTGCCGGCGACGGCGCAGGCCTTGACGAGCTCGCGCCCGTAGGCGGCATAGGGGCCGACCGTGGTCACGAGGACGCGCGTGCGGGCGGCGAGGTCCGCGCAGGCGGCGGGGTCGGAGACGTCGACGACGACCCGCGGCCACGTGGCGGCGGCGTCACCGAGCTCGGCGGCGAGGGCGTCGAGCTTGTCCCGCGAGCGTCCGGCGAGGGCGACGCGCAGGCCGTCGGGGGCGTGGTCGCGCAGGTGCGCCGCGGTGAGTCGACCGACGAAGCCGGTGGCTCCGACAAGCACGACGTCGAGGTCGCGGGCAGCGGTGGGTGCAGTCATGAATCGACACTAACCCGTTGTGCCTCAACCTGTTTCATGTTCAACCGACTCGCCCCCTTCCCTTGCGGGGCGCTCTCCGATAGACAGGGAGCCCGGGGACGATGCCGTCCCTCCTCTCGACTGTGAAGGAGTAGCACCATGACGCAGCCTCCGAACGAGACCCCTGACCTGCCCGAGGAGGCCATCGGCGGCGTGCCCGTCGAGGCCCCGACCGCCGGTGACGGCGGTGCGGACGGCGCCGCTGGTGACGGTGGCGCGGACGGAGCCGCTGGTGACGGTGGCGCGGACGGAGCCGCTGGTGACGGTGGCGCGGACGGAGCCGCTGGCGACGGCGCTGCCGGTGACGGTGGCGCCGACGGCGGAGCCTGAGTGACCGACGCCCACGAGGCCGGTGCACCCGCGCGGTGCACCGGCCTCGCCCGCGTCACCGACCTCGGCCCCGAGGAGCTCGAGCGCTCCTGGGGTCGAGAGCCCCGGCACGTGACCGCGGCGGCGCTGCCGACCCCCTTCGACGACCTGCTGACGACCCGTGACGTCGACGACCTGCTCTCGCGTCGTGGCCTGCGCACTCCCTTCCTGCGCGTGGCCCGTGACGGGCACACGCTCGCTGACGCCGACTTCACCCGCGGCGGTGGCGTCGGCGCGGGCGTGACCGACCAGCTCGACGACACCGCGCTGCTGCGCCTCTTCGCCGAGGGGCACACCCTCGTCCTGCAGGGCCTGCACCGCACCCACCCGCCGGTGCTCGAGCTCGCCCAGGACCTCGCCGCCGACCTCGGCCACCCCGTGCAGGTCAATGCCTATGTCACCCCGCCGAGCAGCCGCGGCTTCGCCGCCCACTACGACGTGCACGACGTCTTCGTCCTGCAGACCGCGGGGGAGAAGCGCTGGCGCCTGCACGCCCCCGTCCAGCCGCACCCGCTGCGTGACCAGCCGTGGCAGGACCGGCGCCCGGCCGTCGAGCAGGCGGCCACCGGCGAGCCGCACCTCGAGGTCACGCTTCGGCCCGGCGACGTGCTCTACGTGCCCCGTGGCTGGCTGCACTCGGCGACCGCCCTCGGCGGCGTGAGCACGCACCTGACCGTCGGCATCCACGTGTGGCACCGCGGACACCTCGCCGAGGCCGTTTTCGACGCCGCGCGAAGGGGGCTGGCTGCGCAGGAGTCGCAGCGCACCTCCCTTCGCCCCGGGGTGGACGTCGCCGACCCCGAGGCCATCGCCGACGACCTCGCCGCCGTCCGCGAGGCGCTGCTGCAGGCCGTCGCCGACGTCGACGCGAGCGCCGTCGCCGCACGGCTCGCCGCCCGCCAGCGCGCGGCCCAGCGGCCGGGGCCGGTGAGCCCGGTCGGGACCGTCGAGGCCCTCGCCGACGGGCTCGACGACCTCCCCATCGCGCCCCGCGCCCACCTGCAGGCTTCGCTCGAGACCGGCGCCGAGGGCGCGGTCCTCGTCAGCCGGGCCGGGCGGCTGCCCCTCACCGACGACGACGCGGCGGCGGTGACGGCCTGGCTCGCCGGCGCGGTGCCCGCCGTGCTCGACCCCGACCTCGCCCGGCGGCTCGTCGTCGCCGGGGTGGCGGTGCCCGCCGCCGAGCGCCCCGCGTAGGGTCGCGAGCGTGAGCACGACCCCCTCCGCGAGGCCCACCCGGTGCTCGCTCGCTGCCCTCGAGCGCGGCGACGTGCCGGTCGGCACCGCCGTGCCCGCGCGCTACTGGATGCTCGTCGGTCACCCCGGCCCGTGGCCGGCCAAGCCGATCGCGGCGCCCGACATCGCCGACGTCCGCGCGGACCTCGACGCGGCCCTGGGGCGCTTCGGTGCCCGGCTCCAGCTCATCCGCCGGCACGGCCGGCTCGAGGGCGACCAGGTCGATGCCGAGGGGCTGCAGCAGGTCTTCCTCGTCGACGTGTGGCGCGGGCTCGTCGGCCGCGCCCGCTGGGAGCGGCCCGAGGACCTCGTCGCGCTCGCGGGGCGCTTCGACGACCTGCCCGACCCGACGAGCGAACCGCTCTTCCTCGTGTGCGCCCACGGGCGCAAGGACGTCTGCTGCGCGGTCGAGGGGCGGGTCGTCGCCGCGGTCCTCGACGACGCCCTGCCCGGTGCCGTCTGGGAGACGACCCACCTCGGCGGCGACCGCTTCGCCGGCAACGTCGTGATCCTCCCTGAGGGGTCGATGTACGGCCGGCTCACCGGCGACACCGCGCCCCGGGTCGTCCTCGACCACCTCGACGGTCGGGTCGACCTCGACCGCTGGCGTGGCCGCTGCTCCTGGCACCCGGCGGCGCAGGCCGCGGCCCACGACCTGCTGCGCACCGACCCCTCCGTGCGCCTGCCCGACCTCGCACCGCCGCGCCTCGAGGCCGCCGGCGAGGACGCCTGGCTGGTCCACCTCGACCACGGTGGGCGGTCCTCCCTTCGTCATGTCGTGCGCACGATGAGCGCGCCCCACCAGCTCACCTGCGGAGGGGCGCCCAAGGTGCAGGCGCTCTTCGACGTGACGACCCCGGGCTGACCGGTGTGAGATCTGTCGTCGCAGGCCGGTGCGAGGCTCGTCCCCGAGGCGTCAGCGGCTACGATCTGGGCCCATGACGACGACGCCGCAGACGAGCAACGCAGCCGACGACCACCTCTCCGAGTGGGCCGACCGCCAGGCCAAGGCGGAGGCGATGATCCCCGTCGTGGGCCGCCTCTACCGCGAGTTCGGGGTCGTGACCTCGATCCACGGCCGCGCCCTCCTCGGCCAGTCCTCGACCGACGTGCTCAAGGCGCACCGCTTCGCCCGTCGCGTCGACATCGAGCTGACCGTCGACGACACCCTGCCGATGCTCGAGGCGCTCACCGCCCTCCAGCCCGGCCCGGCCTCCATCGACGTCGCCCGCCTGCACCGCCGCCGCCTCGAGGCCGGCGATGGCGTCGCGCTCGAGGACTTCCTGCGCTCCGAGCTCGCTGACGTCGTCGGCAAGCACGGCGAGGGCGAGCTGCCGAGCACCGACGTCGTCCTCTACGGCTTCGGCCGCATCGGCCGCCTGCTCGCGCGCATCCTCATCGAGCACGCCGGCACCGGTCACGGCCTGCGCCTGCGCGCCATCGTCGTGCGCAAGGGCGCCGACAACGACCTGTCCAAGCGCGCCAGCCTGCTGCGCCGCGACTCGGTCCACGGCTCCTTCGCCGGCACGATCACCGTCGACGAGGAGGCCAGCACCATCCTCGCCAACGGCACCCTCATCCAGGTCATCTACTCCGACGACCCGTCGAGCGTCGACTACACGCAGTACGGCATCAACGACGCGATCGTCGTCGACAACACCGGCAAGTGGCGTGACGAGGAGGGCCTGTCCAAGCACCTCGCCTGCCCCGGCGTCTCCCGCGTGCTGCTCACCGCCCCGGGCAAGGGAGGCCTGCCCAACATCGTCAGCGGCATCAACGACGCGATGATCGGCGACAGCAAGGTCGTCACCGCCGCCTCGTGCACGACCAATGCGATCGTCCCGGCGCTCAAGGTCGTCAACGACGAGTACGGCGTCGTCGGTGGCCACATCGAGACGGTCCACTCCTTCACCAACGACCAGAACCTCATCGACAACTTCCACAAGGGCGAGCGGCGTGGCCGCTCGGCGGCGCTCAACATGGTGCTGACCGAGACCGGCGCCGCCAAGGCCGTGGCCAAGGCGCTGCCCGAGCTCGAGGGCAAGCTCACCGGCAACTCGGTGCGGGTGCCCACCCCCGACGTGTCGATGGCGATCCTCAACCTCACGCTGGAGAAGAGCGTCGAGCGCGAGGAGCTCAACGACTTCCTGCGTCAGGCCTCGCTCTACGGCGACCTGCACAAGCAGCTCGACTACATTGACAGCCCCGAGGTCGTCTCGACCGACTTCGTCGGCAACCGTCACGCCGGCATCGTCGACGGCCGCGCGACGATCACCTCGGGCGACCGGGTCGTCCTCTACGTCTGGTACGACAACGAGTTCGGCTACTCCTGCCAGGTCGTGCGCGTGCTCGAGGAGATGGCGCAGGTCCACCCGCCGGCCTTCCCGGCAGTCTGATCGAGGCGAGCGACGGTCCGTCCCCGGCTACGGCCGAAGGGGGCGGACCGTCGCCTTGTCCCCGCCGCAGGTGCGCCCCTCCTCGGGGGCGTCGACGATCCGGGCGGCGTTGAGCACGGAGAGCGAGTCGAAGCTCGGCCGCCCCTCGATGACCGAGCGGTACTCGTAGCGGGTCAGGCGCTGGGCCCGGCACCGGTCGTCGAAGGTCAGCACGTCGAAGCTGCTCGGCTGCCCGACGAGCTCGGCATCGGGACCGCCGACGAAGTGCGAGAGGGTGCCGCCGCCGGTGAAGGTGCCGACCTGCAGCCGGTTGCCGCTCACCTGCGGCACGTGCCCGTGGCCGTGGACGCGCAGCCGGCCGGGAGCGTCGTCGAGCGCGGGCTCCTCGTGGGAGACGGTGATGTCCGGCGCCTCGGTCTCGCCGAGGGCCTCGACCCACCGGTCGCGCGCCGCGACCTGCTCGTCGGTGCTGCCGTCGTCGGCGTCGCCGTAGTAGCGCGGGTCGTTGAAGCCCGCGATCCGCAGGCCGCCGACCTCGATCTCCTGGTACTCGCCCGAGCCCGGCTCGAGGAGCGTCACGCCGTCGGTGCCGGCGAGGTCGTCGAGCAGCTGGGTGTCGTCGACAGCGCTGCGGTCGTGGTTGCCGGAGACGAAGACATAGGGGACCCCGAGCGAGGAGATCGACCGGTAGAGGTTGCTCAGCCCGGCCTCCTGCACCCGACCGAAGTTGATCAGGTCGCCGGAGTCGATGACGACGTCGATGTCCTGCTCGCGCACGATCGTGCGCATGAGCGCGTACTGGTTGGAGGCGTGCACGTCGGAGACGAGCAGCACCTTGAGCGCGGCGGAGTCGTCCTCGGCCTCGGGTGCGTACTCCTGCTGCATCGCCGTCGACAGCGCGAGGAGGTTGCGCAGGTAGGGCGTGGCCTGGTCGGCCCGCTGCTCGACGTCGTCGAGGAGGTCGCGGTTGGCGATGGCCAGCTGGAGCAGCCCGCTCGAGCGCAGCTCGACGAGCCGGTCGGGGTCGTAGGTGCGCCAGGCCGACAGGCCCAGGGTCGACAGGGTGACCGCGGTGACGAGGCTCGCGCCGACGACGGTCCGGCGGTGCGGGAGCGTGCGACGGCGCAGCCGGACCACGCCGAGGCACAGGAGCAGACCGAGCACGCCACCGGCGGCGAAGCGCAGCCCGACCCCGGTCGCGGCGTCGGTGATGACCCGGGTGCGCTCCTGCGGGCTGACGTCGAGGCTCGCGGCGTCGAGGTTGCCCGAGGCGACGAGCTCGGTGATCGAGGGCTTGACCCGCGGCGAGACCCGCACGCCGGGGGCGATGCCGGCGAACTGCGCGGACACGCTGCCGACGACCGTGTCGGTGCCGATGTGGGACCGGTCCGTCCAGCTCGGGGACAGGCGCACGTCGGCGGCGTAGTAGTCCGTCTCGACGGTCACGGGCCACAGCGAGGCGGTGACGAGCCCACCGGTGACGACCGCGGCGACGAGCGCCAGGGTCGCGGCGACGAGGCGCAGGCGAGCGGTCCAGGACATGCGGCCCACTGTAGGCAGAAGCCACCTGAACCCCAGTTGCTACTGACGAGTAATGCGGTCTAGGGTCACCCCATGGATGCTGATGCCATCGTCGTGGGCCACGGGCTGGCCGGACTCGTCGCGACCGCGGAGCTGGCGGATGCCGGCCGCAAGGTCCTCCTCGTCGACCAGGAGAGCGTCGCCAACATCGGCGGTCAGGCGCACTGGTCCTTCGGTGGCCTCTTCTTCGTCGACAGCCCCGAGCAGCGCCGCATGGGCATCAAGGACTCGGCCGAGCTGGCCCACGGTGACTGGATGAACACCGCCGGCTTCGACCGCGAGGAGGACCACTGGCCGCGGCAGTGGGCGCAGGCCTACCTCGACTTCGCGGGCGGGGAGAAGCGGGCCTGGCTGCACGAGCAGGGCATGCGCTGGTTCCCCATCGTCGGCTGGGCCGAGCGCGGAGACGGCTCGGCCCACGGCCACGGCAACTCCGTGCCCCGCTTCCACATCACGTGGGGGACCGGTCCCGGTGTTGCGGCTCCCTTCGTCCGCAGGGTCGAGGAGGCCCGTGAGCGCGGACTGGTGACCTATGCCCACCGGCACCGCGTGGACGAGATCATCGTCGAAGGGGGTGCCGTCACCGGTGTCCGTGGGGTCGAGCTCGCGCCCGACGACGCCGAGCGTGGCGTGGCGACCAACCGCGACAGCATCGGTGGCTTCGAGCTGCGGGCCCCCGTCGTCCTCGTCGCCTCGGGCGGCATCGGCGGCAACCACGACCTCGTGCGCGCCAACTGGCCCGAGCGCCTCGGCACCCCGCCGAAGCACATGGTGACCGGCGTGCCGGCGCACGTCGACGGCCGGATGATCGCCATCACCGAGGCCGCCGGCGGCAACCTCATCAACCGCGACCGGATGTGGCACTACGTCGAAGGGATCCGCAACTGGGACCCCATCTGGGCCGGCCACGGCATCCGGATCCTGCCCGGGCCGAGCTCGATGTGGCTCGACGCCGAGGGCACCCGGCTGCCGGCCCCGCTCATGCCTGGCTACGACACCCTCGGCACGCTGGAGCACCTGCGTGCCACCGGTCACGACCACTCGTGGTTCGTCACCAACCGGTCGGTCGCGGGCAAGGAGTTCGCCCTCTCCGGCTCGGAGCAGAACGAGGACCTCACCGGCAAGGACGTCGCCGGGGTCCTGCGCAAGCGCTCGCTCGCCGACGTCACGCCGTCGATGCAGGCCTTCCTCGACAAGGGCGCCGACTTCGTCCTGGCCGACACCGTCGAGGAGCTCGTCGCGAAGATGAACGAGCTCGTCGAGGAGGGCGAGCCGCGGCTCGACGTCGCCCACGTCAAGCGGCAGCTCGACGAGCGCGACGCCCAGCTCGACAACCCCTATGGCAAGGACGCGCAGATCGCCGCGATGCGGGTCGCCCGCTCCTACCGCGGCGACAAGATCTCCAAGCGCGCCTACCCGCCGCACAAGCTGCAGGACCCGAAGAAGGGTCCGCTCGTCGGCGTCAAGCTGCACGTCCTCTCCCGCAAGACGCTCGGTGGCTTCGAGACCGACCTGTCCTCGCGGGTCCTCGGTCACGACGGCGCGCCGGTGCCGGGCCTCTACGCCGCCGGCGAGGCGGCCGGCTTCGGCGGTGGCGGCCTGCACGGCTACCGCGCCCTCGAGGGGACCTTCCTCGGTGGCTGCATCTTCTCCGGGCGCACGGCCGGTCGGGCGATGGCGCAGGAGATCGGCGACTGATCCGGCCTTCACTGGCCCACACCGAGGCGTAGGGTGACGGCGGTCACGACAGAAGGGGGACCGCTGCATGTGGGCAGCGTTGCGGTACCGCAGGGGGCAGGTCATCGCGCTTGTCCTCGTCTCCGCCCTCGTGACGACCTGTGCGGTCTTCGCGCCCGTCTTCGCGCGGAGCATCGACCAGGGGCTGCTGCGGGTGCACCTCACCGAGGCCGACCCGGCGACGACGGCCACGACGATGACCCGTCCGCGCACCTCGACCGAGCGCACCCTCATGCCGCAGACCCTCGCCGACGAGGTGCCCGCCGGCCTGCAGGCCGTCTCGGGCGAGCCCATCACCGGGCTGCGCTACGCGACCAACCTCAGCCCGGCGAAGGGCCGCAAGGCCTCGCCGGCCCTGCTGCGCACCCGCTCCGGCCTGTGCGACCACGTCGAGATCGAGGGGCGCTGCCCGCAGCAGGGCGGTGAGGTCGTCGTCTCCGCGGCGGACGCCAAGGCCTGGGGGTGGAGGCAGGGCACCGAGCTGCTCATCCCGCAGGCGAAGTACTCGCGCTTCGACCCCGACGAGCCCGACGTGCCGCTCGAGGTCGTCGGCATCTACTCCGTGCCCGACGAGGACGCCGACTACTGGCTGGGCAACCGGCCGGACGGCAAGTCCGGCGTCCCGCACCCCGACCTCGACAACCTCCCGGGGCTCGACGACCTCTTCACCGTCGACGCGACCTTCGCCGACGCACTGCCGACTGCCTCCGTCAGCGTCGACCTGCCGCTCGACACCTCCAAGGCCACCCTCGACTCGCTGCCCCGTGCTGCGGCCGCCGTCGAGGATCTCGGCGAGGAGCACCCCGAGATCACCGTGAGCGACTCCGCCGGGACGATCGTCTCCGGCATCGAGACCGGACGCTCGCAGACCGCGGTCATCGTCCCCTTCGTCATGGTGCAGCTGGCGCTGCTGTCGGTGCTCGTGCTCTTCCTCGTCGCCCAGTCCGCCGTCGACCAGCGGCGCCACGACGTCGCCCTCGCCCGGCTGCGCGGACGCTCACGCTCGGGCGCCCGGCGACTGCTGCTCGGCGAGCTCGTCGTGCCGGTCCTGCTCGGACTGCCCCTCGGCGTCGTCGCCGCCATGCTGCTCGCCCTCGGGGTGCGGGCGCTCATGCTGCCGGGGGGCATCCCCTTCGAGATCCCGCTCGCGGTCGTCCCGTGGACGCTCGGGGCGCTGCTGCTGTCGGTGCTCGCCGTGCACCTCGCCTCGCGACCCGTGCTGCGCGAGCCGGTCAACGACCTGCTGCGCTCGGTGCGGCCGACCGGTGCGGGTGGCTCCGCCGTCGTCGAGATCGTCGTCGTGGTCCTCGCTGCCGTCGGGGTCGTCGGGCTCGCGACCGGCGCGCTCAGCGGGCCGGCCGCCCTCGCCACCCCGACCCTGCTCGCCATCGCCGTCGGCGTGCTCGCCGCCCGCCTCGTGCCGTGGCTCGCCGCCCGCCGGGCGACCTCGGCGATGCGTCGGGGACGCGTCGCCGCGGCCATCGCCGGGCACGGCATCGGCCGCCGCCCGGCGGCCCGACGGGTCCTCGTCGTCACGACCGTGGCCACCGCGGTCGCCGTCTTCGGGGCCAATGCGGTCGTCGTCGCCGATCGCAACCGGCTCGCCCGCGCCGAGCTGGAGACCGGCTCCCCTGCCGTGCTGTCGGTGGACTCGCCCACCGCGCCGGCGCTCCTCGACGCCGCGACCACCCTCGACGAGCACGACATCGATGCCGCGCCCGTGGCCCTCATCCGGCCCAAGGCCGACACCGCCGGCGCGACGATGGCGGTCGACCCCGAGGCGCTCGTGCGCGTCGCCCACCCCGAGGCCGTGAGCGGTCTCGACGTCGACGCCCTGGCCCTGCCCGAGCAGGAGCCCGTCCGGCTGCCGGCCGGCGACGTGACCGCGCGGGTGACCTGGGACCTGCGCGGGCTCGGCGACGCCGAACCCCCGACGCTCCTGCTCGACATGACGACCCGCGAGGGGGATGCCCGCTCGGCGGAGATCGCGACCCTCGGGCCCAAGGGCACGGGCCAGGTCACGGTCGACTCCCCGCTCTTCTGCTCGGCGGGCTGCCGCCTCGCCGGCATCCGGGTCGGGACCTCGGGCGTCACCGGCAGCAGTGTGCGCGGCACGGTCACCGTCACCGACCTGTCCGTCGCCGGCCGCCCGCTGCCCGTGGGCAGCCAGAGCACGTGGGAGGACGAGAAGGCCGGTGACGGCACCGGCCTGACCCTCACGGCGAAGGGGAAGTCCCTCACCCTCGGGGTCGCAGCCGCCGACGGCGCCGACGTCGCCGCCCACGTCACCGACGTGCCGCGACCGGTGCCCGCGATCGTCTCGGGAGAGGTCGCGGAGAAGGGCGACACGGTGCAGGTGCTCGACGTCGCCGGCGGTCAGACCGACGTCGTCGCCGCCCAGCACGTCGCGGCGCTGCCGGCCGCGACCGACGCCGGGGTGCTCGTCTCCCTTCGCGCCCTGGCGCGGGTGACGGGCGAGCTCGACACCACCCGCACCGACCGCGAGCTGTGGCTCGCCGACGCGTCGCCGGGCACCCTCGAGCGGGCGCAGGAGGTGCTCGCCGACGAGGGCGTCGCCGTGCGCTCGGTGCGCACGACCGAGCAGGCCGACCGGGTCTTCGACCAGTCGGCGTCCGGGTGGGGGCTGCAGCTCGCGCTCATCGGTGGGGCGCTCGCCGTCGTCCTCGCGGCGCTCGTCCTGCTCATCCTTGCCGTCACCGGCTGGCGGGCTACCGTGCGCGACCTCGCCGCCCTGCGGGTCAGCGGTGTGGCGGCGAAGGACATCGGTCGCGCCCTGCGCACCGAGCACCTGACGAGCGTCGCCGTCGGTGTCCTCCTCGGCGCCCTGTGCGCGCTCGCCGGATCGTGGATCGCGCTGCCGGCGCTGCCGCTCTTCACCTCGCGCGCAGCGGTGCCCGCGCTCGACCACTCGCCCGCCTGGGTCGCGGTGCTGGCCGCGACGGTCGGGGTCGCCGTCGTCCTGCTCGTCGTCGCCCTGCTGCTCGCGGCCGGCGTGCGCCGTCGGGTCACCCTCTCGGCCGCGAGGGGGGAGCCGACGTGACCGGTCTGCCGCTGCGCACCCACGGGCTCGTGCACATCTACCGCGCCGAGGGGCACGACGTCGCCGCCCTCTCGGGCGTCGACCTCACCGTCGCGGCGGGCGAGCGCATCGCGCTGCTCGGGCCGAGCGGTGCGGGCAAGTCGACGCTCCTCGCACTCTTCGGCGGCCTGCTGCGCCCGAGCGCCGGCCGCATCCACGTCGGCGACCACGAGCTGTCGGTGATGTCCGAGGCGCAGGTCGACGCCTTCCGCGCGCAGGAGGTCGGCATCGTCCTGCAGGGCGCCGCGCGCAACCACCTGCCGTGGCTGTCGGTGCGGGGCAACATCGACTTCGCCCAGCGCTCGGCCCGCCGCTCAGGGCGCACCGTGCCCGAGGTCGACGACCTGCTCGAGCTGCTCGGGCTCACCGACGTCGCCGACGCCCCGCTCGACGGGCTCACCCCGGGCGCCCTCCAGCTCGCCGCACTCGCGGTCGCGCTCGCCTCCGGGCCGGGGCTGCTCCTCGGCGACGAGCCGACGAGCCAGCTCGACCACGACTCCCGCGACGTCGTCCTCGAGGCCATGGCCGAGGTCGGGCGCACCCTCGGCACGACGATCGTCGTCGTCACCCACGACCCCGACGTGGCCGCAGCATTTCCCCGGACCGTGACGATCCGCGACGGGCGGGTCGGTGGCGAGGGGCGCAGCGGCGAGGAGTACTCCGTCGTCGCCGCCGACGGGTCGCTGCCGCTGCCCCCGCCGGCGCTCGACGCCTTCCCGCCCGGCACCCTCGTGCGCGTCCACCGGGCGGACGACGGCACCTGGCAGCTGATCACCGACGAGGAGGGCGCATGAGCCCGGGCAGCCCCGCCACGACCAACGCCCCGGACCGGACCGGAGGGGTCCTCGTCCTCGACGACGTGAGCGTCCGCTACGGAGAGGTCGTCGCGGTCGACGGCGCGAGTGCCACCGCCCGCCCGGGAGAGGTCACCGCCGTCACCGGTCACTCCGGGGCGGGCAAGACCTCGCTGCTGTGGGCGGTCGGCGGGCTGCTCGCGCCGGGGCAGGCGAGCGGCTCGATCACACTGGGGGACACCGCGATCGGCGAGGAGGCGACCTCGCGCGCCGCGGGTGCCGTGCTCATCCCGCAGGGCAGCGCCCTCGCCGAGGTCCTCACCGCCCGCGACAACGTCGCGGTGCCACTCGTCGCAGCCGGTGTGCCCGGCGGGGACGCGCTCGCCCAGGCCGACCACGCGCTCGCCTCCGTCGGGCTCGACGAGCACGGCGACCACCTCGCCGAGGAGCTCTCCGGCGGTCAGCGGCAGCGCGTGGCCGTGGCTCGGGGACTGGCGCTGGCCTCCCTTCGCCTGGGGGCGGGGGCGGCGGTGCTGCTCGCCGACGAACCCACCTCCGAGCTCGACCACGACACCCGCGAGCGGGTCGTGGTGCTGCTCGAGGACCTCGCCCGCCGTGGCGCGACGGTGCTCCTGGCGACGCACGACCCCGAGGTCGCCGAGATCGCCCCCGCCCGCTGGCACCTCGACGACGGCCGCCTCACCCCGACCCCCTGACTCTGCAGGACCCTAGGGTTTTGCAGGGTTGGGGCCGGGCAACTCTGCAGGACCCTAGGGTTTTGCAGGGTTGGGGGGCCGGGCGAAGGGGGTGGCTCAGGCGGTGAGCAGGATCTTGCCGATGTGACCGCTCGCCTCGAGCTCGCGGTGGGCGTCGGCGGCGCGCTCGAGCGGGTAGGTGCCCTGGACGATCGGGCGCACGGCACCGTCCTCGACCAGCGGCCACACGTGCTCGCGGACCGCGGCGACGATCGCCGCCTTTTCCGCAGCGGGGCGGGCCCGCAGCGAGGTCGCGATGACCGCGGCGCGCTTGCTCAGCAGCTTGCCGAGGTCGAGCTCGCCCTTGCGGCCGCCCATGAGGCCGATGACGACGAGCCGGCCCGACGTCGCCAGCAGGTCGACATTGCGGGGCAGGTACTTGGCGCCCATGAGGTCGAGGACGACGTCGGCCCCGTGACCGTCGGTCGCCGCGCGCACCTCCTCGACGAAGTCCTGCTCTCGGTAGTTGACGAGGATCTGCGCGCCGAGGTCGCGGCAGACGTCGAGCTTGTCCTGCGAGCCGGCAGTCACCGCCACCCGCGCTCCGGCGGCCGTGGCGAGCTGGATCGCCATCGTGCCGATGCCCGACGACCCGCCGTGGACGAGGAAGACCTCGCCGGGCTGGAGGTTGGCCGTCATGAAGACGTTGGACCAGACCGTGCACGCGACCTCGGGCAACCCCGCGGCCTCGGTGAGGCTCACTCCCTTCGGCACGGGGAGGAGCTGTGCCGCAGGCACCCGGACCTGCTCCGCATAGCCGCCACCGTCGACGAGGGCGCAGACCTCGTCGCCCACGGACCAGCCCTCGACACCGGGACCGACCTCGCGGATCGTGCCCGAGACCTCGAGGCCCGGCAGTGGCGAGGCGCCCGCGGGCGGCGGGTAGTGCCCGAGCCGCTGCATGACGTCGGCGCGGTTGACCCCGGCGGCCACCATGTCGACGACGACGTCGCCCGGGCCGGCCGTGGGGGCCTCGACCTCGGTGACCTGCAGGACGTCGGCGTCACCGGGCTCGGTGATGGAGACGCCGCGCATCAGGAGACCTTGTCCAGCTCTCCCTGGACGGACTGCATGGCCTCGGGCAGGTGACCCGCGGACTTCTTGTAGAAGCTCGCCGCCTGGCGCGTGGCCATGGTGCGGGCCAGGCCCATCGCCAGACCGGCGAGGGCGGCGAAGGCGATGGCCTCGCCGATGGGGTTCTCGGGGTTGTTGGGGTCGATCGTCTCGCCCTTGCCGAGGCGCGACCACGCGATGGAGATGACCTTGTTGGCGACGATGCCGGCGATGATCGCCGAGCCGGTGCCCAGCACCTTCCAGACCATGTTGCCCACGAGACGTCCTTTCGTACACACACGCTGCGGAGGTGGCGACGGTCGCCGCCACCCGGTACGTCTCCAACCCTGCCACAGGACGGGCACGGCGGACCGCCCGTCCACCCGCGCGGCTATGCTGGCCGGGCACGACAGGGGAGCGCAGCAGCGCTGAGAGTGCGGGTGACCGCAGACCCTCGTACCTGATCCGGCTAGCACCGGCGTAGGGAGTCGAGTCTCAGGGAACGTCGTCGACGCACGGCCCGTGGCCGGGTGACGGCGCCGATCCCTCCCTGTGGAACCCACACAGGAGAAGCATCAGCATGACCACCACCAAGACGCCGGCCGCGTCCCGCGCCGGCACCGTCCTCGCGACCCGCCCCCTCATGGGCTGGCGCACCGTCGACCTGCTGACCGTCGCCTTCCTCGGCGTGGCCTTCGGCGTCGCCTACTGGGGCTACAACCTCGTCTACGCCGGGCCGCTCTCGGTCGTCGGCTCCGCCTTCCAGCCCGCGATGGGCCTCGTCGTCGGCTTCTGGTTCATCGCCGGCGTCGTCGGTGGGCTCGTCGTGCGCCGCCCCGGCGCGGCCGTCGCGTGCGAGCTCATCGCCGCGGTCGTCTCGGCGCTCTTCGGCAACCAGTGGGGCGCGACGACGATCCTCTCCGGCCTCGCGCAGGGCATCGGCGCCGAGCTCGCCTTCGCGATCTTCGCCTACAAGGCCTTCGGCCCGGCCGTCGCGCTGCTCGCCGGCGCCCTGTCCGCCCCGCTGGAGTGGGTCTACGAGATCGTCTGGTACTTCGCCGACTGGACCTGGACGTGGAAGCTCGCCTACCTGCCGCTCATGGTCGTCTCCGGCATCGTCATCGCCGGCCTCGGCGGCTGGGCCCTCACCCGGGCGCTCGCCGCGGCGGGTGCGCTCAACCCCTTCCCCCCGGGGCAGGAGCAGCTCGAGCGCAGGGCCGTCTGATCCCAGCGGTGTCGGAGGTCGAAGGGGGTGCCCGTGGCGCCGTCGAGGTCCACGGGCTGACCTGGCGTCCCGCAGGTCGGCGGGAGCCGGTCCTCACGGACGTCGACCTGAGCCTGCGGCCCGGCGAGCGGGTGCTGCTCGTGGGGCCGAGCGGGTCGGGCAAGTCGACCCTGCTCCGGGCCCTCGCGGGCCTGCTGCTCACCGTCGACTCCGGCGACCTCGCCGGTGAGGTCACCGTCGACGGCGTGGCGCCCGGCGAGCGGGCGGGTGCGGTCGGGCTCCTCCTCCAGGAACCCGGGTCGGGCACCGTGGCGGCGACGGTCGGTCGCGACGTGGCCTTCGGGCTGGAAAACGTGGGCCGGCCCCCCGCCGAGATGCAGACCGTCGTCGCGTCGTGCCTCGACGCCGTCGGCCTGGGCCACCTGCCCCTCGACACGCCGACCCACGCCCTGTCGGGCGGCCAGACCCAGCGACTCGCGCTCGCCGGGGCCCTCGCCCTGCGGCCGGGGCTGCTCCTGCTCGACGAGCCGACGGCGATGCTCGACGCCGACAGCGCCGCGCAGGTGCGCGATGCCGTCGTCACCGCGGCGGCCGGGCTGACGACGGTCGTCGTCGAGCACCGCCTCGAGCCCTGGCTCGAGCACGTCGACCGGGTGCTCGTGCTCGGCCGCGACGGGCGCATCCGCCACGACGGTGACCCGCGGAGGGTCCTCGCCGAGCACGGCGAGAGCCTGGCGGCCGACGGCATCTGGGTGCCGGGCGTGCCGGCTCCTGAGCCGCTCGACGTCGACCTCGGTCCCCTGGCCTGCCCCGTTGCGCCCGCGCGCGGCGCACTCGCGCCCGACGCTCCCGCGCGCGGCGCACTCGCGCCCGGCGCGCCGGTGCTCACCGCCGAGCCATTGCGGGTCGAGCGGCGGCGCAACCACCTCGACGGGCGCAGCGAGCTGACGACCGCGCTCGTCACGCAGGCCCCGCTGACCGTCGCCGCGGGCCGGGCCACGGCGCTCGTCGGACCCAGCGGTGGGGGCAAGAGCACGTGGCTGGCCACGATGGCTGGACTGGTGCCCCCTTCGTCGGGGCGGGTGGTGGTCGGCGACGACGCGGGAGCCGACGCTCCCGAGGTGGCGGACCTGCCGGCCGACGAGGTGGCGCAGCTGCTCGGCTGGGTGCCGCAGTGGAGCTCGAGCGCGCTGCTCGCTCGCACGGTCCTCGACGAGGTCCTGCTCACCGGCCGCACCCTCGGCACGGCCGACGAGGGCGCGGCCCGGCACCTGCTCGACGTGCTCGGCCTGGCGCACCTCGAGCGCGCCGACCCGCAGACCCTCTCTGGCGGCGAGCAGCGCCGCCTCGCCGTCGCCGCGGCCCTCGCGCACGGCCCGGCTGCCGTCCTGGCCGACGAACCGACCGTCGGCCAGGACCGGGGCACCTGGGCGGCCGTCGCCGGCCTGCTCGCCGCCCACCGTGCCCGGGGCGGCGGCGTCGTCGCCGCAACCCACGACCCCGACCTCGTGGCCCTCGTCGACGAGGTCCGCACGGTCCGGCGCCCTCGGGTCGACCCACCCCCGCCGGCCCCTCGTGCGGTGCTCTCCGCGTGCGGCCCGCTCTCGCTCTTCGCCGCGGCCGTCGTCCCGATGGTCGCCGCGGTCCTCTCGCCGGGCTGGCAGGTCTCGCTCGTCGTCCTCGCCCTGCTCGCCGTCGGCGCCGTCGTCGGCCTGTCGACGCTGCCCGGCACCGGACCAGGCTGGACCACCGCGCGTCGCTGGCGGGGGCTGGCCCTGCGGCTCGTGCCTGCCCTCGTCGGCGCCCTCGGCGTGGGCTGGTCGACGTGGCTGCTCGGCACCCACGACGTCGAGGTCGCCGTCTCGGCGGCGCTGCGGCTGCTCGTCATCGTCGTGCCGTCGGCGATCCTGCTCGGCTTCGTCGACCCGGACGACCTCGCCGACCACCTCGGTCAGCGGCTGCACCTGCCCGCTCGACCGGTCGTGGCGCTCGGCGCCGCCCTGCAGCGGGTCCAGTCCTTCGGTGCAGCGTGGTCCGAGGTGGGCTGGGCGCGGCGGCTGCGGGGCCAGGGCGTGACCTGGCGGCGGCCGGCCGGGGTCGTGGCGCACCTGTGGGCGTCGACCTTCGGCATGCTGCTGCGCTCGCTCGGCATGGCCGCGACGCTCGCCGTCGCGATGGACGCGCGGGGCTTCGCCTCGGCCGGTCGGCGCACCTGGGCCGAGCCCGCGCCCTGGCGACGGGCGGACACGCTCGTCGTGCTGGCCTCGCTCGTCACCGTCGTCGTGGTGCTGCTCGCGCGCCGGTGACGACCGGTCAGCAGTGCCCCTTGACCTCCTGGGTCCACGAGACCATCCACGAGTCGGGGTTGGGGTAGCTGTCGTTGCTCACGTGGAACTTCATCGGCCGGGGCCCCCGGCCCTTCGAGCCGGCGACCGTGCCGCCGCTCTCCTTGACGAGGCTCGTCCCGCTCTCGTCGAGGCAGGCGCGCATCTCGACGAAGGGGGAGATCGCCACGCCGTTCTTCGGCTTCGGCTCGAGCTCCATCTTCGTCACCTGGAGCTCGCCGACGATCTCGGTCGTGCCCTCGCGGCGCTGACCCTTGATGTCGAGGCGTCCGGCCTCCGCGATGAGCGCAGAGGAGGCGCGCCCCTCGGCGAAGCCGATGGACGCCGTGCTCCGATAGCTCTCGGGCGAGGCGAGGATCGTGTTGCGCCCGTCGACCCACTGGCCGACGCGGGTGCGGGCGCCCTCGGTGGCCGCCTCGTCGGGGTCGGTCGTGGTGGTCTGGCGCTGGTCGACGAGGTCGGGGGTGAGCCCGCCGTCGTCGTCACCGCCGCACCCGGAGAGCACGAGCGCCGCGACCGCGGCGAGGGCGAGCGGGGTGACCCGGGACGCTCGGGTCACTTGTTGACCACCTGATTCTCCCCGATGCGGATCCACAGCGACTGCTTGAACTCGATGTTCTGCTCGCCGGGACCGTTGGCGTCGACGTAGGTGATGTGCCAGTAGGTCGTGATGAAGACGCGGTAGTTGCCCGGCTTCTTGTACTTGTGCCCGCACTCGGGGGTGCGGTCACGCATCCACGGTGCGAAGGGCGGGCTCTTCTGGCAGACGACCGTCGAGCCGTCACCCATCTGCCACTTCACGTGGGTCACGCCGGCCTTGACCCAGTAGGGCGTGCCCTCGGCCTCGGCCTGGATCGGGCCCCACTGCGTGCGCCACATCGTCCGCGGCCACATCCACACCCACAGGCCGACCGGCGCCATGCGCGAGCCGGTCCACTCCTGGCCGACAGCGATGGGGTTGGGCGCGAGACCGGGGTACATCGCCCGGAACTTGGTGCCGACGGCGGTCTCGAGGTCGGCGATGAGGTCGTCGGGGTTGCTCGTGCGAGGGGGCGTCTCGGACCAGAACGGGTCCTTGAGGATGAGCGTCGTGCCGTCGGAGTCGAAGCCCGTGCACTGGTAGAGCTTGCCCTTGGGTCGCCACTCCGGGTCGTCCGGCGTGGGCTGGTCGGAGGCCTCGATGATGTAGCACTGGCGCTCGTTGCTCCACGAGCCCGCCACCGCGTTGTCGCACGGCACGCGCTCGTAGTCGGGCGCGCCGAGGTTGCACGGCGGGCGCGTCGGGCCCTTGCCCCCGCCGCCCTTGCCGTCGCCCTTCTCCCCGCCGAAGACGATGCGGCAGCGGGCGCTGAGGTTGAAGTTCTCGCAGATGTCGGCCTCGCTGCGCGGCGCCGTGGCGAGCGAGGCGACGAGCACGAGCGCCGTCACACCGAGCACGGCGACGACGCGCTCCCACGGGAGCAGTCGGGTCAGGGTCGTCATCGGCGGGCCTCCATCAGACGGCGTGGTGGGTGGTCGTCGGGGTCTGCGACCTGGTGAGCTCCGGCAGGCTCGCGAGCAGCTCGCGGGATGCGGGCTCGAGGTCGCGGTCGGCGAGTCGGCCGCAGTCGGCGAGGCCGACCGCAGCAGCGTCGCGGGCGTCGGCGTCGCCGATCTCGTGGGTGGCGAGGACCTGCAGGCGCCACAGGGCCTCGACACCGGGCTCGACGGTCAGGCCGACGACCGTCGCGTCGTAGGCCGCGGCCCAGCGCCCCTCCATGAGGCGGCGGCGGGCGAGCTCGGTGGCGGCGGTGGTGATCGCGAAGATCATCTGCGCGCGCAGCGCCTGCGCCCACACGTAGTGGCGGGGGTGGACCCCGGCGAAGGGGCGCCCGCGCACCAGGCCGAGGGCCTGCTCGAGGTGCTCGGTGCCGGCGTGCGAGGGGTCGGCGGGCACGAGGCCCTGCCAGAGCCGCCAGTCGCTCGTGATACCGCGGGCCGCGTCGAGGCCACCGGCCGGGGTCTCCTCCGGCCCGAGCCACGCGCCGAGCCCGGCGAGCGAACGGTCACGCACGCGGGAGTGGTCGTGCATCGCGCGGTTGGGCCACATCGCGTCGTCGATCTCGGTGGCGGTGGCGTGCGGGTGCGTGCTGACGTAGGCCGCGAGCTCGGTGAGGCGCATGCGGTGGGCTGCGGCGACCTCGCCGACGTTGTCGATGTCGACCGGGCCGAGCAGGCGCAGCACGGGCTCGTCGGTGGGTGCGGCGAGCTCGCGCACCCGCTCGGGGAAGGCGATGACCGGCGGCAGCGGCGTGCCCGGCGTCGGGGTGATCTGGTTGGAGAGCCACCCGGGTGTCGTGCCGAGCGAGGTGAGGTCGAGGCCGGCGGTGCGGCGCACCGTCGCGACGTCCTCCCCGGGCTCGAAGGGGGTCTGCCCCGCCGGGGTGTTGACCGGCGTGTTCCAGCGGACCGGGGTGGGGTCGGTCGCCTCGTCGGCCACCTGCGAACGACGGATCGTGGGCGCGTCGTCGACGAGGTCGTCGGCCGGGTCGAGGGTGACCTCGGCGGCGGTCGGGACCCCTGCGAGCGCTGCCGCGTCGGGCTCGCCCGCGGCAGGTGCCCACACGTCCTCGGCCGGGGCGAGCAGGTCGAAGAGGAAGCCGATGCGGGCGGCGTCGGCGCTCGTCAGCCGCTCCGGCCGCACCTGCAGGTAGGCGGGGGAGAGGACCGCGGCGTCGGTGTCGTCGGCAATCGTCAGGGCATCGGCGCCGTCGGCGACCGAGCTCGCGGCGTGGGCGAGCGCGACACGCGGTGAGGAGGCGACCGCCTTGTCGAGGCGCCGCCGGTCGCGGGCGTCGAGCTCGCCGCTGACGACGATGACCTCACGGGCAGTCGGGTCGATCTGCACCTGCACCGAGAGGGTGTAGGCCGCCATGTCGGGCACCGAGCGCACCCGCGGGGAGTCGATCGCCCGGGTGAGCTCGGGGTGCCCGCCGATGACGGTCACGGTCGTCGCGTCGGCCCAGGGGGCGGAGGCGAGCGAGAGGGTCATCGCCGCGAGGGTGTCGCGGGTGCGGGCCGGGTCGCCCACGACGGCGAAGGTGCGCACGTCGGCGAGGTTGACGAGCACGTGCGCCTCCTCGTCGTCCTGCCCGATGGCGACGAGGGCGGGGAAGGGCGCCGGCTCGGTGACGAGCATCTGCGGGTCGAGCGTCATGGCGCGGTCCACGGCGAGGGTCCACAGCCGGGGGTCGGCGGTGGAGGTCCAGGGCGCGGGCAGCCGCATCGGGTCGGCGAGCTGGACGTCGAGCTGCTGGCGACCGATCCGCACCGAGCGCAGACCGGGCAGCGCGCGGCCGGCCTCACGGGCGGCGACGGAGATGTGCCGCAGGGCGATGTCGACGGTGTCGACCGTGTGGACGTCGGCGACGAGCGCGAGCTCGCGCTCGAGGTCGGTGACCGCCTCGTCGGTGGGGCGGGTCAGGCGGGCAGCGCGCCGGCGGCGGGCCCGCTCGACGAGGGTCAGCAGGCCGGCGGCGGTGATGCCGGACAGCCCGAGGACCGTGCTGCCCCACTCGTCGGCCGGGTCGCCGACGAGCACCGGGTCGGCGGAGCCCTCCTCGGCGCTCGCGGTCGATGCGGCTGCCCCGGCGGTGCCGGAAGCCGCCCCGGAGACGGCCGGGGTCTGCGCGCTGGCCGGCTGGTCGGCGGGAGCCTGGTCCGCAGGGGTCGTGCCGAAGGGGGTGGACGCCCCGTGCGCGGCGTCGGCCGCGGTCTGGGCGGTGCCGGGAGTGGCGCTCGGGGTGTCGGCGGCGGTCTCGTCGCCCGGCAGCTGGAGCTGCCAGCCGGGCCGGATGAGGTCGGGGTCGGTGAGCCGGTCGCCGTCGGGCTGCTCGGCGGATCCGGTCTCGGCGACGATCTCGGTGTAGCGGCTGCCGTCGCCGAGCTCGTCCTCGGCGATCTCCCACAGCGTGTCGCCCTGCTCGACGGTGTGCGTGCCGCCGGGCATGGCGTCGTCGGCGGAGTCATCGGCACCCGTCGCGTCGCCGGGCAGCTGGAGCTGCTGGCCGGGGGCGATCCAGTGCGAGGCCGGGATCGAGTCGCGGTTGAGGTCGAGGATCTCGGTGTAGCGGGTGCCGTCACCGAGGCGCTGCTCGGCGATCGACCACAGGCTCTCGCCCTGGGCGACCTCGTGGGTGAGCGTGGGGGCGTCCTGCTGGTCGGCGCTCGTGTGGTCCGCCCGGTCGGCTGAGTGCGCGGCGACTGCGTCGGCCGCTGCGGCGGCGGAGACGCCACCGGTGACGGCGGTGGTCGTCGCGAGATCGGTGGACCCGGTGGTCGCGGCCTGGGCGGTGCCGGCCCAGGTGGCGACCGTCGGGACGGTGATGAAGAGCAGCGCGGCGGTGCCGACGACGTAGCGGGCGATGCCCTGGGGCAGCGAGAGTCCGGGCAGCTGGGGCACGTCGGTGCCGAGCAGCCGGGCGCCGACCTCGATGACGATCGAGGCGGCGATGAAGAACCACGCGAGCCACGCGGCGTAGCGGAAGATGACGAGCAGTGCGGTGCCGTCGTCGGGGGAGGTGACGGCGTCCCAGATCTCGGCGGGCGTGGCCCACTGGTCCGGGATCGGCCCCGCGCCGATGTGCAGCAGGAGCCACGGGACGCCGACGAGGAGTGCGACGATCCCGAGGAGGGCGATCAGCCCTCGCGCCCTACCAGCCGCTGCACGTGCCGTAGCTGCCCTCATCGGCGTCGTACTCCCGTCCGTCTGCGTTGGTCCGGTACTGGTAGGCCGAGCCGGTGCCCTCGATCTCGCGAGGGCCGACGCCGATCATCCCGAGGAAGATCGGGTCGTAGGTCAGGCTCGTGCGCACGTTGACCGTGTGCCCGTCGGACCCGACCGTGACCTCCTTGAGCGATGCGCCGCTCGGGCTGGCCTCGAGGAAGCGCTGCGCGGCCTGGCGGGCGCGCGGCAGGTAGATGACGACCTCGGACCCCTTGATCGCGCAGCCGGTCTCGATCTGCTGGCCGGCGAAGCGGGCGGTCTCGTCCGCGAGGTCGTTGGCCTGCTGCATGGCGCGGACCTGGCCGCCACCGTCGACGACGAGACCGACGAGCGGCACGACGGCGAAGACGGCGGAGACGAAGTAGGTGCTCAGCGAGCCGCGCTCGTCGCGCAGGCGCCGGATGCGGGAGCGGAGGGCGGACATCAGCGCTCCCGGTAGGTGTCGACGGGGCTGGCCGCGGTCGCGGTGACGGTGTGACCGCCGCCGATGCCCGGGAGCGCGAGGTCGCCGAGGGGGACCTCGCAGCTGACGGTCGCGTTGACGATCTGGTCGGCGACGCCGGGGTCGGTCTGCTTGCCCGAGGCGTCGAGCTGGACGTCGAGGTTGCGGCAGGTCATGTCCTGCTCGGCGAGGAAGGCCCGGGCGGCGCTCAGGCCACGGTCGCGGGAGTCGGCGCCGCGCTCGAGCGAGGCGGCGCGAGCAGCCTCGCCAGCCGCCGACTGGATGCTCTGCTGGGCGATCGCGATGCGGCCACCCATGACGAGCATGGCGATGAGCAGGCCGAAGGCCGGGGCGAGGATGACCATCTCGATGCTCGCCGAGCCGCGCTCGCCGAGCAGCCGTCCCCGGGCGTCGAGGCGTGGGCGCCGGACGGCGAGGAGGCGCCGTGGAACCGTCATCATCAGTCGCCCTGCCCCTCGGTGCCCCGCACGATGAAGTCCTCGGGCGCGGTGAACTCCTCGATGTTGCGCGTCGCTGACATCGACACCGTGGGGTCCCAGCCGGGCACGAGCGACATCGTCGTCCCGGTGACCTGCACGGTGACCGTGCCTGCGGTGGGATCACGACGGACGGCGACGTCGGGGTCCTCGAGCAGCCCGGAACCGCCGGCGCGCGAGGCGAAGTCGATGGCGGAGGTGCGCCCCTGGGCGTCGGTGCCCTTGAAGCCCGCAGCATCACGGGCGCCCTCCTGCGCGGAGGCCAGGGCCACGGTGCGGCCCTGGTAGTAGACCGCGCCCTGGACGGCGAGGAAGAGCAGGCTCAGGGCCAGGGGCAGGAGCACGACCATCTCCATGGACAGCGCACCGCGGTCGGAGCGCCAGCGCCCCGACCTCGTGTGCAGCCCCTGCGACCCCCGCATCAGGGAGCCTTGATCTCCTGCGACTTGCTGCTGACGAAGGTGCGGATCGCGCCGATGACGATGACCGCGATGGCGATGACGGCGACGGCCCACAGCACCTGCTCGATGGTCACCGAACCGCGCTCGTCGCGCGCACGGGAGATCGTGTCGGCCTGGTCGCCGAAGTAGTTGCTGACGTGAGCGCCCAGCACCTGCAGGGCGGCGTAGAACTGGATCATGACTGGGATGCTCCCGAAGACGAGGGTGATCCCGGGAGGCGGGTGGTCCCCCCGGACGAGCGACAGGCTATCGAAGGCGGCCCCGTAGCGCTAAGGGGAGGACTGCCCTCCGGCCCGGGCCACCGGGTGTTCACCCGCCGATCCGGGGCGAGCGCCCTCAGGCGCCGATGATCTGCAGCACCGACGGCGTGACGAGGATCGCCATGAAGATCAGTCCGAGGGCTGACATCGGGATCGACATCCGCTCACCGGTGGCATTGGCCTCGGCGAGTGCGGAGTTGAGCTCCGCGGTGCGCATGCTCTGCGAGCGCGAGCGCAGGGTCTGGTAGACCTGCGCCCCCTCCTCGCCGGACAGCCGCATGATGTCGGCGAGGTCGGCGAGCTCGGGCAGGCCGAGCTCGTCGGAGAGCTTGCGCAGGGCGTCCCACGGCGGCAGCCCCGACCAGCGGGAGCGGGAGAGCTCCTCGGCCAGCCGGCGGAAGACCCAGGAGTCGCCGATGTTGGCGGCGATCTCCATGGCCTGGCGCGGCCCCGAGCCGGAATTGCGCTCGAGCGCGACGAGGTCGATGTAGGACGCCAGGGCCCGGCCGAACTCCTTCCGGGCCGCCTTGGCGTCGTCCTTGACGTTGTAGTCCGGCAGGAAGAACATGCCGACCGCGCCGGCGACGGCGAGCACCGGCGTGAAGATCCACGGCAGCCCCAGCCCGAAGAAGGATGCGACCAGCATGAGGAGCACCGGCATGATCGCGCCGAGGATGGCGAAGACGACCTTCTCACCGTAGAAGCGGTGCACCGGGATGCGCATGAGCGCCAGCTCCCGGTAGGGCGGGGCGCCGAGCGAGTCGAGCGGCAGGGCCCGCATGGCCCAGCGGCCGAGTCGGTCGGTGCTGTCACCGCTTGCGTCGAGGTCGCCCTCCTCCTCTGGCCGGGCGAGCGACCGGTCGGGGGAGAGCCGGTCGAGGGCGGTCGCGAGGTCGACCTGCGCCGGGCGGAAGCGCCAGACGAGCATCGACAGGCCGAGCCCGATGAGCGCCCCGGCGATGAGAGCGAGCTGCAGGGAGGTGGTCATCGGCGCGCCTCCTCGGCGACCTCGTTGCCGATGAAGCGGGGCAGCTTCTTGCCCTTGGCCATCGACTTCATCCAGATGAGTGCGCCGACGTAGGCGGCGAGCAGCGCGGCGAGGATGAGCTGGCCGACGCCGGTGCGGTAGGGCTCGAACATCGTCGAGAAGAAGAAGAGGAAGAAGAGCACGACGAGCGTGATGATCGTGACCCAGCGGGCGGTGGCCCGCGGCTTGGCCCGGTCGGCCTCGATCATCCGTCGGGCGCGCACGTCCTCACCGACGGAGACGGCGACGGACTCCAGGACGCTCGCGAGGCCGGCGCCGCGGCGCTGGGCGCCGAGGAGCAGGTTGGCCGCGAGCAGGTCGCCGGTCGAGTCGTCGAGGTCGTCGGCGAAGGAGCGCAGGGCCTCGGCCGTGGGCCAGCGGGCCCGCAGCCGCGCCGCGAGCAGGTTGACCTCCGGCTGGATCTCCTTCGGGGCCGAGCGAAGGGTGGCGACGATCGCCTGCTCGAGGCCGACGCCGACGGTGAGCACGCCGGCGAGCGAGCGGGTCCACTCCTCCATGGCCTCGAGCCGCTCGATGCTCGCCTCGGCGTCGCCGGCGCTGAGCAGCCAGGGCAGGCCGATGATCGCCGCGGGGATGAGCACGATCATGATGACCCAGCCGGTGAAGAGGGCGAAGACGACACCTCCGATGACCCCGAGGATCACCAGCTGCCGGGTGCGGCGGGGGAGCTTGTCCCACCAGCCGTCGCGGTCACCCGCAGCGAGGCGCACCTTGGTGCGGCGGGTCGCCGCCGGGACCCTGCGCATGCCCTCGACGAAGGTGATGACGGCCAGGACGAGGATCCCGCCGAGGAGGGCGCCGCCCATCCAGGGGCTCACGGCGCCGCCCGGGCGAAGTAGCCGTCGAGGTCGAAGCCCCAGCGCTCGAGGGAGCGGTAGTCGTCGGGCAGGATGCCCGGGATCGGGGGCCCGCCCTGCGGGTTGGGCTGGAAGACGTGCGTCGTCGCCGGCCCGTCCTCGCCGGGGTGGATCGCGATGATCTCGCTGACATAGCGCTCGCGACGGGCCTCGCCGTCGGAGGTGGGCGCCGTGTCGAGCTGCAGCTGGACGATGACGTCGATGTGCTCGGCGACGGCCCGCTCGGCGTAGGCCTCGGTGACGTGGGAGCCGGCCTCCATGGCACAGGTGATGAGCTTGCGGATCGCGCCGACAGCATTGGCCGAGTGGGTCGTGCTGATCGAGCCGGAGCCGGACTGCATCGCCTTGATCATGGCGAGCACCTCGCGCCCGCGGACCTCACCGACGATCTGGCGGGAGAGGTTGAACCGGAAGGAGTCGTAGAGCAGGTCGTCGAGCGGGATCTCGCCGGCCTGACGGCCGTCGGCGCCCACCTCGCCGGAGCCCGGGCGGGACTCCCACGCGACGATGCGGCGGTGCTTCTCCGGCAGCTCGTGCAGGTGCAGCTCGTACTCGGTCTCGAAGGTGCCGATGCGCTCCCACGGGTCGAGCTCGGCGCACAGCGCGCGGACCATGGTCGTCTTGCCGGCGCCCTGGGCGCCGGCGACGACGATGCTCTTCTTCGCCTTGACCGCGGCCCGCAGGAAGGAGACCGCGACGGCGTCGAGCATGCCGCGCTCGGACAGCTCCTCGAGCGTGATCTCCCGCAGCCGGTGGCGTCGGATGACCATCGAGGGCCGCGGGGTGACCCACGCGGTCGCGGCGAGGCGCGCGCCGCCGTCGAGGCGCATGTGCAGCCGGGGCTGGGCCTCGGAGAAGGGGCGCGCGTTGACCTCGGAGCGGCTGGCGAGGAAGACGAGGAAGTCGATGAGCTCCTGGTCGCTCTCGGCGACGGCCGGGCCGGGACGCAGGGTGCCGTCGGTGTACTCGAGGAGCACCTGGTCGCACCCGGTGATCTCGATGTTCTCGACCTGCTCGTCGTCGACGAGCGGCTGCAGCCGGCCGAGGCCGAAGAGTGCGTCGAAGACGGCCTGCCCGATGCGGTCCTGCTCGTCCATCGACCACGCACGGCGGCCGACGGCGAGGTTGTTGGCCGCCGTGGTCTGCAGCAGCTCGACGATGATCGAGCGGCCGAGCTCGCGCTGCTGGTGCGGCTCGAGGTGCGAGCGGTCCTGCAGCGCGCCGGTGAGCATCTCCGAGGCCTGGGTGCGCAGCTCGGCGACCTGGGTCCAGTCGATGCTCGTGTCGTGGGCGATGTCGCCGCTCAGCCGCTGGGCCGCGACCGTCGTGAAGCCGGACCCCTCGGAGAAGGACGGCGGGGCCGGGGTCTGCTGCGCGGGCGGGGCCGGCGGCGGGCTCGGGGGCCCCGCGCCCCACGTGGGCGGCGGCGGGGTCTGGGTCGGTGCCGCGTAGCGGTCGTGGGGAGAGACGCTGCCGGCGCCCGCGGCGAGACGCTGCGAGACGTCGTCGCGGGGCTGGGTCTGGTCGGGCAGGTCGTCGTCCTGCGCGAAGAGCGGCAGCGACGTCGGGTCGAAGGGGGCGCCCCCTGAGGAGTCGCTCACGGCTGTCCAGCCTCCTGGGTGGCGCGGTGGGTCTGGGTGCCCAGGCGCTCACGGTTGTTGGCGATCAGGCCCTGCGAGGAGCTGACGGTCGCGCGCAGGGCGCGGTTGAGCGGGCCCCCGGCGAAGCTCTTCTTCGGGCGGCGGCCGGCGTAGTAGACCTCGGCCGACTCCGGGTCCCAGGGCAGCTCGGCGACGACGGGCAGGCCGAGTACCGAGCGGATCTCGCGCGCGGAGTAAGGCCGTCCGGGGCCGACGAGGAGCACGCCGAGCTGGTGCGCGGCGCCGACGGAGGTCAGCTGGTCGCGCAGGCTGCGGGCCCATGCCCGCGCACCGGAGACAGCCGGCAGGTCGCTGCGCACGACGAGCAGGGACAGGTCGCTGCCGCGCACGAGCGGCATCGGGGACTGCTCCAGGCCGAGGCGGCCGGCGTCGACGACGACGTCGACCCCGCGCTGCTCCATGCCGCGCAGGACGCCCGACAGCGGCTCCCAGAGGTTGCGCATCGAGGGGGCCTGCTGGTGCGAACGGATCCCGGGGACGAACTCGACCGTCGAGCCGGGCAGGGTCATCGACACGGTGGCGATGGCCTGGCCGAGGTTGCCGACGCGGTTGGCCACGGCGAGGTCGAGCAGGCCGCGGTCGTGGGCGGTCTGGCCCTGCAGGTAGCCGGCGAGGATCGAGGAGGACCCGGTCGGGTCGGCGTCGACGAGCATGACGTGGCGCTGCCAGGCCAGGGCCATGCCGAGGGCGGAGACGGTGACCCCCGGGGACCCGGAGGCGGAGAAGAGGGTGACGACCGCCATCAGTTGCTCGTGCTGCTCTCGGAGGTCGGGGTCGACGAGTCGCCCTCGCCCGACGGCGTGAGCGGGACGTCGCCCTCCTCGGTGTCGCCGACGACGACGAGCGAGGCCTCCTGGCGCGCGGCCGAGGCCGCGACCTTCGGGCCGTTGCCGCTGTCCACCTGCACGTCGACGAGCTTCGTCGAGCCGTCGTCGGAGAGCTTGACCGCCGAGACCTCGCCCGCGACCTTCTCCGGCTGGGCGCCGACCTCGGCACTCGCGGGCACGAGGACGACCTGGACCGACTGGCCGACCCGCAGCTCACCGCTCACGCCCTGGCCCGGCGTGAGGGCCAGACCCACGATCGAGTAGCCCTCCTTGGGGCTGATCTCGGCCGCGATGGAGTCCTGGGTGACGATCGACCCCTTCGCCATGTCGTTCGTCGCATAGGTGCCGACGACCGCCCGGCGCTGGTCCCACCGGATCGGCGAGACGTTGGTGTCCTTGCGCATCTGGGTGCGGGCGAGGTCCTGCTCGGTGATGCGGTCGCCCCGCTCGATGCCGGACGAGACGGCGATGTAGTCGTCGGTGCCGGAGAAGGTCGACAGGAGGAAGGCGCCGAGCAGCGCACCGAGCGCGGTGAGCAGCACCGACACGGCGACGAGCATCGGCCGGCGCCGCAACTTGGGCGGCTCCGGAGCAGCACCGGGCGTCGGGGTGCTCTCGCCCTTGCGCTTGCGGCGGGAGGTCTGCTCGTCCGGCGGCGGCTCGGCGGTGGGGGCGGTCATGGGTGCTACTCCCTGTGCGTCGTACCCGAAGGGGTGCGCTCGTGCAGACGCTCCCCGATGTCCGGGGATCAGGCTAAGGCACGCCGGCCCTTCGGTCGCGATCAGGTGCCTCGGGGCAGGATGGGGACATGGCACGTCTTCTCGTCGTCCACCACAGCCCGACCCGCTCCACGCAGGCGCTGCTCGAGGCAGCGCTGGCCGGGGCGAGGCATCCCGACATCGCCGGCGTGGACGTCGACGTGGTCCCGGCGCTCGAGGCCACCGCCGACGACGTCCTCGCCGCCGACGGCTACCTGCTGGGCACGCCGGCCAACTTCGGCTACATGTCGGGCGCCCTCAAGCACTTCTTCGACTCGACCTTCCTGCAGGTCGGGGGCGCCCTCGACGACTCCGGCGGCGCCGGCGACCCGGGCGGCGGCACGACCGCCAAGCGGCCCTACGGCCTGTGGGTCCACGGTCGCTACGACGTCACCGGTGCCGTGCGGGCCGTGACCTCGATCGTCCAGGCCCTCGACTGGCGGCAGTCGGCGCCGGTCCTCGAGGTCGTCGGCGACGTCGACGACGCCGCGCTCGAGTCGGCGACCGAGCTCGGCGGCACCCTCGCGGCTCTGCTCACCTGACCCGGGCACGACGAAGGGGGTCCCGCCGACGGGCGGGACCCCCTTCGCGCTGCCGGGCGATCAGGCGTGGCGGGCGCTGTAGCGGCTGTGCCGCGCGGTGTAGCGCGAGTTGGCGCGGCGCAGGGCGACGGCGCCGGCGACGACGCAGAGGGTCCAGACGCCGAGGGCGATCCAGCCGGCGAGCCAGGTCGCGGCCGCACCGATGAGGACGACGGCGGTGAGCACGCAGGCGACGGCGATGAGGTTGCGACGGATCGCGGCGACCGACTCCGGGCTGGCGTGGCGGTGGCGCAGGTTGTGGCCGACCGGCGCCGCGGCGGGCTCCGGGGTGGCCTCGGGGGCCTCCTCGACCGGGGCGACGGTGGTGGCGCCGGGGGCGGCGGCCTCCTCGACGGCGTCACGGAAGGCCAGTCGCGGGATGGCTGCGGTGTCGACCTCGTCGTCGTTGGTCGCCAGCATGGCCTCGAGGTCCTCCGCCTGGATCGCCCACGTGGGCAGATCGGTGGGGGCAGTGCGGTCGGAGGTGGTGCGTGCCGTGCTCATGGGCCCATGATCCCGCGCCGTAGCAGGGATCTAGCGCAAATTCATCGCGCCCGGCGTGTCTCGAGGTCGGTGATGATGTGAGTCACACTCGTCACACGGGCCTCAGCAGTCGTCGTCCGGTCGCGCGCGGCGACGAGCTCGGAGCGCAGCCGCGACTCGTCGAGGCGGGCTGCCGAGAGCTCGCGCTCGGCCTCGCGCAGGTCGTCGCGGGCCTGCGTCAGGGCACGCTCCGTCTCGTCGGGGGCGGTCGGCTCCTCCGGGGCGTCGTCGGGCAGTGGCGGCAGCAGGCGAAGGGGGGTCGCCACCGCGTCGTCGAGCTCGACCTCGCCGAATCCTGCGTACGACAGCGGCCGCAGCAGGCTGCCCGAGCGCAGCGCCCGGCCGCTCTGCTCGTCGGCGAGGGCGGCGACCGCCGTCGCCTCGACCTCGTCGGCGCCGGTGGGGGACAGGCGCGCCCCGGCGGCTTCGGCGCACCGCCCGGCCGCCGCGACGAGGGCGTCGATGGCCGCCCGGCGCTCGGGACGGGCGGCGGCGAGGGCGGCGCCGTCGCCCCGGGACTGGGCCGTGCGCATGCGCTCGCCGAGGGCCGTCAGGTCCGCGACGACCTGGGGCTCGTCACGGGCGACGCGGTTGAGCAGCCAGGCCGACTGGGTGGGCTTGCGCAGGGCCTTGACCTGCGCGGCCAGGTCCGGGTCGTCCCCCTTCGCCGTCTGGACCAGCCGGGTGCGGGTCGCGACGAAGTCGGCCGGGGCCACCCCGTAGAGCTCGTACACCGCCGCCGTGAGGTCCATGGTGACGATCCTGTCAGGAGGTGCGCGTGGCCTCGGCGATGCGGGTGAGGCGCGCGACGTAGTCGGCCCAGCGCTGCTCGTCCCAGCCGGGGAGGTTGTTGCCCTCGGAGCGCAGGCCCACCGAGCCGTCGAGCTGCTCGCGCAGGATGTCGGCGTGGCCGGCGTGACGGGCCTCGTCGAGGGCCATGTGGGCGATGATCTGCCCGAGCGTCACGGTGCTGCGCTCCTCGGGCCACCACGCCACCCGGCCCTCGGCGTCGAGAGGGAGGGCCTCGATCGTCGCGTCGGCGTGGTCGAAGCAGGCCTGGCACCACGCGAGCACGTCGGCCATCGACTCGCCCTCGGTGGCGAACATGTCCTCGTTGTCGTCGGGGTCGACCCCCTCGACCTCCCACGGCAGGACGAGCTCGCTCGACCGACCGAAGGTCTCGCCGAAGTAGCCCAGCTCGCACGCCGCGGAGTGCTTGAGCAGGCCGAGCAGGTTGGTCCCCGTCGGCGTCCGCGGCCGCCGCGCCTCGTACTCGTCGAGCCCGTCGAGCTTGAGCAGCAGCGCCGCTCGCTGCGTCTTGAGCATGTCGTGCAGGACGGTCTTGAGGTCGGCCATGAGTCGAGTCTGGCACCCAGGGCCGACACGGAGGCGGGCGAAGCGGTCGCTCCCGGTGGCTCCCGGCGGGGAGGCCCGGCGCGCTGCCGAAGTCCTTCGTCGTCGTGTGGTCGCCTTGTCGTTCCCGACTTCGACTTGACGCTGCGCCGGACCTCCCCGCCGTCCGCTGGGGTGCAGCGCGCCCACCCTCCTCGTCGGGAGCGGCCCGCCCAGGTCAGCCGGCCTAGGGAAAGTGTCCAGCGTCTCCCAAGGTGCCCGGCCTACGGTGCATCGAATGGCACACATCTCGCACCCCGCGCGCTGGCTGACGGGGCTGACCCTGCTCCTGCTCGCCGGCACCGCCGTGGCGGCCGGACTGCAGAACGTGCGCGCCGACCGCGCCGGCGCCCCGGTCTTCGCGTTCCTCTTCTGGAACCTCTTCCTCGCGTGGGTGCCCTACCTCGTCGCGCTCGCCCTCGTGGGGCTCGACCGGCTCCGGGCGCCCGGCTGGCTGCTGGCCGGTGTGGGTGTCGTGTGGCTGCTCTTCCTGCCCAATGCGCCCTACATCCTCACCGACTTCATCCACGTCGGGGCGATCCCCGGTGCTCCGCAGTGGTTCGACGTGCTGCTCATCGGGTCCTTCGCCGCGACCGGGCTGCTCCTCGGGCTGGCCTCCCTGCTGCTCGTCCACCACGTCGTCGCGCGTCGCCTCGGCGCGGTCGCCGGGTGGGTGCTCGCCGTCGGCTCGCTCGCCCTGTCGTCGATCGGCGTCTACCTCGGGCGCTTCCCGCGCTTCAACTCCTGGGACGTGCTCACCAACCCGCACGGCCTCGTCGAGGTCGTCGGCTACCGGCTCGCCGACCCGCTGGGCAACCCCTTCCTCGTGCAGTTCGCCCTCGCGATGACCGCCGGCCTGCTCGTCTCCTACCTCGCGACGTGGGCCGTCGGGCAGGCCCTCGCCGAGGGCCGTCGGCGCGGGGTGGCACAGTACGGCGGGTGAGCACCCCGGCAGCGTCGACCGCCCAGCGGGCGAGCATCCCGATCGAGATCAAGGTCCTCGTCGTCGCGGCCTTCGTCATCGCCGTCGGCTTCGGCCTGATCTCGCCGGTCCTGCCGCAGTTCGCGCGCAGCTTCGACGTCGGGGTGACGGCCGCGTCCGTCATCGTCTCGGCCTTCGCCTTCTTCCGGCTGCTCTTCGCCCCCGCCGGCGGCTCGCTCGTCGCACGGCTCGGTGAGCGGCCCGTCTACATCACCGGTCTGGTCATCGTCGCGCTGTCGACGGGCGCCTCGGCCTTCGCCCAGAGCTACTGGCAGCTGCTCGTCTTCCGCTCCCTCGGTGGCATCGGCTCGACGATGTTCACCGTCTCGGCGATGGCGCTGCTCGTGCGGCTGGCGCCGCCCCTGATCCGTGGCCGGGTCTCCTCGATGTACGGCAGCGCCTTCCTCATCGGTGGCGTCATCGGACCGGTGATCGGCGGTGCCCTCGGCGAGCTCGGGATGCGCGTCCCCTTCGTCGTCTACGGCGTCGCGCTGCTCATCGCCGCGGCCCTCGTCGCGGTCATGCTGCGGGGAACCCCCCTTCGCGCCGACCCGACGCAGGGTGCCCTGCCACCGATGACCGTCGCCGAGGCGGTGCAGGACAGCGCCTACCGGTCGGCGATGGTGTCCGCCTTCGCCAACGGCTGGACCAACTTCGGGGTGCGCGTGGCGATCCTGCCGCTCTTCGCCGTCGCGGTCGTCGGCGAGACGTGGGCGGCGGGTGTCGTGCTCGCGGCCGGGGCTGCCGCCACGGCCGTGACCCTGCAGTTCTCCGGCCGGGTCGCCGACACCCTCGGCCGACGCCGACCGATCCTCGTCGGGCTGGTGCTCAGCGCGGTCGGCATGGGGGCGATGGGTCTGGCCGGTGGCCTCGTCGCGATCATCGCCCTCACGACGGTGCTGTCCGTCGGCGCCGGGCTGCTCAACCCCGCGCAGCAGGCGACCGTCGCCGACGTCGTCGGCAACGGCCGGTCCGGGGGCAAGGTCCTCGCGGCCTTCCAGATGTGCCAGGACGCCGGCGGCATCGGCGGTCCCGTCGTCATCGGGGCGGTCGCGGACCTGTGGGGCTGGCAGTGGGCCTTCGCCCTGAGCGGGCTCGTCTCGGCGCTCGCGATCCTCCCGTGGCTGCAGGCCCGCGAGACCCTCATGACCGACCCGGGATGATTCCCGCCGCGGGCAGCGTTGCCGGGAGCATGCAGATCGACATCTGGTCCGACATCGCCTGCCCGTGGTGCTACATCGGCAAGCGCCGTCTCGAGACCGCCCTCGCCGACCACCCGCAGCGCGACGACCTCCAGGTCACCTGGCACAGCTACCAGCTCGACCCGACGCTGCCGGAGCACTACGAGGGCACCGAGGCCGACTACCTCGCCTCGCGCAAGGGGATGCCCGTCGAGCAGGTGCGCGAGATGTTCGGCCACGTCGCCGAGCAGGCCGCCGGTGAGGGGCTGGCCTACGACTTCGACCGGCTCGTCGTCGCCAACTCCGCCCGCGCCCACGAGCTGCTCCACCTGGCCAAGGACCGTGGGCTGGGTGACGAGGTCAAGGAGGCGCTGCTCTCGGGTCACTTCGAGCACGGGATGAACATCGGCGACGTCGACTCCCTCGTGCGCGTCGGCGTCGACGCCGGTCTGGACGAAGGGGAGGTCCGCTCGGCCCTCGCGGACGGCCGCTACAAGGCCGCGGTCGCGGCCGACATCGACATGGCTCGCCAGATCGGGGTGACGGGCGTCCCCTTCGTCGTCGTCGACATGAAGTACGCCGTCTCCGGCGCCCAGCCACCTGAGCTCTTCCGCGAGGTCGTCGACAAGGCGCTCGCCGAGCGGACCCCGGCCGTGCAGGTCGTGCAGTCCGGGGACGTCTGCGGGCCCGACGGCTGCTGAGCGCCGCGACCCGGGCGTAGCGTCGGGGGCATGACTCCTGCACAGTTGCTCATCGACTGCTTCGGCCGGGTGCGCGAGAGCGCGCTGGCCGCCATCGACGGTCTGACCGAGGAGGAGCTGACGCACCGCGTCACGCCCGATGCCAACTCGATCGCGTGGCTGGTCTGGCACGCCTACCGGGTTCAGGACGACCATGTGTCCGACGTCGCCGGTCTCCAGCAGGTCTGGGCCGCACGGGGTTTCATCGAGTTCTTCGACCTCGACCTCGACGAGGACGACACCGGCTACGGGCACACGAGTGCGCAGGTGGGCAAGGTCGTCGCCAGCGCCGAGCTGCTCGCCCGCTACGTCGAGGCCGTGCACGACCAGACGGTGACGTGGGTTGCCGGGCTGCACGAGGCCGACCTCGACCGCGTCGTCGACACCTCGTGGGATCCGCCGGTCACGCTCGGGGTGCGGCTCGTGAGCGTCGTCGACGACGACACCCAGCACGTCGGGCAGGCGGCCTACCTCAGGGGCCTGCTCACCGCGTGATCGGTGGGTTGAGCTGCTCCACCGGACCCCGGCGGTAGAGCCGCGCGGGGCGCCCGGGCTCGGCGCTCGACGTGCGTCCGGTCTCCTCGAGGAAGCCGGGCGTCTTGGTCACCTTGCGGTGGAAGTTGCGCGGGTCGAGCCGCTCTCCCCACACGGCCTCGTAGACCTCGCGGAGCTGGCTCACCGTGAACTCCGGAGGGCAGAAGGCCGCCCCCAGCGAGCTGTACTCGAGCTTGGCGCGGGCCCGCTCGACGGCGTCGCGCAGGATCACCTCATGGTCGAAGGCCAGGGCCTGCGACAGGGCCTCGGCGACCGGCCACCACCGGGCCTCGGCCGCATCGGTCCCCGCCTCGGGGGTGCCCGCGTCGGGGGTCAGCGCGAGGTGCGCGACGGTCACGGTGCGGCCCCGCGGGTCGCGGTCAGGGGCTCCGTAGGTCGCCAGCTGCTCCAGGTGGACCCCGGCCAACCCGGTCTCTTCGGCGAGCTCGCGCTCGGCGGCGGCGAGGAGGTCCTCCTCGAGCCGCACGTAGCCCCCGGGCAGCGCCCAGTCGCCGGCGAAGGCCGTCCCCTCGGGGGCGGCGCCGTCGTCGCCAGCGGCGGGTTCCCCCCTTCGCACGAGCAGGACCTGCAGCTGCGCCGACCGGACGGTGAGGATCGCCAGGTCCACGGTGACGGCCATCGGGGAGGGGTGCATGGCGCCAGCCTAGCGTCTTTATCGTCAATTTGACACATTGCCGGATGGGCCAATATCGTCAAACTGACGCAAACAACCCGAGGAGGCGCGTCATGGCCACCATCACCGGCTACCCCTTCATCACCCACCTGCGGACCCCCGCGACGACCTACGTCCAGCACCTCGCCCACGGCGACCTCAAGCACGAGGGGGTCGGGGCCTCCTTCTGGTTCCGCCGGCTGCCCGCCGTGCTCAGCGAGGTGCCCGTCGACGACCGGGAGCAGCCCGTGCTCGTCAAGGTGCGCGCGAGCGACCTGCAGGAGGTCAACGTGCCCGGCGTCGTCACCTACCGGATCGCCCAGCCCGCGACCGCCGCCGAGCGCGTGGACTTCGGCATCGACGTCCGCAGCGGCATCTGGCTCGCCCGTCCCCTCGAGGTCGTCGGCGCGACCGTCCACGGAGCGGCCGCCGACGCGGTGACGGCCGCGCTCACCGGGCGCCCGCTGGCCCAGATCCTCATGAGCGACCCGGCGCAGCTCGCGGCGCAGGTCAGGGAGCGCCTCGTCGCCGACCCCAGGCTGGCCGACGTCGGCATCGCTGTCGTGGGTATTCGCTTCGACGTGCTGCGCGCCGACCCGGACGTCGAGCGTGCCCTCCAGCTGCCCTCGCGCGAGCAGATCCAGCAGGAGGCCGACAAGGCGACCTTCGAGCGGCGGGCGGTCGCCGTCGAGCGGGAGGCGGCGATCGGGGACAACGAGCTGACCAACCAGATCGAGCTCGCCCGGCGGCAGGAGGAGCTCATCGCCCAGCGCGGTGCCAACGCGGTGCGCGAGGCCCGGGACACGGCGGATGCCGACCGGGTCGCGGTCGCCGCGGAGGGGGAGCGGACGACGGCCCTGGCCCGGGCGAGCGCCGAGGCCACGCAGGCCATGGGCGTCGCCGAGGCCGAGGCCCGGCAGGCGATGGGCGCGGCCGACGCAGAGGCCGAGCGGGCCCGCCTGGCAGCCCACGCGGGCGTGGCGCCCGAGGTCCTCATGGCCATGGCGATGGCGGAGCTCGCGCGCAACCTGCCGCAGATCGACCAGCTGGTCCTGACGCCCGATGTCGTGAGCAGCGTGCTCGCCCGCCTCGCCGGTCAGACCGGGGAGGGCTGAGCGGTGGCCACGCCCCGGGTCGTCGTCGCCCACCGGGCGAGCGAGTACGAGGAGCTCATCGCCCGGCACGGCACGCGCGGTCAGGTCGGCTTCGTCCTCGGCACCCGTGGGCGCGACCTCGCCGAGGTCGACGCAGGCCACGAGGCGCTGCACGCCGCCCTGGCCACCGTCGCCGCGGCGATCCCGGCCGACTGGCGGCGGGCCCGGGTGGAGCGGGCCGACCTGGCCCGCTTCGTCATGGAGCCGGGCGACATCGTCGTCGCCGTCGGGCCCGACGGCCTCGTCGCCAACCTCGCGAAGTACCTCGACGGACAGCCGGTCATCGGCGTCGACCCGCGGGTCGGTGTCAACGCCGGCGTCCTCGTGACGCACCGGGCGTCCGACGTGGCCGGCCTGCTGACCGCCGTGGCACGGGGCGCGGCCCGTACCCTCGACCGGACGATGGTCGAGGCCGTGGCCGACGACGGCCAGCGGCTGCTGGCGCTCAACGAGATCTTCGTCGGGCAGGCCGGTCACCAGTCGGCGCGCTACACCCTCACGGTCGGTGGCCGGCGCGAGCGGCAGTCGTCCTCGGGCGTCATCGTGGGCACCGGGACCGGCTCGACGGGTTGGTGCGCCTCGCTGCAGCGGATCCAGGCGCCGGGGATGGACCTGCCGGAGGCGACGTCGCCGCGGCTGACCTGGTTCGTCCGTGAGCCGTGGCCCTCGCCGAGCACCGGCGCCGAACTCGTCGCCGGTGCACTCGCGCCGGACGCGGCCCTCGAGCTCGGCGTCGAGTCCGAGGGGCTCGTTGTCTTCGGCGACGGGATGGAGGAGGACCGCCTCACCCTCGGCTGGGGGCAGCGCGTGATCGTGCGTCGGGCGCCGGAGGTGCTGCGTACTGTGGTCGCGTGAGCGAGTTCTGCACCAGGGTCGAGACCGAGACGTCTCCCGAGGAGACGTGGCGACGGCTGTGGGACCTCGATCGGCACACGGCCGTCATCCCGCTGACGACGGTGACGCCCCACCCGCCGGCGACCCGGCTGGGGGCGGGCGTCGGCTTCACCGGCAGGACCGCGCTGGGGTCGCTCGGCTTCGACGACGTCATGCGGGTCGTCGAGTGGTCGCCCCCGTCCGACGCAGCTAGCGGCCGTGCGGTCGTCGACAAGGTCGGCCGGGTCGTCGGCGGCCGGATCGAGGTGACGGTCGCCTCCCTTCGTCACGGCTCGCGCGTCACCTGGCGCCAGACGGTGCGTCTGCCCTGGCTGCCGCGACCGCTGCGGTGGATCGAAGCGCTCGCTGCCCGGGTCATGGCGCCCGGTTATCGGCGGGCGATCCGGACCTTGCTGGCGTGAGCCGACCGGCCGGTGGCGAGCACAAGAGGTCGTCCTGGTGCATGTCGCGCCGTTCGCCAAGGGATATGGGCCCATTCCGCTACCGGTTGTGCACGGCCTGGCCGCAGGCGAGCGGGACGTTGCTGGCGTGAGCCCGCCGGGCCGGTGACGATGGCGGCATGGGAGCGACGCTGAGGATCGAGATCTTCCCTGCGGACATCGACGTGCCGTGGGCTTCTACGAATAGTTGGGCTTCGAGGTGCTCGGCCGCAAGGACGACCCGCCCTATGCCTCGGTCGGGCGGGACGAGGTGCGGATCGGGATGGTCGAGTCGCCGGCCCGCCCGGCGGAGCACCTGCACGTGCCGAGCGGGACCGAGATCGTGCTCGTCGTCGACGACGTGCAGGCCGAGCGTGACCGGCTCGTGGCCGCGGGCATCGATCTCGCCGAGGACCTCACGGATCGTCCGTGGGGGCTGACCGACGTCCGGGTGCACGAGCCCGACGGGTACTACCTGGATCACCGACCGTCGCTGACGCCGAAGCTCAGGTCCGGCGCTTCGTGCGGGCCGTCGCCGGGGCGGTCCACGGGTCCTCCGGCCACGGGTGCTTGGGGTAGCGGCCGCGCATCTCGGCGCGCACCTGGGCGTAGGGCCCGGACCAGAAGGACGCGAGGTCGTCGGTCACGGCGAGCGGGCGACGGGCGGGGGAGAGCAGGTGGAAGAGCACCGGCACCCTCCCGTCGACGAGTCGAGGCGTCTCGGCGAGGCCGAAGCACTCCTGCAGCTTGACCGCGAGCACCGGTGCGGCAGAGGGCTCGTCGTGCGGCGGCCAGGTGATGGCTGCCGTCGACCCGCTGGGGACGGGCAGGCGCTCGGGGGCGAGCTCGTCGAGCCGGGTCGCCTCGGGCCACGGGAGCAGGCGACGCAGCGGGTCGGTCAGGTCGAGGCGGGCGAAGGGAGTGCCCGTCGCCACGCGCTGCAGTTCGGGTCCGAGCCACTCGTCGAGCCGCGCGGCCAGTGCCTCGTCGGACACGTCGGGCCACGGGTCGCCGAGGTGGTGGTGGAGCGCGGCGAGGCGTCGACGGAGGGTGACTGCGGTGGGCGACCAGGTGAGCAGATCGAGGCCGCGGGTGGCGAGGGCGCGACGCACGGCGTCGGCCCCGGTCTCGGGGTCCGGCCGGACCGGCGTGGAGGAGAGCTCGATGGCGCCGAGGGCGTCGACCTCGCGGGCCGTCACCCTCCCCTTCGCGGCGCCTGCCTCGCCTGCGCCCAGGTCGGCGCGGACCTCGCGGACCCGCAGCCCGGAGCCCGCGGTCTCCGCCTCGTCCCGGGTCAGGGCCGCGGCGAGCCGGATCACGGCGCCGGTGCCGGCCGCGACGCGCCCGTCGGCACGGGCGACGTCGGCGACGACGAGCCACTCGTGGTGGCGCATCGGGCTGCCGGAGGGCAGGGCCGCTCGAGTGCCCGAGGCGAGGAGATAGGTGGGGCCGTCGCCGACGCGGCGCGCGATCCGGCCGGGGTGGGCGAGGGCGGTGACCAGTCCGGCGCCGGAGACGTGCCGGTCGCCGGCACGGGCACCGCTGCCGGGGCGTTCGTCCCCGTCGGTGGGGACCAGCCGCGCGAGACGGTCGGCCTCGCGGCGCCAGCGGCTGGCGTCGCGGGAGCGCCCGGAGCGCAGGTCGGCGAGCAGCCGGTCGAGGTCGCCGTCGTCGCTGCGCAGGTCGTCGGCGAGGGTCGCGACGACTTCGGCCGCCGCGGTGGCGCCGACGAGGTCGGCGCCGTCGAGCAGGGCGCGGGCGAGCCGTGGGTCGGCGGGGATGCGCGTCGCGGCGAGCCCGTCGTCGGTGATCCGTCCGTCGTCGTCGACGAGGCCGAGCCCGCGCAGGGCGGTCTCGGCCGCGGCGATGCCGGCCGCCGGGGGTGGTGACAGCAGCGCCATGCCCTCGCCGCGGGGCGAGCCCCAGGCCGCGAGGGTCAGGGCCGTCTCGGTGAGGTCGGCCGTCGTGATCTGCGGGGTCACGTGCTCGGGTGCGCGCGACCACGCCGACTCCTCGACGAGTCGCACGGCGCGGCCGGGGCCCAGGCGCGCGGCCCGGCCGGCGCGCTGGGTCATCGAGGCCCGGGAGGCCTGCACCGTGACGAGGCCGGACATGTCGCGGGCGGCGTCGCGGCGGGGTTCGCGGGAGAGGGCCGCGTCGACGACCAGGCGCACGCCGGGGACGGTCAGCGAGGACTCGGCGAGATCGGTGGAGACGACGATGCGGCCACCGGTTGGGGAGGGGCTGCCGCCGATCGCGAGGTCCTGCTCGCGCGGGGAGAGGCGACCGTGGAGCGGGAGGACCTCGGCGCCGGGGACGAGACGGGCGAGCAGCTCGACGACGCGGTCGACCTCGCGGGCTCCCGGGACGAAGACGAGGGTGTGGTGGTCGAGGTCGTGCTCCTGTGCGGTCACCCGCGCGACGTGCTCGAGGAAGTCCCGGGTGACGCCCCGAGCATCGGTCCGCGGGCCGGGCGCCGGCTCCCAGAGCACCTCGAGCGGGTGCGGCGCGCCCTCGCTGTCGACGAGCGGAGCCGGATCGTCGTCGTCGCCCAGCAGCGTGGCGATGCCCGGCGCGTCGAGGGTGGCCGACATCGCGACGACGGGCAGCTCGCGCAGCTGACGGACCTCGGCGAGCATGCCGAGCAGCAGGTCGGTGTCGAGGGCGCGCTCGTGGACCTCGTCGAGGACGACGGCCGCGGTGCCGGTCAGCTCGGGGTCGGCGAGGAGGCGGCGCACGAGCACCCCCGGCGTCACGAACTCCAGCCGCGTGCGCGGCCCGACCCGTCGCTCGCCGCGCACCGTGTGGCCGACGAGGTCGCCGAGCTCGGTCCCGGTGAGGTGCGCGAGGCGCCGCGCCGCAGCACGCACGGTGACCCGTCGCGGCCCGGTGACGACGACCCGACCCTCGACGCAGTCGGCGACGAGCGGGGGAGCGAGCGTCGTCTTGCCAGACCCGGGCGGGGCCTGGACGACCGCGACCCCACGGGTGGTCACCGCCCTGCGCAGCGCGTCGAGCGCCTCGGCGAAGGGGAGTCCCTCGCCGATCGCGCGCAGGTCGAGGTCGGTCATGGCGTCGAGCCTCGCACGAGCAGGACCGGGGTCAGCGCTCGAGGACGAAGAGCCGCGTCGTCGTCTCGTAGTAGCGGTCCGTCAGACCCCCGTCACGCATGCCGAGGCGCCGGGCGACCCGCTGCGAGGGCGCGTTGTCCGGGTGGGTGACGGCGACGACGCGAGGGAGCGCGGTGGCGTGCTCGAGTACGCGTGTAGCGGCCTCGGTCGCGATGCCGCGACCCCACACGTCGGGGTGCAGGTGCCAGCCGATCTCGACCTCGGGGCTGTCGAGCGCGAGGTCGGGGTCGCGCGGGTCCGCCGCGAGGGGCGAGCCGGTGATGGGGATCGGCTTGAGCAGCAGCGTCCCGACGAAGCGCTCCTCGAGGTCGATCGCCCAGATGCCCTGCGGCGGCGGGTAGGGCACGTCGCGGCGACGCGGGATCGAGGCGCGTGCCTCGGCGACGTCGGTCATCGGCTGCCCGTCGCCGATCCAGCGCTGCACCTCGGGTCGCGAGTGCAGGTCGAAGAGCGCGTCGGCGTCGTCGTCGCGGAAGGTCCGCAGGGTCAGCCGGTCGGTCGTCAGCGTCTCGGGCACGTCGTCGATCCTCGCACCGCGCGGCGCCACGCGCCCGCCCCTGCGCTCAGAGCGACTCGAGCTTGCGCACGATCCGCTGCACGGTGAGCCAGGTCCGGGTGGTGATGCTCTTGCCGTAGGTCCGGTCGAGCCAGGTCATGAAGTCCGGCGTCTTGCCCGGAACGCTGTTGTCGATGACGGCGAGGAAGGCTCGAGCCGGCGCGTCGAATCCGACGACGCGCACCTTCGGGTCCGGGTCGTCGGGGATCTCGGTGGGTGCCAGCTCGCCGTCCTTGAGGAAGGTCGTCACGAGATAGGTCCCGCGCCCGTGCGTCAGTCCGTCGAAGGGGTCGCGCTCGAGCAGCGCCCGCAGCTCCTCCAGGGAGCGGATGATCGTGCCGCCGCCGATGCCGAGCTGGTCGACGAGTGCGGCCTGGATTCGCCGCTCGAGCTGGGGCACATCGGTCTCGTCGGTCTCGAAGACGATGTTGCCGCTCGCGAGCACCGACCCGACGCGCCGCAGCCCCAACCCTTCGTGGACCGCCCGCAGCTCTGCGTTGGAGTTGTGGGGCAGCGCCGGCGCGATCCCGCGCAGCAGGGCGACGTAGCGGGTCATGGCCGCAGGTGCGAGGCGCCGTTGAGGTCGAGCGTCGCCCCGGACGCCCACTGCGCGTCGGGCGAGGCGAGCCAGACCACGGCCGAGGCCACCTCCTCCGGTCGCCCCACGCGGCCGAAGGGGGAGTCCGCCCGGATCGCTTCTCCCGCAGGGGAGTCGAGCCGGTCGGCCACCCGCTCGGTGTCGATGAAGCCCGGTGCCACGGTCGCGACCGCGATGCCGTGCGGGGCGAGCGCGACCGCGAGCGAGGCGTCCATCGAGTGCAGCGCCGCTTTGGATGCGGCGTAGGCCGGGTACTCCGGCTCGCCGCGGTGGACTCCGCGCGTGCCGATGGTGATGACCCGCCCCGGCAGCCCGAGCTCGACGAGCCGCCGGGTCATCGCGTGCGTGACCATCGCCGTGCCGATCGTGTTGATCCGCAGGTAGTCCTCCCAGCTGCGTTGCCACGCAAGGGGATCCGTCGTCGCGGGCGGGTGGGCGAGCGCGGGGGTGGTCGCGATGCCCGCGTTGTTGACGAGCACCGTGACCGGCGCGCCGAGGGCTTCCTCGGCGGCCGCCGGCAGGCCCGCTGCCTGCTCCGCGTCGCCGAGGTCGGCGACGACGAGGGCGTGTCCGTCGCCGGGGAGGGAGGCGAGGGTCGCCTCCCCCTTCGAGGCTCCTTCGTCGCGCCTCAGGACACCGCCTTCGTCCACGGCGGTGTGCACGTGGACCGCGACGCGCTCGCCCTGCTCGGCGAAGGCGGTGGCGACGGCCCGGCCGATCCCGCGGGCGGCGCCGGTGACGAGGACGGCGCGCGGATCGCTCATGCGGTCAGTCTGCCCGACCTCGGGTCGAAGCGGTGACCCCCGGGAGTTCACAAGGCGGACAAACTACGACAGTCTGTCGTTGACGCAGTCCATCGGAGCACTACTGGTCAGGTGAGGGCACCATGCACGAGCCACGAGTCACTCCCCACCCCGTCGCGGAGCAGGGGCCGGACCCGAGCACGGCCCGGCGCATGCTCCTCCTGGCGACGATCGGGTTCGCCCTCTGCTTCTGGGCCTGGGCGCTGCTGTCCCCGCTGGCGGTCACCTTGCGCGAGGAGCTCGGGCTGTCCTCGTTCGAGCAGTCGCTCGTCGTCGCGACACCGGTCATCGTCGGCTCGCTCGGTCGCATCCCCGTGGGCGCGCTGACCGACAAGCTCGGCGCCCGGCTGATGTTCCCCGCGGTCTCCGCGCTGACGATCCTCCCGGTGCTCTTCCTCGCCTTCTTCGGCGACTCCCTGACCGCCCTGCTCGTCGGCGGCTTCTTCCTCGGCATCGGCGGCACGGCCTTCGCCGTCGGGGTCCCCTTCGTCAACACCTGGCACCCGCCGGCCCAGCGGGGCGCCGCGCTCGGCATCTTCGGCATGGGGACCGGGGGCACGGCGATCGCGGCCTTCACGACGCTGCAGCTGTCCGACGCCTTCGGGCGGCCGGCCCCCTTCGTCCTCGTCGCCGTCCTGCTCGCCCTGTACGCCGTCGCCGCGTGGTCCCTCCTGCGGCCCCCGCCGGGGCCCGGGGGCCACGCCGGCGGCGGCAACTGGCTCGGCGCGGCCGTGCGCACCCTCGCCCAGCCGGTGGCGATCAAGCTCGCCCTGCTGTACGCCATCTCCTTCGGTGGCTTCGTCGCCTTCAGCGTCTACCTGCCGACCTACCTCGTCAACAACTTCGGCATGGCGACCGGGGCGGCCTCGTTGCGGACCGCCGGCTTCGTCGTCGTGTCCGTGCTCGCCCGGCCCGTCGGCGGCTGGTTGTGCGACCGCCTGCCCAAGACCACGGTCCTGTCCGGCCTGCTCGTCGCGACCGGTCTCCTCGCCGGCCTGGCCGCGCTCGTCGGCGGTGGCAACGTCGACCTCGGCCTCGAGCCGGTCGGCACGATCGCCTTCCTGGGCATGGCCGCGGGGCTGGGCGCAGCTGCGGGAGCCGTCTTCGCCCTCGTCGCCGCCCTCGTCGAGCCGTCCCGGGTCGGCTCGGTCACCGGCGTGGTCGGTGCGGCAGGTGGCCTCGGCGGCTTCGTCCCGCCGCTGCTCATGGGCGTGATCTACGACGCCTACGGCAGCTACACCGCCGGACTGCTGGCCCTGGCCGTCGTCGCCGTGGCCGGCGGCCTCTACACCGTCGTCGGATTTCGCACAGAGCTCGCCGACCACCACTGACCACCCGACCCCCGACGCCGCAGAACAGGAGAGCACACCATGAGTGAGCGCACCGACCACCGTCCGGGACTCGACGGGAGGCTCAGCGAGGCGCTGGTGGGGACCAGTCGCTTCTTCACCCGGGGGGAGGTCTCCGACGACAAGCGGTCGGTGCACGTCGAAGGTGGCCGCGCGGGCGATGCCTTCTACCGCGACCGGTGGAGCCACGACAAGGTCGTCCGCTCGACCCATGGGGTCAACTGCACCGGCTCGTGCAGCTGGAAGGTCTACGTCAAGGACGGGATCATCACCTGGGAGGCGCAGCAGACCGACTACCCCTCGACCGGCGCCGACAAGCCGGAGTACGAGCCCCGGGGGTGCCCGCGTGGCGCGGCCTTCTCCTGGTACACCTACAGCCCCACGCGGGTCCGCTACCCCTACGTGCGCGGGGTTCTGCTCGAGATGTTCCGCGAGGCCAAGGCGCAGTACGGCGACTCGGTGGTGGCCTGGGCCTCGATCGTCCAGGACGAGGACAAGCGCAGGACATACATGTCGGCCCGCGGCAAGGGTGGCCTCGTGCGCGCCTCGTGGGAAGAGGCCGTCGACCTCATCTCGGCGGCGCACGTCTACACCGTCAAGCGCTACGGACCGGACCGCATCGCCGGCTTCTCCCCGATCCCGGCGATGTCGCCTGTCTCCTACAGCTCCGGTTCTCGCTTCCACGAGCTCATCGGCGCCCCGATGCTCTCCTTCTACGACTGGTACGCCGACCTGCCCAATGCCTCGCCCCAGATGTTCGGAGACCAGACCGATGTGCCCGAGTCGGGTGACTGGTGGGACGCCGGTTACCTCATCATGTGGGGCTCCAATGTCCCGCTGACGCGGACCCCTGACGCGCACTGGATGACCGAGGCGCGCTATCGGGGGCAGAAGGTCATCGCGGTGGCTCCCGACTACGCCGAGAACGTGAAGTTCGCCGACGAGTGGGTCGCCGCTGACCCCGGCACCGACGGTGCGCTGGCCATGGGCATGGGCCACGTCCTGCTCAAGGAGTACTTCGTCGACCAGGAGGTCCCCTTCTTCGCCGAGTACAACAAGCGCTTCACCGACCTGCCCTACCTCGTCACCCTCGATCCGGTCGAAGGGGGCGAGGGCGCCGCTGGTGCATACCGAACGGGCAAGTTCCTCACCGCCGGCGACATCGAGGGACACCCCGAGAGCACGAGCGAAAACGCCGTGTGGAAGCCAGCGGTCCTGGACCGCGTCACCGATGCCGTCGCGATCCCCAACGGGTCGATCGGACACCGCTTCGGTGACGAGGGAGTCGGCCGCTGGAACCTCGACCTCGGTGACATCGACCCGGTCCTGACGCTCCACGGCGACTCGGGCGAGGCCGTCGAGGTCGAGCTCCCGCGGTTCGACAATGTCGAGGGCCACCAGCGCACGGAGCGGCGCGGCGTCCCGGTCCGTCGGGTCGGCGGACGCCTCGTGACGACGGTCCTCGACCTCATGCTCGCGCACTACGGGGTGGCCCGGGACGGGCTCCCCGGTCAGTGGCCCACCGGCTACGAGGACCCGTCCGTGCCCGCCACCCCGGCCTGGGCGGCGGAGATCTGCGGGGCTCCGGCCGAACAGATCATCAGGATCGCCCGCGAGTGGGCGCAAAATGCCATCGACACCGACGGCCGCGGCATGATCCTCATGGGGGCGGGCACCAACCACTGGTACCACTCCGACCAGATCTACCGGGCGATGCTCGTGCTCACGACGATCACCGGGTGCCAAGGCCGCAACGGTGGCGGCTGGGCGCACTACGTCGGGCAGGAAAAGGTCCGCCCGATCATGGGCTTCCAGCACCTCGCCTTCGCGCTCGACTGGGTGCGACCGCCGCGGCACATGAACCAGACCGCGTACTGGTACGTCAACACCTCCCAGTACCGCTACGACACCTTCGACGCCGATGGCATCAACGGCGCGACCGGGGCCTTCGCCGGGCGCACGACGATGGACCTGCTCGCGCAGTCGGCGCGACTCGGCTGGGCGCCCTCCTACCCCCAGTTCGACCGCTCGTCGCTCCAGGTGGCCGACGAGGCGGCCGAGGCCGGGATGGCCGCCGGTGACTACGTGGCCGCCCAGCTCAAGGCGGGCTCGATGCAGTTCGCCATCGAGGACCCGGAGAACCCGGAGAACTTCCCCCGGATCCTCTCGCTGTGGCGGGCCAATCTCTTCGGCTCGTCCGCCAAGGGCAACGAGTACTTCCTCCGGCACCTGCTGGGGACCGACAACGCCGTCAAGGCGACGGAGGCCGCCGAGGGAGTGCGCCCCCAGGACGTGCGGTGGGCCGACAAGGCACCGGAGGGCAAGCTCGATCTGGTCCTCACGCTCGACTTCCGGATGACGAGCTCCACGCTCCTGTCCGATGTCGTGCTGCCGGCCGCGACCTGGTACGAGAAGCACGACATCAACACGACCGACATGCACCCCTTCGTGCACAGCTTCAACCCCGCGATCTCCCCACCGTGGCAGTCCAAGACCGACTGGGAGGCGTGGAAGGCGATCGCCAAGCGGTTCTCCGAGCTGGCGGTCGACCATCTCGGCACCCGCAAGGACGTCGTGACCAAGCCGCTGTGGCACGACACCCCCGAGGCGATGGCGACGGTCCACGGGCGGGTCCTGGACTGGAAGCACGGTGAGTGCGAGCCGGTGCCCGGCAAGACCCTGCCGGTCATTGTCGAGGTCGAGCGGGACTACACGGCGATCTACGACAAGATGACCGCCGTCGGCCCCCTTCTCGAGAAGGTCGGGATGCTGACGAAGGGCGTGAAGTACGACCCCTCCCGGGAGGTCGACGAGTTGCGCCACCTCAACGGCACCGTCCACGGCGGGGTGGCTAACGGCCAGCCCAAGCTGGAGACCGACGTCCACGTCGCCGAGGGCATCCTGCGCTTCTCGGGCACGACGAACGGGCATCTGGCGACCGAGGGCTTCAAGTTCCTCGAGAAGCGCACCGGCACGCAGCTGCACGACCTCGCGTCGGAGCACGAGGGCAAGCACATCACGTTCGCTGACACGCAGGTGGCGCCGGTCCCGGTCATCACCTCGCCCGAGTGGTCGGGCAGCGAGTCCGGGGGCAGGCGCTACGCCCCCTTCACGATCAACATCGAGCGGTCCAAGCCCTTCCACACGCTCACCGGGCGACAGCAGTTCTACGTCGATCACGACTGGATGCTCGGGATGGGGGAGGGGCTGCCGACCTATCGACCACCGCTCAACATGGCGACGCTCTTCGGTGAGCGCCCGATCGGGGAGCAGACCGAGCTGGGTGTCTCGGTTCGATATTTGACCCCTCACAACAAGTGGTCGATCCACTCCGAGTACCAGGACAACCTCTTCATGCTCTCGCTGTCGCGAGGCGGTCAGGCGATCTGGATGTCGGACCGGGACGCCGAAAAGATCGGGGTCAAGGACAACGACTGGATCGAGGCGGTCAACCGCAACGGTGTCGTCGCCTGTCGCGCGATCGTCAGCCACCGCATGCCGGAGGGCACGGTCTACATGCACCACGCGCAGGACCGCCTGATCGATGTGCCCCTGACGGAGACGGACAAGAAGCGCGGCGGGATCCACAACAGCCTGACGCGGATCCTCGTCAAGCCGAGTCACATCATCGGTGGCTACGCGCAGCTGTCCTACTTCTTCAACTACATCGGACCGACGGGCAACAACCGGGACGAAGTCACGATGATCCGCAAGCGGACGGCGAAGGTGGAGTTCTGACATGCGCGTCATGGCACAGATGGCGATGGTCATGAACCTCGACAAGTGCATCGGGTGTCACACCTGCTCGGTCACGTGCAAGCAGGCGTGGACCAACCGGCAGGGCACCGAGTACGTCTGGTTCAACAATGTCGAGACCCGGCCCGGTCTGGGCTACCCACGCGGCTACGAGGACCAGGAGAAGTGGCAGGGCGGCTGGGAGGTCGGCGCCAACGGCCGACTCAAGCTGCGCGCGGGTGGGCGGTTGAAGAAGCTGCTCAACATCTTCTCCAACCCGATCATGCCGAGCCTGAGCGACTACTACGAGCCGTGGACCTACGACTACGAGACGCTGCTCAAGGCGCCGGCCCAGGCGACCTTCCCCGTCGCCCGGCCGCACTCGCTCATCACGGGCAAGCAGATCAACGTCGAGTGGTCGGCCAACTGGGACGACGACCTCGGTGGCTCCCAGGAGCACGCGATCAAGGACCCGATGCTCAAGGGCATCGAGGACAAGGTGAAGTTCGAGTTCGAGCAGACCTTCATGTTCTACCTGCCGCGGATCTGCGAGCACTGCCTCAACCCCAGCTGCGCCGCCTCCTGTCCGTCCGGCGCGATCTACAAGCGCGAAGAGGACGGGATCGTCCTCGTCGACCAGGACCAGTGCCGTGGTTGGCGCATGTGCGTCACGGGCTGCCCGTACAAGAAGGTCTACTTCAACCACAAGACCGGCAAGGCCGAGAAGTGCACCTTCTGCTACCCGCGCATCGAGGTCGGCATCCCGACCGTCTGCGCCGAGACCTGCGTCGGCCGGCTGCGCTACATCGGCCTCATGCTCTACGACGCCGACAAGGTGCTCGAGGCGGCATCGGTCGAGGACGACCGCGACCTCTACGAGGCCCAGCGTGACGTCTTCCTCGACCCGCGCGACCCGGCGGTCGCGCACGCCGCCGAGCAGGCGGGCATCCCGGGGGACTGGATCGACGCGGCCAAGCGGTCCCCCGTCCTGCGCCTGATCCAGGACTACAAGGTGGCGCTGCCCCTGCACCCGGAGTACCGCACCATGCCGATGGTCTGGTATATCCCGCCGCTGTCGCCGGTCGTCGACGTCATCCAGGAGACCGGCCACGACGCGGAGGACAAGGACAACCTCTTCGCCGCGATCGACACCCTGCGCATCCCCGTCGAGTACCTAGCCAACCTCTTCACCGCCGGCGACCCCGGACCGGTCGACGACGTGCTGCGCAAGCTCGCCGCGATGCGCTCGTACATGCGCGACATCAACCTCGGCCGCGACCCGCAGGCGTCGATCGCCGAGTCCGTGGGCATGTCGGAGGAGGACCTCTACGAGATGTTCCGCCTCCTCGCGATCGCCAAGTACGCCGACCGCTATGTCATCCCCACCGCACACGGTGAGGACGCCCACGCCCTGGAGGAGCTCGCGACCGACTGCGCGGTGAGCGGCTACGACGACGAGCTGCTCGAGACCTCCGGTCCCTTCGGCGAGGGCTCTGGCCGAGGCAACCTCACCCCGGTGGCGGTGGAGAACTTCAAGATGCTCCAGCAGCGCCAGACCCAGGAGTCCCTGACCGGCGACAGCGCCACAAAGGGGCGGGTCAACCTGCTCAACTGGGACGGCCACGGCATGCCCCCGGGGATGTTCCCCGAGCGCTCCGACCAGGACGCCGAAGGGGGGCGCTGATGCTCCTGTGGAAGCGTCACCGTCGCTCGGGGCAGCGCCTCGACGCCGGCGCACAGGCCGACGCCTGGCAGCTGTGCTCGGTGCTGCTCGACTACCCGCGCGCCGACCTGCCCGATCGGCTGCCGATGCTGCGCGAGGTCAGTGCGGCGCTACCGGCAGGGGTCGGTGACCCGCTGCGGCGCTTCCTCGACCACGTGGCGGGGACCTCCCTTCGCGCACTGCAGACGGACTACGTCGACACTTTTGACGTGACCCGCAAGTGCGCGCTGCACCTCACGTACTTCCTGCACGGCGACACCCGCAACCGGGGCGTCGCGCTCGTGCGCTTCAAGCAGCTCTACCGGTCGCACGGGGTGGAGCTGTCCGAGGACGGGGACGCCGGTGGGGAACTGCCGGACTACCTGCCGGTGGTCCTCGAGTTCGGCGCCACCGTCGACCCGGACGCCGCGTGGAAGCTGCTCAACGACCACCGGGTCGGCATCGAGCTGCTGCGCCGGGCCCTCGAGCGACGCGACTCGCCGTGGTCCGACGTCGTCGACGCCCTGCGAGCGACCCTGCCCGCCCTCGATGGTGACGACGAGATCGCCCTGGCCAAGCTCATCACGCAGGGACCACCCAAGGAGACGGTCGGTCTTGACGACGATTCAGTCAATGCCCCCTTCGCCCTCGACCCGGCACTGCAGGCGATCCACGAACCGCCGCCACCCCAGTCCCTTGGCCACACGATCCCTGTAGGAGCCCCGCGATGAGCACCTTTCTCTGGGTGATCTTCCCGTACATCTGCCTGGCGATCTTCGTCGTCGGGCACGTGTGGCGGTACCGCTACGACAAGTTCGGCTGGACCACCCGCAGCAGCCAGCTCTACGAGTCGAAGCTGCTGCGGATCGGCAGCCCGCTCTTCCACTTCGGCATCCTCGGCGTCGTCGTCGGGCACTTCCTCGGGCTCGTGGTCCCGATGAGTCTCACCGAGCGCCTGGGTGTCAGCCAGGAGCTCTACCACTTCGTCGCGCTCGCCGGCGGCATCCCCGCGGGTGTGGCCGCACTCGTCGGGCTGGCGATCCTCGTCTACCGGCGGCGCACCGTCGGCCCGGTCTTCTCCGCGACGACGGTCAACGACAAGGTGATGTACCTCGTGCTCGCCGCCGTCATCGTGCTCGGCATCTGGAACACCATCGCCGGGTCGATGCTCAACCTCGGCATCGCCGGTGACCACTACAACTACCGCGAGGGCGTCTCACCGTGGTTCCGCTCGATCTTCTGGTTCCAGCCCGACCCGCAGCTCATGGCCGGCGCACCCCTGGGCTTCCAGCTGCACGCCGTGCTCGCCTTCGTGCTCTTCGCGATGTGGCCCTTCACCCGACTGGTGCACGTCTTCTCGGCGCCGCTCGGCTACTTCGTCCGGCCGTACATCGTCTACCGCAGTCGTGACGACCGTCCGGGTGCCTCGCCCGGGACCCGGCCGCAGAAGCGAGGTTGGGAAAAGGTCGGCTGACCGCTCACCCCCGTTGGTCGAGGGCTCACCCCCGGTGGTCGAGGGCTCACCCCCGGTGGTCGATGAGGTGCGAGGCCGCCCGCGGCCGAGCCTCGAGACCGGGCCCACCCGACCCCGACCGTCGTCGCGCGTACCCCGCGACGGCGACGAGCGTCAGCGGGCCGAAGAGCATCATCGGCGCGTAGGCCCAGACCATGATCGCCAGGGGGACACCTTCGAGGGTGCTCTGGTCGGGGCGTTGGCCGGCCAGCACACCGGCCCACAGCGAGATCGTGAAGAGCCAGGTCATGACGGCCCCGCCGACCGTGCCGAGCACGACCGGCAGCCAGCGGTTGATGTCGACGCCGACGAAGCGCTCACCCCACGGGCGCACGAGGCCCACGACGAGGACGGCCGCGAGGACCTGGGCGATCGACAGACCGAGGACGTAGCCCCCTTCGCCCTCGTGGAGGGCCTGCAACTGCTCGGTGCCGGGGAGCCACCCGGCCATCATCATCAGGCGCCACACCGCGGACGGGACGGCGCACGCGAGCACCCCCCATGCCGCTGCTCGTGCCCATGCCTGCGGTTCCCGTCTCTGCCATCCCTGTGTCATGGCTCCAGCCTTGCGAGGCGGACTCGTCGGGGCCATGCAGGCACCGGCCGGGACGAAGGGGGGTCTGCCCCCGTTCAGGAGCCCGTCGGCAGGACCATCGCGACGACGTCGGGGGCGTCGGCGTCGAGCCACGCGGGGCGGGTGCGGCCGACCTCTCGCCAGCCGGTGCGGCGGTAGAGGTCGACGGCCGAGCCGGTGGGGATGACGTCGAGGCACGGGGCCAGTTCGTGCGCGGCGAGGTGGTCGAGGGCGGTGCGCATGAGGGCGGCGCCGACGCCCCGGCCGCGCACGTGGGTCGCGGTGAAGTACACGCCGATCTCGGCGAGCCGGTCGGCCGGCAGGCCGTGGCCGGCCATCCACAGGCGGGACAGCGCCGGCTCCAGGCTCACCTCGGGGTCGCGGACCGGCAGCACCGCGACGTGGCCGACGGGTTCGTCGAAGAGGAGGGCGGTCCACGTCGCCAGTGCGCCGGACCGGGCCACGAAGTCCTCCGGCGCCATCGGCAGGGGCTCGCGGTGCGGGTAGCCGGACGCGGCCTGCTGCTCGACGAGGGCGCGACCCAGCGCAGGCAGGTCGGCGTCGGTGCGGGGGCGGATGACGAGAGGCACGGGACCATCTTGCGGCACGCTGGGTCCATGGTCTCCGACGGTCCTTGGATCCAGCTCTTCATCGATGTCCCGCGCGAGACGTGGGAGAGGTCGGTGGACTTCTGGACGGCCGCGACCGGGTGGGCGGCGAGCGAGCCTCGAGGCGAGCGCGGGCAGTTCGTCACGCTCGTGCCGGCCGACGGCCCGGGGTGGGTCAAGCTCCAGGCGGTCGACGGTCCGCCACGGCTGCATCTCGACCTCGACGACCCGGACCGCGCCGGCGCGACGCGGCGCTCGGTCTGCCTTGGGGCGAGTCCCCAGTGGGAGTACGAGGGCGTGCCGGTGATGCGCTCGCCGGGTGGGCTGTTCTTCTGCCACACCGTCGAGGCGCCGGGGCGGATCGACCGGGGTGACCCCCTTCGCGTCCTCGACCAGGTGTGCATCGACATCCCCGCCCGGCTCTGGGAGTCCGAGACCGCCTTCTGGGCCGAGCTGCTGCAGCGGCCGCTGACGAAGGGGAGGGAGCCCGAGTTCGCCTTCCTCGACGGCGGGGCCGCCCTGCGCGTCCTCCTCCAGCGGCTCGACGACGAGTCCGGTGAGGTCCGGGCCCACCCGGACTTCGCCGTCGCGGACCGCGAGGCCGAGACCCGACGGCACGTCGCGCTCGGCGCCGACGTCGAGGGGGTCTTCCCGTGGTGGACCGTCCTGCGCGCACCCGACGGGCACGTCTACTGCCTCACCGAGCGCGACCCGGCGACCGGGCGCGTGCGACGAGCACCGTCGTCCTGACCTCGAGGAGCCTCGACGGGCCGGGCGGGGGATGATCATCGGCATGGTGGACACCTCGGGGGACGACCTGCCCTACATCTCGGGCATGCGCCTGCGCAGCCGGGTGCTCCTCGTCGTGCTGACCTGGGCGGTGCTGCTCGGCGCGAGCGCGGCCCTGGTCTTCCCCGGGCTCGACGTGGGGGTCCTTGACGTCAACCCGCTCGCCGTCGTGCTCGGGGGCGTGTGGCTCGTGCTGCTCGTCGCCCTGCTCATCCAGGTGAGCCACCGCTGGCGGCCCTTCGTCATCGGCATCATCTTCATGGCCCTCGTCCTCCTGCCCGGGTTCGTCACGATGGGGGTCCTGTCGGGGTACGGCCAGTTCGCGATGCAGCGGAGCGAGGCGACGGTCGTCGAGGCGCGCAGTCGGGGGAGTCAGCCACCGTCGGTGCTCTTCGAGCTCGAGGACGGCAGTCGGGAGCGTGGCTACAGCACGGCGATGAGCTCGAGGCCCCACTCCAGCTACATCGTGCCCGCGCCCGGCACTCGGGCGACCGTCCTCACCGACCCGGCGGGGGTGCTGCCGCCGCGCACCGCCGGCGCGGAAGAGGCGACCGACGCGGGTCGGGTCGAGGGCGTCGCGCTGACCCTCCCTTCGCTCGTCGGCCTCGCCCTGCTGGCGGTCGCGACCGTGTCCGTCCTCACCCGGCGGGAGAGCTTCGTGACCCGGACCGCACGCGAGGAGGAGGCCCGACGCGTGGCCGGGCGGCAGACCGGGACCTGAGCAGGGCTCCTCAGGAGTCGGTGGCGTGGGCTAGGCTGCTCGAGCAAACTTTCTTGAGCGAAGTGAGACCCGATGACCGAGCCGGCCACCTCGACGCCTCACCGCATCCACCCCGCGTGGTGGGTCGCGGCCGTCGCCTTCCTCGCGCTGCTCGGCGCGGCCGGCTTCCGTGCGGCCCCGGGCGCGCTCATGGTGCCGCTCCACGAGGAGTTCGGCTGGTCGATGAGCACGATGTCGCTCTCGGTCGGGATCAACCTCCTGCTCTACGGTCTCGTCGCCCCCTTCGCCGCGGCCCTGATGGACCGCTTCGGCATGCGGCAGGTCATCGCCGGCGCGCTCACCCTCGTCGCGCTCGGCGCCGGCGGCAGCACGCTCATGACGGCGTCGTGGCAGCTGCACATCTTCTGGGGCGTGCTCATCGGGACCGGTACCGGCTCGATGGCCCTCGTGCTCGCCGCGACCGTCGCCAACCGGTGGTTCGTGGCGCGAAGGGGGTTGGTCATGGGCGTCCTCACCGCCGGCTCCGCCACGGGGCAGCTGATCTTCCTGCCGCCGGTCGCGGCCCTGGCGGAGGACGTCGGTTGGCGACCCGCCTCGCTCGTCATCGCGGTCGCAGCACTCGCCGTCGCGCCCATCGCCTGGCTCGTCATGCGGGACCACCCGCACGACCGGGGCGTCCTCCCCTTCGGCGCTGATCCGCAGACCTGGGTCCCGCCGGAAGAGGTGACCGGCGGCGCGATGGGGCGGGCGATCGACGGGCTGCGCTTCGCGGTGCGGCACAAGGCCTTCTGGGCGCTCGCGCTCGCCTTCGCGATCTGCGGCGCGACGACCAACGGACTCATCGGCATCCACTTCATCCCGTCGGCGCACGACCACGGCATGTCGCAGACGACAGCTGCCGGACTGCTGGCGCTCGTCGGCATCTTCGACATCGTCGGGACCATCGCCTCGGGGTGGCTCACCGACGTCTTCGACCCACGCTGGCTGCTCGTCGCCTACTACTTCTTCCGCGGGGTGGGGCTGCTCGTGCTGCCGCTGCTCCTGTCGGACGCCGTGCACCCGAGCATGCTGCTCTTCATCATCGTCTACGGCCTGGACTGGGTGGCGACCGTGCCGCCGACCGCCGCGCTGTGCCGGGAGATCTTCGGCGAGCAGGGGACGATCGTCTTCGGCTGGGTCTTCGCCGCGCACCAGATCGGGGCGGCGCTCGCGGCCTTCGGGGCCGGGGTCATCCGCGACACCTTCGGCGCCTACACGTGGGCGTGGTGGGGCGGGGCGATGCTCTGCGTCATCGCCTCCGTGCTGTCCTTCGCCGTGCGGCGCGAGCCGGTCGTCGAGCCCCAGCGGGAGCGGATGGCCGTCGGCTGACCGGCGCGCAGGGGTGGGGCTAGCGTGCGGACATGAGCACCGCCTTCCAGGACACCTACCCCGACGACGTCGCGCACTGCTACGGGTGCGGCACGCAGAACCCCGCCGGCCACCAGCTGAAGTCGCACTGGGACGGCGAGGAGACCGTCGCGCGCTTCACCCCGCGGCCCGAGCACACGGCGATGCCCGGCTACGTCTACGGCGGGCTCATCGCCTCGCTCGTCGACTGCCACGGCACGGGCAGCGCCGCCGCCGCAGGGCACCGCGCGCAGGGTCGCGAGATGGGCACCGAGCCGGCGCTGCGCTACGTCACCGCCTCGCTGCACGTCGACTACCTCGCGCCGACGCCGATGGGCGTCGAGCTCGAGCTGCGGGGTGTCATCGAGGAGGTCACCGAGCGCAAGGTCGTCGTCGCCGAGACCGTGCGCGCCGGGGAGACCCTCGTGGCGAAGGGGAAGGTCGTCGCCGTGCTCATGCCCGCCGGGATGGCCCAGGGCTGATGTCGCGTGACACCTGGCGCGTGACGACGCACGACTGGTCGCGCGAGGTGGACGCCGAGCACCTGGTCGAGGCGCGGCGGGTGGCGGCGTCCCTTGGTGACGCGCTCGCCCTGCACCTCGCGCTCGAGGTCATCGCCTATGCCGACGACGAGGGGCAGGCCATGCGTCGCAGAGGTGTGGTGAGGGTCGTCGTGCAGGGCGACCTGGTCGAGGTCGACGACGACGGTCGGGGCACCGACACCCGGCGTGACGAGACGGGGCAGGTCGTGCGCAAGCCGGTCATGGCGACCCGCGATGTCCGGTTCTTCGACGCCCCGGACGCTCCGCGCCTGCCGGACGGGCTGCCGCGACGGGGGATGAGCATCGTCTCCGCCAGCTCGCCCCTCCTGCGGCACACCAACCGCCGGTCGGAGGGGGCGTGGACCCAGGCCTACCGCCACGGCGTGCCGGACTCGGACCTGCGGGAGGTCGAGGACCGTCAGCGCCCGGGGACGACCGTGGCCTTCGTGCTCCCGCCCGGTGGTCGACTCGACGCAGACCGGCTGCGCGAGCTGGCGGGCGGCTTCGCGCACGTCGACGTGACGGTGACGGACTGACGAGCGGCATGTCGTCCTGCAGTTCGCCGGCTGCGCGGGGTGTGTGGCCCGGAATTCTGGGGGCGGCGCTGTCGGGGCGGGGCGAACTGCAGGACGACGCGCTGCTGGCTGCTCAGTCGAGGTGGCCGGCGGCTCAGTCGAGGAGGCCGGCGGCGCGGGCGGGCTCGGCGTAGGCGACGGCCAGCGAGTCGACCGTCTCGTGGGCGTTGAGCCCGCTCGGGTTGGGCGCGACCCACAGCCGGGCGCCCTCGACGGGCTCGGGCTGCTCGCCGGTCTGCGCCTTGCGCACCCCGAAGGCCTGTCGGTAGGCGGTGATCCCGGCGACGGCGACGACTGCCGGGCGGGTGCTGGCGATGGTGGCCAGCAGGCGCTCGCCGCCCTCGCGCAGCTCTTCGGCCGTGAGCTCGTCGGCGCGGGCGGTGGCCCGGCGCACGAGGTTGGTGATGCCGATGCCGCGCTCGCGCAGGTGCTCGCGGTCCTCGTCGGTCATGCCCGCGGCGGGGTCGACGGCGCGGGTGAGGATGCCTGCTCGCAGCAGGGCCGGGTAGAAGCGGTTGCCCGGGTGCGCGAAGTGGGTCTGCGTCGCCGCGGTCCACAGCCCGGGGTTGATCCCGACGAAGAGCAGCCGCAGCTCCTGGCCGCGGCCCGGCAGGAGGTCGGGGACCTCGGCGTCGCGGAAGGACTCCAGCTCGGCACGGGTGAAGCTGCGGCGGGCACTCGGCATGCCCGTCACCCTAGATCGGGCCCGGGTTGATGTATGCGGGTGAGTCCCAGCGCACCCACATACATCAACCCAGGGCAGGGGGCGCGGGTCGATGTATTCGGGTGAGTCCCAGCGCACCCACATACAGCGACCCGGCGAAGGGGGCTCAGGCGCTCGCGCGGAAGGCCCGCAGCCGCAGGCTGTTGCTCACGACGAAGACGCTGGACAGGGCCATCGCGGCACCGGCGAGCATCGGGTTGAGCAGCCCGAGCGCCGCGAGCGGGATCGCCGCGGTGTTGTAGGCGAAGGCCCAGAAGAGGTTGGCCTTGATCGTGCCGAGCGTCTTGCGCGAGAGGCGGATCGCGTCGACCGCAGCCCGCAGGTCCCCTCGCACGAGGGTGATGTCGGCGGCCTCGATCGCCACGTCGGTGCCCGTGCCCATCGCCAGGCCGAGGTCGGCCTGCGCGAGCGCGGGTGCGTCGTTGACGCCGTCGCCGACCATGGCGACGACCTTGCCCTCGCCCTGCAGGCGCGTGACGACGTCGACCTTGTCGGCGGGCATGACCTCGGCGATGACCTCGTCGATGCCGACCTCGGCGGCGACCTGCTCGGCGACCGCGCGGTTGTCCCCGGTGAGCAGGACGGGGGTGAGGCCGAGCTTCTTCAGCCCGGCGATGGCCTCGGCGCTCGTCGGCTTGACCGTGTCGGAGACGACGAGCACGCCGCGGGCCTGCCCGTCCCAGCCGACGGCGATCGCCGTGCGGCCCTCGGCCTCGGCGGCCGCCTTGGCCGCGGCCAGCTCGTCGTCGAGCGTCATCGACCAGTCGGCGAGCAGCGTCTCGCGGCCGGCGACGACGGCGTGGCCGTCGACGACACCGGTGACCCCCTGGCCCTGCACGTTGTCGAAGCCCTCGACGCCCGGCAGGTCGCCGACCTCGGCGGCGGCTCCCTTCGCGATGGCCTGGGCGATGGGGTGCTCCGAGGCGTGCTCGAGGGCACCGGCCAACCGGAGGAGATCGGTGCGGTCGACCCCCTTCGCCGGGACGGAGTCGACGAGGGTCATGGCGCCGGAGGTGACCGTGCCGGTCTTGTCGAGGACGATCGTGTCGACCGTGCGCGTGGACTCCAGGACCTCGGGGCCCTTGATGAGCACGCCCATCTGCGCGCCGCGACCCGTGCCGACGAGCAGGGCGGTGGGCGTCGCCAGGCCGAGCGCGCACGGGCAGGCGATGATGAGGACCGCGACGGCCGCGGTGAAGGCTGCGCTCACGGGGAAGCCCGCGCCGAGCCAGGCGCCGAGCGTCGCGACGGCGATCGTGATGGCGACGGGGACGAAGACCCCCGAGACCGTGTCGGCGAGGCGCTGCACCTCGGCCTTGCCGGACTGCGCGTCCTCGACGAGCCGGGCCATCTGCGCCAGCTGCGTGTCGGAGCCGACCCGGGTGGCGCGCACGACGAGCCGGCCGCCCTCGTTGACTGTCGCGCCGGTCACGGCATCGCCCTCGCCGACCTCGACCGGGACGGACTCGCCGGTGAGCATCGAGGCGTCGATCGCGCTCGTGCCCGAGGTGATGACGCCGTCGGTCGCGACCTTCTCACCCGGCCGCACGACGAACTCGTCGCCGACCGACAGCTCCTCGACCGGGATGCGCACCTCGGCGCCACCGCGCAGGACGGCGACCTCCTTGGCGCCCAGCTCGAGCAGGGCGCGCAGGGCGTCGCCGGCGCGCCGCTTGGACCGCTTCTCGAAGTAGCGCCCCATGAGGATGAAGGTGATGACACCCGCCGCGACCTCGAGGTAGATGCTGCCGAGGCCGTCGGTGCGCGAGATCGTCAGCTCGAAGGCGTGCGTCATCCCGCGGTCGCCGGCGGTGCCGAAGAAGAGGGCGACGACCGACCACAGCCAGGCCGACAGCGTGCCGACGGAGATGAGCGTGTCCATCGTCGCGGCGCCGTGGCGCAGGTTGGTCCACGTCGCGCGGTGGAAGGGCCAGCCGGCCCAGAAGACGACCGGCGTCGCCAGCACGAGCGAGGCGAAGCCCCAGTAGTCGAACTGCAGGGCCGGGACCATCGCCAGCAGGATGACCGGGACGGCGAGCACGGCCGAGCCGATGAGTCGCTGGCGCAGGGCGGTCAGCTCACGGTCCTGCGGCGCCTCCTCCTCGGACGAAGGGGGCTCCGCCGCCGGGAGCGTCGCGGTGTAGCCGGTCTGCTCGACGACCGTGATGAGGTCCTGCGGGTCGGTGCCGAAGGGGGCGGTGACGGTCGCCTTCTCCGTCGCGTAGTTGACGCTCGCGGTGACGTCGTCGAGCTTGTTGAGCTTGCGCTCGATGCGGTTGGCGCACGACGCGCAGGTCATGCCGCCGATCTGCAGCTCGACGGTCGAGGTGGTGACCGGGTCCGTCTCAGTGGTCATGGTCGGTGCCTCCGTGCGAGGTGCTGGGGGTGGCGGTGCTGCCCTCGGGGCTGCTGCCCGCCGTGTCGAGGACGAGCGGTGCGGTGTGCACCTGACCGTCGACCTTGACGTCGAGGTAGAGCAGGTAGCGCCCGGGCGTCGGGGCCGTGGTGACGAAGTCGATCTCGGGACCGCCGGGCTCGGCGGCCGTGGGCGCCTCGCCCTCGGGGTGGACGTGGAGGTAGGCCAGGTCGCCCTCGCGCAGGGCGACGAGGTGGCCGGCGGCGCCGAGGTAGGGCTCGATCGTCGTCACGGGCTCGCCGTCGCGCTCGACCCGCAGGGTCAGGCGCGACTCCTCGCCGGGCACGAGGTCGCCCTCGACGCTGACGTCGAGGCCGTCGACGCTCGCGGAGCGGGTCGGCTGCGACGCGGTGGGGGTGACGTCGCCGGCGACGTCGACGGTGGAGGTGAGGGTCACCCCTTCGTCGGCGTCGGACGGGGTGGTGTCGGCGTAGAGGCGGTAGGTGCCCGCCGCCTGCCAGGTCCACGGCAGCGACCACGTGCCGTCGGCGGCGCGCTGCGGATGGACGTGGCGGAAGTGCTGGCCGTCGCTGCGCACGACGATCAGGTGCAGCTCCTCCTCGTGCTCGACGGAGTAGTCGGTGACCGGGTCGCCGTCGGCGTCGGTGACCGTCAGCTCGAGGCGGCCGCGCTCGTCGACCTCGGTCGGGGCGGAGACGCCGGTGAGGCGGTAGCCGTCCTGCTCCAGCGACAGGCCCGCGGGTGCGGCGGCGCCGTCGTGGGCGGAGTGCTCGTCGTCGGCGTCACCGGTGCCGTCGTCCGAAGGGGAGGCGTGCTCGCCGCCGTGGGTGGTGCTCTCCTGCGCCCAGCCCCGCGCGGTCTCCTCGGGAACGACCGTGCGGGCCGTGACCGCGGCGAGCGCGAAGACGACCGCGAGGACGAGACCGAAGAGACCGAGACGGGTCGGGGCGTTCATCGTCAGGCCTTGGCGGCCGTGTAGCCGGCCTCGGTGACGGCGGCGATGACGGCCGCGTCGTCGACGTCACCGGAGACGACGAGCTTGCCGGTCGCGGAGCTCACGTCGACGACCTCGGCGCCGGGGATCTCGCTGACCTCTTCGCGGACGGACATCTCGCAGTGGCCGCAGGTCATGCCGGTCACCTGGTACTCGGTGGTGGTCGCGCTCATCGTGGGTTCCTCTCTTCGGTGTACCTCTAGGGGGTATCTGACAGGCCAACCATATACCCCCCAGAGGTATTCCACCAGCGCGGGCGCGTGAGGTGGTCATCGGGCCACGAGGGCGCCCGTCGAGCCGCTCGGCGGAGGTGATGATGTCGTTGTCGACGTACCCCCCGCTGAGCGGTCGCTCACTGGCACGATGCCCCGGGTGATCACCGTGCGCAGGGCCCAGGCCGAGGACTCCGTGGTCCTCGGGGGGATCGACCTGGCGACGTGGACCACGCGCAGCTCTGCCGTCTCGCCTCCCCTGCGCTACTCCGGCTACCACTTCTTGGGCGACCGCACCCGCCCGCGCGACGTGCTCGTCGCCGAGTCGGGCGATGTCCAGAGCGGGTTCGTCCGCTTCCTCGGGCTGGCGCACTTCCCGCCGACCCGGGCGCACGTCCTCGAGATCACCGGTCTCGCCGTCGACCCGCACTACCAGCGCCGCGGAGTGGGGCGACGCCTCGTCGAGGCCGCGGTCGAGGAGGCCCGGCAGCGCGGCGCGCGCAAGGTCGTGCTGCGCGTCCTGGGCACCAACGAGCGCGCGCGCAGCCTCTTCGAGCGGTGCGGCTTCGAGATCGAGGCCTTCCTGCGCGAGGAGTACCTCATCGACGGGCGCTACATCGACGAGGTGTGGATGGCCCGTCGGATCGACTGACCCGCGGCGTCAGTCGCGGGCGTAGCCGCCCAGGCCGCCCCAGAGGAAGTCCGCGTAGTGCTCGACGACCTCCCCGCGGGTGAGCGACGGCTCGGCCAGCCACCAGTGGCCGAGGCGCTCGGCGACGCCCGACATCGCGTGCGCGGCGGCGGTGATGCGAGCCGGCGGGATGTCGGGGCGGGCGAGCTGGGCCAGCAGTCCCCGGATCATCTCGATCGTCTCGAAGCGTTGTGCCGCAAGGGTTTCCTCGAACTCCACGGGCAGCACGGCGCTGCTCGCGAAGAGCAGCTTCCATCGGCCGGGACTGTCCTCGAGCACCGAGTAGAAGGCGTCGCCGACCCGCACGAGCTGCTCGCGCGCCGGCAGCTCGGGGTCGATCGCCGCGACCATGACCGCCTCGTACTCGCGCCGCGCCCGCTCGAGGACCGCGAGGTAGACGCCCTCCTTCGTCCCGAAGTGGCGGTAGGGGACCGGCCGGGTCACGCCGGCGCTGCGCGCGACGTCCTCCATCGAGGTCGCGGAGTAGCCGCGTGAGACGAAGAGGTCCTCGGCGACGTCGAGCAGCTGGTCGCGGCGCTGCGCGGAGGGCATGCGGGCGGTCGTCGTGGGGCCCGGCTCGTCGGCGCTCATGCGGTCACTCTATGGCCCTTCATCTTTGCTGCGTACGCGGTGTAACATCGCCTCAAGTTACAACGTGTAACACCAGCGAAGGGAGTCCCCGTGACCGCCGCAGCAGCCAGCCCCTCGGCCGCCCAGCGCACGCACCGCACCGTCCGCGTCGGTGCCCGCGACATCCACCTCACCGAGGCCGGTCCCGCCGACGGCACCCCCGTGGTGATGCTCCACGGCGGTGGCCCGGGCGCGACGGGGGAGTCCAACTACACGCGCAACATCGACGCCCTCGCCGCTGTCGGCCTGCGCGTCGTCGTCCCCGACATGCCCGGCTACGGCGGCTCCAGCAAGCACCTCGACCACGCCGACCCCTTCGGCGACCTCGCCGCCTTCACCCGGCAGCTCGTCGACGCGCTCGACCTGGGCAGCGCCCACCTCGTCGGCAACTCCTACGGCGGGGCCGCCGCCCTTCGCCTGGCCCTCGACCGCCCCGACAAGGTCGGCTCGCTGCTCCTCATGGGCCCCGGCGGCATCGGCACGACCCGAGCCCTGCCGACCCCGGGACTCAACGCGCTGCTCTCCTACTACTCCGACGAGGGCCCGACCCGCGACAAGCTCGCGAGCTTCATCCGTGACTTCCTCGTCTTCGACGGGGCGAGCATCCCCGACGAGCTCATCGACCTGCGCCACGCGGCCAGCCTCGACCCCGAGGTCGTCGCCGACCCGCCGCTACGTCGCCCCGACCCCGGCCCGGCCGCCCTGCGCACCCTCGTCCGGATGGACCTGTCCCGCGACCGCCGGCTCGCCGAGTGCCAGGTGCCGACACTCGTCGTCTGGGGCACGGAGGACAAGGTCAACCGGCCGAGCGGCGGGCCGCGTCTGGCCCGCACGATGCCGCGCTGCGACCTCGTCATGTGGTCGCGCACCGGTCACTGGGCGCAGTGGGAGCAGGCCGAGCGCTTCAACGCCCTGGCGATCGAGCACATCCGGAGGCACGCATGAGCACCGACGTCTTCGGCCGCGTCCACCTCGGCTACACCGTCCTCGAGACGCAGCGCTTCACCGACTGGCGGCGCTTCGGCGCCGACGCGATCGGGCTGCACGTCGACGAGCTGACCCGCGAGACGATGCGCTTCCGCCTCGACGACCACGAGTGCCGCTTCCTGCTGCAGCGTGGTCCCGCCGAGGACGTCACCGCGGTCGGCTGGCTCGTCGACGACCACGAGACATTCGACGCGATCCTCGCCCGGGTGACCGCAGCCGGCCTGCCGGTCGAGGAGGGCACCGACGAGGAGTGCGCCCTGCGCGGCGTCGAGCGGCTGTGGCGCTTCCCCGGGCCGAAGGGGGTCGCCACCGAGATCTTCACGACCCCCCTTCGCGCGACGGCACCGCTGCAGATGCAGATCTCGCAGTTCGTCACCGGAGACTCCGGCATGGGGCACCTGGCGATCACGACGAAGGACGCGCCGGCCCTGCACCGTTACTACGCAAGGGTCTTCGATGCCCGACTCACCGACTACATCGACGAGACGATCAGCGGGCTGACCCTGAAGATCCGCTTCCTGAGGGTCAACGAGCGGCACCACTCGATCGCCGTGGCCAACCTGCGGGGGCTGCCGCTCGACCCGGTGCGCACGAGCATCCAGCACCTCAACACGCAGGTCGCGACGCTCGACGACCTGCTCGCGTCCCACGGGCGGGTGACCGACCTCGGCTTCCGCATGGTGTGGGACGTCGGCCAGCACACCAACGACCGCGAGCTGTCCTACTACTGCCAGACGCCGTCGGGCTTCGAGTGGGAGGTCGGGTGGAACCCGGTCCTCATCACCCCCGAGGTCGAGGCGACCTGGGAGCCGACGACGCACCAGGGCATCTCGATCTGGGGTCACACCCCGGTCGGCGAGACCGTCCTGACGAAGCTCGGCCAGTTCCGCCAGGCGTTCGCCAGCGCCCGCGAGCAGGAGATCACCGTCCCCGAGCTGAGTGGAGGCGCGCGATGAGCGACGCGCAGATCATCGTCTCCGGTGCCGGCCCCGTCGGCACCTGCCTGGCCATCGACGCCGCGATGCGCGGCGCGCAGGTCATCGTCCTCGAGGCCCGGGCCGCCGACGACCCGCCGGACGCGAAGTGCAACACCATCGCCGCCCGCACGATGGAGACCTTCCGCCGCTTCGGCATCGCCGACCGGGTGCGGGGCGCGGGCCTGACCGACGACTACCCGACCGACACGGTCTACGCGACGAGCCTGTCCGGGCCCGAGCTGACGCGCATCACCATGCCGTCGCGGGCCGAGCGCTCGCAGCCCGGATTCCACGACAGCGACTGGCCGACGCCGGAGCCGATGGTCCGCGAGTCGCAGCTGTGGCTCGAGCCGATCCTGCGCGAGCGTCTGCTGTCGCTGCCGGGCGTGCGGTTCATGCCCCGCACCGAGCTCGTCTCCTTCACCCAGGACGAAGGGGGCGTGACCGTCACCTGTCGTGACCTGGACGCGGGTGAGGACCGGGACCTGCGGGCGGACTACCTCGTCGGCTGCGACGGCGGGTCGAGCCGGGTGCGCAAGGCGATCGGTGCCCGCCTCGTCGGCGACGCCGAGATCGGGCGCACCCGCACGAGCCTCATCCGCTCGTCCGCGGTCAAGGACCTCTTCGTCGACCGACGGCCGGCGTGGATGACGTGGGTCGTCAACCACAAGGTCCGGGGCAATGTCGTCGCCATCGACGGCGAGGACCTGTGGCTCGTGCACCGGGCCCTGCCCGCCGGGGAGAGCGACTTCGACGTCCTCGACCCCGACCAGTCGATCCGTGACGTCCTCGGGGTCGGGGCGGACTTCCCCTTCGACGTGGTCCGGCAGGAGGACTGGGTCGCGCGCCGACTCGTCGCCGACCGCTTCCGCGATCGGCGGGTCTTCGTCGCCGGCGACGCGGCGCACCTCTGGGTGCCCTTCGCGGGCTACGGGATGAATGCGGGGATCGCCGACGCCGTGCACCTGTCGTGGCTGCTGTGCGCGGTGGTCGACGGCTGGGCCGACCCCGCGATCATCGACGCCTACGAGGCCGAGAGGCAGCCGATCACGGAGCAGGTCTCGCGGTTTGCCATGAGCAAGGTCGAGGAAAATCTCGCGGCGATGTCGGGCCGCTCCGTGCCACCCGTCATCGCCTCGCCCGGCCTCGTCGGCCGGCTGCTGCGCCGGCGTCTGGGGCGGCGGCTCTTCGACATCAACCTGCCGCAGATGTCTCCCGAGGGGCTGAACTTCGGCTACTACTACGCCGACTCGCCGATCATCGTGGGTGATGGCGAAGAGGCGCCGGCCTACGACATGGGCTCGCACACGCCCTCGACGGTGCCGGGGTGTCGCCTGCCGCACCTCGAGGTCGACGGAACGAGCATCCTCGACCGGCTCGGCCCGGCCTACACGCTGCTGCGGCTGGACCCGACGGTCGAGGCCGGCCCGCTGCTCGACTCGGTGCTGCCCGTCGAGCTCGTCGACACGCCGTGGCCGAGCGACCCGGCCTTCGGCCACGCGCTGCTGCTCGTGCGCACCCCCGTCGCATTTCCTTCAGCAGATGCGAAGAGGGAGGGGCTGGGCTCAGGTGTGCGACCGCCGACGACGGACGAGCAGGCCGGCTGCGAGCAGCCCGATCCCGCCGATGCCGGCGAGCACCCCGGACCGTGGAGGCGCGTCGTCCCCGGGAGTGGTCACCGGGGCCGACGCGGGCTCGAATCCCCCTGCGGCGCCTGACTCGTCGTAGTCGCTGCCCGGCAGCTTGTCGGCATAGCGCTCGTGGACGACCTGCTGGTAGTCCTCGAGGCTCATCCCGCCGCCGACGACCTTGCGTGCTTCGCCGTTGAGCGGGCGGACCCGGTCGTTGGTCACCGCGTACCAGGCACCGACCTGCGGCTCGCTGAGCAGCGCGGCGGACCCGGCCCGGCGGGCCATGCTCGCCTCGACGTCGCCGGTCGCGGCGTTGACGGCTCGCCAGGCACCTCCCTTCGTCCGGGTGGTCCACACCGAGACGAGCTGCTCGTCGACCCGGGCCGTCGTCGCGACGTAGCCGAGGTCGCCGACCGGGCCGGTGCCCTCGGCGACGAAGTCGCGGGCGAGCACGTGCACCTCGGTGGTGGTGCCGGCGACGACGCGGGGGGTGGCCCCGCCCGCCGCCGGCACGCGACCGGCGCCGGTGTGTGGCGCGGTCTGCCCCCGCTCGAGCGTGGCGACGCGTCGGGCCAGGTCCAGGCCCGGGTCGCTGCCGGCCGCCCGGGTCGCGGCCGCTCGGTCCGCGGCGCGCAGGGGGGTGGGCTCGGAGCCGTCGGCGTGCGCGGCCGGGACCCCGAGGGTGAGGAGGACGCCTGCAGCGGCGCCGGCGGTCATCAGGCGGACGAAGGGGGTCATCGTCAGGCTCCGATCCGCGAGAGCGAGTGCGTCCACGAGAAGTTCCAGTTGTCGAGGTAGTAGGAGTACGCGCCGACGTTGAGCCGCTGGCTGCTCGGCCACGGGTCGTACCACTCGATCGTCGAGTCGCTCGGGCGATAACCGCTGATGACCATCATGTGGCCGCCGCCGGAGCTCCACTGGATGCGCGTGAGGACGGGGCGGTTGCCCTGGATCTCCGACGAGATGCCGGAGTAGCTCAGGCGCCCGTTGATGTAGCTGCCGGGGCGGATCCCGAGGGCGGAGAAGGCCTGCTGGTCGTTGGCCAGGGTGGCCTGCGAGTTGGGGCACTGGGTGCCGGTCGAGCGGCCGAAGGCGAGGTTGCAGAAGGTGTTCTGGTTGACCGAGCGCCCGGCGTAGGCGGCGATCGTGCCGCCGGTCGCGGCCCAGCACCAGTTGGACTGCTCCTGGGCCTGAGGGCTGATCGGCAGGGCGACCGCGCCGTCGTCGTAGTGGATGGGTCCGGTGGCCGATGGAGCGGCGGTCAGGGCCGAGGCCGGGGTGGCCGCGGCGGTCATGGAGAGGGCGACGGCGGCGGCGCTCAGCGTGGCGAGCGGTGCCGCGAGGGTGTGGCGGGGGCGGTGCACGGGTCCTCCTCGGGGAGAAATGCGTGGCGAGTGCCGCAACACTAGGGACGGCGGGGCCCCTCGGCAGGGCGAGCGTCACCGCCCGTGATGGTGTGAAATCCCTTCACGGGCAAGGCTCCCGAGGCCCCGCGGGAGGCACGCCCCCGTGGCGTGAAGATTCACGGTCAGAGGAGACGACGTGGAGAGTGGTCGAGTCGCATTCGGTGAGGCCCTGCGTGTCGCGGTGGCCAACCGCGGCCTGTCGCTCGGGCGGGTGCAGGCGCACCTCGGCGCCGCCGGGCACCCGGTCGCGCTGAGCACGCTGAGCCAGTGGCAGCACGGGCGAAGGGTGCCCGCCTCCCCCCGGTCCTTCGCCGTCGTCGACGAGCTCGAGCGGGTGCTGCGGGTGCCGGCGGGCACGCTGCGGGCCCTGCTCGACGAGGACGCGTCGGCGGGCCGCGCGTCGTGCGCCCCGGTCGTCTCCTACGACGAGGCCTTCGGCCGGCTCGTCGAGCAGCTCGACCCGTCGCGCCGCCGGGCCCTCGTCCCGCTCGGTGCCCACGACCGCCTGCAGATCGACGCGAAGGGGGCGATGGTCCAGCGGCGCACGACGATGACGATGCGCGCGGTCTCCGGGACCGACCGCCACGTCGTCGCGCACGGCGTCGAGACCTGTGGCGACGTCGACCTGGTGACGGTGAGCGCGCTCGGTGGGTGCCGGCTGGGGCGGGTGCTGCGCGACCGCGAGGCGGAGGTGGTCGCCGTCGAGATCCACTTCGACCGGTGGCTCGCGCCGGGGGACACCGTCGTCTACGACGTGCAGATCGACGACGCCAACTCCCTTGTCTCCGAGGGCTACTACCGCTGGTCGGCCCAGGAGACCGCGCTCTTGGTCACCGAGGTCTCCTTCGACCGGGCCCAGCTGCCGACGCGGGTCGACGCCTTCCACCGGGCCCACGCCGACGGCCCCGACCTGCGCTCGCACGAGCTGGCCCTCGAGCACGGCGACCGGGTGCACCTCGCCCAGCTCGACGCCGCCGTCGGCGTCCACGGGATCCGGTGGGAGTTCGCCGGCTAGCCCCGCCCCCTTCGCATCGCCCAACGGCAATGCACGCCGTGGTGCGCATTGCCCAACGGCAATGCAGACCCCCTTCGTATCTCCTCAAGGAGATGCGAAGGGGGGAGGGGTGTCAGCGGTGGAGGATCTCGCTCGCCATGGCCAGGCCGGCCTCGTGCTCGGGCTGGATGATCCGGCTGACCCCGAGGCGGGTGAGGGCCTCGACGTGCTGACGCGAGCCGGCCTTGGCCCAGATCTCGCGGACGCCGAGCTCGTTGAGCGCGGTGGCGGTCATGAGCGAGGCGGCGACGTGGGTCATGCCGAGGACGACGAGGGTGTCGGGGCGGATGTCGAGCTGCCGCAGGGTCTCCTCGTCGCGGGCCTCGGCGATCGCGAGGTGGTCGATCCGGTCGGCGAGGGCGTCGACCGCGGCCTCGTCGACGTCGACGCCGAGGACCTCGCGCCCCTCCTCGACGAGACGCAGGGCGAGGGCGGAGCCGAACCGGCCGAGCCCGATGACGGCGACGTCGTACCTAGCCAACGAGGATCCTCTCCTCCGGGACCTCGAAGCGCCGAGGTCGGTTGCGCAGCGCCAGGGCGGCGCCGAGGGTGATCGGCCCGAGCCGGCCGAGGAACATCATCGCCACGAGGATCAGCTGCCCGGCCGGCGGGATGTCAGCGGTGATGCCGGTGGACATCCCGACGGTGCCGAAGGCCGAGATCGCCTCGAAGAGCACGACGTCGAGGCGGAAGGGGGTGAGGACGAGCAGCGCGCCGGTCGAGGCGGCGACGAGGCCGGTGCCGAGCAGGGCGACGGTGAGCGCCTGGCGCAGGTTGGCGGGGGAGAGGCGGCGGGTGAGCACGCGCACGGTCGGCTCGCCGCGCAGCTCGGCCCAGATGACGAAGCCGAGGATGGCGAAGGTCGCGACCTTGATGCCGCCGGCGGTGCCGGCGCTGCCGCCGCCGACGAACATCAGACCGTCGAGCAGGAGCAGGCTCTCCTGGCGCACGGCCCCGATGTCGACGCTGTTGAAGCCAGCGGTGCGGGCGACGACGGACTGGAAGGCGGCGGCGAGGATCTTGCCGCCCGTGCCCATCGGGCCGAGGGTGCGCTCGTTGTCCCACTCGACGACGGCGAAGAGCAGGGTGCCGACGACCCACAGCACGACCGAGCCCCAGATGGTGATCGTCGCGTGGATCGTCCACCGGCGATAGGGCTCGCGCCAGTGCTTGAAGAGCTCCCACCAGACGGGGAAGCCGAGACCGCCGACCATCACGGAGATCATGAGCGGCAGGCACATCCACGGGTCCTGCGCCCACTGGACCGCGCTGTCCGGCAGCAGGCCGAAGCCGGCGTTGTTGAAGGCAGAGACGGAGTGGAAGACGCCCGAGTAGATCGCCTCGCCCCATCCGTCGTGGTAGGCGATCCGCAGCCGGACGGCGAGGACCACGGCGGACACGAGCTCGACGGCGAGGGTGAAGCGCAGCACGCCGACGAGCACCTGGCCGGGCGTGCGCTGGGTGAGCGAGCGGGCCTCCGCCCCGGTGAGCACCCCTGCGGGAGCGCTGAGTCGGCGTCCGATGAGCATGACGAGCAGGGTCGCCACGGACATGACGCCGAGTCCGCCGATCTGGATGAGCGCGAGGATGACGAGCTCGCCGAAGGTCGACCAGTGGCCGCCGGTGTCGACCGTGACGAGCCCGGTGACGCAGGTGGCCGAGGTGGCGGTGAAGAGTGCGGTCAGCGCGTCGGTCGACTCCCGGCTCTCGGCCGCGAAGGGGGTCATGAGCACGAGCGTGCCGAGCGCGATCGTCGCCGCGAAGCCCAGCATGACCGTGCGGGCCGGGTTCGCCACGAGACGGTTCAGCAGATGTGCGCTCGGCGCGTCCTGACCCACGCCGCAGGACGCTACTCCTCCTCGGCGCAGACGTCGCTCTCCCGGTCCATGAGGACGTCGCGCAGCGACCGTCTCGAAGGGCGTCAGGGCAGACTGGGCGGATGCGCCGCTTCGAAGAGCTCGCCTGGAGCGAGACCCCCAGGGGTGAGATCAGCCTGCGCCGGCGGATCGAGCCGACGCTCAAGGTCGACGTCTACGAGGTCAAGCTCGGCGACGAGTTCCTCATGTCGAGCCTCTTCACGGTCGCCGAGATCGAGCTGGCCCGCCTCGGTCTGGCCAGGGCGAAGGGGGAGGACCAGCTCGACGTCGTCGTCGGCGGCCTGGGCCTGGGGTGCACCGCCAAGGCGGCGTTGGAGGACCCGCGAGTGCGCTCGGTGCTCGTCGTCGACGCCATGCCCGAGGTCATCGACTGGCACGAGCGCGAGCTGCTGCCGGACGCGCCCGCCGTCGTGCGCGACGAGCGCACCCGCCTGCTCCTCGGCAACTTCTTCGAGCTCGCGGCGTCCGAGCAGGGCTTCGACCCGAACGAGCCCGGCCGGCTGCACGACGCCGTGCTCCTCGACATCGACCACACGCCGCACCACCTGCTCCACCCCGACCACGCCCCCTTCTACTCCGTCGAGGGTCTGCGGCGGCTGCGGGCGCACCTGCGTCCGGGCGGCGTCTTCGCCATGTGGTCCGACGACCCGCCGGACGCCGACTTCTGCGCGCTGCTCGAGCAGGTCTTCGACGAGGTCGAGGCGCACGTCGTCGCCTTCGACAACTTCCTCACCGGCGGGCAGTCGAGCAACACCGTCTACGTCGCGGTCTGAGTCGTCAGCCGGGTCGGTAGACGTCCCGGCGGTGGTCGATCCGCAGGACGAGGACCTCCTGAGCCGAGTCGTTGATCCGGTACAGGACCCGATAGGTGCCACGTCGTGCGGAGTGGATGCCGGCCAGGTCCGCGCGGAGCGGCTTCCCCACCCTCCGGGGGTGGGCGATCAGGGCGCCGGTGATGAACTCGATGACGGCGGCCGTGACGCTCTCGGGCAGGTCGTCGCGGATGGCACGTGCCGCAGGTGGTGCGACGACCAGCTCGTAGGTCGCATCGCTCATGGACGCAGCGCGCGGACCGCCTCGACGCCGCGCACGACGTCGCCGCTGCGGTAGGCCGCGTCCGCCTCGCGGATGTCCGCCAACGCGTCCGCGTCACTGAGGACAGCGAGGGTCTCCTCGAGCTCGGACAGGTCGTCGGGACTGATGACGACGGCGACCGCGCGGCCGTTGCGGGTCACCGTCACCCGCTCGTGCTCGCGCTCGACACGGTCCACCACATCACTGAAGTGGTTGCGGACCTCGCGGAGCGGCTCGATGCTCATGCACACAATTGTGGCGCGCTGGAGGTGTGGCGGCAAGGGGGTGGTCGGAGGAGGGTGGAGGCCATGAGCGACCTCATCGACCTCACCCCGTCGACCCAGGCCATGACCGACCTCGTCTCCGGCACACGCGACGACCAGCTCGACGCCTCCACCCCGATCGGCATGACGGTGGCGCAGGTCCTCGGCCACGTCCACGACCTGGCCGGCGCCTTCCGCGATGCCGCGACGAAGGGGGAGTCCCTCGCCGCATCGTCCCCGCCGGACCCGGCCGCCTCCGCGCTGCCCGACGACTGGCGCGAGGTGATCCCCCTTCTCCTGACGGAGCTGGCCTCGGCCTGGCAGGACCCGGCCGCCTGGGAGGGCATGACCCGGGCGGGCGGGCTCGACATGCCCGGCGACGTGGCCGGCGCCGTCGCGCTCGACGAGCTCGTCCTGCACGCCTGGGACCTGGCGAAGGGGACGGGGCAGGCCTTCGAGCCCGACCCCGCGGCGCTGGACGCGGCCGAGGGATTCTGCGCCCAGATCCCCGACGAGTCGGAGGCGCGGCAGGGGCTCTTCGGGCCGAGGGTCGCTGTGCCGCAGGGCTCCTCGCAGCTCGACCGGGTGCTGGGACTCGCCGGTCGCGACCCCGCCTGGCGGGTCTGAGGGAGGGTCAGGCTCCGAGTCGCCGAGCGAGGGCGTAGCCGGCTCCACACACGAGCAGGGCGCTGGCGACGAGGGCCGGCACCCGGCGGGCCGGGAGCCGCTCGTCGCACCGGGACCGCATCGCCTGCGTCGACTGGCTCGAGAGCATCGACGCGGTGCTCTGCGCCGACAGCGCCGACCCCAGGCTCTGCCACGACAGCAGGGAGCCGATCGACATCGACGAGCCGGCCGAGAGGAAGGAGCAGAAGGACCCGATGCTCCCGATCGAGAGCGCCGAGCCGACGCTGCCCACCGAGAGGACCGATGCGTCGGAGCCGATCGACAGGACCGAGTTGCGCGAGGCGATGGACAGGTAGCTCGTCATCGTCACAGTGTGGCGTCCCTTCGGGAACGGGCGCGGGGCGCCCGCCCACGCGGAACGTGGGACCCACTCAGGGATCGGGGCAGGGGCCTGGCCGGGAAGGCTGCGGATGACCGGGACAACCGGACGTGGCCAGATCAGGACTTCCCGGCCAGACGGGCCCTCTCAGGCACGAAGGGCGATGCGGGCGGGGTGGGAATGAACCCCCTTCGCTCGTAGTTGAGTCGAGTGAACTCAACTTTTGGGCCACGGATTTGCGCAGGTCGCGGACTGGCTCCTAAGTTGAGCGACAGCAACTCAACTCGTGTCGGGGTGACCACCTCGACCACCCGAACAAAGGAGCGCCTCATGGCCCGTGCCGTTGGCATCGACCTCGGAACCACCAACTCTGCCGTCGCCGTCCTCGAGGGTGGCGAGCCCACGATCATCGCGAACGCCGAGGGCGGTCGCACCACCCCGTCCGTCGTCGCCTTCTCCAAGGGCGGCGAGGTCCTCGTCGGCGACATCGCCAAGCGTCAGGCGGTCACCAACGCCGACCGCACCCTCCGCTCCGTCAAGCGCCACATGGGCACCGACTGGACGACCGAGGACATCGACGGCAAGAAGTACACCGCCCAGGAGATCAGCGCCCGCACGCTGCAGAAGCTCAAGCGCGACGCCGAGTCCTACCTCGGTGAGGACGTCACCGACGCGGTCATCACCGTCCCCGCCTACTTCGACGACGCCGAGCGCCAGGCCACCAAGGAGGCCGGCGAGATCGCGGGCCTCAACGTCCTGCGCATCGTCAACGAGCCCACCGCGGCCGCCCTGGCCTACGGCCTCGACAAGGGCAAGGAGGACGAGCTCATCCTCGTCTTCGACCTCGGTGGCGGCACCTTCGACGTCTCCCTGCTCGAGGTCGGCAAGGACCCCGAGGACGGCTTCTCCACCATCCAGGTCCGCGCGACCTCCGGTGACAACCAGCTCGGTGGTGACGACTGGGACGAGCGGATCGTCAAGCACCTGCTCACCCAGGTGAAGAACAACACCGGCGTCGACCTCTCCGGCGACAAGATCGCCATGCAGCGTCTGCGCGACGCGGCGGAGCAGGCGAAGAAGGAGCTCTCCTCCTCGTCGACCACGTCGATCAACCTGCAGTACCTGTCCATGGGCGAGAACGGCCCCATCCACCTCGACGAGTCGCTCTCCCGCGCGAACTTCGAGCAGATGACCAAGGACCTGCTCGACCGGACCAAGACCCCCTTCGAGAACGTCATCAAGGACGCGGGCGTCCAGCTCTCCGACATCGACCACGTGGTCCTCGTCGGTGGCTCCACCCGCATGCCGGCCGTCAGCTCGCTGGTCAAGGAGCTCACCGGCGGCAAGGAGCCCAACAAGGGCGTCAACCCGGACGAGGTCGTCGCGCTCGGCGCGGCCCTGCAGGCCGGTGTCCTCAAGGGCGAGCGCAAGGACGTCCTGCTCATCGACGTCACGCCGCTCTCCCTCGGCATCGAGACCAAGGGTGGCCTCTTCACCAAGCTCATCGAGCGCAACACCGCCATCCCGACGAAGCGCTCCGAGGTCTTCTCCACCGCCGAGGACAACCAGCCCTCCGTGCTGATCCAGGTCTTCCAGGGTGAGCGCGAGATCGCGCAGCAGAACAAGAACCTCGGCACCTTCGAGCTCTCCGGCATCGCGCCGGCGCCGCGCGGCGTGCCGCAGGTCGAGGTCACCTTCGACATCGACGCCAACGGCATCGTCCACGTGACGGCGAAGGACCGGGGCACCGGCCAGGAGCAGAAGATCACCATCTCCGGCGGCTCCGCGCTGTCGAAGGAGGAGATCGAGCGCATGGTCAAGGAGGCCGAGGCCCACGCCGACGAGGACAAGGCCCGCCGCGAGGAGACCGAGGCCCGCAACAACGCGGAGAACCTCGTCTACTCCACGGACAAGTTCCTCTCCGAGTCCGGTGACAAGCTGACCGACGAGCAGCGCAAGCCCGTCGACGACGCCCTCGCCGACCTCAAGGAGGCCCTCAAGCCGGAGTCCGGCGTGAGCGCCGAGGAGCTGACCAAGAAGGTCGACACCCTCAACGAGGAGTCGCAGAAGATGGGCGCCGCCCTCTACGCGGCCTCCGCGGAGCAGGGCGAGGGCGAGGCCCCCGGTGGCGACGCCGGTGCCGAGCAGCCCGCCCCCGAGGGTGACGACGACATCGTCGACGCCGAGGTCGTCGACGACGACGAGGAGAAGAAGTGACCGACCCCAACCAGCCGATCGACCCCGAGGTGACCGCTGACGCCCAGGCGCGGCCGGCCACCGACCAGGGGGCCGAGGAGCAGGTCGTCGAGGCCGAGGTGGTCGACGAGGACGCAGCCGCCGCTGCGCCCGAGTCGGCCACCCCGGCCGACGGGGCCACCGGCGCCGACGAGGCCACCCCGGCCCCGGGCGAAGGGGAGGCCGCCGGCGACGCCGAGGTCCACCCCGACACGGCCCGCGCCGACCAGCTCCAGGACGACTACCTGCGCCTGCAGGCCGAGTACGTCAACTACAAGCGGCGCGTCGACCGGGACCTCCCGGTGCACAAGACCCGCGCCGCCCACGACGTGCTCGAGTCGCTCCTGCCGGTCCTCGACGAGATCCACCTCGCCGAGCAGCACGGCGACCTGCCGGAGGGCAGCCCCTTCCGCGCGATCGCCGACAAGCTCGAGCAGGTCCTCACCAAGCAGGGGCTGGAGCGCGTGGGCGTCAAGGGCGAGGTCTTCGACCCCAACGTGCACGAGGCCCTCATGCACGGCGCCTGGGACGCGTCCGACCCGGAGCTGCCGAGCGACGCGACGGCCACGACGGTCGTCACCGTGCTCCAGCCCGGCTACCGCGCCGGCGAGCGCGTCCTGCGCGCCGCCCGCGTCGCGGTCGCCGACCCGTCGTAACCCCACCACCCGAGAGGAGGAGACATGGCCAGTCAGGACTGGTTGGACAAGGACTTCTACGCGGTCCTCGGCGTCGCCAAGGACGCTGACACCGCGGAGATCAAGAAGGCCTACCGCAAGCTCGCCAAGCAGTACCACCCCGACCGCAATGCCGGGGACGACGCCGCCGAGCAGAAGTTCAAGGACGTCGGTGAGGCGCACGCCGTGCTCTCCGACCCCAAGGAGCGGCAGGAGTATGACGCCATCCGCTCGATGGCCGGCGGCGGTGCGCGATTCACCGCCGGCGGCCCGGGCGGGGGCGCGGGCTTCGAGGACATCTTCTCCGCCTTCGGCGGGGGAGGGGGCGGCTCGCGGATGCGCTACAGCACCGGCGGCGGCTCCCCCTTCGCCGGGGGCGGGGCGGGCGAACCCGACCTCGAGGACATCCTGTCGATGTTCGGCGGGGGCGGCGGCGCCGGCTTCGGTGGGCAGGGTGCGGGCTTCCGCGCCCCGCGCGGCCCGGTCAAGGGCCAGGACCTGACGGCCCGCACCGAGCTGTCCTTCCGCGACGCGGCCGAGGGGCGCACCATCGCCCTGACCGTCAACGGCGAGAAGGTCAACGCCAAGATCCCCGCGGGGGTCAAGGACGGCCAGAAGATCCGCCTACGCGGCAAGGGCGGTCACGGCGACCAGGGCTCGCCCCGCGGTGACCTCATCCTCACCGTGTCGGTGGGCAAGCACCCGGTCTACGGACGCGACGGCGACAACCTGACCCTCGACCTGCCGGTGACCTTCGCCGAGGCCGCCCTCGGTGCCACGGTCGCTGTGCCGACCCTCGACGGGTCGCAGGTCAAGGTCAGGATCGCGCCGGGGACCCCGAGCGGCCGCGTCCTGCGGCTCAAGGGTCGTGGCATCGCGACGAAGGGGGCCACCGGCGATCTGCTCGCCAAGGTCCAGATCATCGTGCCGACCGAGCTCAGCGAGGCCGAGCGCGAGGCCGTCGAGGTCCTGCGCGATGCCCGCACCGACGACCCACGCGCCGCGCTGGTCGCCGCCGCGAGCGCCTGACCGCGACGCACTGGTGACGAACGACGATGACGACAGGAGGTGGGCGTGGTGGCACGGATCTCCGGCATGAGCGGTGACGACCGCACGCCCGTCTTCGTCATCTCCGTCGCCGCCGAGCTCGCCGGCATGCACGCGCAGACGCTGCGCCAGTACGACCGGATCGGGCTCGTCACCCCCTCGCGCACCCGGGGCGGCGGTCGGCGCTACAGCGCCGCCGACGTCTCCCGGCTGCGCGAGGTGCAGCGCCTCTCCCAGGAGGAGGGCGTCTCGCTCGCCGCGATCCAGCGGATCTTCGACCTCGAGCACCAGGTCGAGGCGCTGCGCGCCCGGGTCGCCGAGCTCGACGACGAGCTCGACGCCGCGCGCGAGCAGCTCGGGCAGGGCCGGCGCTTCTTCGCGGTCGGCTCGCAGGGGGACATCGTCGCCCTGCGTCACGGGCAGCGCCCGCGGCAGCAGACCGGCGGGCAGGCGCTCGTCGTCTGGCAGCCGCGCGGCCGCGCCTGACCCCGCGCCCTCGACGTCCGGCCCCAACTGCGCAAAACCCTAGGGTCTTGCGCAGTTCCGGCCCCCTAACTCTGCAAAACCCTAGGGTCGTGCAGAGTTTGGGCGCGGGTTTCAGACCTGCTCGAGCGCCTCGCCCCACGCCTTCAGGCGCCGCTCGACGGCGGCCTGCTCGGCGGCCAGCCGCTTCAGGCCATCGGCCGGGTGGATCGGGTCCGGCCACTTGGGGCGCGTGGTGTCCCCTTCGTACTCCCCGCGCAGGCGGCGGCGCACGAGCGGAACGACCTCGCCACGGACGAACCTCGCCTCCGCCTCGATCGCCGCGCGCCAGCCCGAGGGCTCGTTGGGCACGAAGTTGCTCAGCTTGAGCGTGTGCCGCACCCCGATCCGCTCCGCGACGGCCGCCGCCATGCGCTTGTGACCCGGCCGCGACATGTGGATCCGGTCCATGGCCCACAGCGCCCGCTGGTCGTACTCACCCATCCTCGCCTGGTCGACGAGCGTCGCGTCGTGCGTCGCCGCGAGGTCGCGGATCGCGGAGTTGAAGGCCTCGACCCGCCGCACGAGCGGCTTGAGCAGGCCGGAGGCCTGCGGGACGAAGGTCGTGAAGACGACGATCTCGGCGCCGGTGTCGACGAGCCGCCGCAGCGCGGCCTCGTAGCGGGTCGCGATGCCGTCGACGTCGGCACGCAGCGAGAGCAGGTCGTTGCCCCCGGCAGCGAAGGAGATGTGCGTCGGCTGCATGGCGATCGCGAGGTCGAGCTGGTCGGCGACGACCTGGTCGAGGAACTTGCTGCGGATCGCGAGGTTGGCATAGCGCCACGCGGGGTCGGCCCGGCCGAGCTGACGGGCGAACCGGTCCGCCCAGCCCCGCACCTGGTTGGGGTAGTGGACGTGCGGGTCGCCCACGCCCTCGGTGAAGGAGTCGCCGACCGCGACGAAGAGCCCACTCATGTCGTGGTCATGTCACCCGGTCGATGGACTCGGGGGCAAGGGGGTTGGCCGAGCGTTCGCCGACGCGCCACCGGCCGTCACCACGAGGACGAAGGGGGTTCACGTCGCCTGCCGTGGGCAGCCCTCCCCATGGACGTCGTGCTTGCCGCACGGGCAGGGTGCTGCTGTCCAGGTCGTCGACATCGAGGGGCGTGGCACCCGTGAGGCAGGAAGTCCGGCTCTTCCGCACGCAGACGGGGCTCGTCGTGGCCTCGGTCTCCTTCGTACCGCAGCGAGGGTTCTTCATGGACGGATGGACCACGGTCCTGCCCGAGGATGCCTGGAGCGCGGCCGAGGTGGGCGAGGCCGTCCTCGCCGGCCTGGAGCACGGGGGCACGATCACCTTCGAGGACCTCCCTCCGCTCGGTGGCACCGGGGCGACGCCGGCCTCCCTCGCCCTGGGCTACGAGACCGAAAATGCCCTGCTCGCCGCCGGCGCGGCGCACGTGGTCGTCTGGATCAAGAAGGGCACCTGGTGGGTGACCCCGATGGTCAACGAAGGGGCCGGTCGGGGCTGGGCCGGTCACGCCGACGCGCCCGCCGTCAGCCACGAGGGCGAGCACTGGCCCGCGGAGGACCTCGGGGCGAGCGTCAACGCCGCTCTCGACACCGTCGTCGCCATCCGGCTCGCCCTCGACGGCGCCGCGGGGTGACGGCTGTCACCCGGGGGTGGGAGGGTGAACGCATGCCACTTCCCCAGGACGCCGCCTCGGTCTTCGACCGCAAGAACACCCCGCTCATGCGGCTCGTCGACGCCACCGACCCGCGGGCCCTCGCCGGCCCCAGCCCGTGCGAGGGGTGGTCGGGCCTCGACGTCGTGCAGCACCTCATCGACACGCAGCGCGACTTCCTGCTCAAGGCGGGCGCCGACCTGCCCGACCCGGCCCCGACCGTCGCCGCGCTCGGGCCCGCGACCGCGTGGCGCACCCACGCCGAGGGCGTCGCCCGCCAGCTCGCCGACGACACCCTCGCGGAGCGGCCCTACGAGACCCCCTTCGGCCCGACGACCGTGGGCGCCGCCTTCGACCGCTTCTACGGCTTCGACCTGCTCGTCCACCGCTGGGACATCGGTGCGTCCGCGGGCGTCCCCGTCGAGCTGACCGACCGCGAGCTCGACCAGGTCGAGGAGGCGATCGCCGGCTTCGGCGAGCACATCCGAGGCGCCGGCGTCTGCGGCCCCGCCGTCGAGGTCGGCCCCGACGCTTCGCGTCAGGACCGGGTCATCGGCCTGACCGGCCGCGACCCGCGCGCCCACGCTGGCTGAGGAGGCCGCCCGCGGCCGTCTCGAAGCCCCTTGCCGCAGCGCCGCTTCCAACCGGCGAGCAGCCGGCGGCCTGTCGGCGTTGATGTCACCTGGTCTCCCGGAGAGGGGCAACCAGGTGACACCAACGACGCCGGGTGGTGCCAACGCTGCCGGGGTCGCGGTCGGGCGAAGGGAGCGACCCGGGTCAGGCGAGCGCCTCGCCCAGCCCGGTGAGCAGCCGGTCGACGTCTGAGTCATCGGTGTACGGCGCGACGCCGACCCGGATCCCGGAGTCGACGTCGAGGCCGAGCGCGCGGAAGGGCTCGTGCGCGTAGAAGGTGCCGGCCGGCGCGAGCACGTCCGCCGCGGCGAGCTGTGCGGCGACGGCACGGGCGTCACCACCCGGCAGGGTGAAGAAGAGCGTCGGGGTGCGCTCGGCGGCCCGCGAGTGGAGCACGACCCGGTCGCCGAGGTCGGCGAGCGCCGCCTCGATCCGCTGGCGCAGCCGGGTCTCGTGCGCGTGGACGAGGTCGTGCGCGGCAGCGAGCCGCTCCCGGCGTGACGGTCCCTGCGGTGCCAGTGACGCGATGACGTCGACCGCCGCGGTGGCGCCCGCCATGATCTCGTAGGGCAGCGTCCCGAGCTCGAATCGCTCCGGCACGGCATCGGTCGAGGGCAGCAGCTTGTCGGGCCGGAGGCCGTGCAGGAGAGCTGGATCCGCCGCCAGCGCCGCGCAGTGCGGGCCGAAGAACTTGTACGGCGAGCACACGAAGAGGTCGGCGCCGAGCGCCGCGACGTCGATGTGTGCGTGCGCCGTCAGGTGCACGCCGTCGACGTGCACGAGCGCCCCGACCGCGTGCGCCCGCTCCGCGATGCGGGCCACCGGCGGACGAGTGCCGAGCAGGTTGGACGCACCCGTCACCGCGACGAGGCGCGTGCGCTCGGTGACGATCTCGTCGAGGTCGGTGAGGTCCAGCTCGGCCGTCGCGGGGTCGAGCCGAAGCCACCGCACGCTCGCCCCGACGGCCTCGGCGGCCTGCACCCACGGCCGCACGTTGCAGTCGTGGTCGAGCTCGGTGACGACGACCTCGTCACCCGGCCCCCACCCCTTCGCCAGCGCCCGTGAGATGTCGTAGGTGAGCTGGGTGGCGCTGCGGCCGTAGACGATCCCGTCGGGTGAGGCCCCGAGCAGGTCAGCCATCGCGGAGCGAAATGCGGCGATGGCCGCTTCGGCGTTGCGCTCGCTCGCCACGGAGGAGCCGCGGTTGGACAGCGGTCCGGTGAGCGTCGCGGCGATCGCCTCGCCGACCTCGGCGGGTGTCTGGGTGCCGCCCGGCCCGTCGAAGTGGGCGATGCCGGAGCGAAGGGAGGGGAAGCGGGCGCGGAGTGCGGCGACGTCGACGGACATGTCGTGATCATGCCCACCGACGCCGCCGCCGGGGAAGGGGGTCAGCTCACCGCGGCCGCGAGGCGCGCCAGCGAGTCCTCGAGCTGCGACTCCTTGACGAGCGGGAAGCCGACCTTGTCCAGCAGGGCCTGGTCGGTGACGCCGCTCCAGTCGTAGGTGTGGGTGACGATGGTGCTGTCCGAGCCCTGCGGCTCCAGCTCCCACAGCCACTCCCACCCGGGCGGCTCGGTGCCGGCGGGCGCGGTCTTCCAGCCGACCATCTTGTGGGTGTCGTAGGCGGTGACGTGGTTGTCCGTCTGGTACTCGCCGCCCATGTGGTCGCCGGACATGTTCATCGTGAAGACGTCGCCGACGGCCTGGATCCGATCGGTCTTCTCGTCCGAGCGGACGAAGCCGGAGCCGTCGAGCTCGGCGTGCCGTTCGGGGTTGGTGAGCACCTCGAAGACGTCCTTGGCGGGCGCGTCGATGGTGCGCTGGACAGTGATCTTCTGCTCTTGTGCCATGCCGTCGACGACACCACGCGCGCCGTCCGATGTCCACCCCTGTGGTCGTGACAGGCTGGTGACATGTCCGAGCACCTGATGGTCTTCCCCGACCGTGACGACGCCGATCGCATCGCCGAGGACCTGCGCGACGAGGGCTTCACCGAGGTCCGCGTCGTGCGTGAGGCCCTCGCCGGTGAGGACGACAGCGAGGACCACGAGTGGGCCGTCCACGTGACCGAGGAGATGGTCGCCGACGAGTCCGGGGCGGTCGCCAATGGGCTGCGTGAGCGCTTCGCCAAGCTCGCCGAGGACCACGACGGCTGGTACGACCCGGAGCCGCGCGCCTGATCCTGCCGGCTCCCCTTCGCGCTGGCGCCGGGCGAAGGGAGAAGGATCCCGCACGATTTTCGGCGACGCGCCCGCCCTGTGTCACGATACGGTGACGAACTTGCCCACGGACGGTCCTGCCCCACGGAGTCCACGGGTCCCCGACAACCGGAGGTTGCCCCGTGGCATCTGGGTCTGAGCCCGTCGGGCGCCACCGCGCCCTCGGCGAGCGTGGCATGGCCTCGCGCCGCAACGCCCGCCAGACGCGTCGCTTCTACACGCTGACGGCCGCCAGCACGATCATCCCGGGGCTGGGTCTGATCCACACCCGGCGCCGCACCGGCATCGCCCTGGTCGCGGGCTTCTTCCTCACGATCCTCGCCGTCTGCGCGTGGGGTCTGGCGAAGGGGGTGACCTCCTCGGTCATCAGCGTCGGCGTCAGCCGCAGCGCCCTGATGGTCCTCATCCCGGTCATCCTCGTCGGCGCCCTCGTGTGGATCTGGGGCATCGTCGCCACCGCCCGCGACAACATGCCCGAGGGCAGCCACGGCCGGCCGAAGGTCGCGATGGTCGTCTTCGCCGCGCTCGCGGCCCTGCTGATCTTCGCCCCCGCCGCGCAGTCGGTGCGCTATGCCGTCATCCAGCGCTCGCTCATCGGCTCGGTCTTCGACCAGCTGCGCCCCGCCGGCGCGGCCGCGCCGGGCGATGGTGACGACCCGTGGGCCGGCACCGACCGGGTCAACGTCATGCTCGTCGGCTCCGACGCGGGCGAGGACCGCGACGGCATCCGCCCCGACTCCGTCATGGTCGCGAGCGTCGACACGCAGACCGGCGAGACCGTGCTCTTCGGCATCCCGCGCAACCTGCAGAACATCCCCTTCTCCGAGGACAACCCGCTGTCGGAGCAGTACCCCGAGGGGTTCAACTGCGGCGACCAGTGCCTCATGGAGTACGTCTGGACCCTCGGTCGGGACAACGCCGAGCTCTTCCCCGGCGACGACAACCCCGGCCTGACCGTCACGAAGGATGCTGCCTCGCAGATCCTCGGCCTCGACATCGACTACACCACCGTCATCGACCTGCAGGGCTTCACCCAGCTCGTCGACGCGATGGGCGGCGTGACGATCGACGTCAAGGAGCGGGTGTGCATCGGCTGCAAGATCGAGGGCGGCGTCGTCGTCGGCACGACCGGCTACATCGAGCCGGGCGTGCAGAAGCTCGACGGCTACCACGCCCTCTGGTACTCGCGCTCCCGGGCCGAGTCGAGTGACGGTGACTTCTCGCGGATGCGCCGCCAGCGCTGCATGGTGGGCGCGCTGCTCAACCAGGTGAACCCGACCTCGATGCTCGTGCGCTACCCCAAGCTCGCGAAGACGCTCGAGGACAACGTCAAGGTCGACATCCCGCAGCAGGACCTCAAGGCGTGGTCCGAGCTCGTCCTGCGGATCCAGGACGGCGGCAAGATCAAGTCGCTGCCCCTGACCAACAAGAACATCGACGTCAACAACCCCGACTACGTCGAGATCCACGAGATGGTCCAGGACGCGATCAACCCGCCGCCCCCGGCGCCCAAGACGAAGACCTCGACCACGCCCTCGAGCACCCCGTCGACCTCGACGACCGAGCCCTCGTCCACCTCGACGACCAACGGCGACGAGCTCAGCGACATCACCGCCACCTGCTGACCCCGAGACTCTGCATTGCCCAACGGCAATGCACTCTCTCGATGTCAAGGCTTTGCGGACCGGTCGGCTGCAGGCGCCTCCGGACGAAGGGGGACGGCTGCGCCCGCCGAAGTCCTTCGACTCGTGGGCGCGTCGCGTTGTCGTGCCTGACTTCGGCTTGATGTGCGCAGCCATCCCCCTTCGGCCTGCGGCTCCCGGGCGTCGCCGTGGCGCCAACCGGGTCAGCGGACGGTGAGGAGGGTTGGCGTGGCGTCAAGCCGAAGTCGAGAACGACAACTCGGCCACACGACAACGAAGGACTTCGGCAGCGCGCCGACCCTCCTCGCCGGGAGCGGGGTGGGGCACGGCCGTCCCCCTTCGTCCGGAGGCGGGAGCGGGTGGGGCGATAGAATTGCGCGGCGACAGAGTTGAGCGGAATAGACTCAACTCTGGGGAGGTTGGTCAGAGCAGAGACCACCCGCCAGCAGTAGAGGAGACCCATGGACTTCCAGCCCACCACCAAGGTGGCCGAGGCGCTCGCCCTGGCCCAGCGTTCGGCCCAGACCGAGGGGCACCCCGAGGTCACGCCCGACCACCTCGTGAGCGCCCTCGTGCAGCTCGACACCCCGCAGTGCGACACCCTCCTGCAGGCCGCCGGGACCGGCGCGGGCCACGTCCTCGCGCAGGCCGACGCGGCCGTTCGGGCGCTGCCGACCACGAGTGGTGCGGCGAGCTCCCCTTCGCTCGGACGCAGCCTGCTCGCCGTGCTCCAGCAGGGCGACACCCTCATGCGGGCGAAGGGGGACACCCACCTCGCCCTCGACCTGCTCCTGCTCGCCCTCGCCGAGACCGGCCACCTCGCGGCCGTCGAGAAGCGCGGCGCCCGTGACATGGAGACGAAGATCGACGAGCTGCGCGGCGGCCGCCGGGTCACCTCCGAGACGCCCGCCGACGGCGGCGAGTCGCTGGCGCAGTACGGCACCGACCTCACCCAGGCGGCGCGCGACGGCAAGCTCGACCCGGTCATCGGCCGCGACGCCGAGATCCGTCGGGTCGTCCAGGTGCTCTCCCGCCGCACGAAGAACAACCCCGTCCTCATCGGCGAGCCCGGCGTCGGCAAGACCGCCGTCGTCGAGGGGCTGGCCCAGCGCATCGTCGACGGCGACGTGCCCGAGTCGCTGCGCGACAAGCGGCTCGTGAGCCTCGACCTCGGCGCGATGGTCGCCGGCGCGAAGTACCGCGGCGAGTTCGAGGAGCGGCTCAAGGCGGTGCTCGAGGAGATCAAGGCGAGCGAAGGGGAGGTCGTCACCTTCATCGACGAGCTCCACACGGTCGTCGGTGCCGGCGCGTCCGGCGAGGGCGCCATGGACGCGGGCAACATGCTCAAGCCGATGCTCGCCCGTGGCGAGCTGCGGCTCGTGGGTGCGACGACGCTCGACGAGTTCCGCGAGCACATCGAGAAGGACCCGGCGCTCGAGCGCCGCTTCCAGCAGGTCTTCGTCGGTGAGCCGAGCGTCGAGGACACGATCGCGATCCTGCGCGGCCTCAAGGAGCGCTACGAGGCGCACCACAAGGTCGAGATCGAGGACACCGCGCTCGTCGCGGCGGCCTCGCTGTCCGACCGCTACATCACCGGCCGGCAGTTGCCCGACAAGGCGATCGACCTCGTCGACGAGGCAGCGTCGCGACTGCGCATGGAGATCGACTCCAGCCCGGTCGAGATCGACGAGCTGCGCCGTGCCGTCGACCGGCTGAAGATGGAGGAGCTGCACCTGGCCAAGGAGTCGGACGCAGCCTCCGTCGACCGGCTCGAGCGGCTGCGCGCCGACCTCGCCGACAAGTCCGAGGAGCTCGCCGCGCTCACCGCGCGGTGGGAGGCGGAGAAGTCCGGCCTCAACCGGGTCGGTGACCTCAAGGCGCGCGTCGACGAGCTGCGCACGCAGGCCGACCGGCTGCAGCGCGAGGGCGACTACGAGGGCGCGTCCAAGTTGCTCTACGGCGACATCCCCGCCGCCGAGCAGGAGCTGGCCGCTGCCCAGGCGCAGGAGTCCGAGGTCGAGTCGAGCGAGGGCTCGCCGATGGTCAAGGACCGCGTCGGCAGCGACGACATCGCCGAGGTCATCTCGGCCTGGACCGGCATCCCCGCCGGCCGGCTGCTGCAGGGCGAGAGCGAAAAGCTGCTGAGCATGGAGTCGATCATCGGCTCGCGGCTCATCGGCCAGACCGACGCCGTGCGCGCCGTCTCCGACGCGGTGCGACGCTCGCGGGCCGGCATCGCCGACCCTGACCGGCCGACCGGGTCCTTCCTCTTCCTCGGCCCGACGGGTGTCGGCAAGACCGAGCTGGCGAAGTCGCTGGCCGACTTCCTCTTCGACGACGAGCGCGCGATGGTGCGCATCGACATGTCGGAGTACGCCGAGCGGCACGCGGTCGCGCGTCTCATCGGTGCGCCTCCCGGCTATGTCGGCTACGAGGAGGGTGGCCAGCTCACCGAGGCGGTGCGCCGGCGTCCCTACTCCGTCGTGCTGCTCGACGAGGTGGAGAAGGCGCACCCGGAGACCTTCGACATCCTCCTGCAGGTGCTCGACGACGGGCGCCTGACGGACGGGCAGGGCCGCACGGTCGACTTCCGCAACGTCATCCTCGTGATGACCTCCAACCTCGGCAGCCAGTTCCTCACGGACCCGCTGCTCGAAGGGGAGGCCCGGCGCGAGTCGGTCATGGGCGTCGTGCGGCAGGCCTTCAAGCCGGAGTTCCTCAACCGGCTCGACGAGGTCGTCATCTTCGATGCGCTGAGCCGTGACGAGCTCGGCCACATCGTCGAGCTGCAGGTGCACGAGCTCGCCGGCCGCCTCGCCGACCGGCGGATCGACCTCGAGGTCACCCCGGCCGCCCGCGAGTGGCTCGCCGAGAGCGGCTACGACCCGGCCTACGGTGCCCGCCCGCTGCGCCGCCTGGTGCAGCGCGAGATCGGTGACCGGCTGGCCACCGCCCTGCTCGCCGGCGACGTGCGCGACGGCTCGACCGTCGTCGTCGACCGCGACGAGGAGGGCGGCGGACTCTCCCTTCGCTGAACCGGCCCCCGCAACTGTGCAAAACCCTGGGGTCTTGCACAGTTGCGGGAAGGCAACCCTGCACAACCCTGCAAGACCCTAGGGTTGTGCAGGGTTGTCGGCAGGGGACGCTGCCCGGCTGGCAGGCTGGGGGCGTGCGAGCTCGCGAACACGTCCTCGTCGTCGGTGGCGGCATCGCCGGTCTGGCCCTCGCCGCCGCCCTCGACCCCCGCCGGGTCCACGTGACCCTCGTCGAGGAACGGCCCGAGCGGGCCGGCGCCGGCACCGTCCTCGCCCTGTGGCGCGGGGGCCGCGATGCCCTCGACGCGATCGGTGTCGGCGAGTCGACCCGCCGGACCTCCCTGCCGGTCACCCGGGGCGCCCTGCGCCGCTCCGACGGCCGGCCGATCCACGAGCTGCGGTCGGCCGGGCACGGTGCGCCGCGTCTGTGGTTCGTCCCACGCCCGGATCTCGTGGTGGCGCTCGAGGCGGCGATCCCCCCTTCGGTCACCCGGCTCACCGAGCTGGTCACCGACCCTCGGGCCCTGGCCAGCAGCACCGGTGCCGACCTCGTCGTCGGCGCCGACGGCGTGCGCTCGGCCGTGCGCCAGCACACGTGGGCCGGGTCGGCGCCCGTCGTCACCGACTGGATCGCGCTGCGCGGTCACCTGCCGGGCCCACCCGTCACGACCGCCACCGAGTGGTGGGGGCGCGGCGGGCTCTTCGGGGTGACGCCCGGCCCGCAGGGCGCAGCGTGGTTCGCCGCCGTGCGCGGCGACCACCGGGGCGTCAAGGTCGATCGCGACGACGCCGTCGCCCTGGTCCGCGGTCGTCTCGCCAACTGGGACAGGCGTGTCGGCGAGGTCCTCGCGGCCGTCGGTGACGCAGCCGACGCCCAGCGCGTCCTGCTCGCCCCGCCGCTGCGGACCCCGGTCGACGACGCCCTCGTCGTCATCGGCGACGCGGCCCACGCCATGGGCCCCAACCTCGGGCGCGGGGCCAACGAGGCGCTCGCTGACGCCGTGGCGCTGGCCGACGCGGTCCACCGCCACGGGACGAAGGGAGCGCCCCGCGCCTTCGCCCGTCGTCGCCACCTGCGCGGTCAGGTGCTGCGGGCGGCCTCCCTGCCCGCGCTCCGGGTGGCGACGAGCCGGCTCTGGGGGGCCGGCGCTGCGTAGTCTGCTCCCGTGCCCCTGCCACTCATGGACGTCCGTCACCGAGACGACCTCGACGAGCTGCTCACCGACGACATCAGTCGTGCGCACTGGGGGCTGACGGTCGCGGCCGCCCTGCTCTTCCGCCTTGCCGGACTGGGTCCCCGGGTGACGAGCGCGGTGCTGCTGGTCCTCATCGCGCTCGCTGCGCTGGTGGTCTGGCAGCGCCTGGAGCGGCGACGACAGATGCCGTGGCGCGACTATGTGTCCGGCATCGTCATGCGGCAGAAGGCGCTCACGGCGTGGGCGGTCACCGTGGTCGGCGTCGTCGCCAGCTATGTGATCGCCGTTGCTCTCGGGGCCGGGCCGTGGACCACGATCGCCGGCTGTGGCCTGCTCCTCGGGGCAGTCCTCGCGTGGATCGCCTACATGAACAACGAACGCGACTGACGGACGCCTCTCGTCCACGTGACCCATCCCTCCTGATGCTCGATCGACGGCCACCCAGCGGTTAGGTTGGCGGCCATGCGACGACGCTCCCTCCTTGCCGCCGTGCCCCTCGTGCTCACCCTGACCGCGGGGTGCTCGGCCTTCGAGGAGGCGACCCCGCCCAAGGAAGCCCTCGACGCGGCCCGCACGACCTTTGTCGACTCGGGGACGGTGGCCTTCGACCTGAAGTCCTCGGCGATCCCCAAGGGGCGCAACGGCGTCTCGGCGGCCAACGGCTCGGGCATCGTCGACACGACGACCCCGAAGTTCCAGGGCCAGGTCACCGGCGTCATCGACGGCGCCTCCGCGGGCGTCGAGATCATCGCCATCGACGACAAGACGTGGATGTCCTTCTTCACCAAGGACTTCAACCCCGTGGACATGAAGGACCTCGGCGCCCCCAACCCCGCCGAGTTCTTCCGCACCGGCAGCGGTGTCGACCAGATCCTCGAGCACACCGAGGGCGCCAAGGCGGGCGAGAAGACCCGCGACGGTGACACCGTGCTGCAGGAGTACACCGGCACCGTGCCCAAGGCCGACATCGAACGGCTCTTCGGGCTCGCCGAGGGGGGCGAGGACTTCGACGTCACCTACGGCATCGAGCCCGACAGCGGCGAGCTGCGGCAGGTCGAGATCACCGGTGACTTCTACAAGGAGTCGGAGACGACCTACACGCTCGAGCTCTCGGACTACGGCAAGGACGTCGAGATCACCAAGCCCTCCTCCTGACGTGACGACGCCCGTCACCACCGCCGCCCGCACCAACCCGCGGGTCCTGCTCGCCCTCGCCTCCACCGCGGTCGCGCTCGCCGCGGCCGACACCTATGTCGTCGTGCTCGCGCTCACCGACATGATGAGCGGCGTCGGCCTGGGCCTGGACAACCTCCAGCGTGCAGCGCCGATCATCTCCGGCTTCCTGCTCGGCTACATCGCGGTCCTGCCGCTCATCGGCCGACTCGCCGACCTCGTCTCCCGGTCGCGCATCCTCCTCGGCTGCCTCGTCGTCTTCGTCGTCGGCTCGGGCATCACCGCCCTGGCCGTCGACCTCGACATCCTCGTCGCCGGCCGCATCGTCCAGGGCGTCGGCGGCGGCGGGCTCGTGCCCGCCACGCTCGCCCTCGTCGCCGACCTGTGGCCGCCGGGACGAAGGGGGATGCCGCTCGGTGTCGTCGGCGCGGTCCAGGAGCTCGGCTCGGTGCTCGGCCCGCTCCTCGGCGCGGCGGTCCTGCTCGTCGCCGACTGGCGGGCGATCTTCTGGCTCAACGTCGTGCTCGGCGTGCTGCTGTGGGTGGCCATCGCGGCTGTGACCCGCAGCGCGAAGGGGGAGACTCGCCCCCTTCGTCCTCGGCTGGTGACCACGGGGCTGGGGGTCGTCACGGTCGGCCTGCTCTGGCTCACCCTCGCCGCGCCGCGGGCGCTGGCGACCGACGTCTACCTCGGGCTGCCCTTCGTCCCCTTCGCCGGGGACAGCCGGCTGGCCACGCCCATCGGGCTCGTGACCCTCGCGCTCGCGCTGCTCGTCGGGGTGCTCACGGTGCGCAGCTGGTGGCCGCCGCTGCGCGAGAGCGACCTGCCCGGCGCGCTCCTGCTCGGCACCGCCCTGGGCTGCGTCGTGCTGACCTTCAGCTCCGCCGATCCCGAGAGCGAGGTCGTCGGGCCGCTCGGCTACGCCCTGCTGCCCGTGGCCGTCGTCGCGCTGCTGCTCTACGTCTGGCGCCACCGCACCGCGCCCTCGCCGCTCGTGCCGCGCGGCACGGTGCGCGGCCGCACCGGCTGGGCACTGGCGATCTCGCTGCTCGTCGGCGTCGCGCTCGTCGCGGTCGTCGTCGACGTCCCGCTCTTCTCCCGGCTGACGACCGACGGGACGCAGACCGACGCGGCGATGGAGCTGGTGAAGTTCCTCGTCGCCGTGCCCGTCGGGGCGCTCGTCGGCGGATGGGTGCTGCGGTGGGTCGGCGACGGCCTGTCCGCCGGCGTCGGGCTGGCCCTGGCCGCCGTCGGTCTGCTCGTCATGTCTGGCTGGGGGCACGACTCGCTCGCCCAGGTCTCCGCGACGGTGACGCTCGCGGTCGTCGGCTTCGGCCTGGGCATGGCGCTCGCGCCGGTCAACGACGCCGCGCTCGCCGACGCCCCGCAGCACGCGCACGGCACGGCGAGCAGCCTCGTCGTCGTCAGCCGGATGGTGGGGATGGTCGTCGGCCTCGCCCTGCTCACCGGGGTCGGCCTGCACCGCTACTACGAGGCGGTCGACGCCCTGCCGCGCGAGCAGCAGACCGACGCGCAGGCGCTGCTCGACGCGGCGCTGCTGCAGGTGCACACCGTCTTCATCGGCGCAGCGGGCTCCGCCGCGCTCGGCGCGCTGCTCGCCCTGGTCTGCCTGGGCGTGCGGCGCCGCGAGGGCTCAGGCTCGATCGCTCGCAGCTGGGGCGTCGAGGAGTAGCTCGATCTTGTCGGCGACGAGCCGCGGCGCCTCGTAGGTGATCATGTGGCCGACCCGGGGCACCGACCAGAAGTCGGCACCGGGGATCCCCGCGGCCAGCCGCCGACCTGCGGAGACGGGCGTCAGCCGGTCGCGGGCGCCGGTGAGCACGACCGTGCGGACCCCGGCGAAGGGGGCGAGGTGGTCGCGGAAGTCGAGCTCACCGATCGCGCGGTGCCAGTCGGCGACGACATTTGCCCGGGTGCGGCTCGTCAGCCGACCGGTCGCGCGCACGGCCTGCGGGTCGGGGTCGGTGCCGAAGAGGTTGGCCGCGGTGAGGCGCGGGGTCGTCGGCAGGCCGCGGGTGCCCGCGGGGAGACGGCCGAGCACGGCCATGGCGATGCCCTCGCCGGGGATCGGGCGCCGAGTGCCGAGCCACGAGGCCGTGCCGACGAGCGCGGCGCCGCGCACCCGCTCGGCGAAGAGCTCGGGCGCGACCTGTGCGAGCGCCATGACGGTCATGCCGCCCATCGAGTGACCTCCGAGGACGACATCACCCTCGGGAGCCGTCTCGGCGATGACCTCGCGCAGGGTGGCGCCGAGGTCGAGCAGGCTGACCTGCCGGTCGTGGCCGGGCGTGGAGAGCCCGTGCCCGGGTTGGTCGTAGGTGATGACCCGCAGGTGCGGGCGCCGGGCCTGCAGCTCCGCGACGACCCGGTCCCAGGTCTCGGCGGCGAGGCACCAGCCGTGGGCGAGGACGAGGGTCGGGCCCTCGGCGGTGCCGGCAGGAGCCGCGTGCTCACGGACCGCGATGCGGGCTCCGTCCGGGGCGAGGACCGTGCTCAGGCGCGGGTCGGCACTCACCGGGCGGGGCCCCCTTCGACCGGCTTGTCCACGGCCGCGCCGTCGTCACCGTCGAGACCGACGATGACCGGCGCGTGGTCGCTCGCGCCCTTGCCCTTGCGCTCCTCGCGGTCGATCGCCGCGCCGCTCACCCGCTCGGCGAAGGACGCCGACCCGAGGACGAAGTCGATGCGCATGCCGCGGCGCTTGGGGAAGGCGAGCTGCTGGTAGTCCCAGTAGGTGTAGGTGCCGGGGCCGGGGGCGTGCGGGCGCACGACGTCGGTGAAGCCCGCGTCGAGGAAGGCGTGGAAGGCGGCCCGCTCCGGCGGGGAGACGTGGGTCTTGTCGGCGAAGTACTCCATCGACCACACGTCCTCGTCCTGGGGCGCGACGTTCCAGTCGCCGCAGAGGGCGACGGGGGTGCCGTCGGCGGCCCACTCGACGGCGCGGTCACGCAGCCGGGCCAGCCACTCGAGCTTGTAGGCCATGTGCGGGTCGTCGAGGGTGCGGCCGTTGGGCACGTAGAGGGACCAGACCCGCACGCCGCCACAGGTCGCGCCGATCGAGCGTGCCTCGGGGGCCACCGGATCGCCGAAGCCGGGGTCGCCGTCGAAGCCGATCGCCACGTCCTCGAGCCCGACCCGGGAGAGGATCGCCACGCCGTTCCACTGGTTGATGCCGTGGTGGGCCACCTCGTAGCCGAGGTCGCGGAAGCGGTCGAAGGGGAACTGCTCCTCCTTCGCCTTCGTCTCCTGGATGGCGAGCACGTCGACATCGCTGCGCTGCAGCCAGGCCTCGACGCGGTCGACGCGGGAGCGGATGGAGTTGACGTTCCAGGTCGCGATACGCACGGGCGCCACCCTAGCCATGGGTGGTGACAGGATCTGACCCATGGCCGACTTCGAGCTGTCCCGGTCGACGCACGTCGACGCCGACCCGGAGACCGTGCGCGCTCTCCTCGACGACTTCCGCGAGTGGGTGCACTGGTCGCCGTGGGAGGGCGTCGACCCCGACCTGCGGCGCACCTACTCCGGCCCGGAGCGCGGTGTCGGCGCCACCTATGAGTGGGCGGGCAACAAGCAGGCCGGCGAAGGGAGGATGCGCATCACCTCGTCGGACCCCGCCGCGGTGGTGCTGGACCTCGACTTCCTCAAGCCCTTCAAGGCCTCCAACGTCACGCGCTTCGACCTCGTGCCGAGCGGCGGTGCGGGGACCGGCGGTGGCACCGACGTCTCGTGGACGATGACCGGTCGCCGCGGTGCGGTGATGAGCCTCATGGGCCGACTCTTCTTCGACAAGGCCATCGGCAAGGACTTCGACAAGGGGCTCGCCGCGCTCAAGGCGACGGCCGAGGCGCGCTGAGCCGGCCCCCTTCGTCCTGCGATCGGGGTGGGGCTGGCCACGGCGAAGGGGGGTCGTTAGCGTGCGGAGCATGCGCCCCTTCATCGAGATCCCGGCGGCGGACGGGACGGCCGAGGCCGTCGTCGCCCGGCCCGACGACCAGCCGCACCCCGGCGTCCTGCTGTGCATCGACGCGCTCGGGCTGCGGGCCCGCATCGAGGAGATGGCCGACCGCATCGCGTCGTGGGGCTGCATCGTCCTCGCGCCCAACACGATGTACCGCTCCGGCACGGCCGCGGAGACGACACCCCGCACCGACCTGCGGATCCCCGAGGAGCGGGCCGCCTACGGCGCGGTCGCCGCGCCCTATCTCGCCGCGCTCGACGGGCCGGCGATGGAGCGGGACACCCCGCACTACGTGGCGGCGCTGCGGGCGCTCGACGGCGTGACCGACGGGCCGATCGGCGTCACCGGCTACTGCATGGGTGCGAAGTTCTCGACCCGCGTCGCCGGCCTCGAGCCGAGCGTCGCGGCGTGCGGCGGCTTCCACGGTGCGCGCCTGGCCACCGACGAACCGGACAGCCCGCACCTGCGACTCGCCTCTGCCACAGCGGAGTTCGTCTACGGGCACGCCGACAAGGACCAGTCGATGCCGCCCGAGAGCGTCGCGCTGCTCGACCGCACGCTCGCCGAGCACGGGCTCACCGCGACGACCGCCGTCTACCCCGACGCCCCGCACGGCTACACGATGACCGACACCGCGAGCCACCAGCAGGCCGGCGAGGACCGGCACTGGCGCGAGCTGCGCGAGCTCTTCGACCGGACCCTGGTCGCATGAGCACGGCACTGGTCACCGGCGCGACCGCCGGCATCGGGCGCGAGTTCGCCGAGCAGCTCGCGGCGCAGGGGGCCGACCTCGTCCTCGTCGCCCGAGACGAGGCCCGGCTCGCGGCGGTGGCCGGCGAGCTCTCGGGACGGCACGGTGTGGCCGTCGACATCCTGCCGGCCGACCTGTCCGACCGGGCGCAGCTCGAGCGGGTCGCCGAGCGGCTGCGTGACGCGTCGCGACCGGTCGACCTGCTCGTCAACAACGCCGGGTATTCGCTCAACTCGCGCTTCGTCGACAGCGCCGTCGAGGCCGAGGAGCAGCTGCTCGACGTGCTCGTGCGCGCCGTGCTCGTCCTCAGCCACGAGGCGGCGACCGCGATGGTTGGGCGGGGGAGCGGGCGGATCATCAACGTCTCGTCGGTCGCCGGCCTGAGCGCGAGCGGCACCTATGCCGCGGCGAAGTCCTATGTCACGACCTTCACCGAGTCCCTCTCCGGGCAGCTCGCCGGCACCGGGGTGCAGGTCATGGCGCTGCTGCCGGGCTACGTGCGCACCGAGTTCCACGAGCGGGCGGGCATCGACAAGGGCGAGCGGTCGGGGCCCTTCTGGCTCGACGCCGGCGACCTCGTGCGCCAGGCCCTCGCCGACTCCGAGCGCGGACGGGTCGTCTCTGTGCCCAGCGCGCAGTACAAGGCGATCGTCGCCGTGGCCCGCCACCTGCCGCGCGCCATCGTGCGCAACCCGCGCATCACGGCGCTGCACCGCAAGCCGGACTGACCTCCCCTTCGCCGGAGACCGCAGTGACGGGGCCCAGCCCAACCCTGCAAAACCCTAGGGTTTTGCGTTCTGAACTTCGCAGAACCCTAGGGTTGTGCAGAGTTCAGAGGGGGCCGAGGACGGCGGCGGGGTCGGTCGGGAGGTCGAGCGTCTCGAGGACCTCGAGCAGCGCCCGCTCCTCGAAGCGGAAGTGCGACTCCATGATCGCGCCGAGCCCCTCGACGTGCGAGCGCACCACGTCGGGTGGGCGTCGCGGTCGAGCGCCGCCTCGAGCCCGCCGATGAGGTGACTCATCATCGAGTGGTCCTGGGTGAGCTTGCGCAGCGTCTCGGCGAGCTCGGGGTGCGCGGCGGCGACCGCGGGGAAGAGGTGACGGTCCTCCCCTTCGTGATGGCGGGTGAGGGCCGTGCAGAACCCGCGGCAGTACAGCAGCAGGTCACGGGCGGCGGCGGGGTCGGTCCCGGCCGTGCGCACGAGCTCGAGGGCCTCGCGGAGGCGGCGGTGGACCGCCCGCAGCTCGTGTGCCCAGGCGATGATCCGGATGTGCTCGCCCTCAGTCATGCGAGGGCGAAGGGTGGGGTGCGCGCATCGCGCGTCCTCCTTCGGGTGCGGCGCCTCCATGCTTGGCACGGTCTGCCACCGGCACGCGACGCTGGCGCCAACGTAGTCCATAGACTGCGGGCGTGACTGACATCGCCGCCGACCGCGCCCGCCTGCTCGAGATCGTCAAGGACAAGGCCATCGTCCACGGACGCGTGACCCTCTCCTCCGGCAAGGAGGCCGACTACTACGTCGACCTGCGCCGCATCACCCTCGACGGCGAGGCCTCCCCGCTCGTCGGCCGCGTCATGCTCGACCTGGTCTCCGACCTGGACTTCGATGCCGTCGGCGGGCTGACCCTCGGCGCCGACCCGGTCGCCACGTCGATGCTCCACGCCACCGCGGCGAAGGGGGAGCGGCTGGACGCCTTCGTGGTGCGCAAGGCGGGCAAGGCGCACGGCCTGCAGCAGCGCATCGAGGGCCCGTCGATCTCCGGTCGCCGCGTCCTGATCGTCGAGGACACCTCGACGACGGGCAACTCGCCGCTCGAGGCCGCCAATGCCGCCCGCGAGGCGGGCGCCGAGGTCGTCGCCGTCGCGACGATCGCCGACCGGGCGACCGGTGCGGCGGAGAAGTTCGCCGAGGCGGGCCTCGAGTACCGCCACGTCTTCGGGCTCGAGGAGCTCGGGCTCGCCTGAGCCGGCACGTCGGTCCGGTCTGGGGAAAGCAGGCCGAAGAGGTTAGGCTCTCCTAAGTCAGTCGATTCCGGCACCAGGAGAGTCATGAAGATCGCCGAGCTCAAGGACCGCGTCGTCCTCGGCGCCGCCCGCGCCTACGCGCGCCGCACGATGGCCGACTACGCGGAGCGTCCGGAGGAGTCGCAGTTCACCGTCACGGTGTCGCGGGTCGTCGACCTCAACCCGGTCATGCGTCGGATCACCCTGAGTGCGCCGGAGCTGACCCGCTACGAGCTGCTCGGCCCCGACGAGTACTTCGGCCTGCTCATGCCCGGCGCCGACGGCCGGCTGCACCTGCCCGACCCCGAGCGGACCAATGTGCGCACCGCCATCGCCGACATGCCCGAGAGCGAGCAGCCGGGCCTGCGCTGGTACACCGTGCGCGCGCTGCGTCGTGACGAAGGGGAGCTCGACGTCGACATCGTCACCCACGGTGACTCCGGGCCGGGTTCGGCGTGGGCGACGACGGCCGCCGTGGGCGACACCGCCGGCTTCCGCTCCGGTGGCGCGCTGTACTCGACGTGGGACGCGCCCCGTCAGCTGATCGTGGCGGACGAGACGGCCGTGCCTGCGCTGCTCGCGATCCTCGAGGAGCGCTTCCGCCGGGGCCTGCCGGGTCTCGGCGAGGGCATCGAGGCGCATGTCGAGGTCGGCTCCCGCGTGGTGCTCGACGGGCTCGACCTCCCGGCTGCGGTGACCGTCCACGAGCGCGGCGACGCCGCGCCGGGCACCGCCGTGCTCGCCGCCCTCGCGACCGCCCCGGACCTGACCGCCGACCTGGACTACGCGTGGCTGTGCGGGGAGTCGGGGCTGGCGACCTCCCTTCGGCGTCACCTCGTGCAGGAGGTCGGAATGGACAAGCGGGCCATCACCTTCTCGGGCTACTGGAAGCTCGGCGCCGCCCGCGGCTGACCCCGCCCACCTGACAGCCCTTCGAGACGGTCGCTTCGCGACCGCCCACGCGGAGCGTGGGACCCACTCAGGGACCGGAAGGGGCACGGCAGATAGCGTGGCGACCATGGAGCCGCACCTCGTCGCCCTGGATGTCGACGGCACGATCGTCACCCACGCCGGAGAGCTCGGGGAGCGCACGCGCGACGCGATCCGCGCAGTCTCCGACGCCGGCCACGAGATCGTCATCTCGACGGGCCGATCGGTCGTCGCGACCCTGCCGGTCCTGCGGGCGCTCGATCTCAGCCACGGGTTCGCCGTGTGCTCCAACGGCGCCGTGACCGTGCGGCTCGACCCGACGGCCCCCGACGGGTACCTCGTCGAGGAGACGGTGACCTTCGACCCGCGGCAGGCGCTGACGCTCGTCATGGAGCACGCGCCGCACATCCTCGTCGCGGTCGAGGAGGTCGGCGTCGGCTTCAAGGTCGCCCGGCCCTACCCCGAGGGCGTGCTGCAGGGCGAGCAGGTCGTCGTCCCCTTCGAGGAGCTCGTCGCCCGGCCGACCACCCGTGTGAGCTTCCACGACCCCGAGGGCCAGAGCGAGGACTTCCTCGAGCTCGTCGAGCGGATCGGGCTGCACGGCGTGAGCTATGCCGTCGGCTACACCGCGTGGCTCGACCTCGCCCCCGAGGGCGTGTCGAAGGGCTCGGCCCTCGAGCTCGTCCGGCGCAAGCTCGGCATCGAGCCCTCGTGCACCTTCGCCGCCGGGGACCAGCGCAACGACCTCGAGATGCTCCGCTGGGCCGCCCGCGGCGTCGCCATGGGAGGTGCCCCGCCGGAGGTCGTCGCGGCCGCCGACGAGACGACCGGGTCGGTCGACGACGACGGTCTCGCAGACGCCCTCGCTCCGCTCCACTGAGGAGGGCCCCGGCGGGGGCATCATGTCCCCGTGAGCCACTCTCCTGATCTCGGCGACGCCCATGACGCCGCCACCGATGCCGCCCGCAAGGTCGGCGACCACCCCGCCCTCGAGACGCTGGCCCGCGTCGGTTTCGTCGTCTCGGGGCTCCTGCACATCGTCCTCGGGTGGACCGCCGGTCGGGTCGGCTGGGGCGGCGGTGGCCAGGCCGACCAGTCCGGCGCGCTGGCGACCCTCGCGAGCAACCCCGCGGGCACCGTCCTCATGTGGGTCATCGTCGTCGGGCTCGCCGCTCTCGTGCTGTGGCAGCTGACCGTCGCGGTCGGTCCCAGCGTCGGCGAGAGCGGTGCGGCCGACCGGGTGAAGGCCGTCGGCAAGGCGCTCGTCTACGCCGCGATCGCCTGGACCGCAGCGCAGTTCGCCGTCGGCTCCGGCTCGTCGTCCTCCTCGGAGCAGTCCTCCCAGGACGTCACCGCGACCCTGATGAAGGCGCCCGCCGGCCAGGTCCTCGTCGGTGCGGTGGGTGTCGCGGTCATCGCCGTCGGCGGCTACCACGTCTACAAGGGCGTGACCCGCACGTTCCTCGACGACCTCGAGGAGCACCCCGGGCGCCTCGCGACGGTGGCCGGCATGGTCGGCTACCCGGCGAAGGGAGGCGTCCTCGCCCTCGTCGGTGCCTTCTTCGTCATCGCCGCCGTCCAGCACCAGTCCTCGGAGGCCGACGGTCTCGACGGCGCCCTGAAGTCCCTGCGCGACGAGCCCTTCGGCCCCGCGCTGCTCACCGTCGTCGCGGCCGGTCTCGTGGCCTTCGGCCTCTACTGCTTCGCCAGGGCACGTCACCAGCGGATCTGACCTCCCCTTCGTCCCCGGAACTCTGCAAGACCCTAGGGTTGTGCAGAGTTTGGCGGCCGTGACCGTGCAGGACCCTAGGGTTGTGCAGAGCTGGGTTCGGCAAAACCGGTTGCCGGGGCGAAGGGGGAGTCCCTACCCTTGTCGGGTCCGACCGGTCGGTGACAGCGCCCGGTCCCCCCGACCAGAGGTGATGACCCGCCTGATGCGGCACCAGATCTCCCGCGACTGACCAGCGCGACCGACCGCGGCCCACGCACCGCGAGTCCCGTCGGCGTGCGCTCGCCGCCACGGCAGGAGATCACCCATGTCAGCACCCACCACCGGGGCCGACGCCCTCGTCACCCTCACCCACCTCACCCTCGACTGGCCCGACGGCACCCGTGCCCTCGACGACGTCAGCGGGTCCTTCGGCCACGGCCGCACCGGCCTCGTCGGGCGCAACGGCTCCGGCAAGACGACCCTGCTGCGCCTCATGGCCGGCGAGCTCGCCCCGACCTCCGGCGCCGTGCACGTCGCGGGCACGGTCGCCACGCTGCCGCAGCAGCTCGGCCTCGACACCACGCGCACCGCGGCCGAGGCGCTCGGCATCGCGCCCGTGCTGGCGGCGATCGGCGCCATCGAGGCCGGGTCGCTCGACCAGGCGAACTTTGATGTGGCAGAAGGCCGCTGGGGCATAGAGGCCGAGGCCATGTCGACGCTCGCCGCCCTCGGCCTGCCCGCAGGGCCCGACCTGCTCGACCGTCGGCTCGGCACGCTCTCGGGAGGTGAGGTCGTCACCGTCGGGCTCGCCGCCCTCCAGCTGCAGCGGGCCGATGTCGCGCTGCTCGACGAGCCGACGAACAACCTCGACGGGGCCGCCCGCGACCGGCTGGTCGCGGCGATCGACGCCTGGCCGACGCAGCGGTCGCTCGTCGTCGTCAGCCACGACACCGAGCTTCTCGAGCACGTCGACCGCATCGTCGAGGTGCACGGGCGGGAGCTGCGGAGCTTCGACGGGCCGTGGTCGGTCTACCGCGCGGCGATCGACGCCGAGCAGCAGGCGGCCGCCGACGCCGTGCAGGCCGCAGAGCAGGACCTGCGTCGGCAGAAGCGCGATCGCATCGAGGCCGAGCTCAAGCTCGCGGGCCGGCAGCGCATCGCCGACCGCGACTACGCGAGCAAGCGGGCGCCGAAGATCGTCATGAAGACGTGGGGCATGCAGGCGGAGAAGTCCGCCGCCAAACACCGCGACATCCACGACGACCGGCTGCAGCGGGCCGAGTCCTCGCTCGCCGACGCCGAGGCACGGGTCCGCGAGGACCGGTCGGTGCGCATCGAGCTGCCCGCGACGCGGGTGCCGGCAGGGCGCACCGTGCTCACCCTGCAGCCCGTCGCGCCCGACGCGGCGGTGCCTGGAGCAGGTGCGGGGGACCCCCTTCGTCCCGTCGTGGTCCGCGGGCCGGAGCGAATCGCCCTGACCGGGCCCAACGGCGCCGGCAAGACCACCCTGCTGCGAGAAGTCCTCGGCCTGCCCGTGGCGGTGGAGCCGGTGGCGAGGTGCGTCGGGCGCATCGACGAGGTCGGTCACCTGCCGCAGCGGATCGAGCTCGACGACGAGCTGACGATCCTCGAGACGGTCCGGGCGGCTGCGCCGACGGTGCCGCCGCAGCAGGTGCGGGCGTCGTTGGCGCGCTTCCTCTTCCGGGGCGCGCTCGCGGAGCGGCGGGTCGCGGGCCTGTCCGGCGGCGAACGCTTCCGCGTGGCGCTGGCCAGCGTGCTGCTCGCGGACCCGGCGCCGCAGCTCGTCGTGCTCGACGAACCGACCAACAGTCTCGACGTCGACAGCGTCGACCAGCTCGTCGACGCCCTCGCCGCCTACGAGGGCGCGCTGCTCGTCGTCAGCCACGACGAGGACTTCCTGGGCCGGCTCGGCCTCACTCGCCGCTGGGCGATCCGCGACGGCCGGCTCGCCGACGTCGCCCCTGACCCTGCAGGACCCTAGGGTTTTGCAGAGTTAGGGGCTGTCAAATCTGCAAGACCCTAGGGTTTTGCAGAGTTGGGGCGAAGGGGGAGGCAGGCCAGGGCGAGGGTCGCGGCGGCAGCGCCGAAGCCCAGCCCCATGGCGACGTCGGTGACGTAGTGGACGCCGAGCAGGATCCGGTCGGCGGCGGTGAGGATGACGGCGAGCAGCGCGAGCAGCGCTGTGCCCCAGCGGATCCAGGCCCGCTCGGCGGCCCGGGCGAGGGCGATGAGCAGCACCGCGCCGAGCGCGATGTTGGTCGCGTGCCCGCTCGGATAGCTGAAGCTGCCGACCTCGAGCACCGCCTGCGCCGGTCGTGGTCGCTCGACGATCTCCTTGGCCACCGCACCGAGCGCCCACCCGACGAGGCCGATCGCCATGACGACCACCCCGGCCCGGGCGGTGATCCGGCGCCGCAGCACGAGTGCGCCGGCGGCGATCGCCACGATCGGGTGCACCACCCACGGTCCGCTGAGGTCGGACCACACGCGCGCCGCCTCGGCCAGGCCGTCGTGGTCGGCGAGCAGGGCGACGGCCCGGGAGGCACTCCCTTCGTCCAGCTCGCGCAGCGCCGACGAGGGGATGATCACCCACTCGCCCAGCGCCGCGACGAGCAGCATGACGGCGACCATCGCGGCCACCGCCACGACGACGCGAAGGGGGGACACGTGGCGGTCGGTCGGCATCCAGCGATTGTGCGGCATGCTGGACCCGCCATGTCCGATCTCGTCATCACCTCGCCGGCCAACCAGCGCCTCAAGGACCTCGTGACCCTGCGTCGCCGTCGCGCCCGCGAGACCACCGGGACCACCCTCGTCGAGGGGCTCGAGGAGACCACCCTCGCGCTCGACGCCGGTGTCCGCCCCTTCACGGTCTTCCACTGCCCCGAGCTCATGCTCGACCCCGACGTCGGGGCGGCGCTCGTCGAGCGCGCCCGCGGCCTCGGGGCCGAGGTCGTCGAGCTCGGGCGCACCGCCTTCGACAAGGTCGCCTACCGCGAGGGGCCCGACGGCATCCTCGCCAAGGTGCCCACCCCCGGGCTGGGCCTCGACGAGGTCGACCTGCCGGACGACGCCCTCGTCCTGCTGTGCGAAGGGGTGGAGAAGCCGGGCAACCTCGGCGCCATGCTGCGCACCGCCGACGCGGCGGGTGTCGCGCTCGTGCTCTCGGCCGACCCGGTGACCGACTGGGGCAACCCCAACGTCATCCGCTCGAGCAAGGGCACGGTGTTTTCGGTGCCGGTCGCGGCCGCGAGCACCGACGAGGCGTGGGCCTGGCTCGCCGAGCACGGGGTCGCGGTCGTCGCGACGACCCCCGACACCGACGTCGAGCACACCGACGCCGATCTCACCGGTGCCGTGGCCGTCGCGGTCGGCTCGGAGAAGTACGGCCTGACCGACGCCGCGCTCGCGCGGGCCCAGCACCGCGTACGGATCCCCATGGTGGGACAGGCGAACTCGCTCAACGTCGCCACCTCGGCGGCGATCGTCGTCTACGAGGCCGTGCGCCAGCGGCGGGCCGGCTGACGCGGCCCGGGCCGCCCCCCTTCGGCACGCTCGTCGCACCCCCGTGCCACCCCGATTACGGGGCGGGCGCTGCCCTGTGCCACGATGCCTGCATGCGCGTTGACCACGTCTCCTATGCTGCAGACCAGTCCGGTGTCAAGGCCACGGCCGAGCGCCTCGGCGATGCCCTGGGCGTCACTCCCGTCGACGGGGGCATCCACCCGCGCTTCGGCACGCGCAACATGATCCTGCCGCTCGCCCACGAGCGCTACGTCGAGATCGTCGAGGTCCTCGACCACCCCAGCTCCGACAAGGCCCCCTTCGGCCAGGTCGTGCGCGCCCGCTCCGAGGCCGGCGGCGGCTGGATGGGCTGGGTCATCCGGGTCGACGACGAGATCGAGAAGGTCGAGGAGCGCCTCGACCGCAAGGCCGTCGACGGCAACCGTCGCCTCTCCGACGGTCGCGAGTTCCTCTGGAAGCAGATCGGCATCAAGGGCACCCTCGCCGACCCGCAGCTGCCCTTCTTCGTCAAGTGGGGCGAGGGCTCGCCGCACCCGTCGCAGGAGGCGTCGACCGACGTCACCATCGCCTCGCTCATGATCGCCGGCGACCCGGCCCGCGTCACCGACTGGCTCGGTGGGCGCACGCCGGAGGAGACCTCGTCGGTCATCACCTTCGACTTCGTCGCGCCGCACGGCACGCCCGGCCTGATGTCGGTCACCTTCAACACCCCGGGTGGCCCGGTCACCCTCTGACCGGCACCCCATGGCCTGGTCGGAGCGCGTCGGCGACTTCTTCGCCCTCGACGACGACTGGGTCCGTCCCGGCGGCACGATCAGCCGCGGGGACCTCCTCTTCACCCTCGCGGTCGTCGCGGCCTCGCTCTTCGTCCTCGAGCTGATGCGCGCGCTCGGCGGGCTCGTCGAGATCGACGCCCCGCGGTGGCAGCAGTGGCTCTACACCGCGGTGCCCGCGCTCTTCCTGCTCACCCGGCGACGCTTCCCGCTCGCCACCGTCATCGGCGGCTCCGTCGCCTACTGGGCGATCTCGACGCTCGAGCCGCTCATGGCGAGCCTGCTGTCGACGCAGATCGCCTACTTCCTCGTCGTCCTCGGTGGCGTCGCGTGGGCGAGGAACCGTCGCGCGATGGCCCTCGTCTACTCGGTGATCATCTTCGCGATGGGTCTCTGGCTGATCTGGGGGATCGCCGTCGGCCAGGTCCTCGGCGACATGGTGGAGGCGAGCGACCCCGACGCGTGGGTCCCGGCGACCGTCGCCGCCCCGCTCATGCTCGGGGCCATCAACGTCCTGTACTTCGGCGGGGCCGTCCTCGGCGGGCAGGTCGCCTGGCGATCCGCACGGCAGCGGGCGCACCTCGAGCAGCAGACCGTCACGATCAGCGAGCAGACCGAGCAGCTGCGCGAGGCGGCCGTCATCGACGAACGTCTGCGCATCGCCCGCGAGCTGCACGACGTCGTCGCCCACCACGTCTCCGGGATCGGGGTGCAGGCGGCCGCGGCCCGTCGGGTCATGGACCGTGACCCCGAGGCGGCGAAGGGGGCGCTCGCCCGGATCGAGGGTGGCAGCCGCGACGCCGTCACGCAGATGCGTGGGCTCCTCGGCACGCTGCGGATGCGAGAGTCCCCGGCCGCCGCGGACGGCCACGCCCCGGAGCCGACGCTCGGCGACATCGCCGAGATGGCGCAGGCCCGCAGCGGGTCGGGTCTGACCGTGGTCCACGAGGTCGTCGAGGCCCGCGATGGTGACGTCGACGCCGTGCCGGCATCGATCGGGCACTCCCTCTACCGCACCGCCCAGGAGGCGCTGACCAATGTCACGAAGCACTCGACCGCCCGCACCGCGCGCGTGACCGTGCGCGTCGACGGCGAGCACGCCGAGGTCGAGGTCACCGACGACGGCCGGCCGCTCCCGGGCACCTCCGGCACCGGCATGGGCCAGCTCGGTATCCGCGAGCGGGTCCAGTCGCACCACGGGAGCGTCGAGATCGGGCCGCGACCGCTGGGTGGCTATCGGGTCCGGGCGCGGATCCCCCTTCGCTCCGAGGGTGCGCGATGAGCTTGCCTCCGCCCGCAGGGGGCGGGACCGGCGGGCGGCTGCGGGTGCTGCTCGTCGACGACCAGCCGATCATCCGGTCGGGCTTCGCGATGATGCTCTCGGTCGAGGACGACCTCGAGGTCGTCGGTGAGGCGTCCGACGGGCGGCAGGCGGTCGAGATGGCGCGGGAGCAGCGGCCCGATGTCATCGTCATGGACGTGCAGATGCCGGTCATGGACGGCATCGCCGCAACCCGGGAGATCGTCGCCGCCGGGCTCGGGCGGGTCATCATCCTGACGACCTTCGACGCCGACAGCTACCTCTTCGACGCGCTGGAGGCCGGGGCGAGCGGGTTCCTGCTCAAGAACGCCGAGGCCGACCAGCTCGTCGACGCCCTGCGCGCCGTCGGGCACGGGCACGCGCTGCTCGCCCCCGAGGTGACCCAGCGGGTCATCGCGCAGATGACGGCGCCCGCCGCCGGTGGCGGGCCGGGCCGGCACGCCGACCTGCTCGGCCAGCTCACCGAGCGTGAGCTCGAGGTGCTGCGCCTCATCGGCGCCGGCCGCTCCAACTCCGAGATCGCCGCCGACCTCGTCATCGGCGCCGCGACGGTCAAGACGCACGTGTCGAGCATCTTCGCCAAGCTGCAGGTGCGGGATCGCGTCGGCGCGGTGATCCTCGCGCACGAGGCGGGCATCGCGGGCTGAGCGCTCCACCCGTGGGGGGAGACCCCCTTCGTCCCAAGATCATCCCCGTGGCTGATCTGCTGACGCGCCGTGCTCCCTAGCGTTGGGGGCATGGACAGGACACCGCAGACGATCACAGTGGAGGGGCTGACGCGACGGTTCGGTGACTTCACCGCCGTCGACCACGTCGACTTCACGGTGCCGCAGGGGCAGATGACCGGGTTCGTCGGGGGCAACGGCGCCGGCAAGACGACGACGATGCGCATGATCATGGGCGTCCTCACGATCTCCGAGGGGCGGGTCCTCTGGGGCGACCGGCCGATCACCGCCGCCGACCAGCGCACCATCGGCTACATGCCGGAGGAGCGCGGGCTCTACCCGAAGCAGAAGGTCGCCGACCAGCTGATCTACCTCGGCCAGCTGCGCGGCCTGAGCGCCCGGCGCTCGCGGGAGTCGGTCATGACCCTCCTCGAGCGCCTCGGCCTCGGCGAGCGCACCGACGACACCGTCGAGTCGCTCTCGCTCGGCAACCAGCAGCGGGTGCAGATCGCCGCCGCGCTGATGATCGAGCCGGCGGCGCTCATCCTCGACGAGCCCTTCTCCGGCCTCGACCCCGACGCCGTGGACTCGATGGCCGATCTGCTGCGCGAGCACACGGCGCGCGGGGTGCCCGTGCTCTTCTCCAGCCACCAGCTCGACCTCGTCGACCGGCTGTGCGACCAGCTCGTCATCCTCGCGAAGGGGACGGTGCGCGCCACCGGCACGCCCACCGAGCTGCGGGGTGGCGCCCCGCGCCGGCACAAGCTCGTCGCGGTGCGTGACGCCGGCTGGGTGCGTGACGTCGCCGGGGTCACCGCGCTCGACGTGGACGGCCCGACGGCCATCCTCGACCTCTCGGCCGACGCCGAGGCCGAGCGCCAGCGGGTGCTCGGCGAGGTCCTCGCCGAAGGGCTGCGCCGAGGGGGCGTCACGGAGCTGACGCCGATCGTGCCGCCGCTGTCCGAGGTCTACCGGGAGGTGACGGCATGAGCACCGTGACGACCTCCCCTTCGCCCACCTCGACGGGGTCGGGCACCGAGTCCACCTCGACCCGCAGCGCCTGGGCCCTCGTCGCCCAGCGTGAGCTGTCGGTGCGGCTGCGGGACAAGACCTTCATCGGGTCGACCCTGCTGTCGCTCGTCATCCTCGTCGCGGTCTTCGGATTCCAGGCGTGGAATGCCAACAAGGAGGTCACCTACGAGCTCGCCGTCACCACCCAGTCGCAGCAGATGGGGGAGTCGATCGTCGCGGCCGCTCCCGACATCGACGACAAGGTGACGATCACGCTCGTCGACGTCGACGACGCGCAGGCCGCCAGGGCCGCCGTCATGGACGAGTCCGCCGACGCCTGGCTGCACCCCGCCGACGACGGCTGGGAGCTCGTCGGTCGCTCGGAGGTCAGCGCTGGGCTGCGGGACATCGCCACCGAGACGGTGAGCAGCACCGTGCTCGCCGCCAATGCCGAGAAGGCCGGCACCGACGTCGCCACCCTCCAACAGGGGACCGCCGTCACGACCGACATCCTCGATGGTGACGCCGAGCAGCAGGGCATCGCCAAGGCGGTGGGCTTCGGCATGGCGATCCTCTTCTACATGTCCGCGGTGATCTTCGGGATGTACCTCGCCATGAGCGTCACCGAGGAGAAGCAGTCGCGCATCGTCGAGATCATCGCGACGTCGATCCCGCTGCGGCACCTGCTCTTCGGCAAGCTCATCGCGGCCGTCGTGCTCGCGGTGGCCCAGCTGCTGCTCTACGCGGCCGTGGCGGTCGTCGGGGTGAGCTTCACCGACTGGGGCGACATGCTGCCGAGCTTCACGAGCGGGCTGGCGTGGTTCGTCGTCTTCTTCATCGCGGGCTTCACGATGATCGCCGCGCTCTACGCGGTGGCCGGTGCGCTCGCCTCGCGTCAGGAGGACATCCAGTCGACGTCGATGCCCGTGACGATGCTGCTGATGTTCATGTTCTTCGGCGCGATGTTTGCCACCGGCCGCGTCGTCGAGGTCCTCGCGTGGATCCCGCCCTTCTCGGCGGTCCTGCAGCCGATGCGCCTGGTGTCGGGCGAGTCGCAGTGGTGGCAGGCCCTGATCAGCCTGGGGATCCTCGCGGTGGCCACCGCCGGCGTCATCCTCGTCGCCGAGCGCATCTACCGCCGCGCCCTGATGCAGACGGGCGGCAAGCTCACCTACAAGGAGGCGTGGAACGCCGAGCTGTGAGCACCCGCCGTCGGCGCCGCAGCGCGGCGCCGACGGCCCCGAACTCGATCGGCCGGGCACCCTGTCAGGGGTGGTGCCCGGCCGATCGTCTGCCCGCGGGCGGGCGGCGTTGCGCGGGACCCCGGGGGCGCGGGGGAGTGACGACGCCGTTGCTCCGTACTTTGGGCCGGGAGTGGTGGCCGGGTGACGGGGGGTGGGGAGCGCCGGAACGGGCTACGCCGTTGCTCCGTACTTTGGGCCGGGAGTGGTGGCCGGGTGACGGGGGGTTGGGGAGCCTCGGGACGGGCTACGCCGCTGCTCCGTACGGCGAGTCAGGGTTCGCGCGGCTCGTACTCCGGAGCAGCGGCGCATGGGCCCGACTGGGCCGCCAGTCCCGCACCTCGTGGGCTGGCTCGTACTTTGGAGCAGCGGCGTATGGGCCCGGCTGGTCCGCAGCCCGGCACCTCGTGCGCAGGCTCAGTCCGAGATCGAGCGGCGCAGGCGAAGGGAGTTGAGCACGACGAGGATCGAGCTCAGGGCCATGGCGGCGCCGGCGATCATCGGGTTGAGCAGCCCGGCCATCGCCAGCGGGATCGCCACGATGTTGTAGCCGAAGGCCCAGCCGAGGTTCTGCTTGATGGTCGCGAGCGTCTCTCGGGAGAGCTGCATGGCGCGGGGGACCGATTCGAGGTCGGCGTGCACGAGGACGATGTCGGCCGACTCCATCGCGACGTCGGTGCCGGTACCCATCGCCATGCCGAGGTCGGCCTTGACGATCGCGGCGGCGTCGTTGACCCCGTCGCCGACCATGGCCACGACCCGCCCCTGCTCCTGCAGGTCGGCGATGACGTCGTGCTTGTCCTGCGGCCGCACGTCCGCGACGACGTGCTCGGGCTCGATGCCGACCTGGGCCGCGATGGTCGTCGCGTTGTGCTCGTTGTCGCCGCTGAGCAGCCACACCTCGAGCCCCTCGGCCCGCAGCGCGCGGATCGCTTCGCCAGAGGTCTCGCGGATCTCGTCGGCCACCGTCAGCGCTCCGCGGGCGATGCCGTCCCAGCCGACGAAGACCGTCGTGCCGGGACGTTCGAGGGTCGCGAGCTCGGCCGGCACCTCGTCGAAGAGGTCGGCGCGCCCGACGGTGACCCGCGTGTTCTTGATCGTCGCCACGGCGCCCGACCCGGGCAGCGCCTCGAAGTCACGGATCGCCGGGATCTTGATGCCCTTGTCCTGGGCCCGACGCACGATGGCCCGGGCGATCGGGTGCTCGCTGCCCGTCTCGACGGCCGCGGCAGCGGTCAGCACGGCCGCCGGGTGCAGCCCCGGCGCGGCGGCGAGGTCGGTGACTTGGGCGACGCCGGTCGTGATCGTGCCGGTCTTGTCGAGCACGAGAGTGTCGACGCTGCGCGTGTCCTCGAGCACCTGGGCGCCCTTGATGAGCACCCCGCGCTGCGCGCCGCGGCTCGTGCCGACGAGCAGTGCCATTGGCGTCGCGAGGCCGAGCGCGCAGGGGCAGGCGATGATCAGGACCGAGACGGCGACACCGAGGGCGGTGGTCGCCGAGCCCGAGCCGACCCACCACCCGACGAAGGTGAGCAGCGCGAGCCCGAGGACGACCGGCACGAAGACCGCGGAGACCCGGTCGGCCAGCCGCTGGACGTCGGCCTTGCCCGTCTGGGCCTGCTCGACCAGCCGCACGATCTGCGCATAGGTCGTGTCCGCCCCGACAGCGGTCGCCTCGACGACGAGCCGCCCGGAGGTGTTGACCGTGCCGGCGTCGACGTGGTCGCCGGAGCGTACGTCGACCGGCACCGACTCGCCGGTGACGAGTGAGGTGTCGATGGAGCTCGACCCGTCGATGACGCGACCGTCGGTGGCGACCTTCTCACCCGGGCGCACGATGAAGTGGTCGCCCACCTGCAGCTCGTCGAGGGGCAGGATCACCTCGGTCGTCGCCCGGCTGCGGGAGTCGATCCGCTGGACGGCGACCCCCTTCGACCCGAGGTCCATGAGCTCGGTGAGGGCGGAGCGCCCCTCGTCGCGGCTGCGGGCCTCCAGCCAGCGCCCGATGAGCAGGAAGGCGGTGATGACCGCCGCGGTCTCGAAGTAGTAGTGCCCGTCGGCCCCGGCGCCCGTGAGGAGGGTGACCGTCGACCACAGGTAGGCGGCGCTCACGCCGAGGCTGACGAGGGTGTCCATCGTCGAGGCGAGCTGGCGCGCGTTGAGGTATGCGGCCTTGTGGAAGGGCCATGCCGCCCACGCGACGACCGGCGTGGCGAGCAGCCACTGGATCCACGGGTTGGCGGCGAAGTCCCAGGGACCCATCGCGAGCACGAGGACGACGAGGGCCAGTCCGCCGGCGACCACCGCGCGCCGCTTGAGGTCGTCGCGTTCGACCGGGGTGTGCGTCGGGGGAGTGAGGCGCGACTCGCGCTCGAGGACCGAGGCGCCGTAGCCGGAGGCCTCGACGGTCTTGATGAGCTCGTCCACCGGGACGTCGGCCGGGTGGGTCACGTTCGCCCGCTCGGTGGCGAGGTTGACCGTGGCCGTGACGCCGTCGATCTTGCCGAGGTTGCGCTCGATGCGGGCGCTGCACGACGCGCAGGTCATGCCGGTGATCGCCAGGTCGACGCTGCGGTCGGACGCCTCGGGCTCGGCGACGGGGTCGGACGCGGTGGTGGTGCTCATGCGGCTCATTGTCCCGGGTCGGGTCTGGAGGGTCAGGGAGGCGAAGGGGGCGCGTCGCCGCTCAGGAGCGGACGAGGCGGGCGATGGCGGCGCTGGCCTCGGCCACCTTCTCGGCTGCGGCCTCGTCGGACTCCTTCGCGGCGTCGACGACGCAGTGCCCGACGTGGTCCTCGAGCAGGCCCAGGCTCACGGCCTGCAGCGCCTTGGTTGCCGCCGACACCTGGGTGAGGATGTCGATGCAGTAGGTGTCCTCCTCGACCATCCGCGAGATGCCGCGGATCTGCCCCTCGACGCGGCGCAGCCGCTTGAGGTAGTCGTCCTTGCTGCCGCTGTAGCCGGCCATGTGATCCTCCTGGGGGTCGTGCACTGGCCAACAGGATACCCCCCGGGGGGTATTCCGCCGAAGGCCCTCAGCCGATGAAGCGGAAGAGCGGGCTGCCCGGGTCGACCCGCTCGATCGTGAGTGGCGAGGTCTCCATGCGGGCGAGCAGCGGCAGCAGGTCGCGGGGGTGGCCGAGCTCGAGGCCGACGAGCGCTGGCCCGGTCTCCCGGTTGCTCCGCTTGACGTACTCGAAGTAGGCGATGTCGTCGTCCGGCCCGAGCACCTCGTCGAGGAAGCGCCGCAGCGCGCCCGGCTCCTGCGGGAAGTCGACGAGGAAGTAGTGCTTGCGGCCCTCGTGGATGAGCGCCCGCTCGACGATCTCGGCGTAGCGCGAGACGTCGTTGTTGCCGCCCGAGACGACGGCGACGACGGTCGACCCGGGCGTGATGTCGAGGTCGGCGAGGACCGTGGTCGCCATGGCACCGGCGGGCTCGGCGATGATCCCGTCGGTCTGGTACATCGCGAGCATCTCGACGCAGATCGCGCCCTCGGCGACGGACGTCAGCTCGGTGCCGGTGGCGTCGACCGCCGCGTGGGTCAGGTCGCCGACCCGCCGCACCGCCGCCCCGTCGACGAAGGGGGAGACCGTCTCGAGGTCGACCGGAGCCCCGGCGGCCAGGGCGGCGGCCATCGAGGCGGCGTCCTCGGGCTCGACCCCGACGAGCCGCGTGCTCGAGGAGTGGGCCGCCATCCACGTCGCCATCCCGCCGAGCAGCCCGCCCCCGCCGACGGGCACGGTGACGAGGTCGGGGGTGCGGCCGAGCTGGCGGGCGATCTCGACGGCGACCGTGCCCTGACCGGCCATGGTGTCGAGGGCGTCGAAGGCCGGCACGACGACAGCACCGGACTCCGCAGCGTCTGCCGCGGCTGCGCGTGCTGCGTCGTCGTAGACCTCACCGGTGACGATGACGTCGACCATGTCGCCGCCGAGGGTTGCGACGCGGTCGCGCTTCTGCCGAGGAGTGTTGCGCGGCAGGTAGATCCGCGCCTTGACGCCGAGGCGCTGGCCGGCGAAGGCGACCCCCTGGGCGTGGTTGCCCGCGGAGGCGGCGACGACTCCCTTCGCGCGCTGCTCCTCGCTGAGGTGGGCGATGAGGGTGAAGGCGCCTCGCAACTTGTAGGACCGCACCGGCTGCAGGTCCTCGCGCTTGAGCCAGACGTCGGCGCCGGTCGCGGCCGACAGGCGCTCGCTGCGGTGCAGCGGGGTCGGCGGCAGGACATCGGCGAGCAGGGCTGCCGCCTCGTCGACGGCGGCAGCGGTGAGAAGCGGGGCGGTCACCTGCCCACCGTAGTCGCGCCCGGTCGCCCCGGCCCGGCCCGTCTCACCCGCCCCGTCCACACCGGTGGTCGAGGTGTGAGGAGCTCTGCGACGAGCCTCGAGACCTGGTGCGCGGTCTCGAGGGCCTCGCTGGCGCTCGGCCACCTCGACCCACGGTGGCTGAGGTGCGAGCGCCAGCGAGCCGCGAAGCCCGCTACAGCAGGTCGAACTCCCGCAGCTCGTCCTCGGTCATCAGGCGCGACCGGATGAGGAAGCGCACGCCCTCGGGTGCCTCGACCGAGAAGCCGGAACCGCGCCCCGGGACGACGTCGACCGTGAGGTGGGTGTGCTTCCAGTACTCGTACTGCGACACGCTCATCCAGAACTCGATCGGGGTGAAGCCCTCGCCGGTGAGCGTGCCGAGGTTGATGTCGGCCTCGCTGGTCAGGAAGTCCCCCGCCGGGTAGCACATCGGCGACGACCCGTCGCAGCAGCCGCCGCTCTGGTGAAACATCAGCGGGCCGTGGCGCTGCTCGAGCTTCGCGAGCAGCGCTCCTGCCTCGTCGGTGAGGTCGACGCGTGCACCCATGGCGGGGGACTCCCTTCGGTCCGGCTCGATCAGAAGAAGCCGAGCTTGTTCTGGTCGTAGCTGACGAGCAGGTTCTTCGTCTGCTGGTAGTGCTCGAGCATCATCTTGTGGTTCTCGCGCCCGATGCCCGACTGCTTGTAGCCACCGAAGGCCGCGTGGGCCGGGTACTGGTGGTAGCAGTTGGTCCACACGCGACCGGCCTGGATCCCGCGCCCCATGGCGAAGGTCGTGTGTGCGCTGCGCGACCAGACGCCGGCGCCGAGGCCGTAGAGGGTGTCGTTGGCGATCTGCAGCGCCTCGGCCTCGTCGGCGAAGGAGGTCAGCGAGACGACCGGTCCGAAGATCTCCTCCTGGAAGATCCGCATCGAGTTCTTGCCCTCGAAGACCGTCGGCGCGATGTAGTAGCCGCCGGACAGGTCGCCGCCGAGGTCGACCGACTCGCCACCGGTGAGCACCTTGGCGCCCTCCTCGCGGCCGATCGCCAGGTAGCTCTTGATCTTCTCGAACTGGTCGTTGCTCGCCTGGGCGCCCATCGTCGTCTCGGTGTCGAGCGGGTTGCCCTGCGTGATCGCCTCGACGCGCTTGACGGCGTCGCCGACGAACTGCTCGTACATGCCCTGCTGCACGAGCGCGCGGGAGGGGCAGGTGCAGATCTCGCCCTGGTTGAGGGCGAACATCGTGAAGCCCTCGAGCGCCTTGTCGTAGAAGGCGTCCTGCTCGGCCGCGACGTCGTCGAAGAAGACGTTGGGCGACTTGCCGCCGAGCTCGAGGGTGACGGGGATGATGTTCTGGCTGGCGTACTGCATGATCAGCCGGCCGGTGGTCGTCTCGCCGGTGAAGGCGATCTTGGCGATGCGGGGACTGGAGGCGAGCGGCTTGCCGGCCTCGACGCCGAAGCCGTTGACGACGTTGAGCACGCCCGGGGGCAGCAGGTCGGCGATGAGCTCGACGACCTTGAGGATCGACCACGGGGTCTGCTCGGCCGGCTTGAGGACGATGCAGTTGCCGGCGGCCAGCGCCGGGGCGATCTTCCACACGCCCATGAGGATCGGGAAGTTCCACGGGATGATCTGACCGACGACGCCGAGAGGCTCGTGGAAGTGGTACGCCATCGTGTTGTGGTCGATCTCCGAGATGCTGCCTTCCTGGGCACGGATCGCGCCGGCGAAGTAGCGGAAGTGGTCGACCGCGAGCGGGATGTCGGCGGCGAGCGTCTCGCGCACGGCCTTGCCGTTGTCCCAGGTCTCGATGACCGCGATGTCCTCGAGGTTGGCCTCGATGGTGTCGGCGATCTTGAGCAGGATGTTGGAGCGGTCGGTGGTCGAGGTGCGGCCCCACGCGTCCTTGGCGGCGTGCGCGGCGTCCAGCGCCTTGTCGATGTCCTCGGCGGTGCTACGGGCGACCCGGGTGAAGACCTGACCGGTCACCGGGGTGATGTTGTCGAAGTACTCGCCGTTCACCGGGGCGACCCACTCGCCACCGATGAAGTTGTCGTACTGCTCCTTGACCTCGATGGTCGAGTCCGAGCTGCCGGGCGGGCTGTAGACGGCCATGTCTGCCTCCTGGGGTCAATCGACGACGCACCGTTGCGAAGTCGTCCTGGGCCGACCGTAGGACGGGGGAGGTTGGTCGAAGGTTGGTCGCGTGCGCACCCACCTACCCGATCGGGTAGGTCTGCTCCGTCGACCTACCGTGCACCCCGACGTGGGGCTACGGTGACCGGATGAGACCGGGAGGGATCACGTCGACGACGACGAGCCGACACCGACACGCGGACCCGGAGTCCGCGTCCGAGGTGACCGGTCCGTCCGACGGCCCCTTCCTCCTGAAGTTCCACGCCCCGGAGATCCTCTTCGGCCCCGGCTCGCTCGACGAATCCGGCCGTGCCGCAGCGCGATTGGGCGCGCAGCGTCCATTCGTCGTCTCGGACCCGGGCATCGTCGAGGCGGGCTGGGTCGACGAGCTCGTCCTGCTCCTCCGGGCCGAGGGTCTCCAGCCGACGGTGTGGACCTCGGTGACTCCCAACCCCAAGGACCACGAGATCGCCGCCGCCTACGAGCGCTACCTCGAGGTGGGTGGTGACGTCATCGTCGCCATCGGAGGGGGTTCCTGTGCCGACGCGGCGAAGGGGGTCGCGGTCCTTGCGGGCAACGGCGGCGACATCCGCGACTATGCGGGTATCGACAAGGTCGACGCGCCGATCCCGCCGGTGCTCATCATCCCGAGCACCTCGGGCACGGGCGCCGACGTCTCGCAGTTCTGCATCGTCACCGACACCGACCGCCGGGTGAAGCTGACGATCATGGGCCGCGCCCTCGTCCCGGACATCTCGATCACCGACCCGCGGCTGCTCACGACGATGCCCGAGGACCTCAACGCCGCGACCGGTCTCGACGCGCTGACCCATGCCGTCGAGTCGTACGTCTCCCGGGCGCACAACCCGATCGCCGACGGTCAGGCGCTGAGCGCCGTGGGGCTCGTCTGCGGCCACCTGCGCGAGACGATGGACCACCCCCTCGACCTCGGGGCACGGGGCAAGATGGCGCAGGCGAGCCTGCAGGCCGGCATGGCCTTCACCAACGCGATCCTCGGCGCGACGCACGCGATGAGCCACCAGGTCGGCGGCCTCCTCGACGCACCCCACGGGGTGATCAACGGCGTGCTGCTGCCGCACGTCATCCGCTACAACGCCCGTGCGGCGCCCGACCGCTTCGTCGGGCTGGCGCGCTCGGCCGGGCTGACCGTCGGCGACGTGCCGGGCGACGAGGCCGCCGAGCTGCTCGCCGACCACGTGCGCCGGCTGGCCGACGACGTCGGCGTCCCGCGGGGCCTGCGCGACCTCGGCGTGCGGGAGGAGGACCTCGACTCCCTCTCGGCGACCACCCTGGAGGACGCCTGCCTGACGACCAACCCGCGGGCGGCCGACCAGGACGACATCCGGGCGCTCTTCCGGGGCGCGCTGTGAGCACCCCGCGGTCGGCCCCCGACCTCGAGGCGCTCACCGGTGTCCGCTCGGGCAAGGGGTCCTACTACCGCGCCTACGTCCGCTCCGACGAGCGCACCCAGCGGGCCGTGCGGGCGATGGACTCGATCTCCCGGGCGCTCGTGCGCACCCACGAGGGTCCGCGAGGACTCCTCGAAGAGGTCGTGCGCGCGGCGGCGTCCCACCTCGAGGCGCAGTGGATGATCCTCGCGATCGCCGACGGCCGGCTCATCGGGGCCCGGCCCCGCGTCCTCGCCCTGGCGAAGGGGGAGACCACCCCCGTCGACGACGAGGAGCAGCTGCCGCCGATGGTGCGCCGCGAGCTGGGCGCGATCCGTGCGGGTCTCGCGGTGCGCACGGCCGACGAGGGGCCGTGGGTGCGGGTGCCGGTCGTGCTCGCCGGGATCCCCGTCGGCGCGCTCGCCGGGCTGCACGGCCTGGCCGCGGACCCCGAGCCCGGCGACCTCGCGGTGCTGCGGATCCTCGCCAACCAGGCCGCCGTCTCGCTGCACACGTCGGAGCAGTATCTCGAGGGCCAGCGCCAGCACCGCCGGGCGCAGAGCCTCTACGACGAGGTGCAGGCGCAGGCCCGCGACCTCGACCAGCGCACCCACGAGCTGCACCGCCTCGAAAAGAGGCTCGAGTTGGCCCGGCAGCGCGAGCTCATCGACACCGAGCGCGGCCGGATCGCCCGCGAGCTGCACGACTCGGTGACGCAGTACGTCCTCTCGGCCGGCATGGCGGTCGAGATCGCGCGGGGCGAGGTCGAGGCACGGTCGGGGACCGCCGACCCGATGCACGAGCAGCTCGTCATCGCCAAGGACCTCACCCAGCAGGCCGTGAGCCAGCTGCGCCGGGCGATCTACGCGCTGAGCCGCTCCCAGGGCGAGACCCTCGCCTCGCTGCCCGACCTCGTCCGCGAGGTCGCCGAGCACCACCGCAGCCACCTGCAGGTCAAGGTCCGCGTCGCGGGCGAGGCCGTGCCGCTGGGCGTCGACGCCGAGCACGACATCGCCCGGGCGGTCGGCGAGGCGATGTTCAACGTCGCGCTCCACGCGCAGGCGACGCGGGCGGTGGTGCGCCTGCACTACCGGCCCGACGAGGTCGTCGCGTCGGTGGCCGACGACGGCTGCGGCGACCCGGTCGTGCTCGGGCGGCTGCTGCGCGTCGAGCGTCGCAGCACCGACGGCAGCCACCGCGGCCTGGCCAACATCGAGGCGCGGGTGGCCGACCTCGGCGGGCGGGTGCGGTTCCGCCGCGCCCGCATCGGGGGAGTGCGGGTCGAGATCCGGGTGCCCGTCCCGTCGGACGGCGAGCGGCACAGCCTCATCGAGCAGCTCGCGCAGGGTGACCGGACCGGTGAGAGGGGACGAGCATGACGACAGCGACGAGCACCACCGACGAGGACGAGATCCGGCTGCTCCTCGTCGACGACCACGCCATCGTGCGCCAGGGCCTGCGCTCGGTGCTCCAGCGCGAGGAGGGCATCCGGGTCGTCGGCGAGGCCGAGGACGCGCCCCGGGCCAAGGAGCTCGTGGCCGAGCTCTCCCCGCAGATGGTCTGCCTCGACCTCAAGCTCTCGACCTCCTCCGACAGCGAGGGCATCGCCCTGTGCGAGGAGCTCACGACGCTCCACCCCGACATCGCGGTGCTCGTGCTGACGACCTTCCTCGACGAGCGGCTCGTGCTACGGGCGATCCGGGCCGGCGCGCGGGGCTACGTCGTCAAGGACGTCGACACCTCGGGCCTCGTCCGGGCGATCCGTGACGTGAGCCGCGGGGGCAGCGCCTTCGATGCCCGGTCGGCGGCCGCGATGGTCCGCGGGCTGCACGGGGCGGAGGAGGAGCAGCCCAAGGAGCTGACGAGCCGCGAGCTCGAGGTCCTGCGGCTGCTCGCGTCGGGCCTGTCCAACAGCAAGATCGGCGCCGAGCTCTTCATCTCCGAGACGACCGCGAAGTTCCACGTCGGCAACATCCTGCGCAAGCTCGGCGTCTCGCGCCGGGCCGAGGCCGTGTACGCGGCCTCCAAGGCCGGCCTGCTCTGATCCCCTTCGCTCAGGCGAGGTCGAGCACGAGCCAGCCCCCGTGGTGCTCCTCGACGGCGAAGGGGAGGCCGGTGCGCAGGCCGTAGGCGGCCAGGTCCTCGCGGGTGAGGGTGCGCACGTGACCCCACAGCTCCTCGGGCTCGTCCTCGTAGGGAACGGCGATGACGACGCGGCGGCGGGCAAGGCGGACCGCCTCGGTGACGACCCGCCAGCCGTGCTGCGGCTCGAGGTGCTCGAGCAGGTGGAGCGCGACGACGGTGTCGGCGCACCCGTCGGGCAGCGGCACGTGGGCGGCGTCCGCGGTGAGCGCCTCCACCGGCGTGCCGAGTTGCGCCGAGACCTGCTCGAGCAGGCGGATCGACCCTGCGGAGACGTCGATGGCCGTCACCTCGCGGGTCCCGGCCTGGCGCAGGGAGAAGAAGCCGAAGCACGAGCCCAGCTCGACGACCGAGTCGCCGACGAGCACCTCCTCGGCGCGCGCGTAGACGGGGGCGTATCCGGCGACCGCGCCGTGCATCCCCGCGGAGGGCGAGTCGGCGAGGTCGGTCGCGGCCTCGATCGTGCGCAGGCTCGTGCGGTAGAAGTGCTCCCACGCGCTCAGCGGGTCGTCGGCAGACGTCAGGACGATGCCCGTCATGATCCGCTCGAAGGCGTCGGCGCCGCGCAGCCACCCGGGGCCGAAGATCTCCCGGGAGAGCAGCTCCGCGAGACCGGCGTGCACCTCCTCGAGGGGGACGCGGTGCGCGATGGCGACCCGGCCCCCTTCGTGGCTGATGTCGAAGTGCTCGGTCCGCACGGTCCGCAGGGTGCGCCGCGGCAGCTCGCCGTCGGTGCGCACGACCCGGACGAGGTCGTCGACGTAGGCGGGCCGCCCGGGGGCGAGCGGGTCGATGGGCCGCGGCTCGGCGCTCGCGACGACGGGGATCACGTCCCCGCCCCCACGGTCGCGGCGGACACGCGCTCGAGCCCGCCGAGGCTGCGCACCACCTGCACGCGGTCGCACGACTCGGCGTAGAGGGGCAGGTCGCAGCTGCCGAGGCCCCACGAGTAGCGCGGCTCGGGCGTGAGCCAGATGACCGAGCGCACCCGCCGGGCGATCTCCTCGAAGACCTCGATCCGCGGGTCGTTGCCGTTGTTGCGCCCGTCGCCGAGGACGATGACCGTCGTGCGCCGGTTGAGCGCGCCGCCGTACTGCTCGAGGAAGGCCTCGAAGGCGGACCCGAAGTCGGAGTCGGCGTCGACGTCGAGCACCCCACCCGCGGGCAGGCCGGACATGACGAGCGACAGCGCCTCCTCGACGGGGTGGTCGGCGAAGAGGTCGGTGATCTCGACGCAGTCCTGGACGAAGGCGAAGGAGCGCACCTTGGCCGCGACGGACTGCAGCGAGTGGACGAGGTGGAGCATGAAGCGCGAGGTCTGCCGCACCGACAGCGAGACGTCGCACAGCACGAGCAGCCGCGGCCGGTCCTCGACCTTGCTCACCGTGACGGGGCGGAAGGGCACGCCGTCGTAGCGCATGTTGCGGCGCATCGTCAGCCGGCCGTCGATCGTCCCGCGGGCCGCGGTGTGCCGCCGGGGGCGGGGCGCGCCGTGCAGCGAGCGCAGCAGCCGGCGGATCGAGTCCTCGAGCGCGGCCCGGTCGGCCTCGTCGACGGTCTCGGCCTGGGCCGCCTCGATCTCGCGCATCTCCAGCTCGGCCTCGCGGGCCATGAGCTCCTCGAGGAACCCCTTGAGCCGCTCGGGCAGCGCGTCGAGGAAGGGCTGCAGCGCCTCGCGCAGCGCCGCCATCTCCGGTCCCTCGTCCTCGTCGCCCTCGGGCAGGTCGGAGGACTCGTCGAGCCACGCGAGCAGGGCCATCTCCTGCGCGACGCTCAGCTCGGCGTCGACCTGCATGCCCGGCCGGCGGGCGAGATCGCCGGGCGCCCCCGGGTTGTGCAGCCGCGAGGTGCTGATCTGCACGCGCGCGGCCTCGTCGGGGCCGGCCTGGGTCCCGTCGGACAGGACGATCTCGTCGGTGAGGTTGGCCATGTCGAGGCGGTTGGCCTCCTGGTGCAGGTTGTACTGCTGCGCCATGTCCTCGGGCCGGAAGAAGTCGTGCAGGTCGACCGGCTTGCCGTGCGAGTGACCGTCCTGAGGCATGTCGCCCGGCTCCTCCGACAGGGAGAACTCGGTGAGCTCGCCGTCGTCGGAGAGGTCGTCGTGGCTGTGCCCGTGCTCGGGGTCCTGGGTGAGCACCGGCCGCAGCGAGAAGAAGCGGTCGAAGGTCTCGTCGAAGACCGGCATGTCCCGGCGGTCCTTGATGAGGCTGACCGCGAGGGCGGCCCGGAGGACCTCGCGGTCCTCCAGGACGCCCGGCTGCGCGGCGGCTTTCAGCCCGTCGATGGCCTCGGCGACGCTCGCCGGGACACCGCGCAGCCGCAGGATCCGCACGAAGCGGTGGAGGGTGGTCTCCATCGTCGCTCCCTCCTCACAGGGGGCGCTTGCGCGCGCCCCGACCGGCGAAGGAGCGGTCGCCCTGACCCGGTGTCACCTTGCGGGAGGTCCCGAGACCCCCGGGTGCTCCGTAGTAGTCGGTGTCGTGGCGGCCGGGGGCGTCCTTCGCCTTGCGGGCCTCGCGCCCGTCGACGTCGTCGTCCCCGTGGTCGGAGCCGTGGGGATGAGGGTGGTCGTGCGTGTGGTCGTGCCCGTGCCCGTGGTCGTGCCCCTCGGGGACGACGGCATTGGGGTCGACGAGCTTGGGCAGCGCCTCGCCGGCACGGCGCAGGTCGCGGTCGTACTTGACGACGACGCTCAGCGTGTCCGACAGCAGGGTCGCGTCGAGCTCGTCGACCCCGAGGACGGCGAGCGTGCGCGCCCAGTCGATGGTCTCGGAGATGCTCGGCGCCTTGCGCAGCTCGAGCTCGCGCAGGCCGCGGACGATCTCGACGAGGCGCGCGGCGAGCGCGTCCTGCAGCCCGGTCTCCTTGGAGCGCAGGATGTCCAGCTCGCGCTCGGGGCTCGGGTAGTCGAGGAAGAGGTGCAGGCAGCGGCGCTTGAGCGCGGCCGACAGGTCGCGGGTGTTGTTGGAGGTCAGCACGACGAGCGGCAGGTGCGTCGCCTCGATCGTCCCGATCTCGGGGATGGAGATCTGGAACTCGGAGAGCAGCTCGAGCAGGACCGCCTCGAGGGCCTCGTCGGCGCGGTCGACCTCGTCGATGAGCAGCACGACGGGCTCCTCGCTCGTGATCGCCTCGAGGAGCGGGCGGGCGGCGAGGAAGCGCTCGGAGAAGAAGATGCTGTCGTGCGCCGAGATCCGGTCGACGGCCTCGGTGAGGTCGGCGGCGTCGGAGACGATCTGCCCGATCTTCTCCCGCAGGATCTGCGTGTAGAGCAGCTGCTTGCCGTAGTCCCACTCGTAGAGGGCCTTCGACTCGTCCTGGCCCTCGTAGCACTGCAGGCGGATGAGGCGGCGTCCGGTCACCTCGGCGAGGCTCTGGGCCAGCTGCGTCTTGCCCACGCCGGCCGGCCCCTCGAGGAGGACCGGCTTCTCCAGGCGGGTCTGGAGGAAGACGGTGGTCGCGAGCTTGCGGTCGGCGAGGTACCCGTGCTCGCGGAACTTCTCGATGGTGTCCTCGACGCTCGCGAGGGCGGGCACGGCGTCCGTCGTGGTGGTGGACATGGCGCTCCTGTCGGTGGTTCGTCCGGGGGTGCGGCGGTCCCCCTTCGTCCTCCTACCCGGTGGGGACGAAGGGGGACCGCCGCGGCGTGGTGAGGTGCGTCAGCTGATGAGGTCGTCGAGGTCACCGGTCATGCAGTGCTCGACGACGGGGCGCACGGTCTCGAAGGTGCACTCCTTGGCGTTGCCCGGGGTGCAGGCGTCGCCGAGGACGTGGTTGGTGATGCGGTCGACGTCCGCGGCGTCACCCTTGATCTCCGGGGAGTTCTTGTAGTACTCCGTCGGCCCGGTGCCCAGGCGGTTCTTGGAGTAGCTGTCCTGGGTGACGTCGACGAAGCGCTCGGGGATGCCCACGTCGCGCAGCAGCCGGATCGACGCCTCGAGCGCGGCGTCGGCGGCCTGCACCTTGGTCATGCCGTGGGTGTCGATGCCCATGGCCTCCGCGATGTCGGCGAAGCGGCCGTAGCAGGCGGGCATGTTGAAGGCCCACACGCGCGGCAGGGCGATGGCGTTGTTGAGCCCGTGGTGCGTGTCGTAGAAGGCGCTCACCGCGTGGCTGATCGAGTGGATGATGCCGAGGCCACCGGAGTTGAAGGCCTGGGCGGCGATGTACTGGGCGTACATCATGCCCTCGCGGCCCTTGAGGTCCTGACCGTTCCAGACCGCCTCGCGCAGGTTCTCGGAGGTGAGCTTGATGGCGCGGATCGCGTTGCCGAGCGAGGGCTCGAAGTTCAGCCGCGAGACGTAGGGCTCGGAGGCGTGCGCGAGGACGTCGAACCCGCACTGGGCGGTGTAGTCGATCGGGCAGTCGTAGTAGAGCACCGGGTCGTCGACGGCGAGGCTGGCGACGGACGCGTCGTCGAAGGCGACGTACTTGTGGGGGTTGTCCGGGTCGGTCGTCGTGTCGGTGATGACGTAGGCCCACGAGGTCTCGGAGCCGGTGCCGGCCGTGGTGGAGACCGCGATGTGCGGCGGGTTCTTCGGGTTCTCGGACATGTTGAAGCCCTCGAACTCGTTGACATTGCGACCGTCGTGCGCGACGGAGATGCGCGCGCCCTTGCAGGCGTCGTGCGCGGAGCCGCCGCCGATGGAGACGAAGGAGTCGCAGGCGTTTTCCTGGTACAGCGCCACGGAGTCCATGACGTTGTAGTCCTTGGGGTTGGACTCGACCTTGTCGTAGACGACGACCTCGAGGCCGTGGTACCTCATCGACTCGACGATGTTCTTGACGATGTCCGTGCCGCGCAGGCCGGTCGTCATGACGAGCGTCTTGCGGAAGCCGAGCTTGAGGGCCTCCGGACCGATCATCTCCCAGGCGCCGGGACCCATCATGGCGCGCGGGAAGGGGTGGAACTCCTTGATCGGGAATGGCTTGAGCAGATCATCAACCTGCATGGCGGGTCTCCTTTGACCGGGGGTGAGTTGCTCTCGGAACCTAGGGCGGCGGTGCACCGGCCGGACAGTCCAGAGTCCAGATCCCCACCCCCGTGGCAGGTGCCCACCTGCCCGATCGGGCAGGGCCCTGCAGAGCGCCCGGACGTGGGTCATCGCCCCGCGGTGCCGGCTCGGCTCGTGGGGCGAAGGGAGGGCCGCCGTCAGCCGCCGGGACGGCGGGGCAGGAGGGCTCCGAGGGACCGGGCTCGCGCGGCGCCGACCCAGAGGCCGGCGCCGTAGGCGAGGTCGTCGAGGCGGCGGCTGATCGGGTCGTAGGTCGCCTCGGGGTGGTCGGTCCGGGCGACGACGACGTCGACGAGCAGCGAGGTGACGAGGGCTCGACGCACGGTGCTGCTGCGGGTCGCGGCGACGGCGGCGAGCGGCCACCAGTGGCGCAGCAGCAGCGCGGTCTCCTGCCGGACGGCCCAGCCCAGGCCCTGGGCGCCGAGGCGCACGGCGAGCTCGCGCCGCTGCGGCCCCTCGGGCAGTCGTCGGTCGAGCGAGCGCACGCCCCAGAGCAGGCCGAAGCCGGCCACGGGCAGCGACCAGCGGCGGCGGGCGAGCACGGCCGCGGCGGTGACGGCCATCGTCGCGGACATGACGGCGGGGGCGCCCTTGCGCCCGTGGCGGGCGGCGAGGCCGGCGCCGCCGGTGCCGTAGAGGAACTTGCGGCCGAGCCAGCCGCCGACGGTGGCGCGGGTGTCGTGCCAGGCGATCTCGTCGGGGTCGTAGCGCACGGTCTGGCCGGCGTCGACGAGCCGCCAGACGAGGTCGACGTCCTCGCCGACGCGCATGTCCTCGGCAAATCCGCCGGCGGCGCGCAGCCGGTCGACGCGGGCCACGAGGCAGGCGCTGGGCAGCCACCCGACGGCGGCCCCCGGCCGCACCGAGCAGGCGCGGCGCCCGAGGGCGAGCGAGGAGACCTGCTCGTCGTAGCGCTCGAACCACGCGGGGTCGTCGGCGCGGGCCCGGCTGCGCACGAGGGGCCCGACGAGCGCTACCTGGTCGTCGGCGAAGTGTCGGGCCAGCCGGCGCAGCATCGCAGCGTCGGCCTGGACGTCGGAGTCGACGAGCGCGACGAAGGGGGTCTCCACCGCGAGAACGCCGGCGTTGCGGGCCCCGGCGGGGCCGAGGTTGACGGGCAGGGAGATGACCCGCGCGCCGTGGTCGGCGGCGACCCGGGCGACCGCGTCGGGGTCGTGCGATGCATCGTCGACGACGATGCAGCGCAACCCGTCGAGGGCGTCGAGGGCTCGTGCGAGCTGCTCGGGCCGGTCGCGGATCGGGATGACGACGGTGATCTCCGACGGGTCGGGGCCGGCGCCGTGGAGCACGGGGTCGGCGAGGTTGCCGTCGACGAGGCGGGCGACGAGGGGCTCGTCGGCGGGGCCGCGCACGACGAGGCGACCGTCGACGACGCGCTCGCGGGCGGCGGCGCCCAGGCGCACGGCCCGCAGCGGGGAGCCGCCGACGAGCAGGCCGTCGTCGTAGGCCCGCACGTCGTGGCGGATCAGGGCCTCGTAGCCGGGGGCAAACCGGGCGGTCATCCGCTGAACCCCCCGTCGGCGGCGACGACGCCGCCGTTGAGCGCGGCTCCGGCGGGGGAGCAGCACAGGCTCACGGTGGCGGCGATCTCGTCGGGGTCGAGGGGGCGGCGGAGCAGCTGGTGCTCGGCGAGGTGCTCGCTCGTCGTGCCGTAGAGGGCGGCCGTCGCCGCGAGCATCGGGGTGTCGGTGCCGCCGGGGCTCACGGCGACGGCGGTGACGCCGGTGCCGACGAGGTCGGCGGCGAGCCCGCGCACCATGCCGACGACGGCGTGCTTGGCGGCGTTGTAGGCGGCGAGGTGGAAGAGGCCGCGCCCTCCGGCCGCGGAGGCGATGGCGACGAACCGGCCGCCCGAGGGGTCCGGCCCAGCGAGCATCGCGGGGACGGCGGCGGCCGCGGTGTGCCAGACGCCGAGCGCGTCGACCTGCCAGAGCAGGTCGAGCTGGTCGGTCGGTGTCTCCCAGAGGGGTTGGCCTCCGGCGACGATCCCGGCGGCGGCGACCGCGGCGTCGAGCCGCCCCCACCGCTCGACGGCGTCGACGACCGCGTCGGCCACGGCCGCGGGGTCGCGCACGTCGGCGACCCGGGTGACGACCCGGCCGCCGGCTCGCGGGTCGGCGGCGACCGACTCGAGGTCGTCGACCGTCGGCATCGGGTAGGGGTGGGCGGTGGGGCCGGCGCACGCGTCGAGCGCGAGGACGTCGTAGCCCTCCTCCGCGAGACGAAGGGCGGTCGCCGCCCCCATGCCGCGGGCGGCCCCGGTGACGAGCGCGACCCGGTTCATGACGACGGTTCCACCGTGGGCTCCAGGGCCTGCTCGACGACGTCGTCGACCATCGCGGTGAGGACCGAATTACCCTCGGCGGCGCTCGCTCCGGTCGGGTCGCCGAGCACGCCGTTGGGCGAGACGGCGATGACCCCACCGGACATCATCGCGGGCAGGATCTCGGCGAGGGGCCGGCAGTCGCCGGGCTCGGCGCGGTCGAGACGGACGGACTCGGGGCGCAGGTGGAGCAGAAGCGAGGTCTCGGTCCGCCCGGCGTGCAGGTCCACGCTCTCGGTGGCGCACGCGGCCCAGTCGACGTCGTGGCCCTCGTCGACGAGCTGCCCCACGGCGGCGGTCAGCGCCTGGCTGTTGCCGCCGTGCCCGTTGACGAGCAGCACCCGTGGGGCCCAGGTGCGGGCCGAGCGGACGAGCTCGACGACGACCTGGCGCAGGACTTCGGTGCCGATCGAGATGGTCCCGGGGAAGTGCTGGTGCTCGCCGCTCGACCCGAGCGCGACGACGGGCGCGACCCACGCCGTCGTCCCCGCGGCGGTGAGCCGCTCGGCCACGCCCTGGGCGACGGCGGTGGCGATGAGCGCGTCGGTGTCGAGCGGCAGGTGCGGGCCGTGCTGCTCGAGCGACCCGACCGGCACGACGAGGAGGTCCACCCCTTCGGCCTCCGCGGAGGCAAGGTGGGCCAGCTCGCGCGGCCGGTCGGGGGAGGGCATGCCCGTCAGCGCGTCGTCGCGGCCGCGGGCACACCGAGCTCGCGGTGGAAACCCTCGGGGACGAGCAGGTGCTCGGGGCCCAGCTCGGCGACGGAGGAGAGGGCGAGGCCGCGCAGCGCGGAGTCGACGCCGCCGTTGAGCAGGTCGAGGACGTTTTCCACCCCGGCCTGGCCGTTGGCGGCGAGCCCCCAGAGGTAGGCCCGGCCGATGAGGACGGCCTTGGCGCCGAGGGCGAGGGCCTTGACGACGTCGGAGCCGCGGCGGATGCCGCCGTCCATGACGACGTCGACCTGGTGGCCAACCCGCTGTGAGATCGGGTGGACCATGCGGATCGCGGCGGGGGTGCCGTCGAGGTTGTTGCCTCCGTGGTTGGACACCGAGATGCCGGCGACACCGACGTCGACCGCGCGCAGTGCGTCGTCGACGCGGGAGACGCCCTTGAGGACGAAGGGGGTGCCGCTGATCTGCGACCACTGCTCCCGCATCCACGCGACGTCCTGCCAGGAGGGCGGCGGCGTGGTCATCCACTCGTAGTAGGCACCGAAGAAGGTCGGCGCCTCCCCTCCGGGCGGGGTGAGGTTGGGCGCGGTGAGGTCGGGCAGCTTGCCGGTGTCGATGAACTGGCGGCCGAAGTCGACGAGCCAGCGAGGCTTCGTCGCGACCTGCGGGGCGAGCCGGATCATCGCCTTGAGGTCGACCTTCTCGGGGATCTCCGGGCTGCCCCAGTCACGGCCGATGGAGAAGGACCAGTCGAGGGTGGCGATGAGGCCCTTGGCGCCGGCCTCGTGGGCGCGGGTCATCCGCTGGATCATCGTGTCGCGGTCGCCGGTCCAGTACATCTGGAAGAAGGTCGTCGCTCCGGTGTCGCAGACCTCCTCGACGGACTTCGAGGCGAAGTTGGACAGGCCCATGATCGTGCCGCGGGCCGCGGCGGCCCGGGCGACGGCGACCTCGCCGTCGGGGTGGACCGCCTGGACGCCGGTGGGGCTGATGATGACCGGCGAGCCGATCTGCTGGCCGAAGACGGTCGTCGACTGGTCACGCTCGGGCTGCTGGCCGACGACGTGCGGAGCCAAGCCGATCTCGGCGAAGGCGCTCTGGTTGTCGTCGCGACTCTGGCCGCGCTCCGACCCGGCGACGAGTGCGCCGTAGACGGGAGCGGGCAGCTTTTTGCGGGCGCGCTCCTGGGCGACGGCGACGGACTCGAACCAGGGGTTCTGCTTCCAGGGGTTGGTGAGCCACTCGGGCTTGTTCATCGTCTCGTCCTCGTCATCGAGGGTCGAAGCCAGCGAGCGGGCTCTCGGCGCACGGCGAGACCGGACGCGGCGGGGCAGCGGTCTCCCCTTCGGGCCGGCGGCGCATGAGCTTGAGCATCACGGGCTCGTTGCGGGTGGGGTTGGCCTTGGAGTGGTCCTGGCTGGCGGCGGGCACGGTGCGCTCGCCCGAGAGGGCGGACTCGCCGTAGCCCTGGACGCACTCCGGGTCGGGGCCGTCGAGCGGCAGGCCGGTGAAGAACTTCGCGGCCATGCAGCCGCCGCGGCAGCTGTCGAAGTGGGCGCACTTCGAGCAGGCGCCACCGGTCTGAGGGGAGCGCAGCTCGCGGAAGAGCTCGGAGTCGCGCCACACCCCGCCGAAGCCGCCGTCGGTGAGCAGGTTCCCGGCGTGGAACTGGTCGTGGATCGCGAAGGGGCACGCGTAGACGTCACCGACGGGGTCGATGAGGCAGACGACGCGGCCGGCGCCGCAGAGGTTGAGCCCGGGCAGGGACTCGCCGAAGGCCGCAAGGTGGAAGAAGGAGTCGCCGGTGAGCACGTCCTCTCCGTGAGCCATGAGCCAGTCGTAGAGCACCCGCTGCTGCTCCGGCAACGGGTGCAGTTCGTCCCACACGTCGGCGCCGCGGCCCGAGGGACGCAGCCGGGTCAGGCGCAGCGTGGCGCCGTAGCGGTCGGCGATGGCCTTGAAGTCGTCGAGCTGGCTGATGTTCTGTCGGGTGCAGACGACGGAGATCTTGGCGTCACCGAACCCGGCGGCCTGCAGGTTGTCGAGGGCACGCAGCGCCATGTCGTAGGAGCCGGGGCCGCGGACGTAGTCGTTGACCTCGGCGGTCGCGCCGTCGAGGGAGATCTGTACGTCGACGTAGTCGGTCGCGGCGAGGAAGGCCGCGCGCTCGGGGGTGATCCGGGCGCCGTTCGTCGAGAACTTCACGCCCACGTCGTGGGCGACCGCGTACTCGAGCAGCTCCCAGAAGTCGGGGCGGATCGTCGGCTCACCACCGCCGATGTTGACGTAGAAGACCTGCATCCGCTGCAACTCGTCGATGACGGCCTTGCACTGCTCGGTGCTCAACTCGCGCGGGTCTCGCCGACCCGAGCTGGAGAGGCAGTGGGCGCACTCGAGGTTGCAGGCGTAGGTCAGCTCCCAGGTCAGGCAGATCGGGGCGTCGAGGCCGAACTCGAACTGCTCGACGAGCGTGCCGCCCTCGGGGCGGGCTGGTGCCTGCCGGGCCGCGGGTCGGTCGGTGGTGAGGGTCATGCTGGCTCCTCAGGAGTCGGTGCGTGGGCGGATCATGCCGTTGGCGGCAAGACCCTGCAGCGCACGCAGGTACCCGTCGTGCTGCTCCTGCGGGATGCCCTCGGCGACCAGGGTGCTCTGCACGTCCGGGTGGTCGGCGAGGTGCTCCACGACGCGGACGAGCTCCGGTCGCTTGAGGAAGGACAGCTTGCGGTTGTGGAAGTTGTAGGCCAGGGCCCCGAAGGGTTCGGGGCGAAGCGCCACGGATGCCGACAGCTCCCAGGGCCGCATCAGCATCCGTGGCGTTTCCGCGTTCATCGCGATCATCGATCTCTGGTCGAGGCGCGGATCAGTAGACGCCGCACATGCCGTCGATGGAGACCTCTTCCACGAGGTCATCGGCGACTGCGTCGACCTGAGCGTCTTGCTCGAGACCGTCGTGCTGCTCGTCTGCCATGGTGTTGTCCTTCCGACGTCGCTGTCTGGTTCGGCCCAAGTTAGTGACGTGAGAGGACGGCCGTAACTGCCCTAACGGGTAGTCCGTGGCCTGCCCGGGTCGGTCAGGCGGGTGGTCAGGCGCCGCCCAGTGCCGCGTCCACGATGGCCCTGGCGTCCGCCTGCACCTGCGCCAGGTGCTCGGGCCCGCGGAAGGACTCGGCGTAGATCTTGTAGACGTCCTCGGTGCCCGACGGGCGGGCGGCGCACCACGCCGACTCGGTGGTGACCTTGAGCCCACCGATGGCCGCGCCGTTGCCGGGGGCCTCGGTGACCTTGGCCGTGATCGCCTCTCCTGCAAGGGAGTCCGCGGAGACAGCGGCCGGGGTGAGGGCCTTGAGGGCAGCCTTCTGCTCACGGGTCGCGGGCGCGTCGACGCGGGCGTAGGCGGGCTCGCCGTGCCGCGCGACGAGGTCGGCGTAGTGCTCGCTGGGAGAGCGACCGGTGGTCGCGAGGATCTCGGAGGCGAGCAGCGCGAGGATGATCCCGTCCTTGTCGGTCGTCCACACCGACCCGTCGTGCCGCAGGAAGCTCGCCCCCGCCGACTCCTCGCCACCGAAGCCGACCGACCCGTCGAGCAGCCCGGGGACGAACCACTTGAAGCCGACCGGCACCTCCCACAGGTCCATCCCGAGGTCCGCGGCGACCCGGTCGATCATCGAGCTCGACACGAGCGTCTTGCCGATCCGCCGGCTCGACCAGCCCGGCCGCGCCCCGCCGTGCAGGTACTGGATCGCCACCGCGAGGTAGTGGTTGGGGTTCATCAGCCCGACGTCGGGGGTGACGATGCCGTGCCGGTCGGAGTCCGCGTCGTTGCCGGTCGCGATGTCGTACCGATCCCGTTGAGCGACAAGGCTGGCCATGGCCGCAGGGGAGCTGCAGTCCATCCGGATCTTGCCGTCCTTGTCGAGGGTCATGAAGCGCCACGTCGGGTCGACGAGCGGGTTGACCACCGTCAGGTCGAGGCCGTGGCGCTCGCCGATCTCGCCCCAGTAGTGCACGGCCGCGCCGCCCATCGGGTCGGCGCCGATCCGCACGCCGGCGTCCCGGATCCGTTGCAGGTCAACGACGCTCGGCAGATCGGTGACATAGGCGGCGAGGTAGTCGTGATCGGTCGCGGCGGCCCGGGCCCGGGCGAAGGGGGTCCGCCGCACCTGCCGCAGGCCGTCACGCAGGTGCGCGTTGGCCGCGTCGGCGATGGCGCTTGTGACGTCGGTGTCGGCGGGGCCACCGTGCGGCGGGTTGTACTTGAAGCCGCCGTCGCTCGGGGGGTTGTGCGAAGGGGTGACGACGATGCCGTCGGCGAGGCCGCCCCCCTTCGCCGTGAGGTCCTTGCCCCGGTTGGCGGTGAGGATCGCGTGCGAGATCGCCGGGGTCGGGGTGTAGCCGTCGCGGGAGTCGACGAGGACGGTGACGCCGCCGGCGACGAGGACCTCGAGGGCGGTGGTCCACGCCGGCTCGGAGAGGGCGTGGGTGTCGCGGCCGAGGAAGAGCGGGCCGTCGATGCCGGCTGCGCGGCGGTGGTCGACGATCGCCTGGGTGGTGGCGAGGATGTGGGCTTCGTTGAAGGACGCGGTCAGCGAGGAGCCCCGGTGCCCGCTCGTGCCGAAGGCGACCTGCTGGTCGACGTCCTCAGGGTCGGGCTGCACGGCGTAGTAGGCGGTGACGACGTGGCTGACGTCGATGAGGTCCTCGGGGAGGGCGGGCTGGCCCGCTCGGTCGGCGGCTGCGCTCATGCCCCGACGCTATCGCCCTCCCCGCTGGCTGAGGTGCGAGCGCCATTCCCCTCCCCGCTCCCTGAGGAGCTTGCGCAGCAAGCGTCTCGAAGGGAGACCTCCTCAGGGCCCGGAGATCGCCGCCAACCGCGCGGTGAGCGGCGCCGTGGCCGGGTGGCGGGCCTCGCCGAGCTCGTCGAGCGCCCGCTGGAGCACCTCGGCGTCGGCGACGACCTCGCTGTAGGCGAGCACGGCCGAGGGATCGGGGTCGGTGAGCAGGCACTCGCGGACGGCGACGGCGAGGTAGTCGGCGGTCTCGGTGAGCAGCGGCGAGCTGGTCCCGGGGACGAGGTCGCCGCCGTAGGCGTCGACGGCGGCGCGGGCATCGCTGCGACGCACCGCCGCTCGCACCGCGTCGACATCGCTCGTCACGGGCAGGTCGAGCCGATAGGGCCGGGAGGCCAGGCGGCCGCCGAGGGCGGAGCGCAGCTGGCTGACCTCGGACTTCAGGGTGCTCGTCGACACCCGCTCGTCGCCGTAGAGGTGGGCGTGCAGCTCGCCGAGCGAGAGCCCGTCGGGGTGCAGCGCGAGGATCGCGAGGATCTCGACCTGGCGGCGGGTGAGCAGCAGGCGCGATCCGTCGAGGTGGACCTCGCTCGCGCCGAGCAACCGCAGGTGCAGCCCCTGGTGCGCGGGCACGGTCAGCGTCGAGGCGAGGGACGAGGCGGGGATCGCGGTCTCGAGCAGCCGGGCGAGCGCCTGCGCGGTCGCGGCGCCGATCGGGTGGCTGCGGTCCCACGTCGTCGACAGGTCGAGGACCCCGAGCTGGGCGCCGGTCCCCGGGTCGTGCACGGGCGCGGCCCAGCAGACCCAGCTGTGCACGATCGGGGCGTAGTGCTCGGCGGCGAAGACCGTCGAGACGGAGTCGGTGCGCAGCGCGAGGTTGAGCGCATTGGTCCCGACGCTGCCCTCGTCCCACCGGCCGCCGGCGACGAAGTTGACCTGCTCGGCGGCGCTGCGCATGACCCGCCCGCCATAGGTCCACAGAATCCGGGTCTGGGGGTCGGTGACCGCGACGACGAGGTCGCCGTCCTCGGCAGCGGAGCGCAGCGCGCCCTCGAGCCGGGCGACCGCGGCCGACAGCGGTGACTCCGCGAAGAGGCTGGCGGTCTCCCCTTCGTCCGCCAGCGGAGCGGCCTCGACGGTCGCAGGCAGGTGCTCCGCGGACCGGCGCCACGACGACAGGATCTCGGGGCGCACCTGCTCGGGCGCGCTGCCCTCGCGCCAGTGCTCCCAGGCGCGCTCCAGCGTGCGTCGCCGACCCGACTCCACCATCGGCCACCTCCTCGTGGTCCCCGGTCAGGGTAGGCCGGGCGGGGCCTAGAGTCGAGGGATGAGCACCGCAGCCGGCACCCTGACCTGGACTCCGGCGGCCGAGCGCACGGATCTGCTCGCCGCGCCCGTCGCCGCCGCGATCGCGGCCGTCCCCTCGGCCCGCGTGGCCGAGATCGACCCCGGGCTGGCGGACACCGCCGACTTCTGCGAGGCCTATGCGTCGCCGCCGCAGTTCTCCGCCAACTGCGTCGTCGTCGCGGGGCGAAGGGGAGGGGAGACCCGGCATGCCGCGGTCCTCGTCCTCGCGACGGACCGGGCGGACATCAACGGCGTCGTGCGCCGGCACGTCGACGCGCGCAAGATCTCTTTCGCCCCGATGGGCGAGGCGGTGGAGATCACCGGCATGGAGTACGGCGGCATCACCCCCGTGGGGCTGCCCGAGGCGTGGCCGGTCCTCGTCGACGAGGCGGTCGTCGCTGCCGACGAGGTCGTCATCGGGTCGGGGGTGCGCGGCTCCAAGCTGCTCGTCGACGCCGCCGAGCTCGCGGCGCTGTCGAGTGCCGAGGTCCTCGCCCTGGCGCTCCCCGCCCCCGCTGGCTGAGGTGCGAGCGCCAGCGAGCCTCGAAGCCACCTACCCGAGCGACTCGAGCAGCTCCCGTACCCGGCCCTTGATCTCGTCGCGGATCGGCCGCACCGCCTCGACGCCCTGCCCGGCGGGGTCGTCGAGCTGCCAGTCCTCGTAGCGCTTGCCGGGGAAGATCGGGCAGGCGTCGCCGCACCCCATCGTGATGACGACGTCGCTGGCCTGCACGGCGTCGGTGGTCAGCACCTTGGGCCGCTCGGTGGACAGGTCGATGCCCTCCTCGAGCATCGCTGCGTGGACGGCGGGGTTGATCGAGTCGGCGGGCGCGGAGCCGGCGGAGCGCACCTCGACGGCACCTCGGGACAGGGCCCGTGTGTAGGCCGCGGCCATCTGCGAGCGGCCGGCGTTGTGCACGCAGACATAGAGGACGGAGGCGGTCATCGGGACTCCTGCAGGGACGAAGGGGAGGGGAGACGTCGGCGCAGGGCGAGGCTGACGTAGACGAGGCCGACGAGGACGGGGACCTCGATGAGCGGGCCGACGACGCCGGCGAGGGCCTGGCCGCTCGTCGCGCCGAAGGTCGCGATGGCGACGGCGATGGCCAGCTCGAAGTTGTTGCCCGCCGCGGTGAAGGCGAGCGTCGTCGTGCGCTCGTAGCCCATGCCGAGCGCCCGCCCGAGCAGATAGCCCGCGCCCCACATGAGGGCGAAGTAGGCGAGCAGCGGCAGCGCGATCCGGGCGACGTCTAGGGGCCGTGAGGTGATCGCCTCGCCCTGCAGGGCGAAGAGGACGACGATCGTGAAGAGCAACCCGTAGAGGGCCCACGGCCCGACCTTCGGCAGGAAGGTCTGCTCGTACTCCCTTCGCCCCCAACGGCGCTCGCCGATGCGTCGGGAGAGGTAACCGGCGAGCAGGGGGATGCCGAGGAAGATCATCACGGACTTCGCGATCTGCCAGGCGGAGACGTCGAGGTCGGCCTGCTCGAGGCCGAGCCAGCCGGGTAGGACCGACAGGTAGAACCAGCCGAGCCCGGCGAAGGCGACGACCTGGAAGAGCGAGTTGAGCGCCACGAGGACGGCGGCGGCGTCGCGGTCGCCGCAGGCCAGGTCGTTCCAGATGATGACCATGGCGATGCAGCGGGCGAGCCCGACGATGATCAGGCCGGTGCGGTACTCCGGCAGGTCGGGGAGGAGCAGCCAGGCGAGGGCGAACATCAGCGCCGGCCCGACGACCCAGTTGAGCAGCAGCGAGGACCCGAGCAGCCGCCGGTCGCTCGTCACGGTGTCGAGCCGGTCGTAGCGGACCTTGGCCAGCACCGGGTACATCATCACGAGCAGGCCGAGGGCGATCGGCAGTGAGATCCCGTCGACCTCGATGGCGCTCAGCAGGTCACCGAGGCCGGGGACGAGCCGGCCGAGGAGGAGTCCGGCGACCATGGCCAGCCCGATCCACGCCGGCAGCCACCGGTCGAGGGTCGACAGGCGGGCGGGCGCCTGCGCTGGTGCGGTGTCGACGCTCACTGCGGGGCGGCCTTGCTCGCGCGGACGAAGGCGCTGGCGAAGGACCCGTCGAGGGCGTCGACGACCTGCTCGAGCGTCCAGCCCTGCGGCAGTTGCCCGTCGAGCAGGTCGGCCAGGCGCACGAGCTCGGCCCGGTCGTAGGTGCGCGTCACCTCGACGGAGGCCTCCTCGAAGCCTGCGGCAGTGAGGTGCTCGACGTAGTCGACGTCGAGCAGGGCCCCCGAGATGCAGCCCGTCCACAGCCCGACGATGCCGGTGAGCTGGGCGGGGAGCTCGCGCAGCAGCACGATGTCGGCGACGGCGAAGCGTCCGCCCGGCCGCAGCACGCGGTGCGCCTCACGGATCACGGCGTCCTTGTCCGCGCTGAGGTTGATGACGCAGTTGGAGATGACGACGTCGACGCTCGCGTCATCGAGCGGGATGGCCTCGATCCGGCCACGGACGAAGCGCGCATTGGCGATGCCGGCCTCGGCCTGGTTGCGGCGGGCGAGCTCGAGCATCTCGTCAGTCATGTCGAGCCCGGTCGCGGTGCCGGTGGGGCCGACGCGGCGCGCGGAGAGCAGCACGTCGAGACCGCCGCCGGAGCCCAGGTCGAGGACGTCCTCGCCGGGGGAGAGGTCGGCGAGGGCCGTCGGGTTGCCGCACCCGAGCGAGGCTGCGAGTGCCGCGTCCGAAGGGGAGTCCGTCCCCTCGTAGAGACCGACGGTGATCGGGTCGGGTTCGCCCCCGGGGCTGGACCCGCTGCAGCACGGGCTGGCGTCTCCCGTGAGGTGGGACCGGGCGGCAGCGGCATAGCGCTCGCGCACGGCGTCGCGGGTGGGGGTCGTGGGGATCACGAGAAGCTCCTGCTTCGATGGATGTCGAATCAACTGCCGTGGCCAGCATGGCCCGTTGATTTGAGATATGTCAAGATAAGCCCGTGAGCATCCTCGAGTCGGTCCCCGGTGAGCAGGCCGTGACCTGCTGCGGGCTGGCGACCTCGCCCGTCACCGAGGCCGACGCGGCCCGTCTGGCGCCGGTCTTCAAGGCGCTCGGCGACCCGGTCCGGCTGCGCATGGTCTCGATGATCGCCGCGCAGCCCGAGCTGTGCGTCTGCGAGATCACCCCGGCCTTCGACCTGTCGTCGGGCACGATCTCGCACCACCTCAAGCTGCTGCGCGAGGCCGGGCTCGTCGACTGCGAGCGCCGCGGCACCTTCGTCTACTACTGGATCAACCCCGAGGCCCTCGGCGCCCTGTCGACCCTGCTCGCGGTCGCCCCTGCCGGCTGAGCCCCCCCGCCCCCTTCGCTTTGACGCCAGCCGCCCCGGCGCGGTCCCATGGGTCCATGACCGACCTCGCGATCGTCGACGCCGACCCCACGCCGCTCACCGCCACCGTGGGGACCAAGTTCGCCTACGGCACGACCGGAGTCCGCGAGGCGCTCCTCTCCTTCGCCGTGTCCGCTGCGCACGACATCCTCGAGGAGGAGATCCTCATCCACGCGGGTGGCAAGCAGGTCGAGGCGCGAGAGCTTGCCGGCAACCACGGCACTCGGCTGCACGTCGTCGACGAGGTGGGCGACGGCTGGCTAGAGGTGACCTATCGCGCGGTTGTCGACATCACCAGGCCGACGGGTGACCAGGTGGGGCGTGAGATCGACTTCGACCGCTGGGTCTTCACCCGCCCGAGCCGCTACGCCGAGTCGGATCGACTGGCGCCCATGGCTGCTCGGCTCTTCCCGAGCCAGTCCGGGATCGAGCGGGTCAATGCCGTCGGCGAGTGGGTCAACACGCACATGGCCTACATCTCCGGGTCGAGCCGGGGCACCGACGGCGCCGTCGACTCGATCCTCCAGGCCTCGGGAGTGTGCCGCGACTTCGCGCACGTCGTCGTCGCCCTGCTGCGGGCGCTCGGCACCCCCGCGCGGCTCGTCTCGGTCTACGCCCCGGGGCTGCAGCCGATGGACTTCCACGCCGTGGCCGAGGCCTGGGTCGACGACGCGTGGCACATCGTCGACGCGACCCGACTGGCCCCCCGCGAGGCGATGGTCCGCATCGCCACCGGCCGCGACGCGGCCGACACCGCCTTCCTCACCACGCGCGGTGGCCGTACGACCTTCAACCGTCAGGTCGTCACCGCCACGCTCACCGAGGGCCGGCTCCCGCAGGAGGACCCCTCAGCGCTCGTGCGCCTGGCCTGAGCCCAGGCCTCCGGGCGAAGGGGGCCCGCCTGCGCCTTCCCGCATCCCGAGACGCCGCGCGCCTCGTCATGCACGTCACCCGAGCCGTAGTTACCGTCGAGTAACTGCTGGTCGTCGACGACCGGCTCAGCCCGGGAGGAAGTCATGCGCGTTCGCGCTCTGTCCGTCGTCACCGCCGTCGCCGCCGTGGTGGCCACCGTCGGAGCGAGCCCCTCGAACGCCGTCCCCGGCGGCTCGGTCGAGTCGCCGCAGCACTTCGTCCAGCTCGGCGACTCCTTCTCCTCGGGCAATGGCGCGGGCAGCTACGTGGAGAAGACCTGCTGGCGCTCGCCGAACAACTACGGCGCCCGGGTCGCCCAGCTCAAGGGCGCGACCTACACCAATGCGGCATGCAGCGGCGGTGTGACCGCTGACATCCTCGAGCCGCGCGATCTCGGCTCTCCCTCGTGGCGCACGCGCACCTATCGGATCCCGGCGGGCGCGGTCGACGCCCGAGCCCAGTGGCTGGCGAAGGCGAAGGCCGACCAGTTCTGCGGCACCCCGGCCCAGTCGGACTTCTCCTACGTCTACACCATCAGCTCGAGCGCGTCGGCCGGCGACCTCTACACCGCGACGGTCCGCTGCCAGCTGCAGGCCGCACCGCAGATCAACGCGGTCGACCGTTCGACGGACGCCGTCTTCGTCACCACGGGCGGCAACGACGTGGGCTTCACCTCGATCGTCATCGACTGCCTCGTGCTGCGCGCGGCGGGAAGCTGCAAGGCGCGCATCGACGCGGCGAACGCCCAGCTGACGTCGCTGAAGCAGGAGACCAAGGAGACACTGCAGGCGGTCCACGACCGCTCCGGCGGGCGTGCGCACGTCTACCTGCTGGGCTACCCGCACCTGATCAACACCGACAACTTCCGCCTGGGCTCGACCTATGACGCAGGGAATGAGCTCTCGCGGATGCAGCTGCGCGGCGACACCCTGCAGCGGGCGGCGATGACGGAGCTGTCCCGGGCCAACGGTGGCCGGGGTGGGTTCACCTTCGTCGACGTCAAGCGTGACTGGGGTGGCTACACGCACGGGATCGACCCGCACGTCGTCGCGGACAACAGCGATGCCTGGCTCGTCCCGGTCCTCTCGCCGGGGCGCGAGCTCAAGGAGTTCGTCCACCCGACCGCCGCGGGTTGGGGTGCGAGCGCGCTGGCGCTTGCCGACGCGATGCGCTGAGTCGCTGGGGGCGGGCTCTAGCCACTGCCGGCCCGCCCCGGCGATTACTCTCGAGTCACCAGCCGCTCGACGGGGAGCGGCCACCAGGAGGTCACCATGCGCCGACGTCGTCGCACCCTGTCCATCGCCACCGCTCTCGCCGCCCTCGCGGCGGGCATCGGGACGGCCCTCCCGGCCGGTGCGGCGCCCCCTTCGCCCGACTACGTCGTGCTCGGTGACTCATACTCGGCCGGCAACGGCGCGGGCACCTACACCGAGCGCACCTGCTGGCGCTCGCCCGACAACTACGCGGCCAAGGTGGCCGCGCAGGACGGTGCGAACCTGACCAATGCCGCGTGCAGCGGTGGCGTCGTCGCCGACATCACGCAGCCGCGCGCCCTGGGGTCCCCCTTTGTGCGGACGGCGACCTACGAGGTGAGCGGCACGGCGGCCGTCCAGCAGCGCAAGTGGCTGCAGCGGGCCGAGGCCGACGCCCTGTGCGGCACGCCCGCCCAGCCGGACTGGTACTACGAGCAGACCGTCACGAGCAGCGCACCGACGGGCCGGCAGCTCACCGCGACGGTCAGCTGCCAGCTGACGGCCGCGCCCCAGGTCGAGTCGGTGACCCCGCAGACCGATGCGGTCTTCCTGACCGTCGGCGGCAACGACATCGGCTTCAGCACGATCGTCCTGCAGTGCATGGTGCTGCGCTCCCCGAGCGGCTGCCGCACGACGATGGACGCGGCCAACGCGACCCTGCCCGCGCTGAAGGACGACACGGCCGAGGCGCTCGCCGCGATCCGGGAGAAGTCGCGGGGCAATGCGCACGTCTACCTCCTCGGCTACCCCCACCTGCTCAACACCGACAGCTACGGCATCCCCGAGGCCGCACCGACCTACGATGCCGGCGCCGCGCTCGACGAGCTGCAGCGCCGCGGCGACGAGCTCCAGCGCGAAGGGGTCGCCGAGCTCGACGCGAGCGCGAAGGGTCGGGGTGGGTTCACCTTCGTCGACGTCAAGCCCGCGTGGGGCGGCATGGCGCACGGGCTCGACCCGCGCTCCGTCCCAGACAACACCCAGGCCTGGCTCGTGCCCGTCCTCGCCCCCGGGCGTGAGCTGCCCGAGTGGGTGCACCCGACGGTCGAGGGCTACACCGCCTCGGCGTCGGCGCTGAGCGCGGCCATGCGCTGAGGCGCGCCGCAGCCGCCCTTGCGCCTCCGCTCCGAACCCTGCAAAACCCTAGGGTCTTGCAGGGTTCGGAGCGCAGGACCCTGGGGTTTTGCAGGGTTGGGCCGACCGTAGAGTTGTGTCCAATGTTCGTCTAAGGTTTGGGCATGTCCTCCCTCTCGCGCCCCAGCGTGCTGCCCCGCCTCCTCGCCGGCCTCGTCATCGTGCTCTGGTTCGCCGTGGGGGCGGTGGGCGGGCCGCTCGTCGGCCAGCTGTCGAGCGTGCAGGACAACGACCAGGCCTCCTTCCTCCCGCAGTCCGCCGAGTCGACCCGCGTGGCCGAGCAGCTCCCGGACTTCGAGGCCGATTCCACGCTGCCGCTCATCGTGGCCGTGGAGGCCGAGGGTGGGCTGAGGCGTGACCAGCTCGCCGAGCTCGGCGACTGGGCCGAGCGGCTGCCGCGTCAGCAGCTGGACTCCGCGCCGGGGACGGTGGCGGACTACCTTGCCGCCCAACGGATCCCGGTGATCCCGTCGGAGGACGGCGACGCGGCGATCGTCGTCCTCAGCCTCGACGCAGCGGCCGTCGAGGAGACCGTCGACGAGACGAGCATCTCCGACCTGCTCGTCGACGACCTGCGGGGCAGCCTGGCCCCGGACGTCGACAAGGCCACGGTGGCGGTGACCGGCCCGGCGGGCTTCGCCGCCGACCTCGGCGAGGCCTTCGCCGGCATCGACGGGCTGCTGCTCCTCGTCACCCTCGCCGTCGTGCTCGTCATCCTGCTCGTCGTCTACCGCAGCCCGGTCCTCCCCTTCGTCGTGCTCCTCACGAGCATCTTCGGGCTCGCGCTCGCGGCACTGCTCATCCACCCGATGGCCGCCGCCGACTGGATCCAGCTCTCGGGCCAGAGCCAGGGCATCCTCTTCATCCTCGTCGTCGGCGCCGCGACCGACTACTCGCTGCTGCTCGTCGCGCGCTACCGCGAGGAGCTGCACGCGGCCGACCCGCTGCCGGCCCTGCGCATCGCGTGGCGCCAGACCCTGGGGCCGGTCGCGGCCAGTGGCGGCACCGTCATCGCGGGCCTGCTCTGCCTGCTCTTGTCCGACCTCGGCAACATCGCCGGCCTCGGGCCGGTCGGTGCCCTCGGCATCGCCGGGGCGATGACCGCCTCGCTCACCCTGCTCCCCGCGGCCCTCGCGCTGCTGGGCCGGGCCGCCTTCTGGCCGTCCGTGCCCCGACGCGGCACGCGCCCGCAGCACCGGCTCTGGTCCGGTGTGGCGCGTCGCGTGACGTCCCGTCCCCGCATCACCTGGGTCGTGACGACCGCCGTGCTGCTCGTCGCCGCGGCTGCGGCGCTCACCTTCCCGACCCAGGGCATCACGCAGGCACAGTTCTTCACGACCGACGTTGAGTCCGTCGACGGTCAGCGCGTCCTCGACCGGCACTTCGACGGGGGAGACCAGCGGCCCGTCCAGGTCGTCGTCCCCGACGCGGCCGTCCGCGAGGCGAAGGGGGTCCTCGCCGACCACGACGACGTCTCGGGGCAGATCCGCTCGCAGGAGTCGACGACGGGGTCGGGGTCGACCCTGCTCTCGGCAACCCTGACCGTCGGGTCCGAGTCGCCCGAGGCGCGCGACGTCGTCCGCGACCTGCGCGCCGGGCTCCACGACGTCGACCCCGACATCATCGTCGGGGGCGCGACCGCGACCGCGGTCGACACCGACGACGCGAGCATCCGCGACTACCGCGTCGTCGTGCCCGCGATCCTGCTCGTCGTCACCCTCGTGCTCATGGCCCTGCTGCGGTCGGTCGCGGCGGCGGTGCTGCTCGTCGTGGTCAACGTGCTGACCTTCGCCGCGACCCTCGGGGTCTCGGCGGTGCTCTTCACCCGCGTCCTCGACCAGCCGGGCGCCGACCCCTCGACACCCGTGCTCGGGTTCGTCTTCCTCGTCGCCCTCGCTGTCGACTACTCGATCTTCCTCATGACGCGTGCGCGGGAGGAGTCGCTGCACGTCGGGACCCGCCGTGGGGTGCGCCGGGCCGTCGCGGTCACGGGCGGGGTCATCACCAGCGCCGGCGTCGTCCTCGCCGCGACCTTCTCCGCCCTGTGGGTGATCCCGCTGCTCTTCCTCGCGCAGATCGCCTTCATCGTCGCCTTCGGCGTGCTGCTCGACACCCTCGTCACCCGCTCGGTCCTCGTGCCGGCGCTCGCCACCGACCTGGGCAACCGCATCTGGTGGCCCGGGTCCGGGCGGATGGCCGACGACGAGGAGAGGGGCTGAGGGTTCTCGCCGGCCCGCCCGCAGCGTCGTGACTCGCGGGTATGACGACCACTCGCCACGCGTGACGGCGGCCGGCTCCCGTCGTACCGGGGCTCTTCGCCCTTCGCTGGAGCCGTAGTGGTCGTCGTACCCGGGGGTCACCACGGCCCGCGCCCCAGGGTCCGCGCGGACACGCACACACCCTGCAGGACCCCAGGGTCCTGCAGGGTGTGGTGGTGGGCCCCGCCGTGTGGGTGCGTCGGGAGAGAGCAGCTCAGTCGAGCAGGTCGACCAGCTGCGGTGCGATGCCGATGTAGGTCGCCGGGGTCATCGCCGCGACCCGCTCCTCGACCTCGGCCGGCAGGCCGAGCCCGCGGACGAACTCGACGAGCTCGGGCTGGCCGATGCGCTGACCGCGGGTGAGCTCCTTGAGCCGCTCGTAGGGCTCCTCCATGCCGGGCACGCCCTGCGCGCCGAGGGCCCGCATGACCGACTGGATCGGCTCGCCGAGCACCTCCCAGTTGCCGTCGAGGTCGGCGGCCATGGCCTCGGGCACGGCGTCGAGCCCGGCGAGGCCGCGGCCGGCGTTGTCGATCGCGAGCAGCGAGTGGCCCAGGGCGGTGCCGATGTTGCGCTGCATCGAGCTGTCGGTGAGGTCGCGCTGCAGGCGCGAGGTGACGAGCGTGGAGGCGAGCACGTCGAGGAGCGCATTGCTCACCTCGAGGTTGGCCTCCGCATTTTCGAAGCGGATCGGGTTGACCTTGTGCGGCATCGTGCTCGACCCGACGGTGCCCTGACCGCGGACCTGGGCGAAGTAGCCCATCGAGATGTAGGTCCACACGTCGGTGCACAGGTTGTGCAGCACGCGGTTGAAGCGGGCGATGTCGGCGTAGACCTCGGCCTGCCAGTCGTGCGACTCGATCTGCGTCGTCAGGGGGTTCCACGTCAGGCCGAGGCCCTCGACGAAGGTGCGCGAGATCTCCAGCCAGTCGGCCTCGGGCACGGCGGCCAGGTGGGCGCCGAAGGTGCCGGTCGCGCCGTTGATCTTGCCGAGGTACTCGTCGTGCTGGATCCGCCGCAGCTGGCGCATCAGGCGGTGCGCGAGGACGGCGAGCTCCTTGCCCATCGTCGTCGGGGTCGCCGGCTGGCCGTGGGTGTGCGAGAGGAGCGGCACGTCGCGCAGGTCGACGGCCATCGCCGCGACGGCCTCGGCGAGGTCGGCGGCGCGCGGCAGCCAGACCTCCTCGACGGCCCCCTGGACCATGAGGGCGTAGGCGAGGTTGTTGATGTCCTCGCTCGTGCAGCAGAAGTGGATGAGCTCCGACAGGCCGGCGTCCTCGGGAGCCGGCGCGATCTTGCGCAGGCGCTCCTTGAGGAAGTACTCGACGGCCTTGACGTCGTGCTGGGTGACCTTCTCGGTCGCGCCGAGCTCGGCGATGTCCTCGGGGCCGAAGTCCTCGACGACCTGCCGCAGCGCCGCCTGCTCGTCCTCGGTGAGGGCGCGCACACCGGGCACGACCTGCTGCGAGGTCAGGTGGATGAGCCACTCCACCTCCACGTGCACCCGCATGCGGTTGAGCGCGGGCTCGCTCAGGTGGTCGATGAGGGGCGAGACGGCGGGCCGGTAGCGGCCGTCGAGCGCGCCGAGGGCGATCTGGGGCGTGGCGTCAGCGAGGCTCTGCATGACCCCCATCCTCCCAGAGGCGAAGGGGGTGCCCGTCACCTCGACCAGGGGCCGGGCACCCCCCTTCGTCACCCCGGGCGGAGCCGTTACCGATTTGAGATCTTCCCCCCGTCTGTGTCTACGGTGTGCGACGGCCCGGCGGGCACCGTCCGCCGGCACGACCGATGCGGTCACCTGATCGCTCGTGGCCCTCGACGGGGCCGCGTCCCGAGACGAGGAGGAGTCATCACCAATGGCCACCACCCGTCACAGCACCACCCGCCGCGCCGCCCAGGCGCTCGCCGCCGCCGGCCTGCTGACCGTGGCCGGCACCGGCACCGCCATGGCCGCCCAGGGCCCCAACGCCGGGCACGCCAGCGAGCAGGCCCAGCCCGCCGGTGAGGCGCACGGCCACACCGGCCTGCCCTCCACGCAGGGCCAGGGCGCGGAGCACGCGTCCGACCAGGCCCTCGAGCACGCCTCCGACAACAGCGCGCTGCTGCGCGAGGCACCCGCCGAGGAGACCCCGGTCGAGGAGGCACCCGTCGAGGAGGCTCCGGTCGAGACCGTCGACACGACGACGGACACGACCGCCGACACCACTACGACCGACACCACGACGGACACCGACGGCACGACCGCCGGCAGCTACCCGTCCGTGTGGGACGCGGTCGCCGAGTGCGAGTCCGGCGGTGACTGGAGCATCAACACCGGCAACGGCTACTACGGCGGGCTGCAGTTCAGCCCCGACACGTGGCTGGCCTACGGCGGCGACCAGTACGCCGCGACGGCCGACCAGGCCACGCCGGAGCAGCAGGTCGAGATCGCGCAGAAGGTCCTCGCCGAGCAGGGCCCGGGCGCCTGGCCCGTGTGCTCGGTCAAGGCGGGTCTGACCGCGACCAACGGTGCCTGAGCAGCACCGGCCCGGCGCCTGACGAGCGCCGCACACACGTGGCGGGCGTCGACTCTTCAGGGGAGTCGGCGCCCGTCGCCCATGTCTGCGTGCCGCCCTTCGAGGCTCCTGCGTCGCACCTCAGGGAGCGTCGCCCAGCTGGCCGCGGACGTGCTCGACGATGCCGTCGACCGCTGCCGAGATCTCCTCGTAGGTGCGGTCGAAGTCGCTGTCGTCGCCGTACCAGGGGTCGTCGATCGCCAGGTCGTCGCCCTTGAGCCCCGCGGGGTCGAAGGCGCGGATCATCCGGATGCCGTCCTTGGCGGCGCGATCGCCCGCGAGCCGGCGCAGCACTGTGTAGTGGCCGTGGTCGGCGGCGAGCACGAGGTCGACCTCGTCGAACCATCGCTTGTCGAAGACCCGGGCGCGGTGCCCGGAGTAGTCGCCGGTGTGACCGTGGCGGTGCATCGCGGCGATGGTGCGCGGGTCGGCGGGGTTGCCCTTCTCCCACGCGGTGGTGCCGGCCGAGTCGACGAGGACCCGCTCGCCCAGACCCGCCTGCTCGAGGGCCTCACGCAGCAGCCACTCGGCCATGGGGGAGCGGCAGATGTTGCCCGTGCACACGACGGTGACGCGGTAGGGGTCCATGGCGGCATCCTCTCCGGCGGGGGTCACAGGCCCACCGCCCGGCGCAGCTGCGCGCCCGTCCAGCGGTGCCGGTCCGGTCCGGCGGCCTCGGCCTCGCGGACGAGGTCGACGATGCGTGCGGACACCGGCGCGGCGGCGCCGTGGTCGGCACCGAGCTGGACGACGAAGCCCTGCAGCTCGTCGATCTCGGTGGGTCGCCCGGCGTCGAGGTCGTCGGCCATCGACGAGCGCGCCGTCGGCGCGACCTTGAGCGTGGCGCGGGCGAGGTTGGTGAAGACGGGGGTCGGCGAGCGCAGCAGCGTCGGCATCGCGGCGGCGGGCAGCGGCGTCATGCGCTTGGGCGTCACGCCGACGCGGCGGGCGAGGGTGAGCGCCTCGTCCTGGCAGGCGGCGAGGACGTGCCGGCAGTCGCGATCGCGCAGCTCGACGGCCAGGGGCAGCCCGGTGAGCGCGTTGACCGCGTTGTTGAGGTTGAGCAGCAGCTTGCCGAAGAGCACCGCCCGCATGTCGGGGTCGACCTCGACCCGCAGCCCGCCGCCCTGCGCGACCCGGACGAAGGGGTCGATCCGCGGGTGGTCCTTGGCCACAGGTCGGCCCGAGGTCGTCTGGGTCCAGTGCGCGTCAGCGGTGCGCACGACGTTGAAGGGCACCATGCCGGAGAGCACGAGCGGCCGTGAGGCCCGACTCGGGAAGGCGCCGGCGAGCGCCTCGTCGATCGCGCTCGCATTGCGCAGGCCGTTCTGGAAGGAGATGACGACCGAGTCGTGCTGCAGGTAGGGCGCGATCTGCTGGGTGGCCGCCGTCAGGGCGACGGTCTTCGTCGTCAGCAGGACGTAGTCGGCGCCGACGACGGCGCTCGGCTCCGTGGCCAGAGTGAGCGACTGCGGCGGGACGGTGCGGGTGCGGCCGGCGAGGTCGGTGACCGTGAGTCCCTCGCGCCCGATGGCATCGACGAGGGCCGGTCGGCCGACGAGCGTGACGTCGGCGGCCGCAGCGAGCCACCCCGCCAGGTAGCACCCGATGCTGCCGGCCCCCATGACGGCCACCTTCGTGCGCTTCACGTCGTCACTCCTTGCCCGGACGGGTCCGGCTCCGGGCCGGTGTGGCCCGATCCTAGTCACCGTGCATGTGTGACCCCGGGAGGGAGGGCGAGCTTCCCGGTCAGGCAGCATGCCGACGGCCCGTGCCCCCGGTGGTGCGGGGGCACGGGCCGACGGGCGAAGGGGGGATCAGCCCGCCGTGACGAGGTCTCCCGAGCCGCGGCCGTGCCGGCCGCCGGCGTTGTCGTCGTCGCCGTCCCGACCGGAGGTCTCACCGGTCGCGGTGTGCTGGGTGAGGGCCTCCCCTTCGACGTCGACGTTGGGCAGGATCCGGTCCAGCCAGCGCGGCATGGCCCAGGCCCGGTCGCCCATGAGGTACATGAGCGCGGGGATGAGGACCATGCGCACGACGAAGGCGTCGAGCAGGACGGCCGCCGCGAGCGCGAAGCCCATCGACTTGATGAGGTTGTCGGGCTGCAGCATGAAGGCGGCGAAGACCGAGATCATGATGAGCGCGGCCGCGGTGACGACCCGGGCGCCGTGGCGGAAGCCGTCGACGACGGCCTCGCGGGCGGTGTCCCCGTGGACGTAGGCCTCCCGCATCCGGGTGACGAGGAAGACCTGGTAGTCCATCGCCAGCCCGAAGACGATGCCGATCATGAGGATCGGCAGGAAGCTCACGAGCGGGGCGCCGTCGACGAGACCGAAGGTGCCCTCCTGGAAGATCAGCACCGTGGCGCCGAGCGTCGCGAGCGTCGACAGGATGAAGCCGAGCGTCGCCGTGAGCGGCACGAGCACCGAGCGGAAGACGAGCATGAGCAGGACGAAGGCGAGCCCGACGACGACGGCGAGGTAGGGGATGAGCGCACCCTGCAGCTTCGTCGACACGTCGGTCTGGATCGCGGTGAGCCCGGTGACGCCGATCGTCGTGCCGGTGGTGCTCTCGACCTGGCCCTGGCCGGCCCGGATGTCGCCGAGCAGGTCCTCGGTCGCGGGGTCGGTGGCACCGGTCGTCGGGGTGACGAGGACCTGGGCTCCGGTGCCCTCCTTGTTCATCGCCATCACCTGCGCGTTGGCGACACCGTCGAAGCCGCTCAGCCACTCGACGACCTTGCCGTAGGCGGCCGGCGCCTGCCGCGGCTCGTCGACCTCGCGGGCGTCGACGACGACGATCATCCGGGCCTCCTGGCCGGCGCCGAAGCCGTCGGTGATGAGGTCGGCGGCGCGCCGCTGCGGGGTGTCGGCCGCGGCGGTGGAGTCGGTCGGCAGGGTCAGGTGCAGGTCCTTGGCCGGGATCGCCAGGGCGCCGAGCGCGAGGACGGCGACCAGGGCCGCGAGGACCGGGCGGGCGCCGATGGCGCGCGCCCAGCGGGTGCCGCCGTTGTCGACGTGCTGGCCCTCGTCGACCGCCTTGTCCTTGCGGAGCTGACCGGCGAAGGCACGTCGGCCGAGGGCGCCGAGGATCGCCGGCAGCAGGGTGAGCGCGACGAGCACGGCGACGAGGACGGTGCCGGCGGCCGCCAGGCCCATCGCGGTGAGGAAGGGGATCTGGACGACGGCGAGCGCGGCGAGCGCGATGATCACCGTCAGGCCGGCGAAGACGACGGCGGAGCCGGCGCGGCCCACGGCCAGGCCGATCGCGTGGCTGCGGTCGTCGGTGTGCCGCAGCTCGGTGCGGTAGCGGCTGAGGATGAAGAGGGCGTAGTCGATGCCGACGGCGAGGCCGAGCATCGAGGCGAGGATCGGGGTCGTCGTGCCGAGGTCGAAGAAGGCGGTCGCGGCGGTGATGCCGAGGATGCCGGTGCCGACGCCGACGAGTGCGGTGATGATCGGCAGGCCGGCGGCGACGAGCGAGCCGAAGGTGAGCACGAGGACGAGCAGCGCGACGGCGATGCCGATGAGCTCGCTCGTCATGCCCATCTCGGGCATGCCCTGCATGCCGGTGCCGGTGACCTCGACGGTCAGGCCGGAGTCGCGGGCGTGGTCGACCGCGGCGGTGACGTCGTCACGGGTGCTCTGCTCGACGTCGGTGACGGTGTCGACGTCGAAGGTCCACTGGATCAGCCCGGTGCGGCCGTCCTCCGTCAGCGGGGAGACCGCCGCGGCATTGGCCTGGGCGACGGCCTCCGGCTGGCCGGACTTCTCGGCCTGCTGGAGCAGCTGCTGCTCGACCCCCTTCGCCGCGGTGACGGGGTTGACGAACTGGTCCGCCGACCCGACCTGCGGCACGTCGCGCAGCTCGGTGAGCAGGTCGTCGACGGCGGCGGAGTTCGCCGGGTCCGAGAGCTTTTCGCCCGCGGGCGCCTGGACGACGACCGTGCCGGTGGCCTGGTCGAAGGCGTCCTGGGTCTGCGGGAAGAGCTCCTGCTGCAGGGTCTGTGCCTGCTCGGACTCGATGCCGGGGATGGAGAACTTGTCGCTCATCGGCTGCGACAGCGTCGACGCGGCGCCGCCGATGGCGACGAGCACGACGAGCCAGCCGATGAGGAAGGCCGGCCAGCGTCGGTGCGCCAGCCGTCCGAGACGGTAGAGGGCGTGGGCCATGGGATGCCTTTCGAGGGGCGTGGGTGGGTGACCGCGTCGTCGGGGCCGGAGGCGCGGAGTCGGTGAGGACGGGGGGCGAAGGGAGGTCACGCCGGGTCGGCGAGGATCTCCCGGGCGATGGTGAGGTTGGTGCGGGCCCGGTCGGAGAGCGGGCCGAGCGAGGGCGTGGCGAGGCACTCGACCACCGAGTGCTGCACGACGCCGCCGACGATCGCCAGCGCCATGCGGGCCCGGGAGTCGTCGGCGTCCTCACGCTCGGACAGGTGGGTCACGAGCTGCTCGGTGAGCTCCTCGACGTGCGCCTTGACCCGGACGAAGAGCTCCGGATTGCGCTCGATGACGTCGTGGAGCTGCTGGTAGTCGGCCGTGGTGCCGGTGTCGGCGCCGAGGCAGTCGAGGACGACGGTGAGCACGTCGTCGACGAGGTGCCCGGTCGGCCCGCCGGCTCGCAGGGTCTGCGCCTGCTCGTCGGTGAGGACCGGGAGCATGCCGAGCACGGCCTCCTCCTTGGAGGAGACGTGGTTGAAGAGCGTGCGTCGGGAGACCCCGACGGCCTGCGCGAGGTCGTCGAGGGTGAAGCCGGAGTACCCGCACCCCACCGAGAGTCGTTGTGCCGCAGCGATGATCGCCGCGCGGCGGTCGCTCCTGGGGGTGGTTGCACTTTCGGTCACGAAGTGCAGTCTTGCACTCTCGTCCTCTTCGTGCAAAACCCTCCTGCGCCCTACCGTTCGCTGTCCGTGGGCTACAGCGAAGGGGGTCGACCTCCGACTGGAGGCCGACCCCCTTCGGGTCGGGCGTGGGTCAGGCGGCGACGGGCGTGGCGAGGCGCGCGACGAGGGCCTGGAGCTGGCTGTCGGCGTCGCCGTCGACGAGTCGGCCGTCGGCGAAGGCCTCGTAGGAGGCGCCGATGCCGAAGGTGTCCTCGACGACCTGCGCGCCGGCGATCTGCAGGGTGCGGACGGCGTCCTTGCGGGCCCACTCGGCACCGTAGGGGGCGCCCGAGGCGGCGAGGACGATGGCCTGCTTGCCGTGGATGCTCGCGGCCTCGCGGGGGCGGGAGGCCCAGTCGATGGTGTTCTTGACGACGCTCGAGAGCGTGCCGTTGTACTCGGGGGTGACGACGATGAGGGCGTCGGCGGCGGTCACGGCCTCGCGCAGCTCGGTCGCGACCTGCGGGACGCGGCCCTCGACGTCGAGGTCCTCGGAGTAGTGGGGCAGGTCGGCGCCGCTGTTGAAGAAGGTCGCGGTCGCGCCCTCGGGCAGGTGGGCGACGGCGGCCTCGGCGAGGGTGCGGTTGGTCGAGCCGTCGCGGAGCGAGCCGAGCAGGACGAGGACGTTCATGGGGACTCCAGGGGGGAGGTTTGGTCAAGTGCTTGACCATGGTGGGCGTCCGCCACGATCAAAGTCAAGTCCTTGACCAATGGCTTACCATGGGCTCATGACTCCCGACCTGTCCTCCCCGCTGGCCGGCCCGTGCGCCGGTGGCGACGGGCAGCCGCCGCTCGTCAACCTCATCGCCCGCGCGCAGGCGGCCTTCATCGCCGACTTCGAGGCGCGGCTGCGCGCCTCCGAGATCGAGGGCCTGTCCCTCGCGCACTCGACCAATGTCCTGCGCCACCTCGGCGAGGGCCCGCGCCGAGCCCGCGAGATCGTCGACCGCTGCGGCGTGACGAAGCAGGCGGTCAGTCAGCAGATCGCCCACCTCGAGCGCAACGGCTACGTCGCCGTCGGTCGCGACGACGAGGACCAGCGGGCACGCATCGTCAGCCTCACGGCGAAGGGGGAATGTGCCCAGGCGGTCGTCCACCGCCTCTTCGGCGAGGTCGAGCAGGAGTGGGCCGAGCGCATCGGCCAGGCGCAGGTCGCCTCCCTTCGCCAGGCCCTCACCGACCTGCTGGGCGACGCGAGCTGCTGACCGCCCCCGCGGTCAGGGCCGGGTCAGGCGCCGGCGAGGGTGCCGGTCGACTCGCCGTGCTTCTTGCAGGTCGCGGTCCAGGTGTCGCCCGCCCGCTCCACCGTGAGGGTGCGTCGACAGGTCGTGCAGTAGGTCGGGCCGTGGGCGTCGAGCTCCGTGCGGCAGCGGACGTGGTTGCCCTTGTTGGCGGACTTGCCGCAGTGGCCGCAGTAGGTGACCGCGACGACAGGGGGGATGGCGCCGAGGGTGTCGGGGTCGCTCCACCCGGAGTCGCCGGCGGTGGGGAGGTCACTCATGGCACCGATTGTGTCCCATGCCTCACCACGACCCCTCACCAGACCCCTCGTGCATCGCGCCGGTCACGTGTCGGTCACGTCCCGGACACCACGCAACCGTCTCGGTCCCCGGTGCGTCCATCATGACGAGACCGGGCGCAGGGGGCGTCCGGCCGCACAGCAGGGGATGGACCTATGACTCACGCACGCGCAGCGCTCGTGGCGCTGCTCGCCGGGGCGACTCTCGCCGGCTGCGGCACCCAGGTGGCGCAGCAGCCGATCACCGTCACGGCGCCGGTCGACCGGCCGACGTCCTCGTCGAGTACGACGTCGCCGAGCACCACCTCGTCGAGCACGTCCACGACGAGCGCGCCGTCGAGCACGTCGCCCACGAGCACGGCAGGGGCGAAGGGGGACGCGAGCGACCCCCTTCGTCCGGGGGACCGCGGACCGCAGGTGCGCCGGCTGCAGCGCGACCTCACCGAGGCCGGCTACTGGAACGGCCGCGCCGACGGCACCTACGGGCACCTCACCGAGCAGGCCGTCCTCGCGCTGCAGAAGTCCGCCGGTCTGGGGCGCGACGGTATCGCCGGCCGCAAGACCCTCGACGCCCTGGCCTCCGGCACCCTGCCGCCGCTGCCGAAGGGGGCGGCCGACCGCATCGAGATCGACCTCGAGCGGCAGGTGCTGCTCGTCGTGCGCGGCGGCTCGATCCGCTACGTCATCAACACGAGCACCGCCTCGGGAGAGACCTACATGTCGCACGGACGACCGGCGGTCGCGGTGACGCCGACGGGGACCTTCACCGTCGGCCGCACGCACCGCGGCAACGAGGTCGCGCCGCTCGGCACGCTCTACAGCCCGCGCTACTTCTACGGCGGCTATGCCGTCCACGGTGCCGCGTCGATCCCCGGCTACCCCGCCTCGCACGGGTGCGCGCGGGTGAGCAATGCGGCGATGGACCTCATCTGGAGCGAGGACCTCATGCCGGTCGGGTCGACCGTCATCGTGCGTTGAGCGCACCAACTGCACAGAACCCTAGGGTTTTGCCCAGATAGTGCGCTCAGCGCGCGTCGTGGAAGACCTCGTCGGGGTAGGTCGCCGCCATCCCCGCGTCGTTGCGCAGGGTCACCTCGCCGTCGCCGAACTCCACCTCCACCTCGCCGGAGAGCGGCCAGGGGTGCGGCTCGTAGCGCACGCCGCCGGTGTGGCGGTAGTAGAACTCCACGAGGTGCTCGTCGGACGCGACGATGTTGACGTTGTCGCGCTCGCGGACGCACCGCTCGCGCACGGTGGCCGTCGGGTCGTCAGTGAGCTCCTCGCACCACTCCCGCGTCTGCCCGCCGACGAGCACGGACTCGGCGAGGCCGACGGCGCCGACCACGAGCAGCAGGCCGGCGGCGCCGGCGGCACATCCGCCGAGCGCCGCCGGCCAGCGCCGCTCGCGGTCAGCCACCGAGCAGGTCGCTCAGCCCGCCGCCTCCGCCGCCGGAGCTCTGGTGACCCCCGTCGGTCACCGACTCCGCGGGCTGGACGAGGACGTACCCCTGCCCGCCGAAGGCCATCTGGAAGGTCTCGCCGGTGCCCCCGCGGACCATCGACTTCAGGCCGCCGGTGTCGACCTTGATGTCCATCCGGACGCCACCGGTCCACATGACGACGGCCTGCGCGTCGCCGAAGGTCGGGGCGCTCGCGACGTCGAGGGCGACGGGCTCTCCCTTCGTCGTGAGGGCGACGTAGCCGCTGCCGCGGAGGGTGACGTTGTAGAGGCCGCCGGTCATCGCGGCGCCGCGCGCCTGGATCCGGTGGATGTCCCACTCGATGGAGGCGCTGAAGGCGAGGATGTTGTTGCCGTTGACCGAGATCATGTCGTTCTCGAGGTAGATCACCTGGATCTCCTGGGCCTCGTTGGCGACGAAGAGCTCGCCCTGGCCGGAGCAGGTCATCATCTTGACGCCCTCGCCCGTGGCGGCCTGCTTGAGGAACTTGCCGACGCCGCCCGAGCCCTTGTTCTCGAAGCGGATGTCGCCCTGGTAGGCGACCATCGAGCCGGTCCGCGCCATGACCGGGCCGTGGCCCATCTGGATCTTGAGCAGCTTCTTGTTCTGCAGTGCGAACTGGTCGGTGGACGACTCCTCGCGGAAGTCGTGGAACAAAGATCCGTGGATCGGCATGACGGTGTCTTCCTGGTCCGGGGCGTCCCCTGCGGCGCCTCTCGTCGGCAACTGTAGAGCGAAAGGCGCCGGCCCTCTAGGGTGTTGACCCCCTGCAGGCCCTGGTGCCTCCCCCCTACGCAAGGACGGTCGATGAGCTTCTTCGAGCGAGCACGCGCCGGCTACGACAACCTCGCCGGACGGGCGGACTCCGCCTTCGACCAGGCGACGTCGAGCCGGGAGCTCGGCGACATCGACCAGCACTACCGCGACCTCGGGGTCCTCGCCTATCTCGCGGCGACCGGCCGCCCCGTCGACGCCGGCACGCAGCAGCGCCTGGTCGAGGTGCTGCAGGCGCTCGAGCAGCGCGGTGCGATCCGCGACTTCGAGCTGCGCACGAGCGGTGGTGCGCCGGCCGGTGTCCCGCCGGCACCGGAGCGCGAAGGGGGGTCCGACGGCATCCCGCAGCCCCCGCCGGAGCGGGCCGGCCGGCACGGCGACTTCCTGAGCCAGCCGCGGGGGAGCGTCCCTCCGCCCCCGCCGCCCTCGCACCCGACGACGGGTGGCACGTGGGGTCCGCCCCAGGTCGACGAGACCGGCCCGGCCCGCTGGCGGCCGGTGCGCCCCGACCAGGACTAGTCCGGCCTGCAAGGACCTGAGCCCAACTCTGCAAAACCCTAGGGTCCTGCAGGGTTGGCGGCCCGGGTCAGGCGCTCAGACGCCGACCATCACTGCGAGCACGGGCGGCGTGACGAAGGCCGCCACGCAGATGCCGTAGAGCACCCAGGTCTGCCACGGGGCCGGGTCGTCGGCGGCGAGCAGCCGGATCCGAGCAGCAGCCGCACCGGCGCCGGGGGAGGCGCCGGGCGTCAGGTCGCTGCCGGCGGCCTCGGCGAGGGAGACGAGCGCGTGACCGAGCGCGACCTCGCCGACCTCCTCGCGAGCCGCCCTGTCGGCGAGCACCTCGACGAGCAGGGCGACCTCGCGCAGCGCGGCGTCGGTGCGCAGCAGTCGAGGGGTCGCGGTGTGCAGCACGGTGAAGAACTCGAGCACGAGGTCGTGCCGCCAGCGCAGGTGCGCCTCCTCGTGGGCGACGACGGCGGCGAGCTGGTCGTCGGGCAGCGCCTGCGCGGCCTCGGTGAGCACCAGGCGTGAGCCGGCGCCCGGGAGGCAGTAGGCCGAGGGGCGTTGCGAGGGCAGCACCCGGGTGTGGTCGCCCTCGTGCCGGCCGACGAGGTCGACGAGCTGCCGGTGCTGGGCGCGCGCGGCGCGGATGCGGGTGCCGACGTCGTGCCCGTTGACCAGCAGGCGCACGAGGACGCCGAGCCCGGCGACGGCGGCGACGACGAGGACGACGATCTCGGGGGTGGACCAGAGCGGCCCGTGGTGCACGAGCGCCAGTGGTGCCGCGGTGAGCAGGCAGAGCACGGCGGAGAGGGAGAGCGACTGCCAGACGAGGAGTGCAGCGCGGGGGCTGGTGCGCAGCCGCTCGATCCGCGCGAGCAGGCGCGGAGCGGTGAGGAGCGCCGCTGCGCAGAGCAGCAGCAGGGCAGCGATCACCCGTGCGAGTCTGCCGCACCCCGGCCGCGGCGCCGTCGTGGCCGGTCGCCGCGTGCCTCCACCTCGGCCATCGCCTCGCGCACGGCGGCCAGGTCGTCGGCGCTCGCCTCCGACAGGAAGTGCAGGATCGCCGCCTGCCGCTCCCGGTCGCTCAGGTCGTGCAGCGGGCTGCGCATGGCCTCCGCGGTGAGCGACTCCCGGCTGGCGGCCGGGCGGTAGCGCCAGGCGCGCCCGTCGCGCTCGCGGGCGGTCACCCCCTTCGCCTCGAGGCGGGAGAGGACCGTCATGACGGTCGTGTAGGCGAGATCCCGGCCGGTGAGGCGCGCGAGGACCTCGCGGACGGTGAGGCCGGTGTCGACGTCGGCGCCCCAGAGGACGTCCATGATCGCCTGCTCGAGGTCACCGAGGGATGCATTCCTGGCCACGGGTGGCTCCTTCCCTGGCGATGGTGATGGTGCGGTCCATGCGGTCGAGGCCGACACCGTGGTGGGTCACCATGATCACCGACCGGTCGCCGGCGTGCTGCAGCAGGTCCGCGATGACGGCGTCGGCGGTCGGGTGGTCGAGGTGGGCGACGGGCTCGTCGAGCAGGATGACCGGCCGCCCGCTGGCGATGGCGCGGGCGATCGACAGCCGCGCCCGCTCCCCGCCGGAGATGCCGCGACCCGTGGTGCCGAGCCGGGTGTCGAGGCCGTCTGCGAGGCCGTCGAGCCACCAGCCGAGACCGGCCCGACGAAGGGAGTCGACGAGCGCCTCGTCGTCCGCCTCGGGTGCGGCGAGCGCCAGGTTGGCCCGCAGGGTGCCGGCGAAGACGTGCGGCTCGTCGTCGACGATCGCCATGAGCGCCCGCACGTCGTCGAGGGGCGCGGTCGTGGCATCGGTGCCGTCGACGGTGTAGCTGCCGGTCGTCGGGTCGAGGTGGCGGGCGAGCACGGCGAGCAGAGTCGACTTGCCGCTGCCGTTGGGCCCGGTGATGGCGATGTGCTCGCCCGGCTCGACGGTAAGGTCGACCGGCCCGAGGTCGGTGCGGCCGTCGACCCAGCCCGCGGTCAGCCCGCGCAGCTCGATCCGCGGCGCCCGCGGGGCCCGGGGCGCCCGCGGCTCCCCGCGCGACCCAGAACCCTGCAAGACCCTAGGGTTTTGCAGAGTTGACGGCCCAGAACCCTGCAAGACCCTAGGGTTTTGCAGGGTTGGCGGCGGCACGACGGCCGGCTCCTGGTCGAGCAGCTCGTCGAGCCGGGCGGCGCAGGCGCGGGCCCGGGCGAGGGCACGGGTGGCATCGGTGAGCACGCCGAGGGCTTCACCCGTGGCGACGGGGGCGAGGACGAGCAGGGCTCGCACGGGGGTGTCCGCGCCGGAGGTGCTTGCGAGGGCGGCGGCGGCCAGGGTGGCGAGGCTGGTGATGACGAGCACCGCTGCGGCAGAGAGCGATCGGCCCCGCGACTGGCGGGCGACGCTCTCCCGCAGCTCGGCGTGGGCCGCGCGCAGCCAGCCAGCGGCGGTCTCGGTGCCGCCGACGACGCGCAGCTCGTCGGCCTGCCCGACGGTCAGCTGCGCGACCCGGGCGACCTCGGCGCGGGCGGCGAGCACCTGCGTCTGGGAGCGCGACTCGAGCCGGTCGGCGACCACGGCCACCCCGGCGACGGCGAGGAGCATCGCGGCGAGCACGAGCCCGACCCGCGGGTCGACGAGGGCGGTGAGGGCGGCGGCGAGAACCCCGGCGAGCAGGGCCGACAGGGCCGGTACGGTGACCCGCACCGAGGCCTCGACGACGTCGGTCAGGTCGTCGACGACGCCGGTGAGCACCTCGGCCCGACCGCGCCGGCCCAGTCGCGCGGGCGTGAGCGGGATGAGCGCGGCATAGGTGCTCGTCCGCGCGTCGGCGAGGTCGGCGAGCGCGGTGTCGTGGCTGCGCAGCCGCTCCCAGTAGCGGAAGACCGGCCGCGCCAGGCCGAAGGTGCGGACCGCGACGATCGCCGTGAGCAGCAGCATGATCTGCGGCCGCTGGTCGGCGCGGACGATGAGCCACCCGGACGTCGTCGTCAGGGCGATGCCGGCGGCGGTGGCGACCCCACCGAGCAGCCCGGCGACGACGAGCCCGCGGCTCAGGTGCAGCAGGCGGCCGGCAGCGGGTCGACGGGTGTCCGCGACCGATGGCGAAGGGGGAGTGCATCGGGTCATCGGGCCACCTCCGGCTGGCGCAGGGCGACGTGCTCGTCGGCGCGGGCGACGAGGTCGGGCTGGTGGGTCACGGCGATGACCGTGCGCTCCTTCGCGAGCCGGGCGATGACCTCGCCGAGGGTGGCGACGGAGTCGGCGTCGACGTGCGCGGTGACCTCGTCGAGCAGCAGCACGGGTGCGGGGGAGAGGATCGCGCGGGCGAGCACGAGTCGGGCGCGCTGCCCGGCTGACAGCCCAAAGCCGTCATCGCCGATCCGGGTCTCGAGCCCGTCGGGCAGCCCGGCGACGACGCCGTCCAGGCCGACCTCGCGCAGCACCCGCCACAGGTCCGCGGACTCCTGCGGGCCACCGATGGTCAGGTTGTCGCGCAGCGTGCCCGCGCCGAGGAAGGGGCGCTGCGTCACCATGTGCACCGGTCCGGCGACGACCTCGCCGCGGTCGGCGGTGCGGGTGCCGGCGATGACCTCGAGCAGCGTCGTCTTGCCGCACCCAGAGGGCCCGGTGACGACGGTGAGGCCGCGACCGGCGACGAGGTCGACACCGGTGAGGGTCGCCCCCTTCGCCCCGGGGTGGGTGTAGTCGACGCCCGTGACCGAGACGACCTCGCCCGTCGCAGACCCGCCGCCCGAACTCTGCAAAACCCTAGGGTCCTGCGAAGTTGTGGGGCTCGAACTCTGCAAAACCCTAGGGTTTTGCGAAGTTGTGGGGTCAGAGGGTGCCAGCTCGGCGAGGATCTCGTCGAGGGCGGCGGCACCGTCGGCGGCGGCGTGGAACTCCGTGCCGACCCGACGAATCGGCCAGTAGGCCTCGGGTGCGAGGAGGATCGCCGTGAGCCCGACGAGCAGGTCCATCGACCCGTGCGTCAGGCGCAGGCCGACGACGACGGCGACGATCGCCACCGAGATCGTCGCGAGCAGCTCGAGCGCCGCGGCGGACATGAAGGCCAGCCGCAGCGTGCGCATCGTCGCCCGCCGGTGCCGCTGACTCACCTCGGCGATCGTCGCGGTCTGCCGCTCGGCGCGCCCGTAGGCGACGAGCGTCGGCAGCCCGCGCACGACGTCGAGGAAGTGCCCCGACAGGTCGGCGAGCGCACCCCACCGGCGCTCCGTGTCGGCCTGCGTCGTCGCACCGATGAGCGCCGCGAAGAGCGGCAGCAGCCACACCGTGCCGACGACGATCGCCGCGCTCGGCCAGTCGACGACGACGAGGCAGGCGATGGCGAGGGCCGGCACGACGGCGGCACCGACGAGGGCGGGCAGGTACCTCGCGACATAGGGCTCGACGGTGCTCGTGCCCTGCACCGCGAGCGTCAACGCCCCTGTGCGCGAAGGGAGTCCACGCTCACCACGCGCAGCCCAGGCCGCGAGCAGCTGCTCCCGCAGTCCGGTCGCCACCGCGGCGCCGGCCCGCGCCGCGACGGTCTCCGACAGGGCCCCGAGCAGGGCGCGGGCGGCGAAGAGCCCACCCGTCCACGCCAGCGGTGCGAGCAGGTCAGACCCACGCACGACCGCGACGACGAGGGACGCGAGGGCGAAGGCCGTCGCGATCGTCGCGATGCCCTGCGCGATGCCGATGGCTGCCAGGGCGGCGACCGGCCGGCGGGTCGCCGGGACCGCCCGCAGCAGGCGTGGGTCGAAGGGCCGCATCGTCAGTGCGCCCCCGCGCCCGCCGGCTCGTGCTCGGGCATGTGCTCGACCCGCAGCCGCCGCCGGAAGACCCAGTAGGTCCACACCGTGTAGCCGATCATGATCGGGGTGAAGACCACCGCCGCCCAGGTCATGATCTCCAGGGTCATCGGCGAGCTCGCGGCGGCCTCGAGGGTGAGGTCGGGGCTGTCGCCGCGGCCGTTGATCGCATTGGGCGCCAGCATGACGAAGTAGCTGACGACGGTCAGGCCGATCGTCACGGAGGTGCCGACGAAGGCCCAGCCCTCCCTCCCCTTCGCATTGGCCGCGATCGCGGCGAGCAGGGCCACCGCGGCGACGCCGGAGACGACCCACGAGACGGCGGTGCCGCGCTGCGCGCCGAGCCACACGAAGAGCGCGACGGCGAGCACCGCCGTGACGAGGCCACCGCGGGTGGCGACCGAGCGCGCCTGCTGGCGGATCGGGCCGTCGGTCTTGAGCGCGAGGAAGTGCGCGCCGTGGGTGAGGCAGGCGGCGACGACGGTGAGCCCGCCGAGGACCGCGACCGGCGTGAAGAGGCTGAGCATGGTGCCGTCGAACTCCGTGTAGGCGGTGCTGCCCATCGTGTGCTCGGTCATCGGCAGGCCGGCGACGAGGTTGGTCAGGGCCACACCGACGACGAAGGGGGCGATGTAGGAGCCGGCGACGATGGCCAGGTCCCAGCGGCGCACCCACTCACGGTCGTGCCGCTTGTGCCGGTACTCCAGCCCCATGTTGCGCAGGATGAGCGTGACGAGCAGGAGCAGCAGGGCGAGGTACATGCCGGAGAACATCGTCGCGTACCAGTGCGGGAAGGCCGCGAAGGTCGCGCCGCCGGCGGTGAGCAGCCACACCTCGTTGCCGTCCCAGTGGGGGCCGATGGTCGTGAGCATCGTGCGTCGCCGCGTCTCCTGCTGCTCCCCACCCTTGTCGAGCACGGGCAGGAGCATGCCGACACCGAAGTCGAATCCCTCGGTGACGAGGTAGCCGGTCCACAGGACGGCCAGCAGGACGAACCAGATGGTGATGAGATCCATGTCAGTGCTCCCGGTCAGTAGGCGAACTCGAGCGGCTCGTCGTCCTCGACGAGGCGTGGCTGCTCGAAGGGCTCGGCGCCCGCGCGGATGTAGGAGAGGAGGAGTCGGACCTCGACGACGGCCAGGCCTCCGTAGAGCAGGGTGAAGACGATCATCGACGTCCACACGTCAGAGGCGCCGACCGAAGGGGAGACGGCCGTGTGCGTGGCCATCTCGCCGAAGACGACCCACGGCTGGCGGCCGACCTCGGTGAAGATCCAGCCGAAGCTGTGCCCGAGGACGGTCGCGAGGGGGGTGAGCACGATGATGGGGAAGACCCACCGCTGCATCGGCACCCGGTCCTTGCGCGTGGCCCACAGGACCCAGGCCCCGACGGCCATGGCGAAGAACCCGGTGGCCATCATCAGGCGGAAGTTCCAGTAGGTCATGGCGATCGGTGGGACGTAGGTGTCGGCCTGCGTCAGCTCGTCGTCGCCGAAGCTCGCCCGGTAGTCGGCCTCGAGGTCGGCGATGCCGCGGACCTCCCCGTCGAAGCTCCCGGTGCCGAGGAAGGAGAGCAGGCAGGGGATCTCGATGACGTGCGTGGGGTCCTCGCCGCCGAGGCCGGCGACGGTCAGCACGGAGAAGGGAGCGCACTGGCCCTCGGGCGGGGTGTCGTAAAGGGCCTCTGCCGCAGCCATCTTCATCGGCTGGACCTCGGTCATCACCTTGCCCTGGAGGTCACCGCTGATGGCCACACCCAGACCGGAGACGAGGACGACGACCGCACCGAGGCGGGCCGCGTGTCGGTACATCCTGCGATCGGTGTCGGGTCCCCCCTTCGTCACGGTCTGGCGCAGCTTGTGCAGCCCGACGGCCAGGACCAGGGCGCCACCGACGAGGTAGCAGGCGGTGATGACGTGGGGGAAGGCGACGAGCTGGACCTCGTTGGTGAGGATCGCGACGAAGTCGGCCATCTCGGCGCGACCGGTCTCGGGGTTGATCCGGTAGCCGACGGGGTGCTGCATGAAGGAGTTGGCCGCGAGGATGAAGTAGGCCGACAGCAGGGTGCCGATGTGCACGATCCACATGCAGGCCGCGTGCAGCCGCTCGGGGATGCGGCCCCAGCCGAAGATCCACAGGCCGAGGAAGGTCGACTCGAGGAAGAAGGCGAGCAGCGCCTCGAGGGCCAGCGGCGCGCCGAAGATGTCACCGACGAAGCGGCTGTAGGTGCTCCAGTTCATGCCGAACTGGAACTCCTGGACGATGCCGGTGACCAGGCCGAGGGCGAAGTTGATCGTGAAGAGCTTGCCGAGGAACTTCGCCATCCGCAGGTGGGACTCGTCCCGCGTGCGGATCCACCGCGAGTGGTACCAGGCGACGATCGCGGAGAGCCCGATCGTGATCGGCACGAAGAAGAAGTGGTAGACGGTGGTGATCGCGAACTGCCACCGCGCGAGGTCGAGGACGTCCATCCCGGTTCCTTCTACTACGTCGATGAGTACGACATGACGTAGTAGATGCTACACCCGCCTGCTGCCCCGTTGGTCGAGGTGCGAAAAAGGAGCCTCGAGACCATGAACGCACGAAGGGAGACCCCGCCGCGTGATCTGCGGCGGGGCCTCCCTTCGTCCTCCTCGCGGGTCACCCCACGCGCTGCAGCCCCCGCTGCCCGTCCGCGACCTCGAAGCTCGCCTGCGTGTAGGCGGCACCACCGCGCGTCGTCACCCGGTCGACCGAGCGGAAGTCCGCGCGCATCCCCGCCGGCGTCACCGTCGTGCGCACGTAGCCGCGCTGGTCGCCGGAGAACTTCAGGTGCGGGTTCCACGCCATGATCGGGTCCGACCACGTGGCATTGCCGTTGCCGCCCGAGGTGATCGACGAGGCGACGAGCTCGGTGCCGACGACGGGGGAGTCGGGGTCGGCGTAGTCGGTCCTGATGTCGGCGGCCCAGTGCTTGTGGACGTCACCGGTGAGGACGACGGGGTTGCGCACACCGGCGTCCACCCACGCGCGGGTGACGCGGTCGCGCGAGCCGACGTAGCCGTCCCACGCGTCGTTGCTCGTGTGGAGCAGGTCCTGCTCGACCTTGCCGTCGCGCTGCGCGAAGAAGACCTGCTGGCCGAGGAAGTCCCAGCGAGCACCGCTGCGGGAGAGTCCCTCTCGCAGCCACTGCTCCTGCGCGGCGCCGGTGATCGTGCGGCTCGGGTCGAGTGCCGCCTCGCAGTTGGTGTCCCAGCCGTCGTCGCACGCCTGGTCGTCGCGGTACTGCCGCGTGTCGAGCATGTGGAAGCTCGCCAGCCGGCCCCAGCCGAGGCGCCGGTAGATCTGCATGTCGGAGCCGCGGGGGATCGAGGAGCGGCGCAGCGGCATGTTCTCGTAGTAGGCGCGGAAGGCATTGGCCCGCCGGGCGAGGAAGCGCTCGGGGGTGTCGTTCCACTCCGGCGCCTTGGTGTCCTGGGGGACGCCGCCGGCCCAGTTGTTGTCGACCTCGTGGTCGTCCCAGACGACGAGCCACGGGGCGATGGCGTGGGCGGTCTGCAGGTCGGGGTCGGTCTTGTACTGCGCGTGCCGCAGGCGGTAGCCCTCGAGGGTCACGGTCTCGTCGCCCGCGTGGACCCGCGGCGCGGCCGGGTTGGTGGTGCCCTTGCCCTCGTACTGGTAGTCGCCGAGGTGGAGCACGAGATCCGGCACGTCGTCGGCGAGGTAGCGATAGGCGGTGAAGAATCCCGCCTCCCAGTTGGCGCAGCTGGCCGCGGACATCGCGAGCGATGCCGGCATCTCGTCGCGCCGCGGTGCGGTGCGGGTGCGGCCGACAGGGCTGAGGTGGCCGTCGACGCGGAAGCGGTACCAGTACTCGCGGCCGGACCGCAGGCCCTCGACCTCGACGTGCACGCTGTGCGCGTCGGCGGCCCGAGCGGGGACCGCGCCGCGGGCGACGGGACGGTGCATCCGATCGTTGTCGGCGACCTCCCACTGCACCGTGATGTCGCGGCCCGGCATGCCGCCCTTGCCGTCGGGGGCGAGCGGGTCGACCGCCAGCCGGGTCCACAGGACGACGCCGGTCGGGGTCGGATCACCCGAGGCGACACCCAGGGCGAAGGGGGAGGTCCGCACCGGTCCCGCAGCGGTGAGGGTGCTGGCGGAGGCGGGCGTGGCGATGATCGTGGCGGTGCCGGCGGCGAGACCACCGGCGAGGACGTGGCGACGGCTGAGGGTCATGGGCCGCAGCCTGTCGTCGTCGGGTGAACCCGTCCGCCGACTTGGGTGAACCCGCCTGCCCCGCAGCGTGGTCCGTGCATGAAGGTCCGGTCAGCCTTTGGTCAGCCTTCTCCCCGACGCTGGTCGAGGTGCGGCCCCCTTCGCTGGTCGAGGTGCGAGCTTGCGAGCCTCGAGACCACCGGCGTCAGCCCCGCGGCACCCGGTACCTCGCGAAGGCCGGCACGAGCGCCGAGGCGAGCAGCGTCAGGACGATGACGAGCAGGCCGCCGACGATGGTCGTCGTGGCCGCGCCGATCTGCCCGGCGACGAGCCCGTGGAGCACGTCGGCAACGCGAGGGCCGCCGGCGACGACGACGATGAAGACACCCTGCAGGCGACCGCGCATCGCGTCGGTGGCCGAGCTCTGCAGCATCGTCGAGCGGAAGGCCGCGGAGGCGACGTCGGCAGCACCGCCGGCCGCGAAGAAGACGACGGCGACGGCGAGCCAGAGGCCGGCCGACCCGTCGGCGAGGGCGACCGCGGTGCCGAAGCCGGTGATCGCGCCACCCCACACGAGGATCGCGACGACGACGGCCAAGCCCTGCCGCTCCACCCGCGAGACCCACCCGGACATCACCCCGCCGAGGAAGGCGCCGGCGGGCATGGCGGCGAAGAGCACCGCGAAGGCCAGCCCACCGTCGACCGGCCCGCCGAAGTCGAGGTGCGCCATCTCGGGGATGAGCGCTCGCGGCATGCCGAAGATCATCGCGATGAGGTCGACGACGAAGGACATGAGCAGCACCGGGTGCCCGGCGAGGTAGACGAACCCGTCGAGCACCGAGCGCAGCCCCGGGGTCGACCCGGCGACAGCCTCGACCGGCAGCGGCGGCAGCGAGATGACCGCCCACAGGGTCGCGAAGAGGCAGATCGTGTCGGCGAGGTAGAGCCAGGAGAAGCCGAGCACGGGGATGAGCGCGCCACCGACGAGCGGGCCGGCGATGGCACCGCCGGTGAAGACCGTCATGTTGAGCGTGTTGGCCGAAGGGAGCAGCTCGGCCGGCACGATGCGTGGCAGGACCGCCGACCGGGTCGGCTGGTTGACCGCGAAGAAGGCCTGCTGCAGGGAAAAGATTGCGAGCAGCAGCCAGACATTGGTGTTGCCGAGCGCGGCCTGCACGAAGAACAGGGCCGAGGTGATGATCAGGCCCCACGTCGTCACGGTGAGGATCCGACGCCGGTCGAAGTGATCGGCCAGTGACCCGCCGTAGAGGCCGAAGACGACGAGGGGCACCAGCCCGAAGATCCCGGTCAGCCCGACGTAGGCACTCGAGCCGGTCATCGAGTAGATCTGCGCGGGCACGGTGACGATGGTCAGCTGCGCCCCGATGACGGTGACGATCTGCGCGGTGAAGAGCCGACGGTACGCCGGGACCTGCAGTGGGCGGGTGTCGGCCAGCAGGCCCCGGAGGCGACGCACCGCGTCACCCTACGCCCGCGCCAGAGCCCCCCGCGCACGCATGACGACGGGGGCGCTGGCTCCGGGCAGCAACTGCGTCCCGCTCGGCGGCCACCGGACCTCGAGGTCGACGGTCGGGGCGACTCGGTAGGGGCGCGCGAGCAGCAGCCCGCCGAGCACCCGCCGCAGCCGGGACATCTCGGCGCGGACCGTGACGACCCTGCTCGGGTCGGCGAAGACCTCGTCGGCGAGGGCCGCGGCGGTCAGCCCCGTGTCGCCCGCGCCGACGAGCGCGAGGAGAAGCTCGGCGTGGCGGGGCGTGAGCCGCCGCGTCCACGCGCCGGACTCGGCGACCACCTCGATGCTCGGCTCGGCGGTGAGGTCGAGCACGGCCCGCGGCGCGAGCGGGCCCTCGGCGGGCCCGCCGCGCAGGAGCCAGCCGCCGGGCAACGGCTCGACGACGACGTCGCCGAGCCCGGCGAGGTGGACGACGCCGGGCTGGAGGTCGTCGGGAAGGGCGACCCGCCGCTGGGTCAGCAGGCCGGAGGTCGCGGCGACGTGCCCGGCGCGGTCGACGACGGCGGCAGGGCTGCTGACGCGGGTGAGGACGTGGCCCGACCCGGTGCGCAGCTCCTCGAGGGAGCGGCGGTGCCGCTCGAGCAGCTCCATCGAGGCGAGCCGGGAGGCCATGGCCGCGGTCGCGAGCACGCTCGGGTGCATCGCCGTGCGCGGACCGCTGATGTCGACGACCCCGACGACCTCGTCGGTCCACGGGTCGCGCAGCGGAGCGGCGGAGCACCCCCACCGGGCGTGTGACTCGACGAAGTGCTCCGAGCCCTGGATGTGCACCGGTTCGCCGAGGACGAGGGCGGTGCCGATGGCATTGGTCCCGACATTGCCCTCGGTCCACTCGGAGCCGGGGACGAAGCCGAGGTCGTCGGCGAAGCGGCGCACCCCGGGGCGGCCCATCCGCCACAGCACGTGCCCGTCGGCGTCGGTGACGACGACGAGGTGGCCGCCGTCGACGACCGACTGGAGGTAGGGGGTGAGCTCGGAGGTGATGCGGTCGAGCCCGTGGTGGGTGCGGCGGCGCTGCACCTCGGCCTCATCGAGGGGCGCGATGCGGGGCCGTCCGCCGGGGTCGACCCCCGCGGCGCTCACCCTTCGCCACGACGCGATGACGTCCGCGCGGCCGGGGGGATCGCCCTTCGAGCACGCGCCGAGGTGGGCGTCGCGCTGCCGCGCACGCTCCCGCTCGCTCGGTTCCATGGCTCGCTCCTCACCCGACGGCGGAGGGGAGCGGGAGGGATGCAACGTCATGCAACCCTGTCGCCCGGCGCCGCTGCCGGAGTTGTGTGGGTCACGGTACAACGCAAAGGAGCGGATCGTGACCCAGATGACCGAGCAGCAGACGACGACGGCGACCGAGCGGGCAACGGCCTGGTTCGGTGCCCTCGAGGCGGCCCTCACGGCGCAGGACGTGGCGGCGGCCGCAGATCTCTTCGCCACCGAGAGCTATTGGCGAGATCTCGTCGCCTTCTCGTGGAACCTCGTCACCGTAGAGCACCGGGAGGGGGTGAGCGAGCTGCTCGAGAGCACGGCGCGTGCGACCGCGGCTCGCAGCTTCGCCCTCTCCGAGGAGGCGACCGAGGAGGACGGGGTGATCACCGCCTGGTTCACCTTCGAGACCGCGGTCGGCCGCGGCCGCGGGCTCGCCCGGCTCGTCACCGAGGACGGCGAGGACCGCGCCTGGACCTTCCTCACCACCCTCTACGAGCTCAAGGGCCACGAGGAGCCGCGCGGCGAGTACCGGCCGAAGGGGGCCGAGCACGGCGTCGACCCACAGCGCCTCAGCTGGAAGGAGAAGCGCGAGGCCGAGGACGCGGCGATGGGCGTGAGCACCCAGCCCTACGTCCTCGTCGTCGGCGGCGGACAGGGCGGCATCGCCCTCGGCGCCCGGCTGCGCCAGCTCGGGGTGCCCTCGCTCGTGCTCGACCGCAACGAGCGACCCGGCGACCAGTGGCGGCAGCGCTACAAGTCCCTCTGCCTGCACGACCCGGTCTGGTACGACCACCTGCCGTACCTGAAGTTCCCCGACAACTGGCCGGTCTTCGCCCCCAAGGACAAGATCGGCGACTGGCTGGAGAGCTACACGAAGATCATGGAGGTGCCCTACTGGGGCTCCACGACGGTCAAGAGCGCCAGCTACGACGAGGCGAAGGGGGAGTGGACCGTCGAGATCGACCGCGACGGTCAGGCGATGACCCTCCGGCCGACGCAGCTCGTCCTCGCGACCGGCATGTCGGGCAAGCCCAACGTGCCGACCGTGCCCGGTCAGGACATCTTCCGCGGCGAGCAGCACCATTCGTCGCAGCACACGGGACCGGACCGGTACACCGGCAAGAAGGTCGTCGTCATCGGGTCCAACAACTCCGCCTTCGACATCTGCGGCGCGCTGTGGGAGCACGGAGCCGACGTGACGATGGTGCAGCGCTCGTCGACGCACATCGTCAAGAGCGCGAGTCTCATGGAGATCGGTCTCGGTGACCTCTACTCCGAGCGGGCGCTCGCGGCGGGGATGACGACGGAGAAGGCCGACCTCGTCTTCGCGTCACTGCCCTACCGGATCATGCACGAGTTCCAGATCCCGCTCTACGACAAGATGAAGCAGGTCGACGCCGACTTCTACGCGCGGCTCGAGGCGGCCGGCTTCGACCTCGACTTCGGTGACGACGGCTCGGGGCTCTTCCTCAAGTACCTGCGGCGCGGGTCCGGCTACTACATCGACGTCGGCGCGGCCGAGCTCGTCGCCGACGGCAGCGTCAAGCTCGTCAAGGGCCAGCTCGACCACCTCACCGAGGACGCGGTGGTCCTCGCCGACGGCACCGAGCTCGAGGCCGACCTCGTCGTCTACGCGACGGGCTACGGCTCGATGAACGGCTGGGCTGCCGACCTCATCAGCCAGGAGGTCGCGGACAAGGTCGGCAAAGTCTGGGGTCTCGGCTCGGACACGACCAAGGACCCGGGCCCCTGGGAGGGCGAGCAGCGCAACATGTGGAAGCCGACGCAGCAGGAGAACCTGTGGTTCCACGGCGGCAACCTGCACCAGTCGCGGCACTACTCGCTCTACCTCGCCCTGCAGCTCAAGGCCCGGCACGTCGGGCTCGACACCCCGGTCCACGCCCTGGCGCCGGTCCACCACCTCGGGTGAGCCTCGCCGAGGCGGTTGCTCACCCCAGGTCGGCGACCGCCTCGGCAACCTTCTCGTGCTCGGCACGCAGCCGCCGCAGGAAGTCCTTGGTCCGCGCGTGCTGCGGGTTGCTGATGACCTCGCTCGGGGTGCCCTGCTCGACGACGACCCCGCCGTCCATGAAGACGACCCGGTCGGCGACGTCGCGAGCGAAGGCCATCTCGTGGGTGACGACGATCATCGTCATGCCCTGGCCGGCGAGGTCGCGCATGACCTCGAGGACCTCGCCGACGAGCTCGGGGTCGAGGGCCGAGGTCGGCTCGTCGAAGAGCATGAGCTTGGGCTTCATCGCGAGGGCCCGGGCGATGGCGACCCGCTGCTGCTGCCCACCGGAGAGCTGACCGGGGTATGCGCTCGACTTGTCACCGAGACCCACCTTGTCGAGCAGCTCGAGCGCCTCGGCGCGGACCTCTCCCTTCGCACGACGCTGCACGCGCACCGGAGCCTCCATGACGTTCTCGAGGGCCGTCATGTGGGGGAAGAGGTTGAACCGCTGGAAGACCATGCCGATCTCGCGGCGCTGGGCGGCGATCTCCTTGTCCTTCAGGCGGTGCAGGCGCTCGCCCTTGACCTTGTAGCCCATGAGGTCGCCGTCGACGAAGATTCGCCCGGCCTGGATGTCCTCGAGCTGGTTGATGCACCGCAGGAAGGTCGTCTTGCCCGAGCCGGAGGGCCCGAGCAGGCAGACGACCTCGCCGGGGGAGACCTCCATGTCGATGCCCTTGAGCACCTCGTTGCTGCCGTAGGACTTGCGCACCTGCACCGCGCGCACGAGTGGCTGGCTCACTTGCCGCCTCCGATCGTCAGGCCCATGAGGCGGGTGCGGGTGGTCTCGGTCCTGATCTGGGTGCGCGTGTTGCCGTAGCCGCGACCGAAGTGCCGCTCGAGGAAGTACTGCCCGACCATGAGGACCGACGTGATGATCAGGTACCAGAGGCAGGCGGCCATGAGCGTCGGCATGATCTTCAGCGTCCGGTTGCCGATGGCCTGCGCCTGGAAGAAGAGCTCGGTGCTCAGCGGCAGCGCCATGAGCAGCGAGGTGTCCTTGAGCATCGCGATCGTCTCGTTGCCCGTCGGCGGGATGATGACGCGCATCGCTTGCGGCAGGATGACGCGCCGCATCGACAGGCTCGGCTTCATGCCGAGCGCGGCGGCGGCCTCACGCTGGCCCTCGTCGACCGACATGATGCCGGCGCGGGCGATCTCGGCCATGTAGGCGGCCTCCGACAGGCCCATGGCGATGATGCCCCAGATGAGCGAGCTGCTGATCTGGTTGACGTTGAAGGTGAAGAGCGTCAGGTCGCTGCTCAGGCCCAGCCAGCCGGCGAGCTGCTGGCTGAAGGGGAAGGGCCCGATGTCGAAGCGCGGGTAGAGGTATCCGATGCCCGTGCCGAAGAGGACGACGAGCACCAGGCGCGGGATCCCGCGGAAGAACCAGGTGTAGAGGAAGCCGACGAACTTCAGCACCGGGTTGTCGGAGAGCCTCATGACGCCGATGACGATGCCGAGGGTGACGCCGATGACCATGGACCCGATCGTCGCGAGGATCGTGCCCTTGAGCAGTCCCTCGAGGACCGGGGAGTAGTTCATCACCTGGAAGGCGAAGGGCCAGTCCCACCGCGGGTTCGTGACGAAGCTGCTGATGATCATCGCGAAGATCACCGCGATGACCACGAGCGCCACCCACCGGCCGGGGTGACGGACCGGGACGGCGTCGATGGGGCCGGCCTCCTCGGACACGGGGGCGGTCCCCCCTTCGCCTGCCGAAGGGGGGACCGCCGCGCTGCTCGTGCCGGACATCAGGGGTTGACGGAGAACTCGTCGATGCCGCCGGACTCGTTGCCCCAGTCCTTGAGGATCTGCTCGTAGGTGCCGTCCTTCTTCATGGACTCGAAGGCGGCGGCGATGGCCTCGCCGAACTCCTTCTGGTCCTTCGGGACGACGATGCCGTAGGGGGCCGAGTCGTAGATGTCACCGAGGGCCTCGAGCTCCTCGCCCTGCTGCTTGACGGCGTAGAGGCTGATCGGGGAGTCGGCCGCCATGGCCTCGGTCTTGCCGGAGACGAGGCTCGCGGTCACCTTGGACTGCTCCTGCTCGACGACGATCTTGATCTTGTCGTCGCACTTCTTGTTGAGCGCCTCGAGCTCGTCGAACTGGACGGTGCCCTTCTGCACGCCGACGGTCGCGCCGCACGGGTCCTTGGGGTCGACCTTGCCCGGGTTGCCCTTGGCGGTGACCCACTGGGTGCCGGCGTCGAAGTAGCTGATCATGTTGACCTGCTTCTTGCGCTCGTCGTTGATCGTGAAGGAGCTGACCGCGACGTCGTACTTGTCGGAGCTGACGCCGAGGATCAGCGAGTCGAAGGAGGCGTTCTTCCACGACGTCTTCAGGCCCATCTTGGCGGCGGCGGCGTCGAAGAGCTCGACGTCCATGCCCTCGACGGTCTTGCCGTCGTCACCGAGGAACTCGTTGGGCGCGTAGGAGGCGTCGGAGCCGATGTTGAGCGTGCCCTTGCTCTTGACGTCCTCGGGCACGAGCTTCGCGACGGCGTCGTCGACCTTGACCTCCTTGGCCGAGGTCTCGCCACCCCCGCCGGCGTCGGTCCCGTCGAGCGAGTCCGACCCGCACGCGGTCAGGGCGCCCGCACCGAGGGCGAGCGAGGCGAAGAGAGCGACGTGTGCACGGCGCATGGTGTGTCCTCCAGATGCAGTGGGGCACGTGGGGATGTGCCCGGTTGTCGGGCCATGGTGCCACCGTGCCGGTCGCGGCGGGGACACCCCCGCCGCGACCTTCACCGTGTCGTGACCGCTGCTCAGTCGCGCGTGCGCGCGAGCAGCGCCTGGACGAAGACGCGCTCGATGTCGTCGGGGGTCTCGGCGATGTAGCTGGTGCCGCCGGTCTCGTCGGCGATCTTCTGCAGGGCCGTCGGGTCGGCCTCGCCCATGCCGATCGTCACGACGCGCACGGGGCGCTTCGGGTCGTAGCTCTCGTCGAGCTTCTTGAGCAGCTGGTTGAGCGCGAGCCCGCCGTTGGGGTCGTCATTCTCCCCGTCGGTGAAGACGACGATCGAGTTGACGTAGTCGGGGTCGTAGTCCTTGACCATCTGCTGGTGGGCGGCCCAGATCGAGTCGTAGAGCGCGGTGTCGCCCTCGATGAGCTTGTCCGAGCCGTTGATGAGCCGGAGCAGCCGGTCGCGGTGGCTGCCCGTGCCGACGGCGGCGTCCAGTCGCTTGACCGGGGCGATCTCCTCGTAGTCCTTGCCCTTGGCCCGATCGCTGCTGAAGGCCCATGCGCCGACCTGGCTGCCCGCGGGGAGCATCTCGGCGCCCTGGAGCAGCGCTCCCTTCGTCACGTCCCAGCGCGTCTGGCCAGGCGTCGGGCTGTCCCATTTCATCGAGCCGGAGGCGTCGATGAGGGCGAGCATCCGCATGTCCGTGCGCATGACGTCCCACTGCTCGACGGCGGCGATCCGCTCGTTGCGGTCGAGTGGCGAGAGCGCGGTGAGCTTCGCCGGGGCCTTGCCGTCGATCTTCGGCCCGCCGCCACCCTTGGAGTCGCGGAAGCCGGCGTCGGTGAGGGCCTGGCGCACCTCGAGCGAGCCGAGCTCCTTGCGGGCGCTCTCGGCGGCCTTGAGGTCGTCGCCGGCGAGGGTCGGGTTGGTGATCCACGGGTAGTCGAGCGTCAGCGTGCCCTTGTCCGGCATCACGGCGCGAAGGGGGGTGGCGTCGCCGTTGTCCGTGTTCCACGCGGCGATCTGCTGCTCCGAGGCCGGGAAGGGCTGGCTCTTCGCCGGGTCGTTGGCGTAGCCGTCGAAGAGCTGGGGGAGCGAGCTCGCGGCGAAGCGCGACATGAAGATCAGCCGCTTGCCGGTGTCGAGGCCGATCTTGCCCGGCTGGCCGATGCGGCTGGCGTGGTACGCAAGGCGGCTGGCGGTGTCGGAGTCGGGGTTGGCCATCCGCAGCCCGCCGTCCTGGTTGACGAGGTTGGCCCAGGAGCTGAAGCTGCTCACCGCGTCCTTCTGCTCCCGGCTCGACGCGAGGACGACGGGGGAGGAGGCGATCGAGCTGCCCTCGAGCCACTGACCGGTCGTCTTCGTCGGGTCGACCGCGTCGATCCAGGTCGAGCTGTCGGGGACCCAGATGTCCGGGCCGTTGCCGTCGTTGATGTTCTTCGCCGCGTCGGCGGCGGAGGTCGACGAGATGTCGAAGTTGGCGCAGGAGTCGCTCTCGCGCACCTTGGCCAGGGCGTCCTCGAGCGCATCGGCGATCTCGGGGGTGGCCGCCACGGTCAGCGGGTCGCCCTCGCAGGCGGTGTCGTCACCGCCGCCACCGAGGGCCGCCCAGGCGCCGCCGCCGCAGAGGGCGAGGACGAGCAGGATCGCGACCGGAACCAGCCAGCGACGCTTGCTCGACTCCTGCTCACGTCGCGACCGGCGCGAAGGTGCGGGGCCTGCGGCAGCCGCGGCCGCCCCCTTCGACCTCGCCGCGGAGCCGGTCCGCTCGCTCGCGGAGGTCGCGCGCGAGGTCTCCTGCTCGTCGTCGTCCCACAGGTCGTGTCGTCGTCCCGGGCGTCCGTCGCTCATCCGTGCTGTCCTCCATCGCCGATACTCCGTCGCTACCGGCCGGTCAAGTATGGACCACGGGTGACCTCGGGTGGCCCGGCGCGGACCGTCACGTGCCCACGATCACGTCGGGCTGCCATGCTGGGGCCATGACCAACTTCCTGATCCGGACCGGTGTCAACGCCGTGGCGCTGTGGGTCTGCGCGTGGCTCATCGACGGCATCCACCTCGCCGACGGCAGCGCGACCTTCGCCTCGAAGTTCGCCACGATCGTCCTCGTCGCCCTGATCTTCGGTGTCGTCAACGCGATCGTGAAGCCGATCGCCAAGGTGCTCGCCTTCCCCGCGATCGTCCTGACGCTGGGCCTGTTCACCTTCGTCGTCAACGCCTTCCTCCTGCAGCTGACCGAGTGGATCGCCTCGCCGCTGGGCCTCGACTTCGAGATCACGAAGTTCTGGTGGGACGCGGTCATCGGCGCCCTCGTCATCACCATCGTCTCGATGATCCTCAACTGGGTGCTGCCGGAGAAGGAGGACCTCGACCGCTGACCCAGAGCCTCTGCAGCCCAGCTCTGCGCCCCGACACTCTGCAAGACCCTAGGGTCCTGCAGAGTTCCGGCCTTCCAACCCTGCAAGACCCTAGGGTCCTGCAGGGCTGTGGCGTCCCGTGGAGAGGCGGGCCACTAGGGTGCCGGGCATGACGTCACCCCGGCTGCGCTCCGCCCTCGACCAGGTCCCCGCCTACGTGGCCGGCAAGCCGCCCGCCCCGCGTGACGGAGTGACGGTCTACAAGGTCTCTTCCAACGAGAATCCGTACCCTCCCCTCCCTTCGGTCGTCGACGTCATCACGCAGGCCGCCGCCGGGGTCAACCGCTACCCCGACATGGGGGTCACGGCCCTCACCGACGCCCTCGCCGCGCACCTCGACGTGCCGCGCGAGCAGATCGCGACCGGTACCGGGTCGGTGGGCGTGCTCGCGCAGATCATCCAGTCGACGTGCGACCCGGGTGACGAGGTCGTCTACGCGTGGCGCTCCTTCGAGGCCTACCCGATCGTCGTCGCCATCGCCGGCGCCGTGTCGGTCCAGGTGCCGCTGACCGCCGACCAGCGCCACGACCTCGACGCGATGGCCGCCGCGATCACCGACCGCACCCGCGTCGTGCTCGTGTGCACCCCCAACAACCCGACCGGTCCGTCGGTGACCCACGCGGAGCTCGAAGCCTTCATCGCCAAGGTGCCGCGTGACGTCCTCGTCGTCGTCGACGAGGCCTATCTCGAGTTCGTGGAGGGCGAAGGGGAGGTCGACGGGCTCTCCCTGCGTCGCGAGCACGGCAACGTCATGCTCCTGCGCACCTTTTCCAAGGCCTACGGCCTCGCCGGGCTGCGCGTCGGCTACGCCGTCGCGCCGGAGCCGGTGGCCGAGGCGCTGCGCAAGACCGCGACCCCCTTCGGCGTCAACCTGCTCGCCCAGGCCGCGGCGGTCGCCTCGCTCGAGGCGAAGGACGAGCTCGACGTGCGGGTCAAGGAGATCGTCGCCGAGCGCGAGCGGGTCCTCGCCGCCCTCGCCGAGGCCGGCTGGCAGATGACCCCGAGTCAGGCCAACTTCGTGTGGTTCCCGCTCGGCGAGCGCACGGCCGACTTCGTCGCCGCCTGCACGGAGGCCGGCCTGTCCGTGCGCCCCTACGGCACCGACGGCGTGCGGGTGACCATCGGCGAGCCCGAGGCCAACGACCGCCTGATCGCGGTGGCCCGGGCCTTCGGCCCGGCCTGACCTGCCACCTACCCCTGGCCCGCAACTTCGCAAGACCCTAGGGTCCTGCGCAGTTGACGGCCCCAGAACCCTGCAAAACCCTAGGGTCTTGCAGGGTTCTGTCATGCCGGGTCGTGGTCGGCGGTGGACCGGCGGCGAAGGGGAGATCAGCGCGCGTCGGCGATGGCGACAGCGTCGGCGATCCGTCGCAGGAGCGTCGAAGGATCGTCCAGGTCGGCCCAGCCCAGTCGCACGAAGACCCACCCTTCGGCCTCGAGTGCTGCCTGCCGAGCCAGCTGGTCCTCCATCACCTCGGGACCGGTGTACTTGCCCTCGCCGTCGAACTCGATGGCGACCTTGTGCTCACGCAGCGCGAAGTCGAGCCGAAAGTTGCGGCCGCGCGCGCTCACCCGCAGTTGGGGCTCGAAGTCCCACGGCCCTTCGCGCAGGATCATCGCGGTCAAGGTCTCGCCGGGTGACTCGTGCTTGCCATCGACGATTTCGAGGGCGGTGCGGGCCCGGGCAATCCCACGGAAGCCGTGTCGAGCCGCCAGTGCCTGTTGGATCTGCTCGGAGGTGCACACCTCGTGGCGGACCGCGTGGTCGGCGGCGACGAGGGCCGCGGACGTGGCCCCGGACAGCGCCGTCCCGACGATCGCGCTCGCGAGGTCGACGACGGGGACGCTCGTGCCCACGAGCGGCACGTGGACGGCCAGCCGCTGCGCCCCCTTCGTCGCGTGCTCGCTGACGCGCACACCCTGCCGGGTTCGGCCGTGGCCGACCCCCTCGGTGGCGATCTCGACGGTGGACAGGTCACACCTGGCGAGCGGCAGCCCGTGGACCAGGGCGGCGGACATGCCGGACGCCACCGCGGTGCCGCCGAGGAGGCGCAGGTTGGCGACCGTCCTGAGGACGTGGAGCTCTTCCTCCGAGGCGTCGACGAGGCAGGAGTACCACCCGCGGGCGACCCGCAAGACGAGCTGGCGCCGGGCCAAGATCGCCAGGTCGTGCCCGGACAGGCGCGCTTCGCGAGCTTCTCTGCTGGTGAAGAGCGGCAGGTCACGCAGGGCGGAGATGTCTCGGTGGCGAGCAGGAGGTCCGGGCATGCCCCCACCGTGGCCGAGCGGCGGCACCCGGCGCCGCCGTTATCCACAGGCCAGGCATCAACCCTGCAAAACCCTAGGGTCCTGCGGAGTTGGAGTGGCTCAACCCTGCAAGACCCTAGGGTTTTGCGGAGTTGGGATGGGCTGGTTCCGGGGGGCGGTGACGAGGGCGGCGCAGTGGGTCGGAGCCGGTTTGGGCGTCCACCTGCTGAGACGCTAGGTTGGCCCCAGCCAGTGAACTGTGGTTCGGGTCACAAGCCCACCGCAGCCGTTCGGGGCGTCGCAGCCGACGCCCTCGGGGCCGCGGCCGGGTGACCCCCGGGCCGGGCCGAAGGGAGCACATCGTGAGCGACAACGACGTCGCCGGCCAGGCCGGCACCCGAGGACACGTGGCAGGGGCCTTCGAGCCCTCGCCGGAGATGGGGCCGAAGCCGCCATCGCAGATCAGCGGGCACTTCTCCGACGACAACCCCGAGATGGTGCAGTTCGTCGACGCCGAGGGCACCCGCCTCGAGACCAATGCGACCAACGCGCCCTACGCCCAGATCGTCGAGGACATGACGAGCGAGGACGCGCGCACGATCTACCGCGACCTCGTCCTCGTCCGCCGCATCGACGCCGAGGGCTTCGCCCTCCAGCGCCAGGGCGAGCTCGGCCTGTGGCCGAGCCTCTTCGGCCAGGAGGCCGCGCAGGTCGGCGCCGGCCGCGCGCTGCGCCCCCACGACTACGCCTTCCCGGGCTACCGCGAGCACGGTGTCGCGTGGTGCCGGGGCGTCGACCCGGTGAGCCTCTTCGGGATGTTCCGCGGGGTCAACCACGGCGGGTGGGACTCCAACGAGAACAACTTCCACCTCTACACGATCGTCATCGGCAACCAGATGCTCCACGCGGTCGGCTACGCCATGGGCATCACGGCCGACGGTGCGATGGGCACCGGCGACCCCGAGCGCGACAGCGCGGTCATGGCCTTCACCGGCGACGGCGGCACCAGCCAGGGCGACTTCAACGAGGCCCTCGTCTTCGCCGCGGTGACCAATGCCCCGGTCGTCTTCTTCGTCCAGAACAACCAGTGGGCGATCTCCGAGCCCAACGACAAGCAGTTCATCATCCCGCCCTACCAGCGTGCCCGAGGCTTCGGCTTCCCCGGCGTGCTCGTCGACGGCAACGACCCGCTTGCGACCTATGCCGTCGCCAAGGACGCGCTCGACAAGGCGCGCAGCGGCCAGGGCCCGACGCTCATCGAGGCCTACACCTACCGGATGGGCGCGCACACGACCTCCGACGACCCGACGAAGTACCGCAGCGACGCCGAGGTCGAGATCTGGAAGCACAAGGACCCGATCAAGCGCATGCGCGGCTTCATGACCGAGCGCGGTCACGCTGACCAGGCCTTCTTCGACGCCGTCGACGTCGAGGCCGGTGAGGTCGCCGAGCGCATCCGCAAGGCCTGCCAGGAGATGCCCGACCCGGAGCTGCCGACGATGTTCGACCACCAGTACACCGAGCCCCACCCCGTCGTCGACGCCGAGCGCGAGGAGTTCCTCGCCTACCACGCCGGCTTCGCCGAGGAAGGAGACCCCCGATGAGCGGCCAGCGCCTCTCCCTCGCCAAGGGCCTCAACGCCGGCCTGCGCAAGGCCATGGACAAGGACCCCAAGGTCGTCCTCATGGGTGAGGACGTCGGCAAGCTCGGCGGCGTCTTCCGCATCACCGAGGGCCTGCAGAAGGACTTCGGCGAGCACCGTGTCCTCGACACCCCGCTCGCGGAGTCGGGCATCGTCGGCACCGCCGTCGGCCTGGCCCTGCGCGGCTACCGGCCCGTCGTCGAGATCCAGTTCGACGGCTTCGTCTACCCGGCCTTCGACCAGATCGTCAGCCAGGTCGCCAAGATGCACGCCCGATCCCTCGGTCACCTCAAGGTGCCGATGGTCATCCGCATCCCCTGCGGTGGTGGCATCGGTGCCGTCGAGCACCACAGCGAGTCCAACGAGGCCTACTTCGCGCACACCGCCGGCCTGCGGGTCGTCTCGTGCAGCAATGCGGCCGACGCCTACTGGATGATCCAGCAGGCGATCGAGACCGACGACCCGGTGATCTTCTTCGAGCCCAAGCGTCGCTACCACGAGCGCGGCGAGACCGAGATCGACGAAGGGGGCGCCCCTGACCTCGGTCTCTACGACGCCCGCGTGGTCCGGGAGGGTCGTGACGCGACCCTCCTGTGCTACGGCCCGATGGTCAAGACCTGCCTGCAGGCGGCCGAGGCCGCGCGCGAGGAGGGCCGCGACCTCGAGGTCGTCGACCTGCGCTCGCTCAGCCCGCTCGACCTGCCGACGATCACCGACTCGGTGAAGAAGACCGGTCGCGCCGTCATCGTCCACGAGGCGCAGACCTTCGCCGGGCTCGGCGCGGAGATCGCCGCCCGGGTCCAGGAGGAGTGCTTCTACCACCTCGAGGCGCCCGTGCTGCGGGTCGGCGGCTACAACATCCCCTACCCGCCCAGCCGCTTCGAGGAGGAGTTCCTCCCGACCCTCGACCGGGTCCTCGACGCCGTCGACCGCTCGCTCGCGCACTGACAGGAGTCACTGTGGCCGTCAAGAAGTTCAACCTGCCCGACCCCGGCGAGGGCCTCACCGAGGCCGAGGTGACGACCTGGAAGGTCAAGGTCGGCGACACCGTCGCCGTCAACGACATCGTCATCGAGGTCGAGACCGCGAAGTCGCTCGTCGAGCTGCCCATCCCCTTCGCCGGCACCGTCGTCGAGCTGCTCGTCGCCGAAGGCGACACCGTCGACGTCGGCGCCCCGATCATCACCGTCGAGGTCGCCGGCTCCGACCCGGAGCCGGCCGCCCCGGCCGGCGGCGAGGCCGAGGAGGCCTCCGGGCCCAACCTCGTCGGCTACGGCGCCAAGGCGGGCAGCACCCGTCGGCGTGCCCGCAAGGGCGGTGCCGACGTGGCCCCCGCTCCGGCGGCCCCCGCCCCCGCGCCCGCTCCGGCCGCCCCCGCGGCACCCCCGGTCCCTGAGGAGGCGCGCCAGCGCCGTCTCGAAGGGTCGGCCCCGGCCCAGCCGCTCACGGGCGCGCAGACCCGCGCCCTGGCCAAGCCGCCGGTGCGCAAGCTGGCCAAGGACCTCGGCGTCGACCTGCAGTCCGTGGCCCCCACGGGCGAAGGGGGGATCGTCACCCGGGCGGACGTCGAGGGCGCGGCCTCGGGGAGTGGTCTCGAGGCTCGTTCCTCGCACCTCGACCAGCGCGAAGAGGTGCGCGTGCCGATCAAGGGCGTGCGCAAGGCGACGGCGGAGGCGATGGTCGCCTCGGCCTTCACCGCACCGCACGTCACCGAGTTCGTCACCGCCGACGTCACCGCGATGATGGAGCTGGTCGACCGGCTCAAGCGGGACCGGGCCTTCGCCGACGTCAAGGTCACGCCGCTGCTGCTCGTCGCCAAGGCCTTCTGCCTCGCCCTGCGACGGCACCGCGAGGCCAACGCGAGCTGGGACCAGGGCGCGCAGGAGATCGTGCTGCACCCGCAGGTCAACCTCGGCATCGCCGCGGCCACCCCGCGCGGGCTGCTCGTGCCCAACATCAAGGCCGCCGACCAGCTCTCGCTGCACGACCTGGCCGGTGCCCTCGGCGACCTCGTCGCCACGGCGCGCGACGGGCGCACCCAGCCCGCCGACCTGTCCGGTGGCACGGCGACGATCACCAACGTCGGCGTCTTCGGCGTCGACACCGGCACCCCGATCCTCAACCCCGGCGAGGCGGCGATCCTCGCCTTCGGTGCCGTGCGGCGCATGCCGTGGGTCGTCACCGCGGCCGACGGCAGCGAGTCGATCGAGCCGCGCTGGGTCACCCAGCTCGCGCTCTCCTTCGACCACCGGCTGATCGACGGTGAGCTCGGCTCCAAGCTGCTCGCCGACGTCGCGGCCCTGCTCCACGACCCCGGCACCGCCTTCCTCTGGGCCTGAGGGCACCCCCTTCGACATGCCTGTGGGGCTGCCCCTCCGAGAGGAGGGACAGCCCCACAGGCGCGTCCGGGGTCAGAAGACCATCGGCAGTCCGCCGAGGTACTCCGCCAGGGTGCGGTAGCCGTTGCCCATGCCACCGCCGGTGGCGCCGTACATCAGGCGGCCGGCACCGGAGGAGGTGACGGCGACGATGTCGTCCTGCTTCGTCGAGGAGGCGTTGACGTCGCCGGGGGAGGCGACGAAGCGATAGGTGTTCCAGCCGGTGCTCGTCGCGCTCGTCTGCTTCCAGCTCGTGCCCGTCGAGGTCCAGGTGCGCATCCGGCCGCCGCTGGAGACGCCTCGCATGTCGTCCTTGCCGTCCCCGTTGACGTCGTTCACGAGCATGATGTTGGAGTAGTAGACGGCCGGGCGGCCCATCGCGCGCACCCGTCGCAGGTTGCCCTTGTCGGTCACGTCGTAGAGGTCGACGTAGCCGCCGACCTTGCGCACGAGGATGTCGAGCCGGCCGTTGCCGTCGACGTCCCCGCCGGCCGCGATGTCGGTGTAGGAGCCCCAGCCGGTGCCGATCGTCGACAGGGTGCCGAGGGCCCCGCTGCTCGTCGTGCGCATCAGCTGCAGGCGACCGTCGCCGCGACGCACGAGGACGTCGGCGCGACCGTCGCGGTTGACGTCGCCGGCGCTGCCGATCCACGTGGCGTCCGAGAGGCCGGACTTGACGACCTTCTTGGCGCCGACGTTGGTGCCGCTGCTCTTCATGACGTAGACCCGGCCGCTCGCCGACAGGCCCCACAGGTCGGCCTTGCCGTCGCCGTCCCAGTCACCGCGCATCGCGCGCTTCGGGGTGGGCGTGGGGGTCGTCGAGTCGACGAGCTTGCTGCGGTTCTTCCACACGATCCGCGAGACGCCCTCGATCGTCGAGACCTGGGTGCTCATCGCGCCCGGGTTGTCGTGGGTGAGCACGGCGATCGTGTAGTCGGGCGCATAGGACTTGACCCAGCCGATGGAGTTGACGTGCCAGCCGTCGGTGCGCGGCAGCCAGCCGTTCTTCAGCGCGACCGTCCCGGCCGGCGGGCCGGCGGTCACGCCCCAGTCCTGGCTGGAGTTGATCTGGCGCATCAGGCTCAGGCCGTACATCCGGTTGGTCGCGCTGAGCACCGAGGAGGTGCGCGCGTAGTGCTCCATCAGCCTGGCCTGGTCGGCGGCGGTCGTGCTCGTCAGGCCCCAGTGGTTGTAGGGGTCGGCGACGGTGCCGCTCATGCCGAGCCGGTCGGCGCTGCTGTCGATGGCGGCGCGGCCGCCGATGTGGTTGAAGAGCGCCGTCGTCGCGTCGTTGTCGCTGTTGCGGATCATCGGCGAGATCTTCGACTTCTCCCAGCTCGAGAGGGCGCGCCCCTCGGCCTGGGCCTTCATCATCACGGCCGACATGATCTGCACCTTGACGATGCTCGCCGTGACATTGCGCGAGGAGACCTTGGTGTAGGTCCAGGACGTGTTCTTGCCCGGCAGGCGCACGGCCACACCCACGGCGCCCGGCCGCGAGGCGAGGTAGGTGCGCAGCTCGGACTCGAAGGGCAGCGCCGCAGCCGTCGACTGGGCGTCACTCTGCGCGGCGGCGGACTTCGCGGCCGCGGTCGTCGTCGTGTCGACCTCGACGGTGAAGGTCAGCCGGCCGCTCACCTCGCCGTTCGTCGGCGCCTTGACCGCCTGGACGGCCGGCAGGACCTGCGAGATGTCGTCGGCCGTGGTCGTCTCGTCGGCGGTGCACACGGCCCCCTGACCGGTGGGCGCGACCTCGACCTGGTGACCGCTCGCGTCCTCGCCGGTGAACCCGGGGCGGCCGACGACGGTCAGCGGCCCGCGGGTGATCTCGGCGGTGCCGCCGGAGGCGAGCTCGCCGGTGACGGTGACGGTGTCGGCACCGATCCCGTCGCAGATGACGTCGATGCCCGTGCTGGTGGGTGCCGCGGGCGCGGCGCCGGCGGACGTGCCGACGAGTGCCCCCGACGTGGTCAGGACGAGCGCGGTGAGTACTGCTCGGCGGTGCGACATGGTGGGTCCCCCCGGTCTGTGGCCAGTGACATCGGTCATCCTGACAGACGCCCCAGCGGCCCGCAGGGTTGCCTCCGGCAGGGGACGAAGGGGGGTCAGCCCCGGTGGCGCGGGTCGTCGGCCACGGCATCGCAGAAGCGGTCGACGTAGCCGATGAAGGCCGCGATGTCCTGCTCGCTCCAGTCGGCGAGCAGCTCGGCGAACCAGGCCTCGCGGTGCTTGACGAGGTCGTCGAGCAGGGCGACGCCCTCGTCGGTGAGAGCGACGAGCTGGGCGCGACCGTCCTCGGGGTCGGGGACCTTGTGCAGCAGGCCGAGCGCGGTCAGGTGGCTCACCTGACGACTCACGGTCGAGGCGTCGGAGAGGTTGCGCTCGGCGATGTCGCCGACCCGGCTCGGGGACTCGCGCACGGCGACGAGGACCGAGTGGTGGCTCGGCTCGACCGCGGGGTGCACCCGCGGGGCCCGGGCTCGGGTGGCGTGCAGCATCCTCATCATGCGGATGACGCTGGTGCTCAGCTCGGTGGACGACGTGGTCACGGGCACTCCCTTCGATCGTTGTCCCTGACAGGACGCGATGCGGTGGTCCCCGGACTCGTTGCCTAGATTAGAGGGCATGTCTGCACGCCCGGGCGCCACCCGCACCACATCCCTCCCGCTCGGGGTCCTCGGCGTCGTCTCGGTGGTGGTCGTCGTCGCGGCGACGGCCTTCGGCGGCGGGGCCGCGCCGCTCGAGCTCGGCGACCCCGGCGCCTTTGTCCGGTGGGCGCTGCCCGTGCTGCGCGTCGTCCACGACGCGGCGGCGGCGGTGACCGTCGGCGCCCTCGTGCTTGCCGCCTTCCTCGTGCCGGAGACGACCCGCACGTCGCGGCGCGACAGCCTCGCCCGGCTGGCCGGTGGTGCGGCGATCGTGTGGTTCCTCGCCGGCATCGGCCGGATGCTCTGCGACTTCGCCTCGCTCGCGGGGCTCCCGCTCAGCGCGCCGACCTACCTGTCGCAGCTGCTCGCCTTCGTCTGGGAGCTCGACTCGACCCGCACCGCCGTCATCTCCTCGGCGATCGTCGGTGTCGTCGCGGTCGGCGCGCCGCTCGCCCGGAGCAAGGGCGCGCTCGCCTGGCTCTCCGCCGGCTCGGTCCTCGCCCTCCTGCCGCTGGCCCTCGCCGGCCACTCCGCCGCGAGTCTCGACCACATGAGCGGGGTCAACGCGCTGGCCTTCCACCTCGTCTCCGCGACCGTCTGGGTCGGCGGGCTCGTCGCGCTCCTCGTCATCCGCCCCGCGCTCGGCCAGCACCTCGCCGTGACCACGCGGCGCTACTCGAGCATCGCGGGCTGGTGCTACGCACTGCTCGTCGGCTCCGGCGTGCTCGCCACCTGGGTCAACATCGGCGGCCTGTCAGGGCTCGCCTCGCGCTACGGCGTGCTGCTCCTGCTCAAGGCGCTCGCGGTGGTCCTGCTCGGCATCGCCGGCTGGTGGCACCGCCACCGGGTCATCGCCGCCCTGGAGGCCGGTGCGGGGTCCAGCGCCTCGACCTCCGGTGCCCCGACCGGGGGCGGCGCCTTCGTCCGTCTGGCCGTCGGCGAGGTCATCGTCATGGCCACGGCGATGGGTCTGGGTGTTGCCGTCGGCCGCACGCCGACGCCCGAGTCGGCGCAGCTCGCACCGGGCAACTCGATCGTCTACGACCTGTCGGGCTACCCCGACCCGGGGGCGCCGACCTCGACGAGCTGGATCGCCTCGTGGCAGACCGACTGGCTGTGGCTGGCCGTCGCGGTCATCGCGGTCGTCGTCTACGTGCGGTGGGCCCTGCGCCTGCGCGCCCGGGGGGACCACTGGTCGGTGCTGCGCACGATCAGCTGGGTCCTCGGCTGGGCGGTCTTCGTCTACTTCACCTCGGGCGGCCCGGCCGTCTACGGCAAGATCCTCTTTTCCTGGCACATGGTCGAGCACATGGGTGTCGCGATGATCGCGCCGCTGCTGCTCGTGCCCGGCGCCCCGATCACCCTCGCGCTGCGCGCGCTGCCGGCGCGCCGGGACAAGACCCTCGGTCCGCGCGAGGTCATCCTCGCGACGGTCCACTCGAGCTGTCTGCGGGTGCTGGCCAACCCCGCCGTCGCGGCGTCGCTCTTCTTCTTCAGCCTGGCGATCTTCTACTACAGCCCGCTCTTCGAGCTGGCGATGGTCACCCACACCGGGCACGTGCTGATGATGCTGCACTTCCTGCTGACCGGGTACATGTTCACGTGGGTGCTCATCGGCATCGACCCGGGCCCGAAGCGCTGGTCGCCGCTCGCGCTGCTCGTCGTCCTCTTCGCGACGATCAGCTTCCACGCCTTCTTCGGGGTGATCCTCACCCAGTCCACCGAGCTGCTCGCCCCGGGCTTCTTCGGACGGCTCGACCTGCCGTGGATGACCGACCCGGTCGCCGACCAGCGCACCGGAGGCGCCATCGCGTGGGGCGTCGGCGAGGCCCCGACCCTCGTGCTCGCCGTGGCCGTCGCCTGGCAGTGGATGCGCAGCGACGACCGCGAGTCGCGCCGTCGTGACCGGGCTGCCGACCGGGACGGCGACGCCGAGCTCGAGGCCTACAACCGGCACCTCGCCCAGCTCGGTCGCGAGGACTGAGCGATGGGCCGAAGGGGAGGTCAGCCGCAGCTGGTCCACTCGCCGGTCGCGCTCTTGGCGGCCCAGCCGTTGGAGTTGCCCTTGTAGATGGCGCGATAGCGGTAGCAGGCGCTCGGCTTCACCGAGGTGTTCCAGTTGTAGTAGCCGAGGCTGTTGGTCCGCGTCGAGCCGGCGTCGAACCAGTAGGAGCCGTAGGCCTGCCGCGCCTGGATGTAGACGCTCACGCCCTTGAGCGGGCGGATCGGGTTGCTCCACAGCTGGGTGACCCGGCCGGTGACCTTGCTGCCGCCGTTGCTCGTCGCCTTGAGCTTGACGCTCGTGCGCACCTTGGTCCCGGGCTTGGCCGTCTGGCGCTCCCAGTTGCTCTGCTTGTAGCTGTACCAGGCATTGCCCGCGTAGACCGCGCGATAGGTCTTGGACCGGTCGGCCGTGAGGCGCACGAGGAAGGCGCCGTTGGAGTTGCTCTCCGGGGTGGCGACGGTGCGCCACGTCGTCGAGCCGACGTTGCGGGCCTGGATCGAGATGCGCCGGCCGGTGAGCGGCCGGTAGGTCGAGGCGTCGAAGACCTCGCCGACGGTCGTCAGGCTCTCGTTGGTCCCGCTCCACAGCGGCTCCACGGTGAGGTTGAGACCGACGTCGCGCTTCGCGGTCGCCGCGGTGTCGGCAGCCGGCGCCGCGGTCGGGGCGGCGGTGCTGCTCGCTGCGGGGGCGAGCGAGACGGTCAGGGCAGTGGTGGCGGTGAGGATCATCGCGCGGCGGGTGCTCGGGCGCATGGGGACTCCAGGGGCGAGGCGGTGACATCCATCAGTGACGGGTGGTGCGGGTGTGACGCGTGGCGTCACCTCCGAGTGTGCCCCGTCCCCGGCGCTAGTCTGGGCTGAAACGCCGATCGAAGGGAGTGGGCCCCATGGGTGGCGAAGCCCTGTTCTGGATCTTCATCGTGGTCTTCAGCCTGCTCATGCTCGTGGGCTTCTACCTCGTCGACCGACCCCGTCGCCGCCGCGACGTGCCGACCCGCCTGTCGGTCCGCACCGACCCGGCGGACCCTCGCGGCCGGCACCAGCCGGCCGAGCGGGTCGACATCACCGAGACCGACAGCCGGCTCTGAGCCGGGGACAAGGAGAAACGCACATGTACATCGGAGCCGGCATCTTCCTGCTGCTCGTGGGTCTGGTCATCGTCTTCGCCTACAACGGCGACATGTCCATCGCGGGTCTGGACCTCAACGCCATCGGCTGGATCGCCATCGCCCTGGGCGCCCTGGCGATCATCCTCAGCTTCCTCTTCACCAACCGCCGTCGCGAGACGGTCGTGCGCGACGACCGTCGCTACTGACCGCCCCGGACACGCCCGAAGGGGGCTTCCCGCCAGCTGGCGGGAAGCCCCCTTCGGTCTGGTGGGGTCTCCTGGGGGAGAGGTGACTCAGAAGGCCGTCTCGGGCACGTCCATCAGGGTGTTGTCCGTGGCCTCCGCGATGGCGCGCTCGCCGGCGAGAAGCGGCAGGACGTTCTTGGCGAAGAAGCTCGCCGCGGCGACCTTGCCCGTGTAGAAGTCCTTGTCCTTGCCCTCCGCGCCGGCCTCGAGGGCCTCGGTGGCGACGGCGGCCTGGCGCAGCAGCAGCCAGCCGACGACGAGGTCACCGGCACCGAGCAGCAGACGCGAGGTGTTCTGGCCGACCTTGTAGATGTTGGTGACGTCAGAGCCCTCCTGCTTGGGGTCGGAGGCCATGAGCGCCTGGAACATCGCGCCGAGGATGCCCTGGACGTTCTCCAGGCCCTGGCCGAGCAGCTCGCGCTCGTGCTTGAGCGCGCCGCCCTGCGCGTCGACGTCCTGGGCGAACTCCTGGATCTGCATCGCGATGTGACCCAGCGCCTGGCCGTTGTCACGCACGATCTTGCGGAAGAAGAAGTCCTGGCCCTGGATGGCCGTCGTGCCCTCGTAGAGGGTGTCGATCTTCGCGTCGCGGACGTACTGCTCGATCGGGTACTCCTGCAGGAAGCCGGAGCCACCGAAGGTCTGCAGCGACTCGGTGCCGAGGAGGGTCCATGCCCGCTCGGAGCCCAGGCCCTTGACGATCGGCAGGAGCAGGTCGTTGACCCGGTTGGCCATCGCGGCGGGGGAGTCGTCGGCGATCGCCTCGCTGCCCGTGGCGAGCTGCTCGAGGTCGACGGTGTCCTGCTGGCTCGAGGTGAGCGTGACGAGCGCTCGCAGGCCCTCGGCGTAGGCCTTCTGCAGCATGAGGCTGCGGCGCACGTCGGGGTGGTGGGTGATCGTCACGCGCGGGGCGTCCTTGGCCGGCGTCGTCAGGTCGGCGCCCTGGACGCGCTCCTTGGCGTACTCGAGCGCGTTGAGGTAGCCGGTCGAGAGGGTGGCGATGGCCTTGGTGCCGACCATCATCCGGGCGTTCTCGATGACGCGGAACATCTGCGCGATGCCGTCGTGGACGTCGCCGAAGAGGGTGCCGACGGCGGCGTGCTTCTCGCCGAAGGTGACCTCGCAGGTCGTCGAGACCTTCAGGCCCATCTTCTTCTCGACGTTGGTGACGTAGACGCCGTTGCGCTCGCCGAGCTCGCCGGTCTCGAGGTCGACCGCGTACTTGGTGAGGATGAAGAGGCTCAGGCCCTTGGTGCCCGGGCCGGCGCCCTCGGGGCGGGCGAGGACGAAGTGGACGACGTTGTCGGTCATGTCCGACTCGGCCGAGGTGATGAAGCGCTTGACGCCCTCGATGTTCCAGGTGCCGTCACCGTTGTCGGTGGCCTTGGTCCGGCCGGCCCCGACGTCGGAACCGGCGTCGGGCTCGGTGAGCACCATGGTGCAGTGCCAGCCCTTCTCCGCGATCCACTTCGCGAGCTTCTTCTGCTCGTCGTTGCCGAGCAGGAAGAGCAGCTTGGCGAAGGAGTAGCTCGCGCCGAACATGCCGATGGCCGGGTTGGCGCCGAGGACGAGCTCGTTCATCGCCCAGCGCAGCGACGGGGGAGCGACGGTGCCGTCGAGCTCCTCGGGCAGGTCGAGCGACCAGAAGCCGGCGTCCTGGAAGGCCTTGTAGGACTTCTTGAAGGACTCGGGCATCGCCACGGACGAGGTCTCGGGGTCGAAGACCGGGGGGTTGCGGTCGGCGTCGGCGAAGGACTCGGCGAGCTCGTTCTCGGCCAGACGCGCGTACTCCTTGAGCATCTCGCGCGCGGTGTCGGCGTCGACCGCCTCGTAGGGGCCCTGGCCCAGGACCTCGTCGCGACCGAAGACCTCGAAGAGGTTGAACTCGATGTCGCGCAGGTTGCTCTTGTAGTGACCCATGCAGGCGTCTCCTGGTCGTGTCGTGCGCCGGGCCTGCCCGACGCTGGGGACAAGACAGTAAGCAAGCGCTTACTGTGCGTTCGGTTCATCCTCTCCCCGGTGCGCTTGCTGGGGCAAGCGAACGGCAGGTGACCTGACGCACAACGCAGCTCACCCACCTTCGTCATGACGAAGGTGGGTGAGCTCACCTGCCGAGGTGGCCGGCTCAGCGCACGGAGTCGTGCCAGGCCAGGGCCGCGTCGAGCTGGTCGCGCATCTGGGCCGGCCGCGGCGGCGAGTGCCCCTGCGCGAAGTCGTCGAAGACGAGGGAGAAGCGGGGCCCGTCGGCGGCGTCGGGGTCGACGCCCGCTGCGCGCAGGAAGGGCTGCACGTGGTCCTCGAGGTGCCCCGGGTCGCCGCTGTTGTGCACGAGACGCACGAAGGCGTCGGGCTGGTCCGGTCCGGCCGCCCACCGGTGGGTGAGGTCGACGCGGTCGCGGTGCGCGGCCTCGACCGAGTCCATGTCGGCGTGCTCGGGGAAGAGCCGGGTGCGGAAGATCTTCACCGGCATGTGCTCGTAGCGGGAGACGCGGGTCTGCGGGGAGAAGGAGACCGCGAGCGACGCCGGCGTTCGGGCCGCGAGGGCCAGCGAGGCGTAGCCGCCACCGCTGCTGCCGGTGAAGACGGTGCGGGCCGTGCCGAGGCGACCGGCGAGCGCGGCGACCTCGTCGGCGAGGCGCGCGGTGACGTCGTGCTCCTGTGGCCCGATGTACCAGGCCAGCGGGATCGCCTGGTCGACCGCGAGCGACGGGTCGGAGACGAAGAGGAGGTTCTCGGGGCGGTCGCGCAGCGTGCGCAGCCACTCGAAGCGCGGCAGGGTCGTGTCCTTGCGCACGAGGGCGCCGTGGAGCACGACGACCAGGTCGGGGTGGTCGCGCCGCAGCAGGAGGGTCTCGACCGTCAGTCGCGGGTCGTCCGGGTGGGTCAGCCGGGTCAGCTGCCGCTCTCCGGCCTCCGGCAGCGGCGCCTCGGCGAAGCTCGCGGCCTCGACGATCGGCGCCTCGGTGCGCTCGTCCCACTCGGTGCTCATCCGGTCATCCAAACATCCCGCGGGGCCTCGGTGCACCCACGACGACGAAGGGGGAGTCGGTGCCGGCGAGCCGCTGACCGTGGGTTAGCATGTCGCCTGCGCCTCGCGCGCCGGTGTAGCTCAATGGTAGAGCGCCAGCTTCCCAAGCTGGACACGCGGGTTCGATTCCCGTCACCGGCTCGGACAGCCCTCGGCCGCAACACCTGCCCGGTGTCGCGGCCGAGGGCTTTGTGCGCGCGAGGGGCTGGGTTGATGTATCTGGGTGCGCTGGAGGTCACCCACATACATCGACCGGCGAAGGGGAGGGCTAGGCATGACGAAGGGCCGCACCGGGTGGGTGCGGCCCTCGTCGGTGGTGCTGGCGTCAGGCGGCCGGGACCTGGGTGACGTTCTCGAAGGAGACGTCACCGGGCTTGGCGTTCGTCGCGGACACGGTCGTGGTGAGGGTGAAGCCGATGCTGCTGTCGAGGATCAGGGTCTGCCCGGCGGGGGACTTGTAACTCCCGCCGTCCGGGGCGATCGTGACCTGACCGAGCTGGGTGCCCGGGGCGAGCATGAGGGTGACGACCGAGGTCCCCTCGCCAGAGATCGTCGCGCCTACCGCGAGGTTCTCGATGGGCTGGCCGAAGACCTGGACGTCATTGATCTTCTGGCCGTCACTCGCCGAGAAGACGACAGTGATGCCCTCGATGGTCTCCGTGCCGGTGTTGATGAACTCGGTGGCCGAGATGTCGATCTGGGTGGCCGAGATGCGGTTGCCGCTGCCGGGCACCGACGTCGACAGGTCGTGCGGCGCGGTCGTCGACGCCGCGAGCGAGGGGGCCGCGGCGGCGATGGTGACGACGGGGGCGGACCAGGCCGCTCCCTTGACGATGGTGCGACGGCTGGGCGTCTGCGGGGTCATACGGGTTCCCTCCCATTGGTGGTCGGCCCGGGGAGGGCGAAACGCTCCGTTGCGCTCTCGTGATCGGCCGTGATCGCTGAGGACATTACCGTTACTTTGCAGTAACCGGGGGAAAAGGCGTGGAGAGTTTCCAGAGGTTCAGTCATCCGTCAGCCAAAGTGCCCTGAGTCGATGTATCCGGGTGCGCTGGGGGTCACCCATCGACATCGACCGACGAAGGGGGCGTGAACCCCCCTTCGCCCTGCGGGCAAGTACAGGTGTGAGCACACTGGGGACGCAGACAGGGAGGGCGCCGATGGGGCAGGTCAGGGCGCTGTGACGGCCGCCGAGCATCGGGGGAGTGCCGATCGACGAGGTCTTCGACCGGCACCACGCCGACGTCTACCGCTACCTCGCCCGGCGGGTGCCGGCCGACGTCGCGGAGGACCTGGCGAGCGAGACCTTCGTGCAGGCGGTCGCGAGGGGTCACACCTTCGACCCGGAGCGAGGGTGCTGCGCGGCTGGATCTTCGGCATCGCGAGCAACCTGCTCTCCCGGCACCACCGCGAGGAGGTCCGCGCCTATCGGGCCTGGGCCCGCACCGGCGTCGACCCGCTGGCGACCGCCGGCGACGAGACCGACCGGGCCATCGACCGCGTCGACTCGCAGTCGAGCCGCCCGGCGCTCGTCACCGCCCTCGCCGACCTCTCCGACGGTGACCGCGACGTGCTGCTGCTCGTCGCCCACGCGGAGCTCACCTATGCGGAGGTCGCCCAGGCCCTCGACCTGCCGGTCGGGACCGTGCGCTCCCGCCTCCACCGCGCCCGCCGCATCGTGCGGGCCGCGCTCGACGACACCAGGGGGACCCGAGATGACCACTGACGACATCGGCCTGCTCGACGGGCCCGAGATGGACGCGCTGCGCGAGCTGCGGGCCGACGTGCCCGGGCCCACCGCGACGCAGCGGCAGGCAGCGTGGGAGCGCGTGCAGGGGGCCCGCTCCCACGCCGAGCCCCGGGGGAGGAGGGGCGGCCGCGTGTGGCTGCTCGCCGGCGCGGCCGCCGCCGTCGTCGCCGGGGGAGTCGTGGTCGCCACGAGTGGTCCCGACCCGGCGCCGCCGGCGAGCACCTCCGACCAGAGCTCCTCGGCCGCCCCGACCAACCTCAACCCCAACCCCACCCCCTTCGCCACGGGCAAGGCGTGGGAGCCGTCGAACCCGACTGAGCGCAAGATCATCGAGACCTACCGTGACGACCACGTCCACCTGCTCCCCGACGGCGGCGTGCGCATCGACATCCCGCCGAAGATGAACTGGGAGGCGATGACCAAGGCGACGAATGCCGAGGGCATACCGGTCCGCTTCTGGGCGGTCTCGGGGACGCGGAACGTCTGGGAGATCGGGGCGACGATGACCATCGACCCCGAGGACGGCGTCGACATGGCGGCGGAGCCGGGGGAGCCCTATCCGTCGGACGGCGTCACCTTCGAGCGCTCGGGGGGTACGGACTCTCCGGTGACGGCCGTCGTCTTCGACCACGTCCCGACCGAGCCGGTCGACATCAACTTCACCCAGTGAGGCCGGCGGCGCTCTAGGGTCGGACCATGCTGCTCTCCGACAGGGACATCCGCGCCGAGATCGACGGTGGCCGGGTCGTCCTCGACCCCTGGGACCCGACGATGGTCCAGCCGAGCAGCGTCGACGTGCGGCTGGACAAGTTCTTCCGGCTCTTCGACAACCACAAATACCCCGTCATCGACCCGGCGGCCGACCAGCCCGAGCTGACCCGGCTCATCGAGGTCGAGCCCGACGAGGGCTTTGTGCTGCACCCCGGCGAGTTCGTCCTCGGCTCCACGCTCGAGACGGTGACCCTGCCCGACGACCTCGCCGCCCGCGTCGAGGGCAAGTCCTCGCTCGGTCGCCTCGGCCTGCTGACCCACGCGACGGCCGGCTTCGTCGACCCCGGGTTCTCCGGTCACGTGACGCTCGAGCTGAGCAATGTCGCGACCCTGCCGATCCGCCTGTGGCCGGGCATGAAGATCGGCCAGCTCTGCTTCTTCCGCCTCTCGTCGCCGGCCGAGCACCCCTACGGCTCCGCGCCCTACGGATCGCACTACCAGGGGCAGCGGGGGCCGACCGCGAGCCGGTCCTTCGCCAACTTCCACCGGACCGAGGTCTGACCCGGCGTCCCAGCAGGCGGACGGGCGAAGGGAGTCCGCCGCACGTGTCGTGACCCGCAAGTAACCTCGGGCCCATGAGCACCGACACCCACCGCATCGCCCCCCACGACGAGGTCCGCGAGGACCACGAGTCCCGCCGGGTGTCGGCCTATCGCGACGACGCGCTCGGCTCGCTCGACGCGACGGGTGTCGCCGAGGAGATCCGGGCCGGGCGGATCAGCGCGGTCGAGGCCGTCGAGGCCGCGATCGCCCGCGTCGCCGCGGTCGACGGGCAGCTCGGCGCGACGACGGTCCTCGACTCCGACCGGGCCCGTCGCCGGGCCGCCGCACTCCGACCGGGGGCGGGCGCCCCCTTCGCCGGGGTGCCGACCGCCTTCAAGGACAACGTGCACGTCGCGGGCCTGCCGATGCGCATGGGCTCGGACGCGCTGCCGGACCGGCCGGCGACCGACGACGGCGCCTTCGTCCGGCAGTACCTGTCCACCGGCGTGGTGCCGGTCGCGACGACGACCTGTCCTCCCTTCGGCTGGACGGCGACGACCGAGCGGCCGGGCGGGCGCGTCACGCGCAACCCCTGGGGCACGGGCTACTCGTCCGGCGGGTCCTCCGGTGGCGCGGCCGCGCTCGTCGCCTCCGGTGCCCTGCCCATCGCCCACGGCAACGACGGTGGTGGCTCGGTCCGCATCCCCGCCGCGGCCTGCGGCCTTGTGGGGCTCAAGGTGAGCCGCGGTCGCCTGCTCGGTGACCCGACGACCGACCAGACCCCGGTCCCGATCGTCGTCAACGGCGTGCTCACCCGGACGGTCCGCGACACCGCGCGATTCCTCGCGGCGGCCGAGGACCACCAACGGGCCCGCAAGCTGCCGCGCGTCGGCCTCGTCGAGGGCCCGGCCGACCGCCGCCTGCGCGTCGGCATGATGATCGACTCGCCGCTCGTCCAGGCGACCGACTCGCAGACCCGCGAAGCCGTCGAGGGCGTCGGGCGCCTGCTCGACGGCCTCGGTCACGACGTCGACGACGTCGACGTGCCGGTGCCGGCCTTCTTCAAGACCGACTTCGAGGACTACTGGGGGCTGCTCGCCCTCGCCTCGGCGAAGCAGGGGCGCCGCCTCTACGGCGACGGCTTCGACGCCGAGCGGCTCGACCCCTTCACCCGCGGCCTCGCGGCGCGAGCGAAGAAGCGCCTGCACCGCGCCCCGCTCTACCTCGCCCGCCTCGCCGCCGTCGGCCCCGCGTCGCAGCGCCTCTTCCCGGACGTCGACGTCATCCTCACGCCGACCCTGACGCACACAACCCCGCGCATCGGCTACCTCTCCGGCGACCTCGACTTCGAGACGCACTTCGAGCGGCTGCCGCAGTACGTCGGCTTCACCCCGCTGCACAACGTGAGCGGTCAGCCGTCGATCTCGCTGCCGTTGGGACGCACCGACGACGGTCGGCCCATCGGCGTCATGCTCTCGGCCCGCACCGGGCAGGAGCGGCTGCTGCTCGAACTGGCCTTCGAGCTGGAGGCCGCGGCCCCCTTCGCCACGCTCGGCTGATCAGGGCAGCGCGACCGTCGCGGTCAGCGCGCGGTGGTCGCTGCCGCGCTCGCGGGTGACCTCGAGCGCGGTGCACGCGGCCCCGCGGGTCGTCACGTGGTCGATCGGCACCGGCCCGTAGGCGGCTCCGCGCGTCCGCCCCCACGTGCCGGGGAACCCGGACCCGAGCTGAGCGGTGCAGTCCCGCAAGCCTGTTCGCTTCACCCACCGCCGGTAGGCGACCGCGCTGGGCGGTGCGTTGAGGTCGCCGAGGACGATGACCGGACCGTCACTCCCTTCGGCCGCCAGACGAAGGGAGTCCAGCCCCTCGCCCCAGCGGTCGGCCGCGAGGAAGGCGGGGTTCTGCAGGCGCGTGCCGACGACGGTGACTTCCGTGCCACCCCGGCGCAGCCGCAGTGCACTTCCGGGCTGCCGACCGGCGAGCGGGGTGGACGAGGCGACCGTCCACGGGCTGCGCACCCAGACGTCGACGTCGGTCCCGATGTAGTCGTCGTGGTCGCTGGCGGCGAGCCGCCACTGCGGGCCGAGGGCGCGATCCAGGCCATCGGTGCGTCCGGGGTCCCACTCCTGCAGGGCGAGCACGTCGGCGCCGTCGGCGAGGTCGACGAGCTCCGCGTCGGTTGGGCCCGCCCACGCCGTGTTGAGCGTCGCGACCGTGATCGTCGGCCCGTCCTCGGCCGCGGGCCGCGGGTCGGCGACGACGTGGTCGAGCAGCGGTGCCTGGCTGAGCAGCAGGGCGGCGACGAGGGCGAGCCGCCACCAGCGCAGGTGGCGCCACGACACGAGCGCGGCCACCAGGGCGACCCCGACGACGACGGGCAGGGCGGCGGCGATGACGACCCCGATGCTCGTGCGGCCACCGCGCAGGTACATGGCGGCGACGGCGAGCACGCACAGGACGAGGACGCCGAAGCCGGCCCACGCCAGCAGCGTCCTCCAGCGTCTCCCCGCCCGGTGCTCCGTCATCGCGAGCCCAGTGTGCCAGCCGGTCGCGGCCCGTCGAGCGGGGGCGGGAACCGATCCGCGACGTGCGGGGAAGAACAGGTGTGAGCGCGACGGAGAGCACCATGGCGACATGGGCGACGAAGGGAGCAGTGATGACCGGGCATGAGGCCGCGCAGGGGGCGACCTCGCGCCCGGTCACGCTGCTCGACGTCTTCGACCAGCACTACCGGGACGTCCACGGGTACCTCGCGCGACGGGTGGACGCCCACACGGCCGAGGACTTCGCGAGCGAGACCTTCGTCCGCGCGCTGGAGCACAGCGACCGCTTCGACCCGACGAAGGGAGGTCATCGCGCCTGGCTCTTCGGCATCGCGACCAACCTCCTCGCCAAGCACCGGCGCAGCGAGGTTCGCGGCTACCGGGCCCACGCGCGACTCGGTGCGGACCCGCTCGTCGAGGGGTACACCGGCCTCGGCGACATCGACGCCCGGGTCGATGCGCAGGCCCGCGGGCGGGCCCTCGCCGGCGCGCTGGCCGACCTGCGCGACGACGAGCGTGACGTGCTGCTGCTCGTCGCCCACGCCCAGATGAGCTACGCGGAGGTGGCGGAGGCGCTCAACCTGCCCATCGGCACCGTGCGCTCACGGCTGCACCGGGCACGCGCCCGGGTCCGCGCGGAGCTCACCGACCACGACGGCACCGACCACGACACCGAGGGGGGTCACCCATGAGCAGGGATGTGCTCGAGCACGACGAGATCAACCACGACGACCACGACCTCGTGGCGGTGCAGGGCCACCGCGCCGACCTGACCGGCGTCGACGACACGCAGGTGGCCGCGGCCCGCGAGCGGCTCGCCGCGCTGGACGGTGCCGACCGACCGCTGGGGTCCGCGACCGGATCCGGCCGCGGCAGGACGGGGCGACCCCTGCGGCTGATCGCCGGACTGGCGGCGGCCGGGGTCGCGGCCTCCCTCGTCGGGGTCGCCCTGTGGGCCGCGTCCGACGGCGGGCCCAGCGGGCCCGTGACGGTGCCGGCCGCGCCTGCCTCGACGTCCACGTCGACGACAACCCGGTCGACGTCCAAGGCCACGCCGGTGGTTCCCGCGCCCGAGGGGCTCTTCGCCGAGGGGCAGCCGCTGCACTGCATGGCCCTGCACGACGAGCCGCTCGGCGAGGTCGCCCGCAAGCTCGCGACGACCGACCTCAAGGTCGTCTACACGCTCCCGGAGACCGACTCCGCGTCCGGCAAGCGGGAGCGGTGGACCCAGGCGCGGGCCGCGGCCGACACGACGATGAAGGTCTCGGAGGTCATGGAGCGGGACTCCTCCACCATCGAGGTCTACTTCTGGTCCAAGGACAACCCGGACTTCCAGCCGCAGCTGCTGAAGGACGACTTCGACCGACGCTGTCCCGCCCCGCGCTGACCTCCGAGCCGGTCCGGGCCGCTCGATCGGGTCAGGAGGGCAGCGCCTCGCCCGTGCTCGCGGAGAAGAGGTGCAGCCGGTCCTGCTGGATCCGCAGGTGGACCAGGCTGCCCTTCTCCGGGACGCTGCGCGGCGGGACCTTGGCGACGAGGTGCGGCGCGTGGAGCTCGCCGCCCACGAGGTTGCCGTAGAGGAAGGCCTCGGAGCCCAGCTCCTCGGCGACGAGCACCTCGATGGCCAGCGCGCCCTCGGTGCCCTGGCTCACCACCTCGACGGCCTCGGGGCGGAAGCCGAGCACGACCTCGTCCTCGGTGAGGGCCGCGATGGTCGCGCGGGACAGCGGGACCCTGGCGCCTCCCACGACCGCCGCGCCGTCGGTGACGCGGAAGGTCCCGAGGTTCATCGCCGGGGACCCGATGAAGCCGGCGACGAAGGCATTGGTCGGACGGTCGTAGAGCTCGAGCGGCGAGGCCGCCTGCTGCAGGACGCCGTCCTTGAGCACCGCGACGCGGTCGCCCATCGTCATCGCCTCGACCTGGTCGTGCGTGACGTAGACGGTCGTGACGCCGAGGCGCTGCTGGAGCGCCGCGATCTGCGTGCGGGTCTGGACGCGAAGCTTGGCGTCGAGGTTCGACAGCGGCTCGTCCATGAGGAAGACCTGCGGCTCGCGGACGATCGCCCGGCCCATCGCGACGCGCTGGCGCTGACCGCCGGAGAGGGCGGCCGGCTTGCGGTCGAGCAGGGGCTCGAGGTCGAGCACCTTTGCGGCCTCGGCGACGCGCGAGCGGATCTCGGACTTCGACACGCGAGCGATCTTCAGGGCGAAGCCCATGTTCTCCCCGACGGTGAGGTGCGGGTAGAGCGCATAGCTCTGGAAGACCATGGCGATGTCGCGGTCCTTCGGCGGCAGGTGCGTCACGTCCCGACCACCGACGTGGATCGAGCCGGAGGTCACGTCCTCGAGCCCGGCGAGCATGCGCAGGCTCGTGGACTTGCCGCACCCGGAGGGGCCGACGAGGACGAGGAACTCACCGGGGTCGATGTCGAGGCTGAGAGCGTCGACGGCGGGCGTGGTCGAGCCGGGGTAGACCCGGCTGGCGGAGTCGAAGAGGACGGGGGTGGACATCGGGGCTCCTATCCCTTGGTCCCACCAGCGGTGAGGCCGGCGACAAGGTGTTTCTGGGCGAAGTAGAAGACGAGCGACGCGGGGACCATGATGAGCACCGCTCCAGCGGTGAGCAGGTCCCACTGCGGGTTGTACTGCGGCACGAACTGCTGGAGCCCCGCACCGAGGGTCAGCTTCGAGTCGCTCAGCGTGAAGGCGATGGCGTAGGCCACCTCGCCCCACGCGGTGAGGAAGGTGTAGAAGGCGGTCACGGCCAGCCCCGGCCTGGCGAGCGGCAGGACGACGTGCCAGAAGGTCGCGAAGGGGCCCAGGCCGTCGAGAGCCGCTGCCTCGTCGAGGTCGCGGGGGATCGTGTCGAAGTACCCCCGGAGCATCCAGGTGCAGAAGGGGACGGCGACCGAGCAGTAGGCGATGACGAGCGACAGCTTGGTGTCGATGAGCCCGAGGTTGGCCATGATCGTGTAGATCGGCACGATGAGAATCGCGACGGGGAACATCTGCGTCACGAGGAAGAGCCACATGAGCCCGCGCTTGCCGGGGAAGTTGAAGCGGCTCAACGCGTACCCGGCGGTGGCGGACATCGCCATGCCGAAGACCATCGTCAGCCCGGCCACGACGATCGAGTTGAGGAACCACGTCGGGAAGCTCGTCTCGACGAGCACGCGGCGGTAGTTGTCGAGGCTCGGCTGGTCGAAGAGGGTGATCCGGCTCGACTGGATGGCGCTCCTCGGCTTGAGCGAGGACAGGAAGACCCAGACGACGGGGAAGAGCGCGATGACGGTGGCGGTGATGAGGGTGGCGTGCAGCGCGATCGATGCACCGACGCTCCGCTGCCCGCGACCGCGGGGACGACGACTCACCAGACCTCTCCCTTCTTGCTGAGGATGCGGCGGTAGATGCCGGCGTAGACGATGAGCATCGAGAGGATGAGCACGCCATAGGTCGCCGCGAGCGAGTAGTTGCGCAGGCCCTCGAAGGCCGCGCGGAAGGCCCCGGTCACGAGGATCTCGGTCTCGCCGGCGGGCTCTCCACCGGTGACGAAGAAGATGATCGGGAACATGTTGAAGGTCCAGATGGTGCCGAGCAGGACGACCGTCGAGCTGACGGGTCGCAGGCCGGGCAGGGTCACGTGGCGGAAGCGCTGCCACGGCGTGGCTCCGTCCATCTCGGCCGCCTCGTAGAGGTCGGCGGGGATGGACTGCAGCCCGCCGAGCAGGGCGACCATCATGAAGGGGACACCGAGCCAGACATTGGTGACGATGGCGGCGAACATCGCGGTCCAGCGGTGGTTGAACCAGTCCACGGGGTCGAGCCCGACGCCGCTCAGCGTGGAGTTGATGATCCCGAAGCGCGGGTTGAAGAGGAACTTCCACGCGAAGGCGCTGACGAAGGCGGGCACGGCCCACGGGACGATGAGCAGCACGCGGTAGAGCGAGCGCCCGCGGAAGTTGCGGTTGAGCAGGACGGCGAGACCGAGCCCGACGAGGTAGTGCAGGGCGACGCACGAGGCGGTCCACACGACGGTGTTGACGAAGAGCATCCAGAAGTTGCCCTGGCCGCCGGTGAGGAGCTCGACGTAGTTGTGCAGACCGACCCAGTGCGCCCCGTCAGGGTTGTCGACGCACTCCTGGCCGCCGCCGAGCGTCTTCGTGCAGACGACGTCGCGGTTGTTGGACTCGTTGAGGTTCGTGAAGGACTGGTAGATGCCCTGCAGCAGCGGGGCGATGACGAGCACCCCGAGAACGAGGACGGTGGGCAGGACCATCGCCCACGCGTACCAGTGCTTGTCGAGGAGCTGACGGACCCGGCCCCGAGGGGCGGAGCCCGACTCGAGGTCGGGCTCCGCGGTGATCGACGAGGTCACGGCAGCTCGTACTCCGGGACGACGTCGGACTTGTACGTCTTCGCCGTCGCGTCGAGCGTGCTCGAGACGTCGTCGCCCTTGACGAGGGTCTTCGTCGCCATCGCGTCGAGCGGCGTGAAGAAGAGGCCGCCCTCGGGGATCCACGGGCGGGGCTTGGAGACCTTGAGCGGCTCCTCCCATGCCGTCACCTGCGCGTTGTCCTTGACGAGCTCGTAGGCCTTCTCGCTCGTCGGCAGCAGGCCGAGCTCGTCGGCGATGTAGGCCTGCGACTCCGGCGAGCTCATGTACTCGATGAAGGCGGTGGCCGCGTCGGCCTTCTTCTCGTCCAGGCCCGAGTAGACGACGTAGTTGTGACCGCCCACGGGGGAGCCGGCCCCCTTCGAGCCAGCCGGGACCGGGGCGATGCCGAGGTTCTTCGTGCCTCCGAAGCCCGGGTCCTTGGCGATGTTCGCGACCTCCCACGGACCGTTCATGATCATCCCGACCTTGCCCTCCTTGAAGAGGGTCATCATCGTCCCGTAGGCGTCGTTGGCGTCCGGCTTCGGCGCCGCGCCGGAGTCGATGAGGTCGACGGCGGTCTTGATGCCCGCCTTGTTCTCGTCCGACCCCACGAGGATCTGCTGCTTCTTCTCGTCGACGAGGTCACCCCCTTCGCCGTACATGAAGGGGAGCACGAAGTACCCGGCGCTGTTGAGGTAGATGCCGTCGACACCGGCCTTGTCCTTGAGCTTCTTCGAGGCCTCCTCGACCTCCTGCCAGGTGGTCGGGGGCTTGTTGATGCCCGCCTCCTTGAAGAGCTTCTTGTTGTACATGAGGCCGAGCGTGTCGGTGACCTGCGGGACGCCGTAGGTCTTGCCCTTGTAGACGTTCGAGGACAGCGGCGTCTCGAGGAAGTCCTTGTCCTCGAGCAGGGAGGTGCCGTCGAGGGCGTAGAGGTGGCCGGCGGCGGCGAACTCCGGGACCCAGGCGACCTCGGCCCGCATGACGTCCGGTGCGCCCTCCCCGGCCTCGGCCGCGGTCTTGAACTTGTTCTGCGCGTCGGCGAAGGGGACGGACTGGTACTTGATCTTGACGTTCGGGTACTTCTTGTTGAAGCGCTTGATGAGGTCCTTGAAGACCGGCGCCTCGTTGGTGGGGTCTGAGGTGTCCCACCACGTCAGCTCGGCCTTGAGCGTGGCCGGGTCGACCTCGGCCTGGCTCTTCGACGACGAGTCGCTCCCGCTGGTGCCGCTCCCACCGCAGGCGGTGAGGGCGAGGGCGAGAGCGCCGGCAGCAGCGGTGATGCCGGGCAACGAACGACGCATGGCGTGCTCCTTGGAGAGGTGGCGAAGGGTGAACCCGTGAAGGGCGTATCGGAACATAGCAATGTCTTGCATGATTTGGAAGACCTTGCGCAAATCGTGAAAGAGATGTTCGATGCACCCATGGGCACCCTGTCGAACATCGCCGCTCAGGCCGGCGTCAGCGAGGCAACCGTCAGTCGCGTGCTCAACGACAAGTCGGGGGTGAGCGAGTCGTCGCGGCAGTCGGTGCTCACCGCGCTCGACATCCTCGGCTTCGAGCGGCCGGCCAAGCTGCGTCGCAGGAGCGGTGGCCTCGTCGGGCTCGTCGTCCCGGAGCTCGACAACCCGGTCTTCCCCGCCTTCGCCCAGGTCATCGAGGACGGCCTCGCCCGGCGCCGGTACACGCCCGTGCTCTGCACCCAGTCGCCCGGCGGCATCTCGGAGGACGAGTACGTCGAGTCGCTCCTCGACCACGGCGTCGCCGGCATCATCTTCGTCTCGGGGCGGCACGCGGACACGACGGCCGACCACGAGCGCTACCGCAGCCTCGTCGCGCGCGGGATGCCCGTCGCCTTCATCAACGGCTTCGTCGACGACATCGACGTCCCCTTCTTCTCGACCGACGACGAGGACGCGATGGCGCTCGCGGTCGCGCACCTCGCGCAGCTCGGGCACCGTCGCATCGGGCTCGCTACGGGGCCGCGGCGCTTCGTGCCCTCGATCCGCAAGCTCGCCGGCTTCACCAGCGCTCTGCAGCGGCACCTCGGACTGTCCGCGGAGGAGGCCTCCGAGTGGGTCGACGAGGGACTCTTCACCGTCGAGGGCGGCGCCGCCGCCGCCCGGAGCCTCGTCGAGCGCGGCGCCACCGGGCTCGTGTGCGCCTCCGACCTCATGGCGATCGGCGCCATCCGCGAGGTGCGCGACATGGGCCTCTCGGTCCCCGAGGACGTCTCGGTCGTCGGCTTCGACGACTCGACGATGGTCGGCTTCCTCGACCCTCCGCTCACGACCGTCCGGCAACCGGTCCAGGGGCTCGGCGCGGCGGCGATCGCCGCCCTCTCCGACGCGATCGTTGGCGAGCCGATCCCGGCCAAGGAGTACATGTTCAAGCCCGAGCTCGTCGTCCGGGCGTCCACCGCGGCCGCGCCGGCCAGGAGCTGACCCGGTCGAGATCGACCGGGCGGGCCTGTGCCAAGGTTTCGCCCATGTCTGACTTCGCTCCCGGGCCCACCGGCACCGACGAGGTGCTCTTCGCCGTCGAGGGGTCCCTCGGCAGGGTGCTGCTCAACCGCCCTCGGGCCATCAACTCGCTGACCCGCGACATGGTGCGCGCGATGTCCGAGCGGCTCGTGGCGTGGGCCGACGACGACGCCGTCGCCGCGGTCTCCCTCGAGGGCGCGGGCGAGCGCGGGCTGTGTGCGGGCGGCGACGTGCGCCAGGTGCGGGAGGCGCACCTCGCGGGCACCAGTGGGGGAGTGGACTTCTGGGCCGACGAGTACTCGCTCGACGCGCAGATCGCCGAGTACCCCAAGCCCGTCATCGCCGTCATGGACGGCATCGTCATGGGCGGCGGGCTCGGCATCTCGATGTTTGCCACGGCGCGCTGGGCCACCGAGCGGTCGCGGATCGCGATGCCCGAGACCGTCATCGGCTTCTTCCCCGACGTCGCCGCGACCTACCGGCTCTCGCGCGCCCCGGGCGAGACGGGCACGCACGTCGCGCTCACCGGCACGACCGTGACGGGCGCCGACGCCGTCCACCTCGGCCTCGCCGACGCCGTCGTCGACTCCGCCCGTGTACCCGAGCTGCTCGCGGCCGTCGCTGCCGGTGGCCCGGTCGAGCCGGTCCCCTCCGGTGCGACGAAGGGGGACGGCTCGGCGATCCGCTCCGCCCAGCCGTGGATCGACGAGTGCTATGCCGGCGACGACGCCGCGGCCGTCGTCGAGCGACTCCGCGCGCACCCGGACCCGGCGGCCCGTGCTGCCGGTGAGGAGATCTCCCTTCGCTCCCCGCTGTCGGTGGCCGTGACGCTGGAGGCGCTGCGCCGGGCCGCCGACGCGGGCTCCGTGCGCGAGGTGCTCGCGACGGACACCGTCATCGCCCGCGGGATGCTCGCCCGGCCCGACTTCAGCGAAGGGGTGCGCGCCCAGCTCGTCGACCGCGACCGGCAGCCGCGGTGGGAGCACGCGTCCGTCGCGGAGGTGCCGCGCTCCCAGGTGCTGGACGTCTTCTCGGGTTAAGTTTGTCCCGTCCGTAGGATGATCTCCTACACGATCGATGGGACTGGTGCCGGATGATTCGGCTGGACGGCGTGACCAAGCAGTACCCCGACGGCACGGTCGCCGTCGACGACCTGAGCCTCACCGCGCCGGACCGGGCGATCACCGTCCTCGTCGGCCCCTCCGGGTGCGGCAAGACCACCACCCTGCGGATGATCAACCGAATGATCGAGCCGACCGCGGGGTCGGTGACGATCGACGGCCAGGACGTCCTGGCGATGGACGCCGCGCAGCTGCGCCGGGGCATCGGCTACGTCATCCAGCACGGTGGCCTCTTCCCGCACCACACGGTCGAGCGCAATGTCGCGGCCGTCCCGCTCCTGCTCGGCACCGCGAAGAAGACCGCGATCTCCCGGGCCCGTGAGCTGCTCGAGCTCGTCGGTCTCGACCCGGCCCTCGGCCGGCGCTACCCCAGCCAGTTGTCGGGCGGCCAGCAGCAGCGCGTCGGGGTCGCCCGCGCGCTCGCCGCCGACCCGCCGGTGATGCTCATGGACGAACCCTTCAGCGCCGTCGACCCCGTGGTCCGCGAGCAGCTGCAGGACGAGTTCCTGCGGCTGCAGGGCGAGCTCGGCAAGACGATCGTCATGGTCACCCACGACATCGACGAGGCGATCAAGCTCGGCGACCACGTCGCCGTGCTGCGTGTCGGTGGGCGGATCGCCCAGCTGGCCCGACCGCACGAGCTGCTCGCCCACCCGGCCGACGGCTTCGTCGCCGACTTCCTGGGACGCGACCGCGGGTACCGCGCGCTGGGCTTCGAGCGGGCGAGCATCCCGCTGCACGACGAGCCGACCGTGGCGCTGGGCTCGGGTGTCGGCGACGCGGCCGCCCGCGCCGGCAGCGACGGGTGGGTGCTCGTCGTCGACGACCGACGCCACCCCCAGGGCTGGGCGCGACCGGCCGACCTCGGTGACGGGGTGGTCGACGAGACCTCGCTCGCCCTGGGTGGCACGCTCGCCCGGGTCGACGGGCCACTGCGCGCCGCCCTCGACGCGGCGTTGTCCTCGCCGAGCCGCCGCGGGGTCGTCGTCGACGGCGACGGTGCCCTCGCCGGCACCTGCCGGGCCACCGAGGTCCTCTCCGTCATCGAGGCCCAGGAGCGGCCCCATGACCCGGGCGGCGCGACACCATGAGCTGGATCCTCGACCACCTCGACGACGTCCTCGCGCTCACCCTGCGGCACACGTGGCTCGCCGGTTTACCCCTGCTGCTCGGCCTGCTCGTCGCGCTGCCTCTCGGCTGGCTGGCGCACCGCAGCCCACGCCTGCGTGGTGGCGTCATCGTCGCGGCGGGGCTGCTCTACACCGTGCCGTCGTTGGCGCTCTTCGTCCTCATGCCGCTCGTGCTGGGCACCGGCATCCTCGACCCGATCAATGTCGTCGTCGCCATGACGATCTACACCGTCGCGCTGCTCGTGCGCTCGGTCGTCGACGGTCTGGGCTCGGTGCCCGAGGAGGTCGAGCGGTCGGCGACGGCGATGGGCTACACGCCGGTGCGCCGGTTCTTCGGCGTCGAGCTGCCCCTCGCCGTGCCGGTCATCGCGGCCGGCCTGCGGGTCGCGGCGGTGAGCAATGTCTCGATCGTCTCGATCGCCTCGCTCATCGGCGTCAGCCAGCTCGGTGACCTGCTCGTCGACGGCTACAACCGGGCGATCGGCGGCGAGCTGCTCGCCGGCATCGCCGGGTGCATCCTGCTCGCCCTCGTCCTCGACATCGCGATCCGGCTCCTCGAGCGTGCGCTCACCCCGTGGCGGCGGGCGCGGGAGGGGAGCGCGGCATGATCAGGTCCATCCTCGAGTGGCTGACGAGTGCCGACGCGTGGTCGGGAGCCGACGGGATCCTCGCGCGGCTGCTCGAGCACGTGGGCTACACCTTGCTCGTGCTCGTCATCGCCGCGGCCATCGCCATCCCCGTCGGCCTGTGGATCGGGCACTCCGGCCGTGGCCGGTGGCTCGTCACCGCGGCCAACGCCCTGCGCGCCGTGCCGACCCTCGGCCTGCTCTTCGCCCTCACCCTCGTCCTGCTGCCCCGACTGCCGGGCGACGCCGCCTTCCTCGTCCCGAGCGTCATCGTCCTCGTGCTCCTGGCGATCCCCGCGATCCTCTCCGGCACCTACGCCGGGGTCGAAGCCGTCGACCCCGCCGCCCGCGACGCCGCCCGCGGCATCGGCATGACCGGCAGCCAGGTGCTGTGGAAGGTCGAGCTGCCCATCGCCCTGCCCCTGCTCCTGTCCGGCCTGCGGGCCGCGGTGCTCCAGGTTGTCGCCACGGCGACCGTCGCCGCCTACGTCGGCCTGGGCGGCCTTGGCCGCTTCCTCATCGACGGGCTGGCCACACAGGACTACGCGATGACCGCCGGCGGCGCGATCCTCGTGGCCCTCCTCGCGCTGGCGCTGGACGCCCCCTTCGCCCTGCTGGGGCGCCTGATCGTCTCGCCGGGACTCACCGGCCGCACCCGCTCCCTTCGACCCGACACCCGCACCATCACCGCTGGAGGAACCCCATGACTCCGACCATCCGCGTCCCGCGACGCGCCCGCGTCGTCGCCCTCTCCCTGACCATGGTCGGTGCCCTCGGGCTCTCCGCCTGCGGTGGCGGCGGTGACCCGCTCTCGAGCTCGTCGTCGAGCGAAGGGGGTGGCTCCGGCGGCATCGTCGTCGGCTCGGCCGACTTCTCGGAGTCGATCCTGCTCGCCAACATCTACGCCGGCGCGCTGAAGGCCGTCGGCGTCGACGCCTCGACCAAGACGGGCATCGGCTCCCGCGAGGTCTACCTCAAGGCGCTGGAGGAGGGGTCGGTCGACGTCGTGCCCGAGTACACCGGCAACCTCGCGCTCTACTACGACAAGTCCTTCGCCGAGACCGACCCGGACAAGACCTACGACGGTCTCAAGGAGGTCCTGCCCAAGGGGCTGACGGTCCTCGAGAAGTCCGCGGCCGAGGACAACGACTCGATCGTCGTCACCCAGGAGACGGCCGAGTCCAAGAGCCTGAAGACCCTCGACGACCTGACGAAGGTCGCCGGCGAGATGACCCTCGGTGCGCCGTCGGAGTTCAAGACCCGTGCCCAGGGCATCCCGGGCCTGAAGAAGACGTACGACATCGAGTTCAAGAGCTTCCGCCCGCTCAAGCCGGGGCAGGCGACCAACGGTGCGCTGAAGAACGGCCAGATCGATGCGGCCAACATCTTCAGCACCGACCCGGCGATCGTCGAGAACGACTTCGTCGTCCTCGAGGACACGAAGAAGCTCTTCGGCAGCCAGAACGTCGTGCCGCTCGTGCGCGAGGACTCGAAGGAGCAGGTCGCCGAGACCCTCGACGAGGTCTCGTCGAAGCTGACGACCGAAAAGCTGCAGGAGCTGCTCAAGCGCACCGACATCGACAAGGAGGACCCGGACAAGGTGGCCGCGGACTTCCTCAAGGAGGAGGGGCTCGACTGACCGGGCAACTGTGGCCGAGGTCACATGTGGGCCCGGGAAGAAGTCGGCGCTGCTGACGCTTGAGACCTTCGATAGTTAAACAAACAACTAATTCGGAGGTTCCCCCGTGGACATCATCGTCCTCATCGCCCGCATCCTGTTCGCCGCGATCTTCGTCGCGTCCGGCATCGGCCACCTGACCCAGACCGAGGCGATGGCGGGCTACGCCAAGTCCGTGGGCGTCCCGGCGGCCAAGCTGAGCGTCATCGTCTCCGGCGTGCTCATGGTCGTCGGCTCCCTCTCGATCATCCTCGGCGTCTGGGGCGACCTCGGCTCGTTGATGATCCTCGTCGCGGTCGCGCCGATCGCCTTCCTCGTGCACCAGTTCTGGAAGGCCGACGGTGAGGCCCGCATGAACGAGCAGATCCAGTTCAACAAGACCCTCTCGCTGGCCGGTGGCGCCCTCGCGCTCTTCGCGCTCTTCGCCCTGGTCCCCGAGCTCGGCCTGACGATCACCGGTCCGCTGCTCTGAGCGACCCTCGTCTGACGTCGGCCCCGGTCACTCGGCCGGGGCCGACGCATGTCCGGTGGGGATGGGGCGCCGGGCGGGTGTGCCTGACGGCGTTGATGTCACGTGGTTGCCCCTCTCCGGGCAGCCAGGTGACACCAACGACGCCGGGTCAGGACGGCGTCCGGCCCGCACCATGACGAAGGGGCTGCGCACCGTGGTGCGCAGCCCCCTCCGTCTGGTGGGGAGTCCCGAGGTCACTCCCAGGAGGGGTTGGCGTTCTTCTTCGCCAGTTCCGACAGGTGGTCGCTGTCGCCTGCGGGCGCAGGTGCAGCCTCGGTTGCCTCCGGCGCCGCGGCCGGCTCCTCGGCGACCGGCTCGGTGACCTCGGCGGAGGGAGCGGATTCCTCCGCCTCCGCCGGAGCCTCGGACACCGGCTCCTCAGTCGAAGCCTCGGCCTCGCTGGAGGGAGCCTCGGCCTCGCTGGAGGGAGCCTCGGTCTCGGCGGCCGTGGCGGCCGCGGCCGGGGCGGCGGCGAAGCCGGTCTCCCAGGAGGGGGCGGCGTTCTTGGCGGCGAGGTCGCTGTCACCAGTGGCTGCCGGGCTGGCAGCTGCGGCGGGCGCGGTCTCGGCCCGGGGGGCGGACTCCTTGGCGACCGGCTCGGTGACCTCGGCGGAGGGAGCGGACTCCTCGGCCGGTGCCTCCTGCGCCGGAGCCTCGGTCACCGTCTCCTCGGCGACGGGGGCCTGGGCCTCGGCAGCGACGGGGGCCTGGGCCTCGGCAGCGGCGGGGGCCGCAGCCGGAGCGCCGGTCTCCCAGGAGGGGGCCGCGTTCTTGGCGGCGAGGTCGCTGTCGCCGGAGGCTGCCGGGCTGGCAGCTGCGGCGGTCTCGGACTCCGCTGCCTCGGCCTGGGGGGCGGGCTCCTCGGCCGGAGCCTCCTGCTGCGCCGGAGCCTCGGTCACCGTCTCCTCGGCGGCGGGCGTCTCGGCCTCGGCAGCGGCGGGGGCCGCAGCCGAAGCGCCGGTCTCCCACGACGGGGTGGCGTTCTTGGCGGCGAGCGAGCCGTCCGCAGCGGGCGCAGAGGTGGCCTCGGCGGCAGGCGCCTCAGCCGGGGCCTCGTCGCCCTTCGCCTCGTCAGCCGCGGTGTTCGCAGCCGGCGCGGCTGCAGCCGAACCCGTCTCCCACGAGGGGGCCGCGTTCTTCTCGGCAGCCGAGCCGGTCTCCCACGAGGGTGCGGCGTTCTTGTCCGCAGCGGTGGCCTCGGCGGCGGGCGCCTCGGTCTTCGCCTCCTCGGCGGCCGGCGCGGTGGCACCGGTCTCCCAGGACGGGGCGGCGTTCTTCTCGGCAGCCGAGCCGGTCTCCCACGAGGGTGCGGCGTTCTTGTCCGCAGCGCTGGCGTCGGCGGCGGGCGCCTCGGCCTTCGGCTCCTCGGCGGCCGGCGCGGCAGCACCGGTCTCCCAGGACGGGGCCGCGTTCTTCTCGGCAGCCGAGCCGGTCTCCCACGAGGGAGCCGCGTTCTTGTCCGCAGCCGAGCCGGTCTCCCACGAAGGAGCCGCGTTCTTGTCCGCAGCCGAGGTAGCGGCGGCCGCGGTGCCCGCGGCAGCAGCAGCGCCACCAGCGGCGGCGCCCGTCTCCCACGAGGGTGCGGCGTTCTTGTCCGCGGCGGTGGCCTCGGTGGCAGGCGCCTCGGTCTTCGTCTCCTCGTCACCCGGAGCCTGCGCCCCCTTCGCCTCGGCCGGGGCCTGCGTGGCCTCCGCCGTCGGGGCGGCCTCGGTGGACTCCTCGGTCTCGGCGGCGGCAGGCGCGGCCTTCGCCGGGGCCGGAGCGGCCTCCTTGACCGACGCGAGCAGCATCTGCGCGACGTCGACGACCTCGATGTCCTCGGAGGCACCCTCGGACTGCTTGGCCGTGAGGCCGTCGCTCAGCATGACGCGGCAGAAGGGGCAGCCCACGGCGATCCGGTCGGCGCCGGTCGCGATGGCCTCCTCGGTGCGGTTGAGGTTGATGCGGGAGCCGAGCTGCTCCTCCATCCACATGCGGGCACCACCGGCGCCACAGCAGAAGGACTTCTCCTTCGACCGCTCCATCTCCTTGAGCTCGACACCCGGCAGGGCCGAGATGAGCTCACGCGGCGGGGCGTAGACGTTGTTGTGGCGACCCAGGTAGCAGGGGTCGTGGTAGGTCACGGACGGAGCCGAGGAGGCGACGTCCTTGTTGCTCGACTTGCGCGGACCCTCCGGGCGGTTGACCGGGACGATCTTCTTCTCGCGGACGAGACGGTTGAGCAGCTGCGTGTGGTGCAGCACCTCGTACTTGCCGCCGAGCTGCGGGTACTCGTTCTTGATCGTGTTGAAGCAGTGCGCGCAGGTGACGACGATCTTCGTCGCGCCGAGCTCGTTGAGGGTCTCGACGTTCTGCTCAGCGAGCATCTGGAAGAGGACCTCGTTGCCCGCGCGGCGAGCGGAGTCACCGGTGCAGGTCTCGCCGTTGCCCAGGACGGCGAAGTCCACGCCGGCGTGGTCGAAGAGCTCGGCCACGGCGCGGGTCGTCTTCTTCGCGCGGTCCTCGTAGGCGCCGGCGCAGCCGACCCAGAAGAGGTAGTCGACGTCGTCGGCGGAATCGACGTCCTCGCCGAGCACCTTGACGGCGAAGGGGAGGTCCTTCGCCCAGTCCATGCGCGCCTTGGCGCCCATGCCCCACGGGTTGCCCTTGGACTCGAGCTTCTTGAAGAGGCCGCCGAGCTCGCTCGGGAAGGCCGACTCGATGAGGTTCTGGTAGCGACGCATGTCGACGATGTGGTCGACGTGCTCGATGTCGACGGGGCACTGCTCGACGCAGGCGCCACAGGTGGTGCACGACCACAGGACGTCCTCGTCGATGACCGCGTCGGGGCCGTGCGGGTTGTAGGCCGACAGCGGGTGGTCGATGTCGTAGCCGGTCTGGCCGACGAGGGACATCTCGCCCCAGTTGATCGCGTCCGGCTCGGCCGTCGCGACCGCGCCCTCGGCCTGGCCGGCCTCGGCGCCACCGAAGGCGACGGCACCGTCGGCGGTCTGGCCCTTGGCGGCGCTCGCCGGGGTGTAGACGCCCGAGACGCCCTGCGCCGCAGCGAGGTACGGAGCCTTGGCGTGCGCGTGGTCGCGCAGGGTCATCATGAGCAGCTTGGGGGAGAGGGGCTTCTCGGTGTTCCACGCGGGGCACTGGCTCTGGCAGCGACCGCACTCGGTGCAGGTGCTGAAGTCGAGCAGGCCCTTCCACGTGAAGTCCTCGACCTTGCCGACGCCGAGGGTGGAGTCCTCCTCCATCTCCTCCATGACCTCCATGGAGAAGGGCTTGCCGTCGACGAGCATCGGCTGCAGCTCACCCAGGGAGGTGCGGCCGTCGGCGTGACGCTTGAAGTAGATGTTGAAGAAGGCGAGGAAGCGGTGCCACGCGACACCCATCGTCGGGTTGATCGAGATGGTGATCATCCAGGCGTAGGAGATCAGCAGCTTGATGAGCGCGACGATCACGATGCCCGCCTCGAGGGCCTCGACCGACATGCCGGTGAAGAGCGAGCCCAGCCAGCCCGTGAGCGGGAAGTGCAGGAGCGAGGCGTGGTCGACCTCGCCGGTGTTGAGCAGGAGCGCACGCTCCAGACCGCGCAGCAGGGCGATGCAGATGCCCACGCCGAGGATCGTCAGCTCGACGTAGTAGGCCTGCCAGAAGGTCGAGCCGAAGAAGCGGGACGTGCGGCCCTCGTCGCCGGCAGCCGAGCGCGGGTGGTTCTTCTGCCGGATGACCATCAGCATGACGATCGTGATGATGCCGGTCATCGCGAAGAGCTCGGTGATCCACTCGTAGAGGAAGAAGTGGCCGATGAGCGGCAGCACGAAGTGCGCGTCGAAGAGCTGGACCGTCGCCTGCACCAGGGTCAGGAAGAGGACCCCGAAGGAGATCATCGTGACCCAGTGCGCGATCGCCACGATGGGCAGTCGCGACATGCGGGTGTGTCCGAGGAACTCCCGCAGCAGCGTCGCCGTGCGGGCGCCGGGCTGACCCGTGCGCTCCTTGGCCGGCGTCGACGCTCCGAGCTTGAAGACGGTGACGAAGTGCTTGACGGCTCGAGCGAGCAGGCCCCATCCGACGATGGTGATCCCGACCCCGAGGATGATCGCGACGATCTGGAGGGCAGACATGGGGCCGAGTCTAGGACTCGCGTCCTGCCTCGACAGCCTGATGGAGGTGCGGCACTCGTCACCCAAGCCGACCCTCACCAGCACCTGCCGACGGGCGAAGGGAGGGCCCCGCCCCCTTCGCCTCGTGGCGGTGAGACCCGCTTGCGGCAATAGATAACGCGGTGTTGGAATATCCATAACATCTCGTTCGTTGTCGCGGGCGAGCCGCCGCGCACCGCGGCACCCAGTCAGCCCCGATGGAAGGAACCGCGTTGCCCATCTACGAAGACGCCACCAAGCTCGTCGGCCGGACCCCGCTGGTGCGGATCAACCGCATCATCGACTCCGAGGCCACGGTCGCCGCGAAGCTCGAGTTCTACAACCCCGCCAGCTCGGTCAAGGACCGTATCGGTGCCGCGATCATCGACGCAGCCGAGGCCTCCGGTGAGCTCAAGCCGGGCGGCACGATCGTCGAGGCGACCTCGGGCAACACGGGCATCGCGCTCGCGATGGTCGGTGCGGCCCGCGGCTACAAGGTCGTTCTCGCCATGCCGGAGACCATGTCCAAGGAGCGCCGGGCGCTGCTGCGGGCCTACGGGGCGGAACTCGTCCTCACCGAGGGCGCCAAGGGGATGAAGGGCGCGGTCGAGAAGGCCGAGGAGATCGCTGTCGAGCGGGGCGCGGTCCAGGCTCGCCAGTTCGCCAACGCGGCCAACCCGGCCATCCACGAGAAGACCACTGGTCCGGAGATCTGGGAGGACACCGACGGTGAGGTCGACATCCTCATCTCCGGCATCGGCACCGGCGGCACCATCACCGGCGCCGGCCGCTACCTGCGCTCGCAGAAGTCGGACATCCAGATCATCGCGGTCGAGCCGGCCGAGTCCCCGATCCTCAACGGTGGCGCCCCCGGCCCGCACAAGATCCAGGGCCTGGGTGCCAACTTCGTGCCGGAGATCCTCGACACCGAGATCTACGACGAGGTCATCGACATCGACGCCCCGACGGCGATGGACTGGGCGCGTCGATCGGCCACCGACGAGGGTCTGCTCGTCGGCATCTCCTCCGGCGCCGCCTTCGCGGCGGCGGACCAGGTGGCCCGCCGGCCGGAGAACGCCAGCAAGACGATCGTCGTCATCATCCCGAGCTTCGGTGAGCGTTACCTCTCCACCCCGCTCTTCGAGGGCCTGCTCGACTGACCGTGGCCTCCCACCTGTCGATCCGCGCCACGATCCGTGAGGATCTCGCCGCGGCCATGGAGCGCGACCCCGCCGCGACCTCGCGGTGGGTCGTGCTCCTGACCTCTGCCGGGCTGCACGCCATCTGGCTGCACCGCATCGCCCACCGCTGGTGGATGCGCCCCGGCGGGAAGTGGCCCGCGCGCGTGCTCGCCTACCTCTCGCGCTCCTTCACCGGGATCGAGATCCACCCGGGTGCCCACATCGGGCGCCGCTTCTTCATCGACCACGGGATGGGTGTCGTCATCGGCGAGACGGCGGTCGTCGGTGACGACGTCATGCTCTTCCACGGCGTCACGCTCGGCGGCACCTCGGGTCGGCGGGTCAAGCGGCACCCGACGCTCGGTGACAAGGTCATGGTCGGCGCGGGCGCCAAGATCCTCGGCGACGTCCACGTCGGCAACAACGTCAAGGTCGGCGCCAACTCGGTCGTCGTCAAGGACGTGCCGACCGGCGCCGTCGCCACGGGCATCCCGGCGCAGTACCGCTTCCCGGCGCTCGAGGGCCGCGACGCCCTCTCCCCGCAGGAGCTGCTCTACGCGGACCCGGCGCTCTTCATCTGAGGCCGCTCGCCGGTCCCTGAGGTGCGAGCGCCAGCGAGCCTCGAAGGGAGGGGACCCACCGATCACCGGTGGGTCCCCTCCCTTCGTCGTGTCGCGGGTCAGGCGGGGGTCGGGCCCTCGCCGAGCGGGTAGGTCGACGGGCCCTGGGTGTCGGCGGCGACACCGCTCGGGACGTCGCGCGACGGGTCGCCCTTGATCTTGCTGGCGCCCTCGCGCATCTTGTCGCCCGCGACCGAGGCGGCGGTGCTCACGGCATCGAGCGCGGCGGGGGCGGCCTTGGTCTTGGCGGCGTGCTTCGCGGTCGCCACCTGCTGCTGCACCGGCTGCGACTGCCACGCCTTGGCGGCGCCGGATCGGATCTGCTCGTAGCGCTGGCGGCCGGCTCGTGCACCGAGCACGTAGCCGACGGCGGCGCCGAGGACGAAGGAGATCTTCGACATGGGAGTCCTTTCGATCTGGTGGTCGCTTCACCGCCGACACTACCCACCCGGGCATGGCCTACCGTGGACTCGCCCGCGGTGCCGTGGGCGAGGAGGGCTCGCATAGTGGCCTAGTGCGGCGGTCTTGAAAACCGCTATGGCGGCAACGTCATCGTGGGTTCGAATCCCACGCCCTCCGCCAGCTGCCTCAGCGCAGGGCCCGGACCCGGCGGGAGACGACGAAGGTCAGCCCGCACGTCGCCGCCGTACCAACGGTGCCCCACGCCAGGTCGTAGAGGACGGAGCCCGAGGGGTAGCCGTCGAGGACGGCGAGGTTGGTGAGGTTCCACGTCGCGTAGGCGACCAGCCCCAGGACGGCACCGTTGAGCACGGCCGTGACCCAGGACCCCTGCGCCAGGGCCGGGGTGATCGCCAGCCACACCATGCCGAAGACGTAGATCGCGTAGAAGGCGAGGGCCGCCACCATGTTCGGCGAGTCCGCGAGCCAGTCGCCCAGGTGCTCTTCGTAGACGGGTCGGGCGATGACGCCGAGCCAGAGGTAGTCCAGGACCCCGAAGATCACCGCGGCCACGACGTACCGCCCAAACCACGCCATGGCGCCCAGCGTAGACGCGGCGACCGCTCCCCGGGGTGCGGTTGTCGGGGCCGAGGAGTTCACTGGGTGGATGACCCGGTGCAGCATCGTCCCCCCGCACGTCCTCGCCGCGCTCGCCCGCTCCGACCAGCCGGGCCCGGCGCTCGTCGCCGCCCGCACGCTGGCCATCGATGCCTCGCTGCGTCATGAGCGGCCCCCTGTCGGGTCCCGCACCACCGCCGTGCCGCCGGACCGGTCGGGTGAGGCCGGGCCGCGCCGCACCATCCACGACGCGCGCGGGGGCGAGGACCTGCCCGGCGACGTCGTGCGCGCCGAGGGCGACCCGCCGACGGGTGACCCGGCGGCCGACGAGGCCCACGACGGGCTCGGCCTGACCTGGCAGCTGTGGGCGCAGGAGTACGGCCGCGACTCGCTCGACGGGGCGGGGATGCCGCTCATCGCGACGGTGCACTACGCCGAGCAGTACGACAACGCCTTCTGGAACGGCGAGCAGATGGTCTTCGGCGACGGTGACGGCGAGACCTTCGGCCGCTTCACCGCCAGCCTCGACGTCATCGGGCACGAGCTCGCGCACGGGGTCACCGAGCACACGGCGGGGCTGCTCTACCGCGGTCAGTCCGGGGCGCTCAACGAGCACGTCTCCGACGTCTTCGGGGTCCTCGTCAAGCAGCGCCACCTCGACCAGTCCGCCGACGAGGCCGACTGGCTCATCGGCGCCGAGCTGCTGCTGCCCGGGGTGCAGGGCCGTGCGCTGCGGTCGATGGCGGCGCCGGGCACCGCCTACGACGACCCCCGACTGGGTCGCGACCCGCAGCCGGCGCACATGGACGACTTCGTGCGCACGAGCGACGACAACGGCGGCGTCCACATCAACTCCGGCATCCCCAACAAGGCCTTCCACCTGGCGGCGACCGCGATCGGCGGCCCCGCGTGGCAGGCACCCGGCCTCATCTGGCGCGACGTGCTCCTGGGCGACATCAGCGCCGACTGCGACTTCGCGACCTTCGCCGCCCTCACCGTCGCGGCCGCAGGTGCCCGCTACGGCGAGGGCTCCACACAGGCAGCAGCCGTGGTCGACGCCTGGCAGCAGGTGGGCGTCACCTCCGCCGGCGAAGGGGGAGCCCCCGCGCCTTCCCAGAAGCGGACCGCGCCGCCTGAGCCGGCCGACGAGGACGCCGCGCTGCGGCTCACCCGGACCGGAGGGGTCGGCGGCATGACCCGCACCCGGGAGCTCCGGCTCGGCGAGCTCCCCCCGCCCGACGCGCGCGCCTTCCGCTCGCTCCTCGAGGGGCCGCAGCTGCCGCGCCTCGCCGACGAAGGGACGCCGCGGCCGGACGCCTTCTGCTACGGCGTGAGCTGCGAGCGGCCCGCGCTCGACGTGCAGGTCGCCGAGTCGGTGCTGCCGCGCGCGACCCGACGGCTCTTCGAGCGGACCCTCCGGCGGGAGGGCTGAGACTCCCTTCGCACTAGGCTGCCGGAGTGAGCGATCGACCCGTCCTCGTGGTCCTCAACGGCCCCAACCTCAACCTCCTCGGTGAGCGCGAGCCCGACGTCTACGGGCACGAGACGCTCGCCGACGTCGAGACCCTGTGCCGTGCCCGCACCGACGAGCTCGGCTGGAGCCTGGACTTCCGGCAGACCAACCACGAGGGCGTCATGATCGACGCGATCCACGAGGTGCGCACGAGGGCGGTCGGTGTGGTCGTCAACGCCGGCGGCTGGACCCACACCTCGGTGGCGATCCGCGACGCGCTCGCCGCCGTGCGGTGCCCGGTCATCGAGGTGCACATCTCCGACGTGCACGCCCGCGAGGAGTTTCGCCACCTCTCCTACATCTCCGACGTGGCCGCCGAGGTCATCGTCGGCCGGGGCGTGCAGGGCTACGCCGAGGCCATCGACGCGGTCCGCCGGCACGCCTGACCGACGGTCGCGGTGCTCCCGACCCGGAGCGCTCGGGCCCGGCAGGCGTGGGGAGCGTTCCCGGCAATGTGACGCAATCGCGCTCCGCGGGGTATTTGCTGGTAGCGTCCACCGCGTAGTTGCAGTACAGAACTTCTCGCATGATGCGAACGGGTCCGACGCCACGTCGAGCCCACAGTGTTTCCAGGGGCGTGTACCCCCTGCCGAGGGGCGCTTGCAGCTGGCAAGGGACCGCGACCTGCGGGCCCGGATAGTTCAACACGAAAGAGATTCACCCCATGGCACAGGGCACCGTTAAGTGGTTCAACGCTGAGAAGGGCTTTGGTTTCATCGCCCAGGACGGCGGCGGCCCCGACGTGTTCGTTCACTACTCCGCTATCGACACGACCGGCTACCGGTCCCTCGACGAGGCGCAGCGCGTCGAGTTCGAGATCACCCAGGGCCCCAAGGGCCCCCAGGCTGAGCGCGTCCGTCCCGTCTGAGACGACGCACACCTGATGCGGTGATCCCACCGCTTCCATACGAAGGCCCCCGCCTGACGGCGGGGGCCTTCGTAGTTGTCCGGCTGCGAGGCCCCCGGCCTGAGGGCGGGGGCTTTCGTCGTTGTCCGCCTGCGATGACGCCGCCGCCTCCCAGTGCCTGCCTGTATCGTGCCCGCGATGACCACCGAGGACGACGGCCCCGCGGAGACGCGCGCCGCACGACGACAGCGCGAGCGAGAGCTCGAGCGCAGTCGTCGCTCCCCTCGGCGCGGTCGTGACGAGTCCGCCTCCGAGCCCGCCTTCGGCTCCCGCGCCGCACGTCGTCAGCACGCCTCCGGGCTCGGGACCCACCACACGCGCACGACGCTGCGTGAGCACCGCGAGGGCAGGCGAGCCACCCGGCGTCGCCGTGCCCTCGTCGCCGGTGGAGCGGCCGCCGCGCTCGTGACCTCGGTGGGGCTCGGTGTCGCCATGCACCTCGACGACAACATCTCGCGGGTGGACATCGGGCACGGCTCCACGCAGCGGCCCGACGACGTCGACGGTGCGCTCAACATCCTCGTCATCGGCTCCGACACCCGCGAGGGTCTCGGGACGACCGAGTACGGCGTCGGCACCGCCGAGGGCGGGCCGCGCTCCGACACCAACCTGCTCGTCCACATCTCGGCCGACCGCAAGTCCACCTACGTCGTCTCGATCCCGCGCGACTCGATGACCAAGGCGCCGACCGACTGCGCGGACCCGACCTCGACGGTCGCCAACGGCGAGGTCCGTCGGTGGAACGACAACTTCAACCAGGGCGGGCCGGCGTGCACGGTCAAGACCCTCGAGGGGCTCACCGGCATCTACGTCGACCACGTCGCCGTCATCGACTTCGGCGGCTTCCAGTCGATGGTCGACGGCCTCGGCGGCGTCGAGGTCTGCCTGCCGGAGGCGGTCCACGACGAGGACGCGCAGATCAGCCTCGAGGCGGGACGGCAGCGGCTGCAGGGCAAGGAGGCGCTCGGCTACGTCCGGATGCGCAAGACGCTGGGTGACGGCTCCGACCTGCAGCGGATCAAGCGGCAGCAGGCATTCATGTCGTCGATGGCCCAGGAGGCGACGAAGACCTCGCTCCTGCTGCGCCCCGATCGGCTCTACAAGTTCCTCGACGCGGCGACGAAGTCGATGACCGCGGACGACGACCTCGGCCTGCGTCGGATGATGTCGATCGCCTCGAGCCTCAAGGGGATCGGCACCGACAAGATCGTCTTCGTCACCGTGCCCACCGAGGCATATCCCGCCGACGTCAACCGCGTGCAGTGGCGCGAGGAGGCCGCCGACGAGCTGTGGACCGCGGTGCGCAACGACACCCCGCTGCCCGGCCAGGAGCCGAAGAAGAAGGTCAAGCAGCGCGCCCTCACCGTCGCTCCGTCGGACATCGCGGTGAGCGTCGTCAACGACACCGGCACCAGTGGTCTGGCGAGCCAGGAGGTGGCGGCCCTGCAGGTCCAGGGGTTCACCGCCACGGTCGCGGACGTGGCCCCCACCTCGGCGACGAAGGGGGTCATCGTGCGCCACGCGCAGGGCGACACCGAGGCGGCCCGCACCGTCGCGGCCGCCTACCCCGGCGCGAAGCTCGTCGTCGACGAGGGCCTCACCACGGGCACCGTCCAGGTCGTCCTCGGCTCGGGTGCGGACACCGCCCGCGAGGTGCCCAACCGCGAGGGCTCCGAGCCGCTGCCGACCGCGACGGTCACGGCACCGCCGGCCCCGACCGCCGTCGAGAGCCGCACCGCCGACGAGGACATCTGCGGCTGATCGAGCCTCTCCGGTGGTCCGCACGGCCCCGAGTTGGATGCCCGCCCACCCGGCAGATACTCTGTCCGGGTTGTCTGGAGGCGTCGCCTAGTCCGGTCTATGGCGCCGCACTGCTAATGCGGTTTGGGCTAACCGCCCATCGAGGGTTCAAATCCCTCCGCCTCCGCCAGCAGGCAGGACCCCGGTCGCCACGCGGCCGGGGTCCTGTCACGTCCGGGGCCCCGGGTCAGCGAGCGCCCTCCATCTCACGGACCTCCTCGACCACCGGGTCCGGTGTCGCCGGCTCGCTCCCACCGCGGTCGGCGAAGATCCACGAGCGCATCGCGACGAACTTCGCGACGGTCGCCACGACGTTGGCGACACCGATGACGATCGTCTCGACGGTGACGGGCGCGCCCGGCCACGCCGCCTGGACCAGCCCGAGGGCGCCGGAGGTCATCGCCCACGTCACCGCGAAGACGAGCAGGCCCTGCGCCTGGTGACGCAGGCTCCCTTCGCTCCCTCTGATCCCGAAAGTCCACCGCCGGTTGGCCCAGGTGTTGGCGATCGTCGCGAGCAGCAGGGCGGTGACATTGGCCGTCTGCGAGCCGAGCCCGACCACCGTGGCCAATCCGGCGAAGAGGCCGAGGTGCAGCAGGGTCGAGGCCACGCCCACCACGCCGAAGCGCACGACGTGCGCCCCCACCCCCGACGAAGGGGGGACCCGCCCCATCTCCTGCCGGATCGCCTCCGTGGGCAGCAGCCCGGCCGCGAAGGAGCGCTGCATCCGCCGCACGCCACGCAGGTCGTCCCGGGCGGTGCCGATGACGTCGACGCGGCTGTCGGGGTCGTCCCACCAGTCGACGGGCACCTCGTGGATGCGCAGGCCGCAGCGCTCCGCGATCGTCAGCAGCTCGGTGTCGAAGAACCACGTGGGGTCCTCGACGAGCGGCAGCACCACTCGCGCGACGTCACCGCGGATCGCCTTGAAGCCGCACTGGGCGTCCGAGAACCGTGCGCCGAGCGCGGCACGGAGCACGAGGTTGTAGGAGCGGGAGATGAGCTCGCGCTTCACGCCGCGCACGACCCGGCTGTCCTGGTGCAGCCGGGTGCCGATCGCCAGGTCGGAGTGACCCGACATGAGCGGGGCGACGAGTGGCCACAGGGCGTCGAGGTCGGTCGACAGGTCGACGTCCATGTAGGCGAGCACCGGTGCCGGCGACGCGAGCCACACCTGCTTGAGCGCGCGGCCACGACCCTTCTGCTCCAGCCGCACGAGGACCACGCCGGGCAGCTGCCGCGTGAGCTCGGCGGCCACGAGCGGGGTGGTGTCGGTGCTCGCGTTGTCGGCCACCGTGATGCGGAAGGGGTAGGGGAAGGTCTGCCGGAGGTGCTCGTGCAGCCGGTGCACGCTGGCGCCGAGCGTGTGCTCCTCGTTGTACACCGGGACGACGACGTCGAGCACGGGCGCGTCAGACATTGCTCGCCCCGTCGGTGGTCGTGGTCGTCGAGGAGGAGGCCGGCTGGGTGAGGTCGTAGAAGGTCGAGCCGTCGATCGTCACCTCGGTGAAGTTCTCCTGCACCCAGGTGGAGATCTGCGAGCCCGTGCCCGAGCCACCCATGCCACCGCCCATGCCGCCACCGGCGGCGAAGTAGTGGATCTCGCCGTCCTCGACGTACTGCTGGAACTGCTCGAGGGTGGGGGAGGGGTCGGAGCCGTTGAAGCCGCCGATGGCCATGACCGGCAGCTCGGTGCCGAGCTGGAGGCCGGCCGCGTTCTGCGAGCCGATGGCGGCGGCGACCCAGGTGTAGGAGTCGGCGTCGGCCGACAGGGCCGCGACGACCTCGGTGCTCGGCGTGCTCGCGTCGAGCAGGCCGCCCATGCCGCCGCCTCCCGTCCTGTTGGGCGCGGTGGTTCCGCCCTGCGAGGGCGCGGTGGCTCCCGTGCCGCCCGTTCCCTGAGAGGGCGCGCCGGTTCCGGTGCCTCCCGCTGCCTGGGGCGGCGCGCCGGCGCCTGCCCGAAGGGAGCCGCCACCGGGAGCGCCCCCGCCGCCGGGGCCACCGGTGGACGGGCCGGCCGTGATGATCGAGCCGGAGTAGCCCTGCGAGAGCGTTGTCGCCGAGTAGGCGGCCGGTCCCGCGAGACCGGCGATGATCGCCACGGCGGCGATGACCGGGACGGCTCGGTGGTGGACCCGGGCGATGACGAGGAGCATGAGGGCCGCGGCCAGGCCGGCGGCGAGGACGGCCACGCGCAACCAGCCGTAGTCGGTCGTGCGACTGAGCAGGATGAAGCCCCACACGCCTGCGGCGGCGCTCGCCACGGCGAGGGCCACGGAGCCGACGGAGTCCTCCCTTCGCTCCCAGGCCTCTGCGGCACCGGCGCCGACGAGAACGGCGACCGCCGGGGCCAGGGCCACGGTGTAGTAGTCGTGGAAGATGCCGGCCATGAAGGAGAAGACGAGCATCGTCACGAGGAGCCAGCCGCCCCAGACGAGGTAGGCGGCGCGACGCACGTCGGTGCGCGGCGCGCGGCCGCGCAACCACAGACCGACGGCGAGCAGCACGAGGGCGCTCGGGATGAGCCAGGAGATCTGGCCGCCGGAGCCGGACTCGAACATCCGCAGCAGGCCCGTCTGGCCCCAGCCGTTGCCGCCCCCGACGGAGCCGGTCTCGTTGCCGTTGATCCGGCCGAGGCCGTTGTAGCCGAAGGTCAGCTCGAGGAAGGAGTTGGTCTGGCTGCCGCCGATGTAGGGCCGCATGCTCGCGGGCACGAGCTCGACGATCGCGACCCACCAGCCGGCCGTGAGGAGCATCGTGGCGACGCCGACGAGCGAGCCGACGGCACGGCGGCGCAGGGTGGTGTCGGCCGCGACGAGGAAGGCGATGCCGAGGAAGGGCACGACGAGCAGGACCTGCAGGGTCTTGGTGAGGAAGCCCAGGCCGACGAGCGCGCCGACGAGGGCGAACCATCGGACCGATCCCCGCTCGATCGCGTGCACGGTCGCCCAGGCGGCGGCCGTCATGAGGAGCACGAGGAGCGCGTCGGGGTTGTTGAAGCGGAACATCAGCACGGCGACCGGCGTGAGCGCGAGGACCGCGCCGGCGAGCAGGCCGGCCCCGGCGCCCCAGTGCCGCTTGACGCTGGCGTGGACGAGCCCGACGCTCGCGACCCCCATGAGCACCTGCGGCACGAGGATCGACCACGAGCTGAGGCCGAAGAGGCGCACCGACAGGGCCATGACCCACAGCGAGGCCGGCGGCTTGTCGACGGTGATCGACCCGGCCGCGTCGGAGGCGCCGTAGAAGAGCGCGCTCCAGCTCTGCGACCCCGCCTGCACCGCAGCGGAGTAGAAGGAGTTGGCCCAGCCGTTGGCGCTGAGGTTCCACAGGTAGGCGAGCGCCGTGACGAGGAGCAGACCGAGCAGGGCCGGTCGGGCCCAGCGCGGGTCGGTGTCGGGGCCGCGCCACAGGCGGGCCAGGCGGGTCGGCGGTGACGTCGCGCTGCGGGGCGCCGCCGCGACCGCTGGGGGCGGGGTGAAGGTCATCGTGTCCATGACCGCCACGCTCCGGCCCGGCCCTGTGTGCCTGCTGTGGTCACCCGTTGGTCGGCGTGTGAGCCCTCACCCCACCGGCAGCGTCACCGTGAAGACCGTGCGCCCCGGGGTCGACTTCACGTCGACCTCGCCGGCGTGGGCGCGGGTGACCGCGGAGACGATCGACAGGCCGAGGCCGGTGCAGCCGGAGGCGCGCTGGCGCGACCCGTCGCCGCGGGTGAACCGCTCGAAGACGTTGGGCAGCAAGGCTGCTGGGATCCCGGGCCCGTCGTCCTGCACCGCGAGGACGGCATGTCGACTCCCTTCGTCGAGGCGAAGGGAGGTCCGCACCGTCGTCCCTGCCGGCGTGTGCGTGCGGGCATTGGCGAGGAGGTTGGCGAGGACCTGGTGGAGGCGGGCGCGGTCGCCGACGACCTCGACCGGCTCGGGGGGCAGGTCGAGCTCCCAGCGGTGGTCGGGGGCGGCGGCCCTGGCGTCCCCGGTGACGTCGATGGCGAGCATCGTCAGGTCGACGGGTTCGCGCTCGAGGGGGCGGCCGGTGTCGAGGCGGGCGAGGAGCAGCAGGTCCTCGACGAGGTCCTGCATGCGCAGCGCCTCGGACTCGACCCGGGAGAGGGCGTGGGTGACCCCGGGCGGCACGGGATCGGGCTCGCGGCGGGAGAGCTCGGCGTAGCCGCGGATCGACGCGAGCGGCGTGCGCAGCTCGTGGCTGGCGTCGGCGACGAACTGGCGCACCCGGGTCTCCGACTCCTGCCGGGCACGCAGCGCTCCGTCGACGTTGTCGAGCATGCTGTTGAGCGCCAGACCGACCTGCCCGACCTCGGTGCCGGGGTCGACGTCGGGGACGCGCTCGGCGAGGGCGACGTCACCGGAGTCGAGCTCGAGCTCGGAGACCCGGCGCGCGGTGCCGGCGACCCGCTCCAGGGGCTGCAGGTTGCGGCGCACGAGATAGGTGCCGCCGGCCCACACGCCGACCAGGCCGACGAGGCTGGAGCCGACGACGATGAGCACGATCGCGGTCACGGTGCTCTCGATCGGGTCGACGGGCACGCCGGTGATCGCGGTCCAGCCGTCGGCGGTGCGCACCGAGACGAGGCGATAGCTGCCGATCGTGGAGCCGAGATCGATCGTGCGCGGCGTGGTGCCGAGGCCCGCGTCGTCGAGCTGCTCGACCTGGGCGTCCGTCAGCCGGTCGTTGTGACCGGCGGCGTTGACCGCGTAGTTGAAGGGCTCGCCGGTGCGCCGGTCGATGGCGACCTCGCCGTCGAGCAGGACGAGGTGGAGCACGGCATTGCTGCTGCCCGCGGGTGGTCCGCCGCGGGGCCCGCCGGGCCCGTCGGGATCGGTGCCGTCGATCGTCGCGACGAAGCGGTCGGACGCGTTGACGAGATCGTCGTCGACCTGCTGGGTGAGGTACTGGTGCGCGGCGATGCTCGTGAGCGTCCCGGTGAGCGCAGTGACCGCGAGGAAGAGCAGGAGCACCGACGCGACGAGCTTGGCCCGCAGCGTCCACGTCGACGGATGGCGAAGGGAGGTCATCTCGCGGGCTTGAGGACGTAGCCGGCGCCGCGCATGGTGTGGATCATCGGCTCGCGGCCGGCGTCGACCTTCTTGCGCAGGTAGGAGATGTAGAGCTCGACGACATTGGCCTGGCCGCCGAAGTCGTAGTGCCACACCCGGTCGAGGATCTGGGCCTTCGACAGCACACGGCGCGGGTTGCGCATGAGATAGCGCAGCAGCTCGAACTCGGTGGCTGTCAGGGTGATCTCGTCACCGCCGCGCACGACCTCGTGGCTGTCCTCGTCGAGGGTGAGGTCGCCGACGACGAGCAGCGAGGAGGCCTCCTGCGCGACGACCGCGGTGCGACGCAGCAGTGCCCGGACCCGCGCGACGACCTCCTCGAGGCTGAAGGGCTTGGTGACGTAGTCGTCGCCGCCCGCTGTCAGGCCGGCGATGCGGTCCTCGACGGCGTCGCGGGCGGTGAGGAAGAGCACCGGCACCTCGGGCTCGTCGGCGCGCATGCGGCGCAGCACCTCGAGGCCGTCGATGTCGGGCAGCATCATGTCGAGCACCACCGCGTCCGGGCCGAACTCCCGTGCCGTGCGCACGGCCTCGGCACCCGCGCCGGCGGAGCGCACCTCCCAGCCCTCGTAGCGCAGCGCCATGGAGACGAGCTCGGTGAGGTTGGGCTCGTCGTCGACGACGAGCACGCGCACGGGCGAGCCGTCCGGGCGGGCGAGTGGGGGGAGTGCGGTGCGCTGGGCCATGGCGACAGTCAACCCCCTTCGCCCCGCGCTCCGCCATGTGTCCGCTGTGCGTCACCTGTGAAGCCCTCCGTAGGCACGTGACGGCTGCGGCACAGGTCCACCACAGCCGGGCGCCCGAGCGTTGACGGCATGACGACACCTCCGCAGGACCCCACGACCCAGCCCACCCCGCAGTACGCGACGCAGACCTTCGCGGCGCAGCCGATGTCGCCCAAGACGGCTCCGGCCATCAACCCGCCGCGCTGGCGTGGCCGCAAGACGGCCGTCGCCGCCGCCCTGGCCATCGGGCTGAGCTCGGCCGGTGCCGTCGCCGCTGCGGCCACGGTCGAGCAGGGCAGCACGGGACGCGAAGGGGGTGGCCCCGGCGGTGGCCAGGGCTTCCCCGGCGGCCAGGCACCGCAGGGCGGGATGAACCAGCAGGGCGGGACGAACCAGCAGGGTGGGACCGGGCAGCAGGCGCCCGGCCAGACCCAGCAGGGGCAGCCCGGCACCGCTCCGGGCGGGCAGACGGGTGGCCAGAGCGGGGGCGCCACGGGCTCCGCGACCCACTGACAGGACTCGATTTCGCCGCGCGGCCACGAGCAGGTACTCTCTTCACTTGTCGCCGAGCAGCGCTGGGCGGCGAGCGCCCGTAGCTCAACGGATAGAGCATCTGACTACGGATCAGAAGGTTTGGGGTTCGAATCCCTACGGGCGCGCTCTGTGTTGAGACAGACGGACAGGCCCCGATCGCCACTGGCGACCGGGGCCTGACTCGTGCTCGGGGCGCCTCGACGGCCTCAACTTTCTTCGGGGAAGTTAGACTGGGACGCAGCCCACGACCCCCGGAGGCCACTCATGCCGCTTCGTTCCGACTGGTCCGACGACCTGTGCCCGATCCGCCGCTCCCTCGACGTGCTCGGCGACGGTTGGGTGCTGCTCATCATCCGTGAGGTCCTCCACGGGCGTGGGCGCTTCGACACGCTGCGCGACGGCCTGGGCATCTCCGATGCCGTGCTCAGCCGCCGGCTGCGCGCGATGGTCGAGGCCGGGCTGCTCGAGCGGGTCGACTACGACGACGGCGGCCGCACGCGGCAGGGCTATGCCGCGACGCAGGCAGCCGCGGAGCTGCTCCCGGTGCTGCAGCAGCTCGCCCTGTGGGGGGAGCGGCACACGGCGACCCCCCGGGGCGGTGGCCACATGGCGCTGATCCACGAGGCGTGCGGTGAGGAGACCACCCGGGGCGAGGTCTGCAGCGCCTGCGGCCAGCCCCTCGTGCCCGAGGAGATGTCCTGGGACAAGCCCTGGCACGGCCGCCGCGACCACCTCGTCGCCGCCGGCGAGCTCGGCGCGCGCTGACCCGACTGCAACTCTGCAGGACCCTGGGGTCCTGCAGAGTTGGAGGTCGGTGCGCCGGGCGCACCCCCGAGCACGACGAAGGGCGTCACCCCATCGGGGTGACGCCCTTCGTCGTGCTCTGCTCGATCAGGCCTGAGCGTCCAGGTCGGCGGCCACGCGGCGGTGGGCCTCCCAGATCTCCTCGGGCAGGCGGTCGAAGGCCTTGAGGTGCTCCTCGCGGAAGCCCATCTCCTGCTGCCAGCGGGCCACGTCGATGTCGAGGATCCGGTCGAGGTCCTCCTGCGGCAGGTCGAGGCCGGTGAGCTCGAGCTCCTCCTGCGTCGGGATGATGCCGACCGGGGTCTGGCGACCGGTGACCTCGCCCGCCTTGAGCTGCATGAGCCACAGGAGCGGACGCAGGTTCTCGCGGTAGCCGGGCCACAGGTAGTGACCGTCCTCCGGGTCCTTCTGGAACCAGTTGACGTGCGCGAAGAGCGGCTTGTCCTTGGCGGCCCCGACGATGTCGAGGTAGTGGCGCGCGTAGTCGCCCTCGCCGTAGGCCATGAAGGGCCGGTTGGACATCGGGTCGTAGCGCAGCTGGCCCTCGACACCCTCGGCCGCGGCCGTCGCCTCGGCGCCCAGGGTCAGACCGTCGTAGACGCCCTCGGCCAGGTCGGTGATCGCGCGGATCAGCGGCTCGCGGTCACGCGTGCGGCCACCGAAGATGATCGCGTCGATCTCGACACCCGCGGCCTCGTCGAAGTCGGGGGCGGCGTTGGGCACGTTGGCCAGCGTCGTCGTGAAGCGGCTGTTGGGGTGCGCCCACGGCGAGGTGTCGCCGGGCTCGCGGTCGGCGATCGCGTCGCCCTTCCAGTCGAGCCACCCGTCGACGTCGGCCGGCGGCTCGGGCGTGCGGCCCTCCCACCAGACCTCCTCGGTCTTCGGGTTGTAGGCGATGTTGGTGAAGATGACCTTGGTGCCCGGGTCGACCGAGTGCAGGGCCGTCGGGTTGGTCGACTCGTTGGTGTCCTTGGCGACACCGAAGACGCCGTACTCCGGGTTCATGCCCATGAGCTTGCCGGTGGACTCGTCGACCCACAGCCACGCGATGTCGTCGCCGTAGAAGTCGACCTGGTAGCGGTCGCCGAGGGCGTCCGGCGGGAGCATCATCGCGAGGTTGGTCTTGCCCGAGGCGCTCGGGAAGCCACCGGTGATGTGGTACCGCTTGCCGGTCTCCTTGTCGGTGATGCCGATGAGCATGTACTGCTCGGCGAGGAACTTCTTCGTCGCCCAGCCGTCGTAAGCGCCCTGGCGCAGGCCGTGGGCGATCTTGCCGAGCAGCGCGTTGCCGCCGTAGGACGAGCCGAAGTGCAGGATCGTGCGCTCGTCGGCGACGGTCACGAAGTAGCGCTTGTCGTCGGGGGTGCCCTGGCCGAGGTTCTCGAGGTCACCGGTGACGTGGACGGCGCGGACGAAGTCGTCCTGGACCGGCAGGTCGTTGACGTGCTCGACGCCGACGCGCGACATGCGGATCATGTGCAGCACGACGGGGCGGGAGTCGGTCAGCTCGACGCCGGTGGCCCACTGGGCGAGCTCGTTGCCCTTGGGGGACATGAGGTAGGGCAGGACGTACATCGTCTTGCCCTTGGACTGACCGCGCATGAGCTCGGTCAGCTTCTCCTTCATCTCCGCGGCGGGGCGCCAGTTGTTGTAGACGCCCTTGTCCTTCTCGTCGTTGGTCGCGACGATCGTGCGCTCCTCGGAGCGCGCCGTGTCCTTGGAGTAGGAGCGGGAGTAGTAGCGGCCCTCGCCTGCGGGGAGGAGCTCACCCGCCTCGACGGCCTCGGCGATCAGGCGGTCGTCGTCGTCGGCGCCCACCACCTCGATCCGGTCCGGCTGGGTGATCTCGGCCCAGTGCTTCACGTACTCGCGAACGGCCTCGTTGGTGAGACCTGACGCGTCAAGCGCGGCGTCGACGTCGACCATGCTCAGTTTCCCTCTCACGTGCTTGGTGTGCGGGCGGTCCCTCGCGGGTTCTCCCGGTTGCGGGCAGGCTACCGCCCGGCGAGTGGTCACGGCGGGGAGGTTCGGCACGGCGGGGCGTGATGTGACCCACCTGCGGGGTCGAAGGGGGGCGTGAGTCGCCCCCTTCGTGCGGTCGGTGCGCGCGCCCTCCCGACATGTGAAGTGACTCGCCGGTTTACCGATACGAGGTGTAGCAGGTACTCTCGGTATCGCACACTTTCCGTTCCACTCAGCACTGTCGCGAAGGGTTCACCCACATGGCTTCCAGCGAATCAACGTCCTTGGCCGACAAGGGTCAGCGACTCGGCCTGCGGCTCATCGCCAAGGCAGGCGGGCTCCCGGGGCTCAAGGACAAGGAGGTGCGCGGCAAGGTCGAGCGGTACCTCTACAAGGGCGCCGTCACCGGCTTCAAGGCGCAGACCGCGGCCGGCCGCGCGTTCGCGAAGAAGAAGGGGTCGGGCGACCCCACCCGCGCCGCGACCGCCAAGCCGAAGCAGCTCTTCGACCTCACGCCCACCGAGGACCAGCAGATGATCCAGGGCGTGGCGCGCGAGCTCGCCGACGAGATCATTCGTCCTGCTGCCGCCACCGCTGATGCCGAGCGCACCGTGCCGGCCGAGGTGCGCACCGCCGCGGCCGAGGTCGGGCTGCACCTTGTGGGTGTCCCGGCCGAGCTCGACGGCATCGCCGAGGAGCGCTCCGCGGTCACCGCGGCGATCGTGCTCGAGGAGCTGGCCCGCGGCGACATGGGCATTGCCACGGCGATCATGGCGCCGGCCGCCGTCGCCACCGCCATCGCCGCCTACGGCGACGCCGACCAGCAGGCCACCTACCTGCCGGAGTTCACCGGCGAGACGCCGCCGACCGCGGCTCTGGCCCTGCACGAGCCCCAGCCGCTCTTCGACCCCTTCGCCCTGCGCACCACGGGCCGAATCGAGGGTGACGAGATCGTCCTCGACGGCGTCAAGGCGATCGTCCCGGGCGCGCAGGAGGCCGACCTCTTCATCATCTCGGCCGCGATCGACGGCCAGTCGCGGCTCGTCATCGTCAAGCCGGGGACCGAGGGCGTCAAGACCGAGGACGACCCGGCCATGGGCGTGCGCGCGGCGAAGACCGCCCGCCTGCACCTCGAGGGTGTCCGCGTCGCCAAGGCCGACCTGCTCGGCACGGCCGAGGACCACGCCGACGCCGTGCGCCGCGCCCGTCTGGCCTGGGCGGCCGCTGCCGTCGGCACCTCTCAGGCCGTGCTCGACCACGTGAGCGAGTACGTCAAGGAGCGCAAGGCCTTCGGCGAGCCGATCGGCTACCGCCAGGCCGTCGCCTTCACCGTCTCCGACATCGCCATCGAGCTCGCGGGCCTGCGGCTCGTCGTGTGGAAGGCCGCCGCCCGGCTCGACCGCGGGGAGGACGCCTCCGCCGAGATCGCCCAGGCGCGCAACCTCGTCTCGCGTCACGCGACGTGGATCGGCTCGAGCGGCGTGCAGCTGCTCGGTGGCCACGGCTTCGTCAAGGAGTTCGACAACGAGCGCTGGTACCGCGATCTGCGGGGCGCCGGAGTCCTCGAGGGCACGCTGCTCGTCTGAGCCGCGCCCCCCTTCCTCTTATCTACCTGACACGAAGGACACGATCATGATCGACCTCGAGGTTCCCAAGAAGTTCCGCCCGCTCATCTCCCAGGCCCGAGGTATGGCCGAGGAGGTCTTCTGGCCCATCTCCCGCAAGTACGACCGCGCCGAGCACGAGTACCCCGCCGAGCTCGACCTCGTCTCGGCCGTCATCGACGGCATGTCCGACGGGGGCGCCGGGCAGGGTGCCGGTGCGTCCTCCTCGACCCGGGCCAAGGACGACGGTGCGGAGGAGGGTGACGTCGCAGCCGTCGGCTCCGGCCGCAGCTCGAAGAAGGGCCCCAAGGACAACAAGAACGGCTCCAACCTCTCCTCGGTGCTCTCGATCCTCGAGACCTGCCGCGGTGACGTGGGCCTGACCCTGTCGATCCCGCGCCAGGGCCTGGGCAATGCCGCCATCGCCGCCGTCGCCAACGACGAGCAGAAGGCGCGCTACGCCGGCAAGTGGGCCGCGATGGCCATCACCGAGCCCGATGTCGGCTCGGACTCCGGCGCCATCCGCACGACCGCGGTCAAGGACGGCGACGAGTACGTCCTCAACGGCGAGAAGATCTTCGTCACCTCCGGTGAGCGGGCCGAGCTCGTCGTCGTCTGGGCGACCCTCGACCGCAGCCTCGGCAAGACGGCGATCAAGTCCTTCGTCGTGCGCCGTGACAACCCCGGTCTGCAGCTGGCCCGCCTCGAGCACAAGCTCGGCATCCGGGCCTCCGACACCGCGGCCTTCGTCCTCGACAACTGCCGCGTGCCGGCGGAGGACCTCCTGGGTGACCCGGAGATCAAGATCGAGGGCGGCTTCGGCGGCGCCATGCAGACCTTCGACAACACGCGCCCGCTCGTTGCGTCGATGGCCCTGGGCCTGACCCGGGCGTCGCTCGACAAGACCACCGAGCTGCTCAAGGAGTCGGGCATCGAGGTCGACTGGGACCGGCCGGCCAACGTGCAGTCCGCCGCGGCGGCGAAGCTCATCGAGCTCGAGGCCGACTACCAGAGCGCCTACCTGCTCACCCTGCGCGCGGCGTGGATGGCCGACAACGGCAAGCCCAACTCGATGGAGGCCTCGATGGCCAAGGCGAAGGCGGGGCGCACCTGCGTCAACGTCTCGCTCGCGTGCGTCGAGCTGGCCGGTGCCACCGGCTACGCCGAGACGCACCTGCTCGAGAAGTGGGCCCGCGACTCCAAGATCCTCGACATCTTCGAGGGGACGCAGCAGATCCAGCTGCTCGTCGTCGCCCGCCGGATCCTCGGCTACTCCAGCAAGGAGCTCAAGTAATCTCATTGCCGTAGGGCAATGCAGCCGCGCCCCCTTCGTCCCACCCCGGACGAAGGGGGCGCGGCATTTATCATCGGGACGTGGTCGTCATCGCGGTGTGCAGCCTCAAGGGGGGAGTGGGCAAGACCTCCGTGACCCTGGGGCTCGCGGCGGCAGCGCGGCACGCGGGCCTGCGCACCCTTGTCGTCGACCTCGACCCGCAGGGCGACTCGACGACCGGTCTCGACGTCGACGGAGAGGTCGCCTCGACCAGCGCACTGGTCGTCGAGGAGCCGCGCCGGCGCAACCTGCGTGCCGCCACGCTCCGCAGCCACTGGAGCGACGGTGACCACGCCCCCATCGACGTCGTCGTCGGCGGCGACGACCTGGCCCGCATGGACCGCACCGACCTCTCGTCGCGGCGGCTGACCTCTCTTCGCACCGTGCTGGCGAAGGTCGAGGCGGACCACGACCTCGTCCTCGTCGACTGCCCGCCCTCGCTCGGCGGGCTGACCCGCATCGGGCTGACGGCCGCCGACCGGGCGATCATCGTCACCGAGCCGGGGGTCTTCGCCATCGCGGCGGCCGACCGCGCGCTGCGGGCGGTGCACGAGGTGCGCTCGACGCTCAACCCGCGGCTGCAGCCGCTCGGCATCGTCGTCAACCGGGTGCGGTCCAACATCGGCGAGCACCGCTACCGGGTCGAGGAGCTGACCTCGCTCTTCGGGCCGCTCGTGCTCACCCAGCGCATCCCCGAGCGCACCTCCGTGCAGCGGGCGCAGGGCGCCTTCGTGCCGATCCACGCCCTGCGCAACCCCGGGGCCCGCGAGGTCGCGGCCCTCTTCGACGGCATCCTCGCGCACGCCCTGCGGGCGGCGCGCCGTCAGCGCGCCTGAGGCCGTTCGCCGCCGATCAACGAGGTCCGGCACGGGCCGACAGTCGCCCGTCAGGTGTCCGGCCAAATGACCACCTGCTCTTCGACCCATCAGGGTGATCCAGGTCATAAGGTGCCCGGTGGCGGGTCCCCGCCGCCATCCATCTCCGGGAGGAACCACATGCGACACCACCGCATGGCCGCGGTCCTGGGCGCCCTCGCGCTCGGCACGACCGGGCTGACCATGACTGCGAGCGCCACCGCAGCCCCCACCGCATCGACCGGCTCGACCGCGTCGACCACCGGTGCCGAGACCAGCTACGTCGTGCTCGCCGAGCGCGGCGGCAGCGCCAAGGCCCTGGCGTCGAAGCTCGAGGCGAGCGGCGCGAAGATCGTCTCCGTCAACGACAAGGTCGGCATGGTCACCGTGACCTCGACCGACACCGCCTTCGCCGCCAAGGCGCGCGCGATGAAGGGCGTCTTCGGCGCCGCCGAGGAGGGCATCGTCGGCCGCGCCCCGCAGGACCGGGTGAAGAAGTCCGACACCGAGCGCCCGCGCGCCCAGGCCAAGGCCGAGGGCATGCGCTCCTCCGCCGCGGGCAAGGGCAACGGCAAGAAGGGCTCTGACCCGCTCGACGACAAGCTCTGGGGCATGGACATGATCCGTGCCGCCGAGGCGCAGAAGATCACGGCCGGCGACAAGCGGGTCAAGGTCGGTGTCATCGACACCGGCGTCGACGCGAGCCACCCGGACATCGCGCCGAACTTCGACCACAAGCTCTCGCGCAACTTCACCACCGACATCCCCGACATCGACGGGCCCTGCGAGGTCGAGTCCTGCGTCGACCCGGCGGACGTCGACAACGGCGGGCACGGGACCCACGTCGCCGGCACCATCGCCGCGGCGAAGAACGGCATCGGCGTCTCCGGTGTCGCGCCGGACGTCTCGATCGTCAACGTGCGCGCCGGTCAGGACGCGGGCTACTTCTTCGTCGGCCCCACGGTCAACGCCCTCACCTACTCGGCCGACGCCGGGCTCGACGTCGTCAACATGAGCTTCTACGTCGACCCGTGGGCCTACTACTGCCAGGGCGGTGCCCCCGAGGACAGCCCCGAGGAGGCCGCCGAGCAGGACATGATCATCGAGTCGATGTCGCGTGCGCTCAACTACGCGCACTCCAAGAACGTCACGATGGTCGGCGCCCTGGGCAACTCCGCGACGGACCTGGCCAACCCCGGGACCGACTCGGAGAGCCCCAACTACCCCGAGGGCAACGCCCACGACCGCACCATCGACAACTCGAGCTGCAAGGACCTGCCGGTCGAGGGCCCGCACGTCATCGGTGTCTCGGCCGTCGGCCCCTCGGAGCGCAAGTCCTACTTCTCCAATTACACGACCGACCTGACCGCCGACGAGATCGAGGTCAGCGCCCCCGGTGGTGACTCCCGCGAGTACTTCGGCACCCCCGACTACCGCAGCCCGAGCAACCTGATCCTCTCCTCCGTGCCGGAGAACGTCGTCAAGTCCGAGGGCTCGGTCGACGAGGACGGCAACATCACCGAGGACGGCGAGGGCTACGTCTTCAAGGACTGCGGCATCGTCAAGGGCACGGAGCAGTGCGGCTACTACGAGTACTACCAGGGCACGTCGATGGCCTCGCCGCACGCGGCGGGCGTCGCCTCCCTGATCGTCTCGCGCTACGGCAAGACCGACGGCAAGGCCGGCTTCGGTCTCTCGGCCGACACCACCCGTGAGGTGCTCATGGGCACGGCCCGCGACAAGGCCTGCCCCGAGCCGCGTACCTTCGTCTACCCCGGCCTCCCGGCGGACTACACCGCCACCTGCGTCGGTGACGAGGACTTCAACGGCTTCTACGGTGACGGCATCATCGATGCCTACGCCGCCGTCGCCGCCAAGAAGCTCTGACGAGCGCATTTCACGCGAAGGGGGGTCGGTCACCGCGAGGTGACCGACCCCCCTTCGTCATGGGGCGAGGACCTCGTGGGCCTCGACCATCGCCGGGCCGTACCAGGTGAGCAGGCGACCGCTCACGAGTTGCGTCGGCACGTGGGTGAATGCCTCCGGTCCGTCCTCGGCCGTGAAGACATAGGGCTCGTCGGGCAGGAGGACGAGGTCGATGCCGGGATGGTCGACATCGGACAGGTCGACGTGCGGGTAGCGGTCGCTCGGGTCGGCGTCGGGGCCGGCGAGGGCATTGATCCAGCCGAGCCGCGTCAGCAGGTCGGTCGTGTAGGTGCGCGGGCCGACGGCCATCCACGGGTCTCGCCAGATGGGCACGGCGACGGTCCCTCGCGTGGCGGGCACCGCTGTGCCCCAGAGCTGCTCGGCCTGCACCAGCCACTCGGGCACCGGCTGGCGCAGCGCCTCGACCCACAGCCGACGCATCGAGGTCAGCGCCGACGGCACGTCCTCGATGTCGGTGACCCAGACGGTGACACCGCGCTCCCGCAAGCGGCACACGTCGAGCTCACGGTTCTCTTCCTTGTTGGCGACGACGAGGTCGGGGGAGAGGTCGGCGATCGCGCGCAGGTCGGGGTTCTTGGTGCCGCGGACACGGGCCACGTCGAGGTCGGCCGGGTGGGTGCACCAGTCGGTCGCGCCGACGAGGATCCCGGGGCAGCTCGTGGCGATCGCCTCGGTGAGGCTGGGCACGAGCGAGACGACCCGCCGCGGGGGAGCGGTCAGGTCGGCGGTCGCACCCAGGTCGTCGAGCGGCATCACGGCACCACGAGGGCGAGCAGCTCAGTGGCCGCCATGCCGGCGATCGCCACGGCCAGGGCGAAGGGAGCCCGGCCGTCCCGTCGCCGGGAGGGCTCGGGCTGCGTCGAGTAGCGGGTGCGCCCGAGCACGAAGGCCGCGCCCGCCAGCGTGAGCGTGGCGATCATGATGACCAGCGCGGCCGGTCCCATCTGGTCACTGGTGTGCCGGGCGATGACCGCGGCGCCGGCGACGGTCGTCAGCGAGGTGCGCTGCCACGACAGGGCGGTCCGCTCGGGCTGGGCGCCCTGCGGTGTCGCGCGCGCGAGCTCGCTCATCGTCAGCGGCCCGCGACGACGACGGCGAGGACGGCCGAGGCGGCGAGGACGATGCCGGTGATGATCGCCGCCGACACCCCGAGCGAAGGGAGCGGCTCCTCCCGTCGCATGGCCCGCTCGGCCATCGCCCACCGGGCGAAGGCGAGCAGCGGGCACAGCACGCCGAGGGTGAGGAGCATGGCGGCGAGGCCGCGTGTGATGACCGAGGGGACCCCGAGGTCGATGACGTCGACGGCCACCCCGGCAGCCAGCAGCGCCAAGGTCGTGCGCAGCCAGGCGAGGAAGGTGCGCTCGTTGGCGAGGGAGAAGCGGTAGTCCGGGTCCTCCCCTTCGCCGTAGACGTATCCCGGCCAGCGATCAGAGCTCACGGTCGCAGGCTACCGAGGCGCTCGGGACTCACACGTTGCGGCGGTACTGCCCACCGACTTCGAAGAAGGCGTCGGTGACCTGCTGCAGGGTGCACACCCGGGCGGCGTCCATGAGCACGGCGAAGACATTGGCGTCGGTCGTCGCGGCCTCCTTGAGCCGGGCGATCGCCTCCTCGGCCTCCTCGCGGTGGGTCTCCTGGTAGGAGCGCACCCGCTGCAGCTGCGAGACCTTCTCGTCCTCGGTGGCGCGGGCGAGCTCGATCTCGTCGGGCTCTCCCTTCGCGCCGTCCTCGCGCAGGAAGGTGTTGACGCCGACGATCGGCAGGGACCCGTCGTGCTTGCGGTGCTCGTAGAGCAGCGACTCGTCCTGGATGCGGCCGCGCTGGTAGCCGGTCTCCATGGCGCCGAGGACGCCGCCGCGGTCGTTGATCCGGTCGAACTCGGTGAGCACGGCCTCCTCGACGAGGTCGGTGAGCTCGTCGATGATGAAGGACCCCTGGAGCGGGTTCTCGTTCATCGACAGGCCCCACTCGCGGCTGATGATGAGCTGGATCGCCAGGGCCCGGCGCACCGACTCGGTCGACGGGGTCGTCACGGCCTCGTCATAGGCATTGGTGTGCAGGCTGTTGGCGTTGTCGTAGAGGGCGTTGAGCGCCTGCAGCGTCGTGCGGATGTCGTTGAAGTCCATCTCCTGCGCGTGCAGCGACCGGCCGCTGGTCTGGATGTGGTACTTCAGCTTCTGGCTGCGGTCGTTGGCGCCGTACTTCTCCTTCATGGCGACCGCCCAGATGCGGCGGGCGACGCGGCCGAGCACGGAGTACTCGGGGTCCATGCCCGAGGAGAAGAAGAAGGACAGGTTGGGGGCGAAGTCGTTGATGTCCATGCCCCGCGCGAGGTAGGCCTCGACGTAGGTGAAGCCGTTGGCCAGCGTGAAGGCGAGCTGGCTGATGGGGTTCGCCCCGGCCTCGGCAATGTGGTAGCCGGAGATGCTCACCGAGTAGAAGTTGCGCACCTGCTGCTCGATGAACCACTCCTGGATGTCGGCCATCATCCGCAGGCTGAACTCCGTGGAGAAGAGGCAGGTGTTCTGTCCCTGGTCCTCCTTGAGGATGTCGGCCTGGACCGTGCCGCGGACGTTGGCGAGCGCGTGGGCGCGCAGCTCCTCGGCCTCGGCGCCGGAGGGCTCGCGGCCCTCGCGCTCGCGGAAGGCGTCGAGCTGCTGGTCGATCGCGGTGTTGAGGAAGAAGGCGAGGACGGTCGGGGCGGGGCCGTTGATCGTCATTGAGACGCTCGTCGTCGGCGAGACGAGGTCGAAGCCGGAGTAGAGCGCCTTCATGTCGTCGAGAGTGGCGACGGAGACGCCCGAGGTGCCGACCTTGCCGTAGATGTCCGGGCGCTCGCCGGGGTCGCGCCCGTAGAGCGTCACGGAGTCGAAGGCGGTGGACAGGCGGGTGGCCGGCTGACCCTGCGACAGCAGCTTGAAGCGGCGGTTGGTGCGGAAGGGGTCGCCCTCGCCGGCGAACATGCGCGCCGGGTCCTCGTTGTCGCGCTTGAAGGGGAAGACGCCGGCGGTGTACGGGAAGGAGCCCGGGAGGTTCTCCGACCGCCAGAAGGTCACGAGGTCGCCGTGGTCGGTGTGCTTGGGCAGGGCGACGCGCGGGATCTTGGTGCCCGAGAGCGACTCCTTGGTCAGCTTGGTGTGCAGCTCCTTGCCGCGGATCGTCACGACCTGCTCGTCGCCGGAGTAGGACTCGACGACCGACGGCCAGCGCTCGATCTGGTCGGCGACCTCGGTCGGCAGATCCTTGCGGGCGGCGTCGAGCAGCTCGTCGACGCCGTGGCCGTCCTTGCCTGCAGCGGTCAGCTCGTCGTCGACGGCGGCCAGGCGCTGCACGCGGCGGGCGCTCGCGGCGAGCTCCTCGGTGCGCTGGTGGTAGCCGCGGACCGTCTCGGTGATCTCGGCGAGGTAGCGCACCCGGGTGGCCGGGACGACCTGGCCGAAGCGGGTGGACTGCTTCGTGTCGACGGGCGCGAGCTGGCCCTCGTCGACGGGCAGCCCCTTGGCCGCGAGCAGGTCGCGCAGGTGCTGGTAGAGACCGGTCACGCCGTCGTCGTTGAAGGTCGCGGCGGAGGTGCCGAAGACCGGCATGTCCTCGGGACGCTGGCCGAAGGCCTCACGGTTGCGCACGAGCTGGCGGCCGACGTCGCGCAGCGCGTCGGCGGCACCGCGACGCTCGAACTTGTTGATCGCCACGACCTCGGCGAAGTCGAGCATGTCGATCTTCTCGAGCTGGCTGGCCGCGCCGAACTCCGGCGTCATGACGTACATCGGCACGTCGACGAAGGGGACGATCGCGGCGTCGCCCTGACCGATGCCGGGCGTCTCCACGACGACGAGGTCGAAGCCCGCCGCCTTCGCGATGTCGATGACCGTCGACAGGGCCTCGGGCACCTCGCGGTCGCCACGGGTGGCCAGCGAGCGGAAGAAGACGGGGGAGGCGCCGGAGGTGCTCTCGCCCAGGGAGTTCATCCGGATGCGGTCGCCGAGCAGCGCGCCGCCGCCCTTGCGCCGGGTCGGGTCGACGGCGATGACGGCGATGCGCAGCTTGTCTTGCTGGTCGACGCGGAATCGGCGCACGAGCTCGTCGGTGAGCGAGGACTTGCCCGAGCCGCCGGTGCCGGTGAGGCCGAGGACGGGGGCGTGGGACTTCTGCGCCGCCTCGGCGATGCCGGCGAGGAAGGTCTCGTCGAGGTGACCGAGCTCCGCCCCGGAGATCGCGCGGGCGACCGCGGCGCGCTCGCCGGCGAGCACGGGCTCGAGGGCGACCGGGCCGCCCTCCCACACGTCGGTGTCGCAGTCGGAGATCAGCTGGTTGATCATCCCGGGCAGGCCGAGTCGCTGGCCGTCCTCGGGGGAGAAGATCGTCACGCCGGCCTCGCGCAACCGGGCGATCTCCTCGGGGACGATGACGCCGCCGCCACCGCCGAAGACCTTGACGTGGCCGGCGCCCTGCTCCCGCAGCAGCTGGGTGAGGTACTCGAAGTACTCGACGTGCCCGCCCTGGTAGGACGAGACGGCGACGCCCTGCACGTCCTCGTCGATCGCCGCGTCGACGACCTCCTGGACGGAGCGGTTGTGCCCGAGGTGGACCACCTCGGCGCCCTGGCTCTGCATGATCCGGCGCATGATGTTGATCGACGCGTCGTGGCCGTCGAAGAGCGCGGAGGCGGTGACGAACCGGACCGGGTGGGTCGGGGTGTGCAGCTCGGGCGTGGACATGTCCTACCTCGTCGTCGAAGTGCGGGTTCACCCAAATGCTAGGACATCCAAGTATTTTTGGGAAACCCGCGCAACCTCCACACGATCTCCAGATCTTCGCCCGGGGAGCGCCACGAGCGGCGTGCCAGCCTGAGCTCATGCCCCACCTGCTGACCTCGCGCTGGACGACCGTGGCCGTCGTGGGACTCTTCGTCATCTCGCTGTGGGGTCCTCCCTTCGTCGTGGGGGACCTGGTCCTGCGACCCGAGGTCGTGACCGTGCTCCTCGGTCTCGTCGTGGTCGGCCTCACGGTCCGTCGGGTGAGGGCGGGCGGTGACGGTGCCGTCGGTCGGAGGGTCCGCGCCGCTCTGGCGGTGCTCGCCGTCGTGCTCGTCGTCGGCGCGCGAGCCGTCCTCGGTCTCGGCACCTCCTACGTCGTGGTCGCGCCCGAGGGACCGTCCGGGTGTCGGGTCGTCGTCGAGGAGTCGAGCTTCCTCATGCTCGGCTCCGGCCGCGTGGGTGTCGCGGGGCGGCTCGGGCCGGTCCGTCTCCAGTCGGACTACACGGCCGACGACGGTGGTCGACCGGCGAGCCTGGGGGAGTACTCGGTCCGGTGGACGGGGTCGAGCGCCGTGGTCCTGCTCCACGGCAACGCCGGTCAGCCGGTCTGGCCGGCGCTGCACGAGGTCGCCTGCTGACGTCGGGTCAGCCCACCGTGTCGCCGTGCGCGGCGCGAAGGGAGGACAGCAGCGCCGTCGCCTGCCGCACCTCCGTCTCCGCCAGGCCGGGGGAGGAGAAGACCTGGGCGTTCAGGTCCTGCGTCGCGGACTCGACGAGGTTCGCCCCCTTCGCCGTGATCGAGGCCAGGACGACGCGACCGTCGTCGGGGCTCTGCCGGCGCTCGACCAGACCCTGCTTCTCGAGCCGGACCACGGCGCTCGTCACGCTCGTCGCGTGCACCTGCAGCAGCGACCCGAGCCGGCTCATCGGCATCTCGCGGCGCCGGCTGAAGGCGAGCAGCCGCAGGATCTCGAAGCGCGCGAAGGTCAGGTCGTGCGGTCGCAGCACCGCCTCGACCCGCTCGTGCACCAGCTGCTGCGCGCGGACCACCGAGGTGATCAGGGCCATGCCGTCCGCCGCGTCGGTCCACCCGTGCGTCACCCACTGGTCGTGGGCGGCGGCGATGGGGTCGCGATCGGTCATGGGCCCCGATCCTAGGCCGGTGAGGGGTGAGGGTGCCCTTTCATGGACTCGTTCCAGACGACATGGGAGGGTAGACAGGGCAAGCACATCCGCACGCATCGGAGGCCTCATGTACACCCTTCCCGATCTTCCCTACGACTACGGCGCCCTCGAGCCCGCCATGAGCGGCGAGATCCTCGAGCTGCACCACGACAAGCACCACGCGACCTATGTCAAGGGCGCCAACGACACCACCGAGAAGATCGCCGAGGCGCGCGACAAGGGTGACCTCTCCGGCATCGTCGGTCTCGAGAAGACCTTGGCCTTCAACGTCTCCGGTCACGTGCTGCACTCGATCTTCTGGGAGAACCTCTCCCCGGACGGGGGCGACAAGCCCGACGGCGCCCTCGGCACCGCGATCGACGAGCACTTCGGCTCCTTCGACAAGTTCCGCGCGCAGCTGACCGCCGCGACGCAGACGACGCAGGGCTCCGGCTGGGGCGTCCTCGCCTGGGAGCCGATCGGCAAGCGTCTCCTGGTCACGCAGGTCTACGACCACCACGGCAACGTCGCTGCCGGCATGACGCCGCTCCTGGCCTTCGACGCCTGGGAGCACGCGTACTACCTGCAGTACAAGAACGTGAAGCCGGACTACATCGAGAAGCTCTGGGACATCGTCAACTGGAACGACGTCTCCGCGCGCCTGGAGAAGGCCACCAAGGCCTGACCACCTCCGGCACTGTGCCCGGGTCCCGTCAGGGGCCCGGGCACAGCCATGTCCGGCCGCATGTCCTTGAGGTCGTGCGAAGGGGAGGCCCCGCACCTCACGCGGTGACGGCCCAGCCGATCGAGACGAGCAGCAGGCCCAGGGCGAGGTTGAGCCCGAGGTCGGTCAGCGCGTGGCGGGTCCGGCCGGTCCGCAGGGCGCTCGCCACCTCGACCGCGTGCGTGGCGAAGGTCGTGTAGGCGCCGCAGAAGCCGACGCCGACGAGCGGGAGCAGCCACCCCGGCGAGGCGCCCGAGGCATGGCCCGCGACGAGACCGAGGAGCAGCGAGCCGGTCGCGTTGACGACGAGCACCGCCCCGGCGGTCGTCGCACCCGCTCCGCGCAGACGCTCGACGGCCAGGTGCCGGCACAGGACCCCGAGCGCGGCGCCGAGGGCGACGAGCAGGGCGGTCACAGCTCCTCCTCCGCGACGACCTCGTCGGCGGACGGGCTGCTGCCCCAGAGCCGGTCACCGGCGACCAGCCCGACGACGGCCGCCCCGACGCCGAGCACGAGCGTCGCGGCGACATAGCCGAGCAGCCCGCCGAGACCGTCGCCGCCGAGCGCGTGCGCGTCCAGGGCGAAGCTCGAGTAGGTGGTCCACCCGCCGAGCAGCCCGACGGTGAGGAAGGGGCGCGCCAGCGGGTGCTGTGGCCCCGCCGCGAGCCATGCGACGAGCAGTCCCATCGCGAGGCCACCCGTGACGTTGACGAGCAGGGTCGCCCAGTGCGCGCCGCCGGCGACCTCGCCGACGCCCCAGCGCCCGAGCGACCCGATGACGCCGCCCACCGCGACGGCGGCGACAGTGCTCCCCTTCGACGCTCCTGCATCGCCCCATGCGACGACGCCCTGGCTCATGCGCGGATCGACTCGAGGTGCTCCGCGATCCGGCCGATCGCCTCGGTGAGCACGTCCTCGTCGGGCAGCGTCACGAGCCGGAAGTGGTCGGTGTCGGGCCAGTTGAAGCCGGTGCCGTGGGTGACGAGGATCTTCTTGGCGCGCAGCAGGTCGATGACGAAGGCCTCGTCGTCCTCGATCGGGTAGACCTCGGGGTCGAGCCGCGGGAAGCAGTAGAGCGCCCCGCGCGGCTCGACACAGCTGACGCCGGGGATCTCGTTGAGCAGGCGCGAGGCGAGCTTGATCTGGTCGTGGTAGCGACCGCCGGGGACGATGAGCTCGTTGATCGACTGGTAGCCACCGAGCGCGGTCTGGATCGCGTGCTGCGCGGGGACATTGGCGCACATGCGCATGTTGGACAGGAGCGTCAGGCCCTCGAGGAAGTCGGCCGCCTCGTGCTTGGGCCCGGAGATCATCACCCAGCCGGCGCGGTAGCCGCAGACCCGGTAGGCCTTGGACAGCCCGGAGAAGGTCAGGCAGAGCACGTCGTCGCCGGCGTACTCGGCCGCGTGGTGGTGGACCGCGTCGTCGAAGACGATCTTCTCGTAGATCTCGTCGGCCATGACGACGAGGTCGTGGCGCCGGGCGATGTCGATGAGGCCGCGGACGATCTCGGGCGAATAGACCGCGCCGGTCGGGTTGTTGGGGTTGATGATGACGAGCGCCTGGGTGTGCTCGGTGATCTTCGACTCGATGTCGGCCAGGTCGGGGTTCCACCCGTTGTCCTCGTCGCACCGGTAGTGCACGGGGGTACCACCGGCGAGCGAGACCGCGCCGGTCCACAGCGGGTAGTCGGGCGCCGGGACGAGGATCTCGTTGCCGTCGTCGACGAAGGCCTGCAGCACCATCGAGATGAGCTCGGAGACGCCGTTGCCGATGTAGACGTCCTCGACGGTCGTGTCCTTGAGTCCGCGGGACTGGTAGTACTGCGCGACGGCGGTGCGCGCCGAGTAGATCCCCTTGCTGTCGACATAGCCCTGGGCGTCCGGCAGGTGCCGCGTCATGTCGGCGACGATCGCCTCCGGGGCCTCGAAGCCGAAGGGGGCGGTGTTGCCGATGTTGAGCTTGAGGATCTTGTGGCCCTCGGCCTCGAGGCGCTGGGCCTCGACGAGGATCGGGCCCCGCACGTCGTAGCGGACGTCCTTCAGCTTGCGGCTCTGGCGGATCTGGCGCATGGGCCGCAGTCTCTCAGGCTGGTGCGCGAGCGTGCGCGCCGTCTCGCCGCAGGGCTCGCCCACTACGCTCGAGCACATGACCGAGCCATCGCACACGGTGTGGGAGGACGAGGAGGAGGCCCGGGAGGCCGCCCTCCACGACGCCGGCCTCGATGAGGACGACGCCGAGGACGCCGCCGACGGCGATCCCGCGCCGACGACCGACAGCTGATCGACGAGCGACCACCCGCCGGTGGTCGCTCGCAGCCCCCCTTCGCCCGGGGGCTATGTGTCGAGCGCCTGCGCCACCGGGATGCTCGCGATCCCGGTGGCCTCGCCGACGGGCGCGTTGGTCAGCTGCCCCGCGTGCGTGCTGAGGCCGAGCGCGAGGCTGTGGTCCGCGAGCAGGGCCTGCCGCCAGCCCCGGTCGGCGAGCGCCGTGACGTAGGGCAGGGTCGCGTTGGTCAGGGCATAGGTCGAGGTGTTGGGCACGGCGCCGGGCATGTTGGCGACGCAGTAGAAGGTCGAGTCGTGGACCTGGAAGGTCGGGTCGTCGTGCGTCGTCGGCCGGCTGTCCTCGAAGCACCCGCCCTGGTCGATCGCGATGTCGACGAGCACCGAGCCGGGCTTCATCCGTGAGACGAGGTCGTTGCTCACGAGACGGGGGGCCGCAGCGCCCGGCACGAGCACCGCGCCGATGACGAGGTCGGCCTCCATGACCTGTCGCTCGACCGTCAGCCGCGACGACGCCAGCCCGTGCACGCGGTTGGCGTAGCGCCAGAAGGACATCCGCAGCTTGTCGAGATCGGTGTCGAGCAGGGTGACGTCGGCTCCCATGCCGAGGGCGATGTTCGCGGCGTTCTGCCCCGAGACGCCGGCGCCGATGATGACGACCTTGGCGTTGGCCACGCCGCCGACGCCACCCATGAGGACGCCGCGGCCACCCTGCGCCTTCATCAGGGCGTGCGCCCCGACCTGCGGCGCCAGGCAGCCGGCGACCTCGGACATCGGGTAGAGCAGGGGGAGCGCGCCGGACGGCAGCTGGACCGTCTCGTAGGCGATCGCCGTGACCTCGCGCTGCAGCAGCTCCTCGGTCAGCTCCGCGTTGGCCGCCAGGTGCAGATAGGTGAAGAGGACCTGCCCGGGCCGCATCCGCGGGTACTCCTCGGCGATCGGCTCCTTGACCTTGAGCACCATCTCCGCCGTGCCCCACACGTCGTCCGCCGAGTCGAGCACGGTTGCGCCGGCGGCCCGCATGTCGTCATCGGTGATCTGCGAGCCGGCCCCGGCGTCGCGCTCGACGACGACCTCGTGACCGCGCTCGACGAGCTCGTGGACGCCGACCGGGGTGAGCGCCACCCGGTACTCGCGGTTCTTGATCTCCTTGGGCACGCCGATCCTCATCCGCAGATCCTCCCGCCGCGACCTCCCCGTGGGCAAGAGGCGAAGGGGGGGGGGCTCTACCCCCTTCGTCCCGCGTCGCGACCTGCCGTCTCACCGTGTGGAGGTGTGACCATCGTCCCCGTCACAAAGCGAGCGGCCCGCGCGTCGTGTGCCCTAGGTTGCGGTCCAACCACATCCACCACCACCCCTCATCACAGGAGTGACGATGCGACTTGGCGTGCCCAAGGAGTCGAAGCGCGGCGAAACCCGCGTCGCGGCGACCCCGAAGACCGTGGAGCAGCTGATCAAGCTCGGATACGACGTCGTCGTCGAGGCCGGGGCCGGTGAGGCGTCCGCCTACCCGGACCAGGCCTACGTCGACGCCGGAGCGAGCCTCGAGAGTGCGGAGCAGGTGTGGGCCAGCGACATCGTCGCCAAGGTCAACGCCCCCACCGACGAGGAGGTTCCGCGGCTGCGCTCCGGGGCGATCCTCGCCTCGCTGCTGGCTCCGGCGCTCAACCCCGACAAGGTCGAGGCGCTGCGCGCGCAGGGCGTGACCGCCCTGGCGATGGACGCGGTGCCGCGTATCTCGCGAGCCCAGTCGCTCGATGTCCTGTCGTCGATGGCCAACATCGCCGGCTACCGCGCCGTCGTGGAGTCGGCGCACGAGTTCGGCGGTCTCTTCACCGGTCAGGTGACGGCCGCGGGCAAGGTGCCGCCGGCCAAGGTGCTCGTCTGCGGCGCCGGCGTGGCCGGTCTGGCCGCGATCGGTGCGGCCGGTTCGCTCGGTGCGATCGTGCGGGCCTTCGACGTGCGGCCCGAGGTGGCCGAGCAGGTCGAGTCGATGGGTGCGGAGTTCCTGCAGATCGACGTCGAGCAGGAGATCTCGTCCGACGGCTATGCCAAGGAGACCGGTGAGGACTTCAACCGCAAGGCCGCCGAGCTCTACGCCGAGCAGGCCAAGGACGTCGACATCATCATCACGACGGCCCTCATCCCGGGACGCCCCGCGCCGCGGCTGATCACGGAGGAGATGGTCGCATCGATGAAGCCCGGCTCGGTCATCGTCGACATGGCCGCCGGCTCCGGTGGCAATGTCGCCGGATCGGTCGCCGACGAGCGCGTCGTCACCGACAACGGTGTGCGGATCATCGGCTACACCGACCTCGCCGGCCGCCTGCCCACGCAGGCCAGCCAGCTCTACGGCACCAACATCGTCAACCTGCTCAAGCTGGTCACCCCGGACAAGGACGGCCAGCCGGTCCTCGACATGGAGGACACCGTCGTGCGCGGCATGACGGTCACCCAGGGCGAGGAGACCCTGTGGCCGCCGCCGCCCGTGCAGGTCTCGGCGGCGCAGTCCGCGCCGGCCGCCGCGACGCCGGCGCCCGAGCCGGAGCCGGAGAAGCCGCACGACCCGAACCGCAAGTTCTGGTACATCGGCGGTGCCGCGCTGCTCTTCCTCATCGCAGCCGCCTTCATGCCCGCGGCCTTCCTGTCGCACTTCATCGTCTTCGCGCTGGCCGTGGTCATCGGCTTCTACGTCATCGGCAACGTGCACCACGCGCTGCACACGCCGCTGATGTCGGTGACCAATGCGATCTCCGGGATCATCGTCGTCGGCGCCCTCCTGCAGGTGACCTCGCCCGACATCGCGATCCAGGTCATCGCCGCAGCTGCCATCTTCTTCGCCAGCATCAACGTCTTCGGTGGCTTCACCGTGACGAACCGGATGCTCAACATGTTCCGGAAGGGCTGAGTCGTGCTGTCCACCGTCGTCACCGCCGCCTACATCGTCGCGGCGCTCCTCTTCATCCTTTCCCTCGCCGGCCTGAGCAAGCACGAGTCGGCCAAGCACGGCAACTGGTTCGGCATGGCCGGCATGGCCATCGCCCTGCTCGCCACGGTCGCCCTCGTCATCGACGGGGTCTACGGCGACGGCGAGGCCACCGACGCCGGCAAGTGGGGCCTGGGCGTCCTCGTCGTCACCATGGCCCTGGGTGGCCTCATCGGCATCCGCATCGCCCGCCGGGTCGAGATGACCGGCATGCCGGAGCTCATCGCGATGATGCACTCCTTCGTCGGTCTGGCCGCCGTGCTCGTCGGCTACAACACCTTCCTCGCCTCGCACGGTGACAGCCCGGAGGCGGTCGCCGAGCACAAGCGGCTCGAGGCGATCGACATGGTCGGCATCCACAACGGCGAGGTCTTCATCGGTGTCTTCATCGGTGCCGTGACCTTCACCGGCTCGATCGTCGCCTACCTCAAGCTCAGCGCGAAGATGAAGTCCTCGCCGCTCGTGCTGCCCGCGCGCCACTGGCTCAACCTGCTGGCCGTGCTCGTCTCGGTCGGGCTGTGCGTCTGGTTCGTCATCTCCCCGTCGATCCTGCCGCTGGCGATCATGACGGTCATCGCGCTGCTCTTCGGCTGGCACCTCGTGGCCTCCATCGGCGGCGGCGACATGCCGGTCGTCGTGTCGATGCTCAACAGCTACTCGGGCTGGGCCGCGGCCGCGGCGGGCTTCATGCTCTCCAACGACCTGCTCATCGTCACCGGTGCGCTCGTCGGCTCCTCGGGTGCCTTCCTGTCCTACATCATGTGCAAGGCGATGAACCGCTCCTTCGTCTCCGTCATCGCCGGTGGTTTCGGCTCCGACGGCCAGGTGACGGGCGAGGACAAGGACTACGGCGAGCACCGCGAGATCCAGGCGGAGCAGGTCGCCGAGCTGCTCTCCGAGGCCTCCTCGGTCGTCATCGCCCCGGGCTACGGCATGGCCGTGGCGCAGGCGCAGTACCCCGTCGCGGACCTCACCGCACAGCTGCGGGCGAAGGGGGTTGACGTCCGCTTCGGCATCCACCCCGTCGCCGGTCGCCTCCCCGGTCACATGAACGTCCTGCTGGCCGAGGCCAAGGTGCCCTACGACGTCGTGCTCGAGATGGACGAGATCAACGACGACTTCCCGGAGACGGATGTCGTCCTGGTCATCGGTGCCAACGACACGGTCAACCCCGCCGCCGCCGAGGACCCCAGCAGCCCCATCGCGGGCATGCCGGTCCTCGAGGTGTGGAACGCCAAGGACGTCATCGTCTTCAAGCGCTCCATGGCCACCGGCTACGCCGGCGTGCAGAACCCGCTCTTCTTCCGGGACAACACGCAGATGCTCTTCGGCGACGCCAAGGACAAGGTCGGCGAGATCCTCAAGGCCCTCTGAGCCACCAGCCGACCGCAGCGAAGGGCGGCGCTCACCCGATGGGGTGGGCGCCGCCCTTCGTCATGCCTGCCCGCTCCCGCCCAGCTCCCGACTCTGCAAGACCCTAGGGTTTTGCAGAGATGGATAGTGGCCCATGGACAATAGTGTGCGACACACACTATGGTGTGACGCATGGACGAAGAACTGCTCGCAGGGCACCTGCAGGAGCTGAGGCGGGGGACCGTCGTGCTCGCCGCCCTCGCCACCCTCGAGGAACCGCGCTACGGCTATGCGCTGCTCGAGACGCTCGACGCCGCGGGCTTCGCGGTGGACGGCAACACGCTCTACCCGCTCCTGCGGCGCCTCGAGAAGCAGGGCCTGCTGACGAGCGAGTGGAACACCGACGAGGCCAGGCCGCGGAAGTTCTACCGCACGAGCCCGGCCGGCGCCGACCTGCGCGCCCACCTGATGACCGAATGGCGATCCCTCGACTCGGCGATCGCCGCACTGGACGGAGACCAGTCATGAGTGGCACGAGCCTGACCGACCGATATGTGTGGACCGTGACCCGCCAGCTCCCGCCGGAGACCGGGCCGGACATCGCCCGCGAGCTGCGCGGCACGATCGAGGAGACGGTCGAAGGGAGGGTCGCCGCCGGTGAGGAGCCGGTCGCCGCCGAACGCGAGACCATCGTCGGGCTCGGCGACCCGGACGTCCTCGCCCGTGAGTACGGCGGGCGGCCCAACCACCTCGTCGGTCCGGCCTTCTTCCCCGCGTGGGTGCGCCTGGTCAAGGTGCTCCTGGCCATCCTCGTCCCGCTGTCGCTCGTGGGCTCGATCGTCGGGCACGCCGTGGGCAGCGACGCGGGCTTCGGCGAGATCGTGGGGGAGGGGGTGGCGCTCGCCTTCCAGGTGGCGGTGCACGTCGTCTTCTGGACCACGCTCGTCTTCGCGGTCGCCGAGCGCTACGGCAGCCCGGGTGAGCAGCAGGGCCTCGTCGGCACGTGGAACCCGGACGAGCTCGCCGACCCGGCCGACCGTGCGCGTCGGGCCAGCATGGCGGAGATGCTCTTCGAGGTCGTCTCGACCCTCGTCGTCATCGGTCTGTGCCTGTGGCAGTGGGGAGGAGTCGGCGAGCACGCGGTGCAGGTCCTCGACCCGACGCTGGGTCTGGGCTGGCAGGCGGTCATCATCGGCTTCCTCGCCGTCGACGTGCTCGTGACCGTGGCGGCGTGGGCGCGCGGCGGCTGGTCCACGCCGCTCGCGGTCGTGAGCCTGGTGAGCGCGGTCGTCTCGGGGGTGGTGCTCGTCTGGCTGCTGCTCACCGACCGGCTCCTCACCGACCTGCCCGCGGAGTTCCACGCGACCTTCGGGTGGAGCGACGACTGGAGCATCTCGCTGCCGGCCGTGGCCGTCGGCATCGCCGTCATCTGCGGCTGGGAGGCCGTCACCGCCCTGCGCCGCCTGCGCGGCACCGACCCCGCCTGATCCCGGGCGCCGCTGAACCCGGCTCCGAACTGTGCAGAACCCTAGGGTTTTGCACAGTTCGGAGCCCCGTAACTCTGCAGGACCCTAGGGTTTTGCAGAGTTACGGGGGCGAAGGGGGAGGGTCAGTAGGCGTCGGGGTCGTACGGCGGCAGCTCGCCGGTGTCGGCGTCGTGGTCGCGCCGGACGAGGTCGCGGCTGCGGTAGATCGACGCTCCGTGGGAGATGACCGGTGGGTCCTCGTAGCCGTCCGTCGGCGGGCCACCGACGTAGACGCCGTCGACGACGCCGAGGCGGGTGGCGAAGTCCTGCGAGGTCTCCCAGGCCTGCTCGTCGTCGGCGGACCCCCCTTCGTCCTCGTCGTCGAGGGGGCCCATGCCGAAGACCACGGAGCAGATCGCCCGGTAGTTGTCGTCGGGGTCGGGGACGAACTCGATGCTCGAGAGGGCCTGGTCCTGGCCGGCGCTCTCGAGGACGAAGGTGCCGTAGCCGAGGATGCGCCCGAGGACGGAGCGCTCGTAGGCCATGTCGGTGACCTTCTTCAGGGGCATCATCGAGACCTTGTGGTTGATCCACCCCTCGAAGAGGACGATCCGCTTCGTCGTCGCCACGACCCGGGTGTGGCGCCACTCGATCCACTTCCAGGCGGCCCAGCCGACGACGGCGAACCAGATCCACCACGCGTAGCCGAGGATGCCGGCATTGGCGTCGCTCACCGACACGTCGAGCCAGACGACGAGCGCGAGGACGGCGAGCGCGATGCCGAAGGGCTTGGCGAGCACGATCCGGTGGTGGCGGATCTCCGCGACCGGGGTCTCGCCGGGGAGGAGGTATTTGCGCAGCCCCCGGTGGGCCACGCGGGTGACCTCCGGTGCCATGGTTACCTGGCGATCAGCGAGTCGAAGAAGCGGCCGATGTTGCGCACGCCGTTGGCGACGACGTCCCAGGCGGAGCCGACGATGTTGGCTGCCTCGTTGGGCGAGGTGAGGATCGCGTAGAGCAGGAAGATCGTGAGCAGCCAGAGGACGATCTTCTTGATCGGCGGCGTGTTCATGGTCGTACTCCTGCGTCGTCTGCGGGCAGCGGGTGGCCCGGGTCGGGCGTGGAACCCGCCCAGTGTTGCAGATGTGACGGGTGTGACGGGTCAGACCACGCCGTAGAGCCGGTCACCGGCGTCGCCGAGACCAGGGACGATGTAGCCCTGCTCGTTGAGCCGCTCGTCGATCGCCCCGGTCACGAGGGTCACCGGCACGTCGAGGTCGGCCAGCTCGCGCTCGACCGCCGCGATGCCCTCGGGGGCGGCGAGCAGCGTGACGGCCGTGATGTCGTCGGCGCCGCGGTCGACGAGGTACTGGATCGACATCGCGAGGGTGCCGCCCGTGGCGAGCATCGGGTCGATGACGTAGCACTGACGGCCCGACAGGTCGTCGGGCAGGCGGTTGGCATAGGTGACCGCCTCGAGGGTCTCCTCGTTGCGCAGCATGCCGAGGAAGCCCACCTCGGCGGTCGGCAGCAGCCGCACCATGCCCTCGAGCATGCCCAGGCCGGCGCGCAGGATCGGCACGACGAGCGGCTTGGGCGTCGACAGCTTGATGCCCGTCGTCGCGCTCACCGGCGTCTCGATCTCGAAGGGCTCGGTGCGCACCTCACGCGTCGCCTCGTAGGCGAGCAGGGTGACCAGCTCGTCGGCGAGCCGACGGAAGGTCGGGCTGTCGGTGCCCTTGTGCCGCAGGTAGGTCAGCTTGTGGGCGATGAGCGGGTGGTCCGCGACGATGACGCGCATGGTGCCGAAACTACCGTGCGCGAGACTGTCCCCGTGAGTCCTGACCCCACCCGTCCGCAGCGCCTCGTCGAGGAGGCGTGGATGGACCGTGCCCTCGAGCTGGCCCGCGAGGCGGCGGCCGACGGCGACATCCCGGTCGGTGCCGTCGTCGTCGACGCCTCCGGCGTGATCATCGGCGAGGGTCGCAACACGCGGGAGCGGGACGGGGACCCGACCGGTCATGCGGAGGTCGTCGCGCTGCGCGCCGCGGCCGAGACGAAGGGGGAGTGGCGCCTGACTGGGTGCACCCTCGTCGTCACCCTCGAGCCGTGCCCGATGTGCGCCGGTGCCGTCGTCGCCAGTCGCGTCCCACGGGTGGTCCTCGGGGCATGGGACTCCAAGATGGGCGCCTGCGGGTCGGTGTGGGACGTCGTGCGCGACCGCCGGTCCGTCCACCGGGCCGAGGTCGTCGGCGGGGTGCGCGAAGGGGAGGCCGCGCACCTGCTCCTGGACTTCTTCGGCGGTCGCCGCGCCGATGTCGACCCGGCCTGAGGATCCCTTCGTCCTCGGGGTGCCGGATGGTCGGCTCCGGCGACGATTTCGGGCCCGCCCGCTCACCTTGTATTGTGCTCCGCGGTGGCGTGTCCGAGCGGCCTAAGGAGAACGCCTCGAAAGCGTTTGTCGGTTGACGCCGACCGTGGGTTCAAATCCCACCGCCACCGCCAGCTGATCGAAGGTCCCGTCCGGTACGCCCGGGCGGGACCTTCGTGCGTCCGCCCCAAGCATCCGCCCCCGGCGGGCGCGCCCCCGACCGGCGCCGTCCTCGAGCGTCTGGTTCCATGGATCCCATGCGCCACCCCCTTCGAGCCCTCGCCCCCCTCGCCGTCGCCGTGGCGGTCCTGCCCCTCGCTGGCTGCGACTCGTGGAGCGCGAAGTGCGACACCGACAACACGTGCAAGATCTCGATCCAGGGCAACGACTTCTACGACTTCCCGAAGTCCTACACCTCGGGCAAGGACCTGAAGCACCACGACCGCATCCGCCTCGTCTCGGCGAAGCAGGGCGGTGAGGCGGTCATCCAGGCCGGTGGCGCCGACAACCGTTGCACTCAGGGCGAGAGCTTCCAGGTCTCCGACACGACCATCACCTGCGACTCCGTCGGCGATGACAAGGTCGAGCTGACGTCGACCCGCCCCTGACGGGCGCGGACGAAGGGGGACCCGGTGGCCGATCCGCCCGGGCGGATCAGCAGGTGGTGACCTTGTCCTCCGCCACGAGCCGGGTGAATTCCGGGCCGACGACGACGTCGACGGTGCGCCGCTGACGACTGTCCTTGATCCGCTGGAAGCTGCCGGTGTGCCGCAGCACGAGCTGGGCATCGGCGAAGCTGCCGGTGCCGTAGCGCAGCTCCCCGCGGCCGGTGACGGTGCGCTTCTTCGGGTCGTTGGCCACGGTCTTGACGACGAAGCCGCGGTCCTTGAGCTGCGCGGCGACCCGGGCGGCGAGTCCGTCGCGGTTGGTCGCGTTGTAGACGTTGACCTGCACCTGCTGCGGTGAGCTGGTGCACGCCGGCCGTGCCGGCACCGACGCGTTCGTCGAGCCCGCACCCTGGTCGGCCCGGATGTAGGACATCGCGTACCAGAGCGCGAAGAAGAGCAGCAGGAGGACGACGAGCACGGTGACGACCGCTCGGCGGCGACGCGACCGCGCCCCGCTGCCGCTCCCGTAGTAGGCGTCCTCGCTCACCGCAGGTCCTCAGTCCGCGATCTCGAGCACCCGGGCGTGCAGGGTCGAGCGCTGCTGGAGCGCGGCGCGAAGGGCGCGGTGCAGGCCGTCCTCGAGGTAGTGGCGGCCGCGCCAGAGCACGACGTGCGGGAAGAGGTCGCCGTAGAAGGTCGAGTCGTCGGCGAGCAGGTCGTGGAGGTTGAGCGCGCTCTTCGTCGTCGTCAGCTGCTCCAGGCGGACCGCGCGCGGCGGGACGTCGGCCCAGTCGCGGGGGCTCTTGCGCCCGTGGGCGGGGTAGGGGCGGGTGTCACCGACGGACTGGAAGATCACCCGGCCACGATAAGAGCGAGGGCTGCGGGCGGTCGCACTAGGCTCGGGCTTGTGACCGACTCTTCACTCCTGGACACCATCCGCGCCGGCTATGCCTTCGAGACGCCGGCGGTCGAGCTCGGCGCCACCGTCGTCGACGGCCAACCCCACCCCGATGCCCCCGTGCGGGTGCCGCTCGCGAGCCTGACCAAGCACGGTCTCGTCGCCGGCGCGACGGGTACCGGCAAGACCAAGAGCCTGCAGGTGATGGCCGAGCAGCTGTCCGCGCAGGGTGTCCCCGTCTTCCTGGCGGACATCAAGGGTGACCTCTCGGGCATCGCCACCCCGGGCGAAGGGGGCGAGAAGCTCACCGCGCGCACTGCCTCTGTCGGTCAGGACTGGCAAGCCGCGGGCTACCCGACGGAGTTCCTCACCCTCGGTGGCCAGGGCACGGGGGTGCCGATCCGCACGACGATCACGAGCTTCGGTCCAACCCTGCTGAGCAAGGTCCTGGGCCTCAACGCGACCCAGGAGTCGAGCCTGGGGCTGATCTTCCACTTCGCCGACAAGCAGGGTCTGGCGCTGCTCGACCTCAAGGACCTGCGTGCGGTGATCCAGCACCTGCTCTCCGACGAGGGCAAGGCCGAGCTCAAGGCCCTCGGCGGGCTCTCGAGCGCGACGGCCGGCGTGATCCTGCGTCAGCTGATCGCCTTCGAGGACCAGGGCGCCGACGTCTTCTTCGGTGAGCCGGAGTTCGACACCGCTGACCTGATGCGGGTGGCCGGCGACGGCCGCGGCGTCGTCACCTGCCTCGAGCTGCCCGCTGTCCAGCAGCGACCGCAGCTCTTCTCGACCTTCCTCATGTGGCTGCTCGCCGACCTCTTCCACGACCTGCCCGAGGTCGGTGACGCCGACAAGCCGAAGCTCGTCTTCTTCTTCGACGAGGCGCACCTGCTCTTCGACGAGGCGAGCAAGCCCTTCCAGGACGCCATCGAGCAGACCGTCCGCCTCATCCGGTCGAAGGGGGTCGGCGTCTTCTTCGTGACGCAGAGCCCCAAGGACGTGCCGGCCGACGTGCTCGCCCAGCTCGGCAACCGCGTCCAGCACCAGCTGCGAGCCTTCACCCCCGAGGACGCCAAGGCGATCAAGGCGGCGGTCAAGACCTATCCGCACACCGACTACGACCTCGAGGAGCTGCTCACCCAGCTCGGCACCGGCGAGGCCGTCGTCACGGTCCTCGGCGACAAGGGCACGCCGACCCCGGTGGCGCACACGATGATGCGCGCGCCCCAGTCGCTCATGGCGCCCTCGGCGCCCGAGCTGCTCGAGCAGACCACCACCGCGTCGCCCCTCGCCCCGAAGTACTCCGAGGCCCTCGATCGCGAGTCCGCCTACGAAAAGCTCTCGGCGCGGCTCGAGGCCGCCCCGGCGCCCGGGGAGGACGAGGCGAAGGGGGAGGCCCCGCCGGCCCCGTCGAAGGCACCGAAGGCCCCCCGGCAGCCCAAGGAGGAGGAGGGCATGGTCGAGAAGGTCGTGGGCAGCTCCGCCTTCAAGTCCGCGCTGCGCTCGGCCGGCACGGTCATCGGCCGCGAGATCACCCGCTCGATCTTCGGCACCAGCCGCCGCCGTCGCTGACCGGTCACGGCGCGTCGCGCGGCAGTTCGTCTCCGGACTGACGAGAAATCAACGATCTGCCGGGGGCGCGACCCCCAACTGCAGGACGACGCGCGGTCGTCAGCCGACGGGCGGGCCGACCGCCAGCGCGACCGCGGTGAGGACCGCGACGGCCACGACGAGGGCGAGCGCAGCGAGACCCGGTCGGCGCAGCGCGCCGGAGACGACACCCTCGACGGGGGTGGTGGCGGCCCCCTTCGTCCGCAGTCGCCACGCATCGCCGAGCTGACCGTCACGCAGGAGCCAGCGCTCCGCCCACAGCGTCACCAGGGGCGGGATCGCGCAGGCGAGCGCGATGACGCCGCGCTTGGCGCCCCAGCGCTGGTCGATCCACACCACGATCGTGACGATGACGTAGGCGATGAAGACGATGCCGTGGAGCATGCCCCCGATCCGCACGCCGAGCTCGGTCGTCTTGGTGACGTACTTGAGGAACATGCCGATGAGCAGCAGGGTCCACGTCACCGCCTCGGCGGTCGCGACGGTCGTGAAGAGGCGGCGGGGAGAGGGCAACGACATGGCACCCATCGTCGCTGACGGGTGACGAAGGGGTGAAATCCGCCCGATTTCGAGGTAGCCGACTGCTCAGGTAATCTCTCCCGCGGAGGATTCGCATAGTGGCCTAGTGCGCGCGCTTGGAAAGCGCGTTGAGTGAAAGCTCTCAGGGGTTCGAATCCCCTATCCTCCGCCAGAGCGAAGCCCCGGTCGTCACGACCGGGGCTTCTGCGTTGCCACGGGTGAAACCCCCGACTTTGGTCCGGGGCCCGGGCCACGTAGACTCGGCGATCGGCACCCCGTGTGGTGGTACCTCTCCGAACTCCCCCAGGGCAGGAATGCAGCAAGGGTAGGAGAGCTCTTCCAGGTACGCGGGGTGTCCTTTTTTGTGCCCTCACGACGCTGACATGGCGCGGTGGATCGCAGATGTGCGATCGCTTTCGACTGGCGGGCCGCCCAGATCCCCCTAGGTTGGTGACCAAGCGATCGCCGCGGCGATCGACCCTCACGTCAGGAGGCAGACCATGGACAACAACTGGATCTGGATCATCATCGGGATCCTGCTCGTGCTCCTCGTCATCGGGCTGGTCATCGCCCTCACCCGGGGTTCGAAGGCCAAGCGCCTCGAGCGGGAGCGTGCCGAGGCCGAGCAGCTGCGCCAGGAGGCTGCGGAGCGCGAGCAGCGCCACCGCGAGAGCCAGGCCGCCGCCCGGGCCAGCGACGCAGATGCCCGAGCAGCGCAGGCCGAGGCCGACCGGCAGTCCGCCGAGGCGGAGCGTCAGGCGGCCGAGGCGGAGAAGCAGCGCATCGAGGCCGAGCAGAAGCAGCAGCACGCCGCGACGCGGGCCGAGGCTGCCCAGCGCGACCAGCAGGCCTACGACGAGAAGGTGCGCGAGGCCGACGCCAAGGACCCCGACGTCCCCACCGACGATGAGGGCCGTCGCGTGGACGACGACCGTCGTGGTCCCGGTGCCGGGGCCGCCGCCGGTGGTGGTGCCGCAGTCGGAGCCGGTGGCCTCGCCGCTGGTGCTGCGGCGACCCACGACGACCGTGGCGCCGACCCGCGTGTCGCCGACCAGGGCGCGGACCAGCGTGTGACCGACCAGCGGGTTGCCGACGAGCGCGGTGTGGACCAGCCGGTCGGCGGCCAGGACGGATTCGTCGACGACAACCGTGACGGCTACCGCGACGGCGTCATCGAGTCCGAGGACCCCTACGCGGAGGACTCGTACACGGCCGGCACTGCGGGCGCCACGGGCCGGACTCCCGACGACGCTGCCACCGCTGGCGCGACGCCGGTCGCCGAGCCGGCCCAGCCCGGCCGCCTCGACCAGCCGGGTGCAGCAGGCGCCCAGCAGCCGGGTGCGGCAGGCGCCGTCGGTGAGCCCGGCGCAGCCGGCCGCCACGCCGGTGTGGACGAGCCGCTCCCGCCGGCCGGTACCCAGCCGGTCGACGAGCCGGTCGGCCGTCACGCGGGCGCCGAGCCCGTCGCCGACGACACCCGCCTCGGCGGCGAGCCCGCCGGCTCGGACATCGACGACCCGGCCCGCGGCTGGGAGTCCTCGGACCCGAGCCGCCCGGACACCGTTCCCGCCGAGGGTGGTGTCGCGCCCACCGGCGCGACAGCAGAGCCCGTCGACCGGGTCGGCGCGGACGCACCGCGTCAGGACGGCTTCGGTTCCGACGCTCCGCGTCAGGACGGTCTGCGTCAGGACGGTCTGGGTGCGGAGGCGCCCCGTCAGGACGGCTTCGGTGCGGAGACGCCCCGTCAGGCGCCGCCTGCCCCGGGTGCCGACCCGACGGCGCAGGGGAACCCCCCTTCGTCCACCGCTGTGCCGCCGGCCGACGCCCGCCCGGGCGCCGACGTGCCGCCGGCCGACGCGGGTCGGGGCGACGTGCCCCCGCCGGCGGCGCCGCCGCTCGACGAGGACCCCGCCCGTGACCGACTCGCACCGGAGGAGCGGCCCCAGCCCGAGCAGAGCAAGGGCTTCTTCGACAAGGTGCGCGATAAGGTCGACGAAGTGCGCGACGACCGTCGCCGCAGCTGACCACCGGCTGGGCCCGCCATCCACCACGGATGGCGGGCCCTCGCCACGCCCCGACCGAGAGGACCCTCGTGAAGATCGCCATCATCCTCGGCAGCACCCGCCCCGGACGCTTCGGCGCCCAGGTCGCCGACTGGGTCGTCGCCCAGGTCGCCGACCGTGACGACGCCGAGTACGAGTTGGTCGACCTCGCGGACTACGACCTCGACCTGCTCAACGAGCCGACCGTCCCCGGGGCCGCCAAGCGGCAGTACGACAACCCCAAGACCCGCCGGTGGGGCGCGAAGATCGACGAGTTCGACGCCTACGTCTTCGTCACGCCCGAGTACAACCACGGCGTCCCCGCGGCGCTGAAGAATGCCTTCGACGTGCTCTACCCCGAGTGGGTCCACAAGGCCGCGGCCCTGGTCTCCTACGGCGCCGACGGCGGCGTGCGGGCCGTCGAGCACTGGCGCACGATCCTCGCCAACCCGCAGATGCACGTCGTGCGCGGCCAGGTCTCCTTCTCGACCATGCTCGAGGTGACGAAGGGGGAGGACGGCGACGTCTTCGCCCCCGCCGAGCGCCGGGCCAAGGAGCTGGGCAATGTCCTCAAGCAGCTGACGCGGCTTGCGGAGGCGACCGCCTCCCTTCGTCCCTGACGCGTCGTCACCACGTCGTCGGCCGGCGTCGACGGGCCGATCCACAGCGGCCTCCCCACGGGGGAGGCCGCTGTCGTCGTCCGCACGTAGGCTCGTGCCCGTGAGCACCGCCCTGTACCGCCGCTACCGCCCCGAGAGCTTCGCCGACGTCATCGGGCAGGAGCACGTGACCGAGCCGCTCATGCAGGCGCTGCGCTCCGGCCGGGTCAACCACGCCTACCTCTTCTCCGGGCCGCGCGGCTGCGGCAAGACGACGAGCGCGCGCATCCTCGCGCGGTGCCTCAACTGCGAGCAGGGGCCCACGCCTACCCCGTGCGGCGAGTGCGACTCGTGCGTGGCGCTGGCCCGCGGTGGTCCCGGCACGGTCGACGTCATCGAGATCGACGCCGCCAGTCACGGTGGTGTCGACGACGCCCGCGACCTGCGGGAGCGGGCCTCCTTCGGGCCGGCGCAGAGCCGCTTCAAGATCTACATCATCGACGAGGCGCACATGGTGACGCCGCAGGGCTTCAACGCCCTGCTCAAGATCGTCGAGGAGCCGCCCGAGCACGTGAAGTTCGTCTTCGCGACGACCGAACCCGAAAAGGTCATCGGCACGATCCGCTCGCGCACCCACCACTACCCCTTCCGGCTCGTGCCGCCGGCCCGCCTGCAGGACTACATGCAGCAGCTCTGCGATGCCGAGGGCGTGCAGGTCGAGCCGGGGGTCCTCTCCTTCGTCGTCCGCGCCGGTGGCGGATCGGTGCGTGACTCGCTGTCCGTGCTCGACCAGCTCATCGCCGGCAGCGACGACCGAGGGCTGACCTACGAGCGGGCCGCCGCGCTGCTCGGCTTCACCGACGGCGAGCTGCTCGACAGCGCCGTGACCGCCTTCGGCGCGGGGGACGCCGGTGGCGTCTTCAAGGTCATCGACTCGGTCATCGAGACGGGCCTCGACCCGCGGCGCTTCGTCGAGGACCTGCTCGAGCGGTTCCGCGACCTCATCGTCGTGTCCGCGGCGCCCGACGGCGCGGCGGCGATCCTGCGTGGTCTGCCGGGTGACCAGATCGACCGGATGCGCCAGCAGGCGTCGGTCTTCGGTCCCGCGTCCCTGTCGCGTGCCGCCGACATCATCAACGCCGGCCTCACCGAGATGACGGGGGCCACCTCGCCCCGCGTGCAGCTCGAGATCATCGCCGCGCGCGTGCTGCTGCCCGCCGCGGCCGGCGAGTCGGGCTACGGCGCTCGCCTGGACCGCATCGAGCGGCGTCTCGAGGTCGGGGGAGTGCCGACCGGTGGCGGTCCCGCGGCGGATACGTCGGGTGGGCACACGGACGCGGCTGCACCCTCCACCCCGTCGCCTGCAGCGCCTGCTGCGTCGGTCCAGCCTGCGCCAGTTGCGTCGGTCCCGTCCGCGCCCGCGGTGCCCGTGCCCGCCCACGAGGGCCCGACCCAGGGGCCGACTTCCGAGCCCGTTGCGGCTCGTTCGCCCCAGCCCGACCCGTCCGCGCCGGCGCAGTCCGCGTCCACCCCCGGTGGGCAGGCGGAGCCGCAGACCCCGGCAGCGCCGTCCGAGCCGTCCGCACCGCAGCCGTCGGCAGTGCAGCCCGAGCCGGCCGCGCAGCCCACGGCGCCGCAGCCGACGGCGCCGCAGCCGTCGGCACCCGAGGCGTCGCCCGCGGCTGGGGCTGCGGGAGGCGCAGCGGCGCCCCCTTCGTCCTCCGGGGGGATCGATGTCGAGGCGCTGCGGCGCAGCTGGCCCGACGTCCTCGGTCGGATCTACCAGATGCGGCGGGCGACGTGGACCTTCCTGTCCGAGCACGCGCAGGTGCTCACCTATGACGGGCAGCGACTCGTGCTGGGCATCGCGACGGTCGGCCTGGCCAATGCCTTCCGCAACGGCTCGCACGCCGAGGTCGTGCGGCAGGCGCTCATCGACACGATCGGCGTCGACGCCCGCGTCGAGGGCGTGCCCCACGACTCCGGCAGCGCGCCGCAGCGCGGCGGCGGGGCGCAGGCGACGATGCCGGCGTCCTCCGGCGCCTCCGCGGGTGGTGCCCCCGCGCCCGCCGCTGACCCGGCACCCGGGCCGGCGGCACCGGCGGCCGACATCGGCGTGGCCGCGCCCAGCAATGGCCCTGCCGGGGCCGACTGGGGCAGCCAGGCGGCGGCCTCGGCCGCACCGGCGTGGGCCACGGCGCCCGCCCCCGACCCCGTCGAGCCGGAGCCGGAGCCGCGTGAGCCCGACGACTCGTCCGTGAGCGACGACGACGAGGACATCGTCGAGGCGGGCACGGCCGGCCCTGCGGTCATCGAGCGCATCCTCGGCGGCACCGTCATCCGCGAGGAGTAGACAGCGGCGCACCGCCCTCGGTGTCCCGCGCTGTCCCTCGCGGGGCGTAGGGTCGAGGGGTGTACGAAGGCGTGGTCCAGGACCTGATCGACGAGCTCGGGCGACTCCCCGGGGTCGGCCCCAAGAGTGCCCAGCGCATCGCCTTCCACCTGCTGCAGGCCGACCCGCAGGACGTGCAGCGACTCGTCCAGACCCTCAGCGAGGTCAAGGACAAGGTCGCCTTCTGCGAGACCTGCGGCAACGTCGCCGAGGGCACTCAGTGCCGGATCTGCGCCGACCCGCGCCGCGACGCCAGCGCTATCTGCGTCGTCGAGGAGCCCAAGGACGTCGTCGCGATCGAGCGGACCCGCGAGTTCCGTGGTCGCTACCACGTCCTCGGCGGGGCGATCAGCCCGATGGACGGCGTCGGCCCCGACGACCTGCGCTTCACCGAGCTCATGTCCCGTCTGTCCGACGGGACCGTGCGCGAGGTCATCATCGCCACCGACCCCAACCTCGAGGGTGAGGCCACGGCCTCCTACACGGCGCGCCTGCTCACCCCCTTCGACATCCGGGTCACCCGCCTCGCCTCCGGCCTGCCGGTCGGCGGCGATCTCGAGTACGCCGACGAGGTCACGCTGGGGCGTGCCTTCGAGGGGAGGAAGCTGCTCAATGCCTGACGACACCACGCTCCTGGCCGACGAGTGCGCCGCCGAGGCGCGAGCCTGGCTCGGGACGCTCGCCGACATCGCCTCCGGTGCCGCACCCGAGAGCGCCATCCCGCTGCTGCTGCTCACGACGAGCCAGGTCCAGCTCGTGGGTGCCCGCCTCGGGGCGATCGCCGACGTCGTCCTCGAGGAGCGCTTCGAGCGTGACCCCGGGCCCGACACCGAGATGGACCCGCTGCGCGCCGGTCTGGCCCAGCTGCTCGACGGGGTCGACGAGTACGCCGACGTCGTCGACCCGGTCACCTCGACCGAGACGGCGGGCGGGTCCCTGAGCAACGACCTCGCCGTCGTGGCCGCTGCGCTCGCCCACGGGTTGGCCCACCACGACGCGGGTCGTCCGGTCGAGGCCCTGTGGTGGTGGCAGTACAGCTATCTCGCCGACTGGGGCGACCGCGCGGCCATGGCCGTGCGAGTCCTGCAGACCCTGCTCGCGCACCTGCGCCTGGACGCCGACGCCGACGTGGTCGGCGAGGCGGAGTTCGACGCCCTGCACTCCTGACCGCGCGGGGTGCCGCCGTGGCCCCGTCGCCGAGGCGGCGCCGAGGCACGGCGCTCAGGCCACGCGCGTCCCGCTCGGCAGGCGCCGGATCGGGGTGCGCACCCGCCGGATCGCGATGGCCGTCGCGCCCGCCGCGGCGAGCACGTAGATCGCCAGACCCACCGGCCACGCCGGGAACTCGTCGGCCACCCGGGCCTCGCCGTCCGTCGTCGAGTCGCCGTCGAGGTAGCACTCGTCGCGCACCTCGGGCGGTCCGGCCTTGGCCAGGCGGGTGCCGTAGGAGATCCAGCGCAGCGGGGTGAAGCCGCTCGCCGAGTCGTCGCCCAGGTCGTGCGGCGCCGCGTCGGCGACGATGACGAAGGGGTTGACCCCGAGCAGCCACCACGTGCGCTCGGTGTGGACCACGTGGCGCAGCTCGGTGTAGTCCTCGCACCGGGGCGGGCCGGTCGGGGCCGAGACGTCGTAGCGCTGCCCGTGGATCCGCGCCGGCTCCTGGTCGCTGACGAAGGGGGTGGACATCGCGAAGAGGATGAGCGTGAGGAAGCTCAGCCCGGCGACGGTGAGATAGGTGAGCACCGCCGAGCCGACGGGGCGGGCGACGAGGGTGGAGTACATCAGGCCGAGGGCGCAGACCGTCAGCAGGATGATGCCGAGGACGAGGAGCACCCGGGCCGCGCCGAGCAGGCCGACGCCGCCCTGGAAGAGTGCGAGGACGAGGAAGGGTGCCGCGAGGGCGAGGAAGGTCGCCGCCATCACGAGCGAGGCGAGCAGCTTGCCGAGGATGATGTCCGTGGCCGTCAGGAGGGTGGTCTGCAGCGTCGCGAGGACGCCGGCATCCCGGTCGCCGTTGACCGACGTGGCGGTCAGCGCCGGCATGATCAGCAGGCTGAGCCCGAGCACGAAGAAGAGGACGACGTCGAAGGTGATCGACCCGACGGCCGTCTCGGAGTCGGCGAGCGCGAGCCAGGTGAGCATGGCGATGCCCGCGATGCAGGCGAACCACAGGACGAAGGCGATGTACCACCGGGCGCCGCGGAATCGCTGCATGAGCTCGAGCCGAGCGACGGTGAGGACTCCCGAGATGGTCACTGGCGGTCCTCCGTCACAGCGAGGTAGGCGGCTTCGAGGGATCCCTGGGCCGGGGCGAAGGCCGTGACCGGCACGTTGGCCGTGACGAGGGCGCGCAGCAGGTCGGTCGCGGCGATCTCGTCGGCCAGGGTCACCTCGAGGGCGCGGTTGGCCCGGGTGGGCCGGTGGCCGAGGTCGAGCAGCGCCCGCTCGAGGACCTCGAGGCTGCCCGCCGTGATGCGATAGGTCAGCACGCCTGCGGGCGCCGCGATGCCCTGGCTCTGGATGCTGCGGCCGCCGGCGACGATGACGGCGTTGTCGGCGATCTCCTGCAGCTCGGTGAGGATGTGGCTGCTCACGAGGACCGTGCGCCCCTGCGCGGCCAGGTCACGCATGATGTCGCGCAGCTCGATGCGGGAGCGGGGGTCGAGCCCGGAGGCGGGCTCGTCGAGCACGAGCACGCTCGGGTCGTGGATGAGGGCCCGGGCCAGGCCCAGACGCTGCTTCTGCCCGCGGCTGAGCACCCGGGCCGGCCGTTCGGCGAGGTCGTCGAGGTGGACCAGCCGCAGGAGCGAGGCGATGCGCTCCCGGGCGGTGCCGGCGGGGATGCGGTAGGCCGAGGCGACGATCTCGAGCACCTCGCGGACCCGCAGCGTGTCCCACGTGCCGAAGCCGTCGGGCATCCAGCCCAGCGCCCGGCGCACCTCGGTGGGCTGCGTCACCGGGTCGAAGCCGTCGACCCGGATCGAGCCGCGGTCGGGCACGAGCAGGCTCGCGAGCATGAGCATGAGCGTCGTCTTGCCGGAGCCGTTGGGCCCGATGAGCGCCGTCACCTCACCGGGGCGGGCGACGAGCGAGATGTGGTCGACGGCGAGGACCGGGCCGAAGGCACGTCGGGCGTGCTCGACGACGATCCCCTGTGTGGTCATGGCCACAACCTAGTGTGCGCACCGGTCTGCGGCGTGGACTCGACTCGGGTGAGGGCGTCGGGGTCGTTATCCTCGGGGGGTCGTGCCGGTCCGCCCCCGGGCCGGACCCGCGAGATCCCCACGGAGTTCTCTTGAGCCTGGTTGTCCAGAAGTACGGCGGTTCGTCGCTCGCTGATGCCGAGAGCATCAAGCGCGTCGCCCACCGCATCGTCGAGACGAAGAAGGCGGGCAACGACGTGTGCGTCGTCGTCTCCGCCATGGGTGACACGACCGACGAGCTGCTCGATCTTGCCGAGGAGGTCAGCCCCGTCCCGCCGCCGCGCGAGATGGACATGCTGCTGACCGCCGGTGAGCGCATCTCGATGGCGCTGGTCGCCATGGCGATCGCCGACCTCGGGCACAGCGTGCGCTCCTTCACCGGCAGCCAGGCGGGTGTCATCACCGACACCTCCCACGGCAAGGCGAAGATCATCGACGTCACCCCGGGCCGCATCACCGAGGCCCTCGGCGACAAGCACATCGTCATCGTTGCCGGGTTCCAGGGCGTCAGCCAGGGGACCAAGGAGATCACCACCCTCGGTCGCGGCGGCTCCGACACGACGGCGGTCGCCCTGGCCGCCGCGCTCGAGGCCGACGTGTGCGAGATCTACACCGATGTCGACGGCATCTTCACCGCCGACCCGCGCATCGTGCCCAAGGCCCACAAGATCGACCGCATCTCGCACGACGAGATGCTCGAGATGGCCGCCAGCGGTGCCAAGGTGCTGCACCTGCGGTGCGTCGAGTACGCGCGCCGCTCCAACATGCCCATCCACGTGCGTTCGTCCTTCTCCTCGAAGGAGGGCACGTGGGTCCTGCCCCCCGACGCCGAAGGAGCCGAGGACATGGAAGAACCGATCATCGCGGGTGTTGCCCACGACCGCAGCGAGGCCAAGATCACCGTCGTCGGCGTGCCCGACGAGCCGGGTCGCGCGGGCCAGATCTTCACCACGGTCGCCGAGGCCCAGGTCAACATCGACATGATCGTGCAGAACGTCTCGGAGGCCGACACCGGCCGCACCGACATCTCCTTCACGCTGCCGATGACCGACGGCCAGAGCGCCGTCCAGGCGCTCATGGGGACCAAGGACGAGGTGGGCTTCTCCTCGATCCAGTACGACGACCAGATCGGCAAGCTCTCGCTCGTCGGTGCCGGCATGCGGACCAACCCCGGTGTCTCCGCGACCTTCTTCCGGGCGCTCGCCGACGCGGGGATCAACATCGAGATGATCTCCACCTCCGAGATCCGCATCTCGGTCGTCACCCGCGCCGACCAGCTCGACGACGCGCTCGCGGCGCTGCACACCGCCTTCGGCCTCGACTCCGAGGACGGCGAAGCGATCGTCTACGGGGGCACCGGCCGGTGACCCCGCTCCCGTCGCCGTCCACCGGGCCCACGCTGGCCCTGGTGGGGGCGACGGGACGCTTCGCGGAGGCCCTCGCCTCCGCCCTCGCCCTGCGGGCCGACCCGTGGGGCGAGATCCGTCTCCTCGCGCCGGGCGTGAGCACGCGGACATTGAGCATCCGCGGGCAGGAGCAGACCATCGAGTCCCTGCACGAGGACTCCTTCGAGGGCGTGGACGTCGCCCTCTTCAACCTCGCGCCCGAGATCACCCCCGAGTGGGCGGCGCGAGCCGTTGCGGCCGGGGCCGTGGTCGTCGACGCGAGCGCGGCCTTCCGCTCCGACCCCGAGGTCCCGCTCGTCGTGCCGGGCATCAACACCCAGCTCGTCGCCGAGCGCCCCAAGGGCATCGTCGCCCTGCCGGGCCCGGTCACCTGGGGTCTGATCGACGCCGCCCACGTCCTGCACCAGGGCTGGGAGCTGCAGCACCTCGTCGTCACCGGCCTCATCGCGGCGGTCTCGAAGTCCGACCGCGGCGTCGCCCGCCTGCGCGAGGAGCTGCACACGGTCGCCGGCGAGCCGACGATCGGTCAGCACCCCGGCGACGTGCGGGCGGCCGTCTCCGACCTGCCGGTCGGCTCGCCCTTCCCGGCGCCGCTGGCGCTCAACGTCATCCCCTGGGTCGGCCAGCCCGGCGAAGGGGGATTCACCTCCGCCGAGCTGGCCGTGGGCGACGAGGTGCGCAAGATCCTCGGCCTCGCCGAGTCGGTCCCGGTCGTCGCGACCCTCGTCCAGGTGCCGGTCGTGCTCGCGCACTCCATGGCCCTGCACGCCCGGTGTGCGCGGCCGGTGGCGATCGACAAGGTGCGCGCGGCCTGCGTCGCGGCCCCGTCGCTGGTCCACCTCGACGAGGAGACGGGGGAGGTGCCGACCCCGGTGGACAGCGTCGGCATCGACCCGCGCTTCGTCGGTCGGATCCGGCAGCCGAAGGGGGCCGGTCACCACGTCGACATGTTCGTCAGTGCCGACACCACCCGGCGCGGTGCCTCCGCGATGCTCAGCGTCGCCGAGCTCGTCGCCGCGCAGATCTCCGGCTGACGCCGACGGTCACCGCGCTGGCCGCACCGCAGCGGACCTCCACCCACCGCACGTCGTCGCCGACTGGTGACCCGCACGCAACCCTGCTGTCACCCCGGGCGTCAACCATGGTGAGGGCCGACGACGGCCGCTGCGGGTCCCCCTTCGGTCTCGGTCGGAGAACGATCCGCAGCTGTGACTTGTGTGACTGGTGGGGTCAAAGTGAAAGATGTCACCACCTATACTGGACCGCAGGGGAGCTGTAGATGAGAGAGGAAAGGCAGCAGGGAGTGGAACCGCAGGATCAGGGGCCGGCCTCGTACCGGGTTGTGGGATTCGACGAGCTCGAGGGCTCGGCCGCCCAGCACTACCGTCGGCAGCGGCGGCGCCGACTGCTGCTCTTCGTCACGCTTCCCGGTCTTCTGCTCGGCACCGCGACGGTGGCCACGGCCTACGGCACCGGTCTCGTCGGTGGTCAGTCGCAGCCGGCCTGCACCTCGGTGAGCAAGCCGGCCCCCGAGCGCGACTCCTTCGACATCACCCTGCTCAACAGCAACGACACCAACGGCCTCGGCAGTGATGTCGCCCGCGAGCTGACGCTGCGTGACTTCAAGATCGCCTCCGTGGGCAATGCCGACAGCTCGGTCTACGTCAAGGGTGCCGCGACGATCTACTACGGCCCCGACGGGCGCGACAACGCGCTGCTGCTGCAGAAGCAGATCCCCGGCTCCAAGACGTGGAACGACGCCCGCCCCGGCGACAGCGTCCAGCTCGTCCTCGGCTACGGCTACGACAAGCTCGTCAAGGAGCCCGACCCGCCGCTGCCCGCGCCTTCCGAGATCACCCTCAACGTCTACAACACGACGTGGCAGGAGGGTCTGGCCTCCGACGTCGCCGGCGAGCTCAAGGACCGCAAGTTCAAGATCCGCTCGACGGGCAACGACCCGCAGATGTCCTTCCTGGAGAAGGAGGTCGCCGTCATCCGCTTCGGCCCCGAGGGCCAGCGCGCGGCCAAGCGTCTCGCGCAGCAGATCTCCGGCGCCCAGCTGCAGAAGGACGACCGCACGAGCGCCAAGGTCGACCTCGTCATCGGCAACAAGTGGAAGGGCCTCAAGCCCGAGTCCTCGGTGCCTCAGGTCAAGCCCTACGTCCGGCCCGCAGAGACGATCCAGGTGCCCTGCGGCGAGAAGAAGTGAACGTCGGCACGGTCGCGATCCTCACCGCCGGTGGGATCGCGCCGTGCCTCTCCTCGGCCGTCGGCGGGCTGATCGAGCGCTACACGCAGCTCGCCCCGCAGACCAGGATCATCGGCTACCTCGACGGCTACGCCGGCCTGCTCACCGGGCGCAGCGTCGAGATCACGCCCGAGGGCCGCGCCCAGGCCGGTCGGCTCCATGCCTTCGGCGGGTCACCGCTCGGCAACTCCCGGGTCAAGCTGACGAATGCGCAGGACTGCGTGCGGCGTGGCCTCGTGCAGGCGGGGGAGGACCCCCTTCGCGTCGCCGCGGAGCAGCTGGCCACCGACGGGGTCGACGTGCTGCACACGATCGGCGGCGACGACACCAACACCACGGCCGCCGACCTGGCCCGCCACCTCGCCGACACCGGTCGCGACCTGCGGGTCATCGGCCTGCCCAAGACGATCGACAACGACATCGTCCCGATCCGGCAGAGCCTCGGCGCGTGGACGGCCGCCGAGCAGGGCGCGCTCTTCGCGCGCAATGTCATCGGTGAGCACTCGTCCAACCCCCGCATGCTCGTCGTCCACGAGGTCATGGGTCGGCACAGCGGGTGGCTGACCGCCGAGACCGCCCGGCGCTACCGGGCCGACCTCGCCGGGCGTGACTTCGCCCCGGCGCTGGGCAACGACCCGCGGCGCTGGGACGTCCACGGTGTCTACCTGCCGGAGCTGCCCCTCGACCTCGAGGCCGAAGGGAGGCGCCTGGCCGCGGTCATGGACGAGCTGGGTTGCGTCAACCTCTTCGTCGCCGAGGGTGCCGGCGTCGACGACATCGTCGCGGCCATGGAGGAGCGCGGCGAGCAGGTGCCGCGCGACGCCTTCGGCCACGTGCGCCTCGACGAGATCAACCCCGGCGACTACCTCGCCTCCGCCTTCGCCGCGCGGCTGGGTGCCGACAAGTCGAAGGTGTGGAAGTCCGGCTACTTCGCCCGGTCGGCCGCGCCCAACGCCGAGGACCTCGAGCTCATCGCCCGCTGCACGACCCTCGCGGTCGACGCCGCCCTCGACGGCCGCTCCGGCGTCGTCGGTCAGGACAGCGAGCGCGGCGACGAGCTGCGGGTCATCGAGCACGATCGCATCGCCGGCGGCGGCGCCTTCGACCCCACCACCCCCTGGTTCGCCGAGCTGCTCCACGACATCGGCCAGGCCTGACGCTGCGCTGCCCGTAGCGGCGCCGCCAGTCGTGGTGTGGCTGCGCGGGCGCAGGGCTGGGGGAGGGGTCACGTCACGAGCGGGCGCAGGGTTGGGGGTCGGCCCGACTCATGAAGAAGTCCGGCTCCCCGCATCACGTGAGACGTCATTCCAAGCGGCCGGACTTCTTCTTAGGGCCACCCCCAAGCCCTGCGCCGGCGGACGGCGCAGGAGCCTGCACCCGCGCAGCAGGGCCGCAGCGTCAGTTGTGCTTGCGGCGCAGCGACCACATCTGCGGGGAGCGCTCGAGCTCGACGGCGACCTCCCAGGGGATGCCGCCGGGGGCCGTCTCGCGGCGGAAGCTGCGCACGAGGCGTCGGGCGAGCTCGGGGTCGGCGGCGACGCGCGCGGCGACGTCGCGGGCGGCCTGCTCGACCTCCTCGTCCTCGTGCACGGCCCACGCGAGGCCGAGCTCGACGGCGCGGGCGCCGCGGACCTCCTCGCCGAACAGCCCCATGGCCGCGGCCGTCTCGCGCCCGGCGGTGCGGTGCAGCAGCGACAGGTGCCCGCCGCCGGGGTGGATGCCGATCTGGGCGAAGCCGGGCAGCAGGCGCGCGGTCGACGAGACGATGCGCAGGTCGGTGGCCAGCGCGAGGTTGAGCCCGGCGCCGACAGCGGCGCCGCGCACGGCGGCGATCGTCGGCAGGTCGATGGTGCCGATGGTCGTGAAGGCCTCGTAGACCGTCTCGAGGTTGCGGTAGGCGGAGTCCTCGACCGGGTCGCGCCCGACGTCGGCGAGCACCTCGCGCACGGCGCCGGCGCAGAAGTGGGCCCCGCCGGTGACAACGACGGCCCCGACCTCGCGGTCGTCCTCGGCGGTGCGGGCGGCGTCGATGAGCTCCCTCGACATCTCCACCGACAGGGCATTGCGCCGCTCGGGGGCGTCGAGGGTGATCGTGGCGATGCCGTCGGCGACGGCGTAGCGGACCTCGGTCACGGGATCTCCTTCGTGTAGAACCACCGGCCACCTCGTCGGGTGAACTCGCTGCGCTCGGCGAGCTCACCCCCGTTGAACCTGGCGACGAAGTCGACGATGCCGGTCGTGTCGTCGGGGCCGCCGGCGACGACCTCGCGGACGTCGAGCCCGAGCCAGCGGGTGTCGTCGAGGTGCACCTGCTCGGGGCGGGTGCGGCCGTCCCACGTGCGCCACAGGTGCTCGGCATTGCCGTAGACGTGGGCGGTGTAGCGGCTGCGCATGAGCTCCTCGGCGGTCTCCGCCTGGCGTTCGCTGGCGAGCAGCGGGCCGCAGCAGGAAGCGAAGGGGGAGCCGGAGCCGCAGGGGCAGGGATCGGCGCTCATGGTGGCAGCGTAGTCAGGCGCTGCCGGGCCTCACCGGCGGGAGGCGGTGCTGAGGATGTGGCCGGAGAGGGTCTCGGCGAGGGCGTCGCCGTCGCCCTCCTCGAGCAGGTCGAGGAGGCGGTGGTGCTCCCGCGTGAGGGCCATCATGTGCGTGCGCGGCGTGGGCTCGCCGAGGCGGGCGAGCCGGACGAAGGACCCCAGCTGGTCGAGGAGGCGGTCGAGCGTCGGCATCGCGGCGACCTGGGCGAGCGCCCGGTGGAAGTCCTCGTCGGCCTCCATGAAGGCACCACTGTCGCCGGCGCGGGCATAGCGCCGCTGCCGCAGCACCATGAGGCGAAGGGAGTCGACGTCGCCCGACGAGCGGGTCGAGGCAGCGACGCGGGCGGCGGCCGTCTCGAGCGCGGCGCGGACGGTCGCGATCTCCTGCCGGTGCTCGGGGGAGACGTCGACGACGTGCAGCTGGCGGCGGGCGCCGGGGACGAGCAGCCCCTCGCTGCGCAGGGCGCGCAGCGCCTCCCGCACGGGGGTGCGGGAGACGCCGTGCGCCTGCGCCACGGCCACCTCGTCGACCGGGGACCCGGCGGCGAGCTGCCCACTGAGGATCTCGTCGCGCAGGGCGGCGTGCAGGCGCCCGGCCTTCGTCTCGGTCGAGGGGGAGGTCGTCATGATGGGCCTTACTTGGCGAAGATCTGCGACTCGTCGGCGAAGGCCTTGAACTCCATGGCATTGCCGGCCGGGTCGAGGAAGAACATCGTCCACTGCTCGCCGGCCTGACCCTCGAAGCGCAGGTAGGGCTCGATGACGAAGGTCGCGCCAGCGGCCTTCATCTTGCCCGCGAGGTCGTGGAAGTCGTCGTAGGAGAGCACCGCGCCGAAGTGCGGGACCGGCACCTGGTGGTCGTCGACGGGGTTGTGGCCGGCCGGGCCGGGGGAGCCGTCGGCGGTCTGGTGGGTGACGACCTGGTGGCCGTAGAAGTTCCAGTCGACCCAGAGGGTGTCGGAGCGGCCCTCCTCGAGGCCGAGGACGCCGCCGTAGAACTCGCGGGCCTTCGTGATGTCGTCGACGGGGATGGCCAGGTGGAAGCAGGGGCGTGCGGTCATGGAAAGGGTCCTCCTCGGGGCGGGTTTGGCAAGTGTATACAACTGGAGGAGTTGTATACAACGTCGACCGGTTCGTGGTCACCAACGACGCCGGGCCGCACCACAGGTACAAAAAAACCGGCTCAGGTCCGCAGTGCTGCGGACCTGAGCCGGTTTCACCGGGTCGGGGTGACAGGATTTGAACCTGCGGCCTCGTCGTCCCGAACGACGCGCGCTACCAAGCTGCGCCACACCCCGTGGTGCCTGCGCCTCTCGTCTCCGATCGGCGCCAAGGAAGGATAACCCAGTCCCCACCCGGATCGACAATCGGGGTCAGGGAGTGCCCAGCGTCTCCGACGTCGGGTCGAAGGGGAGGGTGTCGGTGATCGTGTCCGCCGGCGGGGTGTCCGTGGTCGGGGCGCTCGGGACCTCGGTGTCCTCGGGTGGCGGGGGGAGCTGTTCGGTCGGCTGCTCCGGGGGAGGCACGTAGGTCGGCGGGGCGGAGGTCGAGGTCGGCTCGGGGACGTAGGTGTCGGTCGGGACCGGTGTCGACGTGCTCGTCGGCTCGGGGACCACCTCGTCCGTCGTCGTCGGCTCGGGCTCCGGCGTCGAGGTGCTCGACGTCGTGCTCGAGGTGCTCGACGACGTGCTCGAGCTCGTCGAGGTCTTCGTCCGCGTCCTCGTGCGCGACGTCGACGACGACGTGGGCGACGGCGTGCTCGTCGTCAGCGTCGGGGCGGGCGGTACGTCGACCGCGGGCTTCGCGCTCGCCAGCGCCCACGACGAGGTGCCGCCGGCGAAGACGAGGGCGGCGGCCAGGGTCGCGGCCTCGCGCAGGTTCATCGGACTGACCCGGCCGGGACGAGGGTGAGGAGCGTGGCCTCGGGGCGGCAGGCGAAGCGCACCGGAGCGAAGCGCGAGGCGCCCAGCCCGGCGGAGACGTGCAGCCACGCTGCGTCGGCGGGCTCCGGGCCGCCGGCTCCGGCCCCCGGCCACCAGCGGGAGACCCCCTTCGCCCGTCGGCGGTCGAGGTCGCAGTTGGTGACGAGGGCGCCCACCCCGGGCACGCAGAGCTGGCCGCCGTGCGTGTGCCCGGCGATGACCACGCGCGCGCCGTCGGCGGTCATGGCGTCGAGGACGCGCTGGTAGGGGGCGTGGGTGATGCCCAGGGTCGTCGCCGCCGGGTCGGCCGGCGCGGCCACCGAGGCGTAGTCGTCGCGGTGGATGTGCGGGTCGTCGACGCCGACGAGGTCGAGTCGGCTGCCCGCGACCGACAGGCTCGTGCGTGCGTTGTCGAGATCGACCCAGCCACCCGAGGCCAGACCCTCGCGCAGCTGCTCGGTCGGCAGCTCGACGCGGCGACCGACGACCTTGGCGTGGTCCTTGGTCAGGTAGCGGGCGGGGTTCTTGGGCACCGGCGCGTGGTAGTCGTTGGACCCCATGACGAAGGCGCCGGGGCGCTCGAGCAGCGGCGCGAGCGCGTCGAGCACGGTCGGCACGGCCTCGAGGTGGCTGAGGTTGTCGCCGGTGTCGACGACGAGGTCGGGTTCGAGGGCGGAGAGCTCGCGCACCCACTGGGCCTTGGCCCGCTGCCCCGGGACCATGTGCAGGTCGCTCACCTGCAGGATCCGCACGGGCAGCGCGTCGGCCGGCAGGACCGGCACGGCATAGCGGCGCAGGGCGAAGAGGCGCGGCTCGACGAGGGTGCCCCACGCGAGCGCGGCGGCCCCGGCGGCGGCCGTGCCGGCAGCGAGGCGGGCGACGGGGGAGGAGGTCACCGGGTCATCTTCGCAAAAGGTGGGCGACGTGGTGCGGTCCGGCTGAGACAATCGGGTCATGACCGACTCCCTCAAGGCCACCCTCCAGCACGACCTGCACGACGCCATGCGTGCCCGTGAGCAGGTGCGCGTCGCCACCCTGCGCATGACGCTCACCGCCATCAGCAACGCCGAGGTGGCGGGGGAGTCGGCGCGCGAGCTCAGCGACGACGAGACGCTCAAGGTCGTGGCCAAGGAGGCCAAGAAGCGCAAGGAGTCGGCGACCGCCTACCGCGACGCCGGCCGCCCCGAGCTGGCCGAGCGTGAGGAGGCCGAGCTCGTCGTGCTCGAGGCCTACCTGCCGGCCCAGCTGGGCGACGACGAGCTCACCGCGATCGTCGACCGTGCGGTCGAGCAGGTCGGCGCGACGTCGATGGCGCAGATGGGGCAGGTCATGAAGGTCGCCCAGGCCGAGATCGCCGGCCGTGCCGATGGCGGCGCCGTGGCTGCCAAGGTCAAGGCCCGGCTCGCCGGCTGACCCCGGCCCCGGCATGACGAAGGGGGGCGCTCACCTCGCGAGGTGAGCGCCCCCCTTCGTGCTGCTGCGGCGTCAGCCGTCGCCGTTGCCGTTGCCGTTGTTGCCGGTCCGGCGGTTGCCGGTCGTCTTCGGTGACGAGCTCGGCCGGGAGGAGCTCGGCCGTGAGGAGCTCGTGCGTGACGACGTCGACGACGGGCGGCTCGACGAGCTGCTGCTCGTGCGCGAGGTCGAGCTCGGCCGCGAGGAGGAGCTCGACGGCTGCGGCGCCTGTGTCGTCGTGGGTGCCGGGGCGACCGTCGTCGACGGGGCCGGAGGGGGGGTGTACGGCGCGACACCACTGGAGATGTACATCGTCACCGTCGTGCCCTTGAGGGCCTGACCGGATGGCTGCGTGTAGGCGATGCCGCCGGCCTGGGCCGTGGAGTCGACGACGCTGCCCTCCTTGACCTTGAAGCCAGCCTTCTCGATCTTCTCCTTCGCCTGCGTCGGCCCCATGCCGGTGACGTCGGGGATGCTCCGCAGGTCGCCGTTGAGGACCTTCTTGCCCGGCTTGGTGAAGGAGCGCTTCTTCATGTCCGCGGACGCGGAGTTCATGACGTCCTTCCAGATCGGCGCGGCGATCGTGCCGCCGAAGACCTGGTCGTAGAAGCGGCCGCCGAGGGTGATGCCGTCCATGTCGTACTCACGGATCGGCGAGCCGACCCAGATGGCCGTGGACAGCTGGGGGGTGTAGCCGGCGAACCACGACTGCTTGTGGTTGTCGGTCGTGCCCGTCTTGCCGGCTGCCTGACGGCCGTCGGCGAGGCTGTTGCCGGCCGCGGTGCCGCCCTCCTGGAGGGGGCCGAGGAGCAGCTGCGTGACGCCGCGGGCGACGCCCTTGTCCATGACCTGCTTGCAGGCGGGCGGCTTGATCTTCATCTTCGTGCCGTTGGCCGTGGTGATCGACTCGATCGGGTTTGGCGGGCAGTACTTGCCGTCCGCCGCGAGGGTCGCGTAACTCGAGGCGAGCTGCAGCGGGGAGGTCGAGTCGGAGCCCAGGACGATGTTGGAGATCGCGTAGTCGTCCTTGACCTTCTGGCCGCCGGCGTAGCTCAGGCCGTAGGGCAGGCCGTAGCCGTCGGTCAGGCCCATCTTCGACATGACCTTGGGGATGTTGCACGAGCCGACGTCGGAGGCGAGCTGGGCGAAGGCGGTGTTGATCGACTTCTTCGTCGCCTCGGCCAGGGTCATGCGACCGCCGACCGTGTAGTCGTTGGAGACCGCCCAGACCGGGTCCGTCGTCGTGCAGTTCTTCTGGAAGTCGCTCGGGTGGAAGTTGTGCGGGGTCTTCACGCCGGCGGTGGGGGCGTCGACCGTCGAGGTGAGCGGCTTGCCCTTCTCGAGGGCCGCGACGAGGGCATACATCTTCGCCGTCGAGCCGATGGCGAAGCCGTTGGTGCCGCCGTACTGGGCGGGGACGGTCCACGCCTGCTCGGAGTAGCGGGTCGAGGCCTTTTTGAGGCCGATCTTGTACTGCGAGGTCTGGGCGATGGCACGGACCTTGCCGGTGCCCGGCTCGATCATCGCGCCGGCCGCGCCGAAGCGCTCGGTGCCTTCGGGCACGCGCTCGGTGAGCTCGCTGCGCATCTTCTTCTGCCAGTCGCGGCGCAGCGTCGTCTTGATGGTGAAGCCGCCGGTGTTGATCGCCTGCATGCGCGCGTCCGGGTCGGGCCCGAGCTCGGGCATCTGGCGCAGGTACTGGATGACGTAGTTGCAGAAGTACGGGTCGACCGCCTTGGAGCAGGTGCCGCCCTCGTTCTCCTTGATCTTGAGCGTGCTCTTGACGCTCTGCTTCTTCGCCGCGTCGGCCTGCGCCTTGGTCACCATGCCGAGCTGCTGCATGCGGTTGATGACCAGGTCGCGCCGCTCCTGGACCTCCTCGGGGTTGGTCCGGGGGTTGAGCCGGCTGGGCGACTGCACGACGCCGGCGAGCGTGGCCGACTCGGCCAGGTCGAGCTCGGAGGCGTGCTTGCTGAAGAAGTGCTTGGCCGCGGCCTCGACGCCGTAGGCCTGGTCGCCGTAGAGCGCGAGGTTGAGGTAGCCGCCGAGGATCTGGTCCTTGGTGTGCGTCTTCTCGACGTTGAGCGCGTACTTCAGCTCCTGCAGCTTGCGGCTGTAGGTCTGCTCGACGGCGCGCTGGGCGGCTTCCTTGTCGTCCTCGCGAACCGCCTTCTCCTGGAGCATGAGCTTGACGTACTGCTGGGTGATCGAGGAGCCACCCTGGGTCTCGCCCGAGCTGACGTTGGACACGAGGGCGCGGGCGGTGCCGCGCACGTCGATGCCGCCGTGCTCGTAGAAGCGGCTGTCCTCGATGGCGATCTGCGCCTTGCGCATCGTCGGCGAGATCTTGCTCAGCGGCACGACGATGCGGTTGGCGTCGTAGGGCGTCGCGAGCAGCTTGTTGTCCGCCGAGTAGATCTTCGACTGCTGGGCCAGCGAGGTGGCCGTGAACTCGCTGTCGAGCGAGTTGAAGCCGTTGGCAGTGGCCTGGGCCGCCCCGCCGGTCGCCCCTGCGAGCGGGATGACCAGGCCGGCGCCCACGAGGCCGATGCCGACGGCCACGGCGACGAAGGCGCCGAGCAGTCGGAAGAGGTGCGGCATCCCGGAGTCAGACATGCTCGACAGGGTAACCGGGCTACCTGTACGTCCCCGGGAGCCCGCGCGGCGGGTGACGAGACGGACGAAGGGGGGGGCCGCCCCCGGTCAGCGACCGCCCAGCGCCGCGCCGATCTCCCGCAGACCGGCCAGATCGTGGATGTCGAGCGACTGCGCGGGCACGGCGCCGGTCGGCACCCCGGGGTGCGAGGTGCGGAAGCGGGTGATCATCGCCCGGTGGCGGGCGGCCGTCTCGGCGACCTCGACGTGCACCCGCAGCAGGGCGACGGCGAGGTCGTGCCCGCCGATCTCCTCGAGGGCCGCGGCGGCATCCTCGGCGCGGCCCGCGCCGAGCTGCTTGGCCGCCGCCATGTGCACCCGGTTGACGAGCACGCCGGCGAGCGGCATCCGGTCGGTCGCCAGACGCTCGATGAAGAAGCCCGCCTCACGCATCGCGTCCCGCTCGGGGGCCGCGACGACGACGAAGGCCGTCTCCGGTCGCGAGAGCAGGGCATAGGTCTCGTCGGCGCGCTGGCGGAACCCGCCGAACATCGTGTCCATCGCGGCGACGAAGGTCTGCACGTCGCGCAGGAAGTCCCCGCCGAGCAGCTTCGTCATGATGCCGCTCGCGAGGGAGACGCCCGCGCTGAAGACCTTGAGCGAGGCGCGGCCGCCGACCTTCGCCGGAGCGGTGAGCAGCCGGATGAAGCGGCCGTCGAGGAAGGAGCCGAGTCGCTTCGGGGCGTCGAGGAAGTCGAGGGCCGAGCGCGAGGGTGGGGTGTCGACGACCACGAGGTCCCAGTCGCGGGAGCCGTCGGCCATCTGGGCACGCAGCTGGCCCAGCTTTTCCATCGCCATGTACTCCTGCGTCCCGGCGAAGGAGCTCGAGACGGCGATGTAGAAGGGGTTGGCGAGGATCTGCGCGGCCTTGTCGGGGGTGGCGTGGGCCTCGACGACCTCGTCGAAGGTCCGCTTCATGTCGAGCATCATCGCGTCGAGCGAGCCACCGGCGCTCGTGTCGATGTCGGCGACCGGCCGCGGGGTGTTGTCGAGCTCGTCGAGCCCGAGCGACTGGGCGAGCCGCCGGGCGGGGTCGATCGTCAGCACGACGACCCGCCGGCCCTGCTCGGCCGCCCGCACCGCGAGGGCGGCCGCCGTCGTCGTCTTGCCCACGCCGCCGGAGCCGCAGCAGACGATGATCCGTCGCTCGGGGTCGCCGATGACGGCGTCGAGGTCGAGTCCCACGTCGGTCGCCATCAGATCGCCCCCTGCTCGTCGAGGTGGTCGGCGAGCAGGCGCAGGGCGCCCGACTCCACGCCGTCGGCGAGGTGCGGCAGGACCCGCACCGGCACGGGGAGCTCGCGCAGCACCTCGCGCTGCTGCGCCTGCAGCCGGGCCCGGTCGACGTGGTCGGCGCCCTCCTCGAGCAGCCCGGCGAGCAGCGCCGGCCCGGTCCTGACGTCGACGGCCGCGAGCGCGGCCTCGAGGGCCTCGCGCACCGCCGGGTCCCGGTCGGCGACGGCCGAGGCGTCCGCGTCGGCGACGAGCGGCTGGCGCACGCCGTTGGCGATGACGGACCCGATGCGAAGGGAGAGCCCGCCCAGCTCGTCGATGGCGTCGATGGTCTCCTGCACGGGCATCTCCTCGAGGAGCGTCACGAGGTGCACGGCCGTCGTCGGGCTCTGGAGCAGCCGGGTGATCGAGTCGGCCTGGTTGCGCACGGGTCCGACCTTCGCCACCTCCGAGACCTCGGAGTTGACGTTGAGGAAGCGACCGATCCGTCCGGTCGGCGGGGCGTCGAGGACGACGGCGTCGAAGACGGGGCGCTTCTTCGCCCCCTTCGTCACCCGTCCGACCGCCTCGTAGACGCGGCCGATGAGCAGGACGTCGCGCACGCCGGGGGCGATCGTCGTCGCGAAGTCCACGGCCCCGACCTTCTCGAGCACGGAGCCGGCGCGGCCGAGCTTGTAGAACTTCTGCAGGTACTCGAGCAGGGCGGTCTTGGCGTCGACCGACAGCCCGACGACCTCGCCGCCGGAGGGGTCGGTCACCAGGGTGCGCTCCTCGGTGCCCAGCGGGGCGACGTCGAGGACCTGCGAGAGGCCCTGGCGGCCCTCGACCTCGGCGAGCAGCACCCGCTGCCCGCGGGACGCCAGCGCCAGGGCCATGGCCGTGGCGACCGTGGTCTTGCCGGTGCCGCCCTTGCCGGTGACGGCGTGCAGGCGGACGGGGGAGGAGGAGGGGCCGGTCACGCGATCAGCCTACGAGTAGGGTGCCGACATGACCCAGTGGGAGTACGTCACCGTGCCGCTCATCGTCCACGCGACCAAGCAGATCCTCGACCAGTGGGGCGAGGACGGCTGGGAGCTCGTCCAGGTCCTGCAGGGCGACGGGGGCAACCTCGTGGCCTACCTCAAGCGACCCAAGGGCGACTGATGGGACGCATCGACGAGCGGCTCGCCGAGCTGTCCATCACGCTGACGGACCCGCCCGCCCCGGCCGGGGCCTACGTGCCGGCCATCGTCGACGGCACCCACGTGCTGACCTCCGGGCAGCTGCCCTTCGTCGACGGTGAGCTGCCCGTCACCGGCCACGTCGGCGCCGAGGTCGACCCCGAGCAGGCCAAGGCCGCGGCCCGGCAGTGCGCGATCAACGCGCTCGCCGCGATCCGCGCGGCCGTCGGCGACCTCGACCGGATCGAGCAGGTCGTCAAGGTCGTCGGCTTCGTCTCCAGTGCCCCCGACTTCACCGGCCAGCCGGGAGTCATCAACGGCGCGAGCGAGCTCCTCGGCGAGGTCTTCGGCGCCGCCGGTGAGCACGCCCGCTCTGCCGTCGGGGTGGCCGCGCTGCCGCTCGGGACCCCGGTCGAGGTCGAGGTGACGGTCAGGCTCCGCGACTGATGGGCCAGCGCGACTTCGTCCTCGGGCCGCTGCGCGAGTCCCTCCTCGGTCTCGACGGGAGCCGTCGCGAGGTGACGGATCCGGCCCCGACCAAGCTCGCGTCGACCGTCATGCTCGTGCGCGACGACGAGGGGCCGCTCGAGGTCTTCATGCTGCGCCGGGTCTCGTCGATGGCCTTCGCGCCCTCGATGCACGTCTTCCCCGGTGGGGGAGTCGACGTCCGTGACGCCGAGGACGAGCTGCCCTGGGCCGGGCCCTCCGTCGAGGAGTGGGCCGAGGTCTTCGGCACCGACGAGGCGAGCGCGCGCATGCTCGTCGCCGCGGCCGTGCGCGAGATCTTCGAGGAGACGGGCGTGCTCCTCGCCTCGCCCGCGTCCGCCGAGGGCGACGGCACCGCTGCCGGCGCGGACGAGGCGCCGCTCCTCGACCCCGAGGTCGCCGGCGACCTGCGTGCCCGGCTCGTCGCCCACGAGATCGGCTTCGGCCAGGTGCTCCTCGAGCACCACCTCGTCCTGCGCAGCGACCTGCTGCGCTACCGCGCGCACTGGATCACCCCCGAGGCCGAGCCGCGTCGCTACGACACCCGGTTCTTCGTCGCGGCCGTGCCCCCGGGGCAGGAGCCCGACGGCGAGACGAGCGAGGCCGACCTGTCCGAGTGGGTGCACCCGCGCGACGTGCTCGATGCCTTCGAGGACGGCGACCTCATGCTCATGCCGCCGACCCTCGTCTGCCTCGAGCAGCTCGCCGAGGTCTCCACCGTGAGCGGCGCCCTCGGTCAGGACCTGCCGATCGCGCCGATCATGCCCCGGCTCGTCGACACCGACGCCGGCCCGGCGATGCGGGCGGACCTGCCGTGAGCGCCGTCGCCCCGGAGCCGTCCGCCCCCTTCGGCCAGTGGACCGGGGGGCAGATCACCGAGCACGCGCACTGCCTGCTCCAGGGCAACCCCGGCCCCATGACCCTCGACGGCACCAACACGTGGGTGCTCCTGTCGCCCGGCGGGAGCGAGGCCATCGTCATCGATCCGGGTGAGGACGAGGCTGCTCACCAGCAGCGGGTCGTCGACCACGTCGCCGCCCTCGGCGCGCGGGTCGCGCGCATCGTGCTCACCCACGGGCACCACGACCACAGCGAGGGGGCGCCTCGTCTCGCCCGTCTGACCGGTGCTCCGGTCCAGGCGGTCGGGCGCGGCCACGACGACCTCGCCGACGGAGACGTCCTGCGGGCCGGCGACCTCGAGGTGCAGGTCGTCGCCACCCCCGGGCACACGGCGGATTCGGTCTCCTTCGCGCTCGCCGCCGACCACGCCCTGCTCACCGGCGACACCGTCCTCGGGCGCGGCACGACCGTCGTCGCCCACCCCGACGGTGAGCTGGCTGCCTACCTCGACTCGCTCGAGCGGATCAAGGCGCTCACCGGCGACGGTGGCGTCGCGCAGATCCTGCCCGGCCACGGCCCGACCGTCCCCGACGCGAGCGCGATGGTCGACTTCTACCGCACGCACCGCCGCGAACGCCTCGACCAGGTGCGCGCCGCCGTCGCCGACGGCGCGACCGACGCCGACGCGGTCGTCGCGACCGTGTACGCCGACGTCGACCGCTCCGTGTGGCCGGCCGCCAAGATGTCGGTCCTCGCGCAGCTGCGCTACCTCGAGTCGGCCTGAGCCTCGGCTGCTGCCTCCCCGGCGCTCGCCGCACTCCGGGTGCGGCTGGGTGCGCTCCCGAAGGGCGGGGGTGGCCCTAAGAAGAAGTCCGGCTGCTTGTTCTGACAGCTCACCACGGTGATGCGGCCGGACTTCTTCATGAGTCGGGTCACCCCCGCCCTTCGTCCGCTTCCGCCTCTCGCCCGTGGTCGGGCCACCCTGCCCTTCGACCGCGTCGGACCGGCGGGCCCGGTGGTGGTGACTCGCGGGTACGACGATCACTCCTGGCACGGGGGACGGCGACATGCCCGGTGTTGCGGGCGCTGGAGTCTGCCGGGCCCGCGAGTGGTCGTCGTACCCGCGGGTCATCTGGCGCCACGGCACGCACGAAGGGCCCGGCGCCAGAGGCGGCCGGGCCCTTCGCGAGGGGTGCGGGTCAGCGAGCGCGACGCTGGAGGCGCTCGACGTCGGTGAGGAGCACCGCGCGGGCCTCGAGGCGCAGCCAACCGCGCGAGGCGAAGTCGGCGAGGGCCTTGTTGACCGTCTCGCGGGAGGCGCCGACGAGCTGGGCGAGCTCTTCCTGGGTGAGGTCGTGGGCGACCATGACGCCGTCCTCGACCGGGCGGCCGAAGCGCTGGCTCAGCTCGAGCAGGGCCTTGGCGACGCGACCCGGCACGTCGGTGAAGACGAGGTCGGCGAGGTTTTCGTTGGTGCGGCGCAGACGACGCGCGAGCGCGGCGAGCAGCGTGCCGGCGATGCGCGGGTGCGCGCCGAGCAGCTGGCTCAGCTGCTCGTTGCCCAGGCCGATGAGCTGGGTCTCGGCGACGGCGGTTGCGGTCGCGGTGCGCGGACCCGGGTCGAAGAGGCTGAGCTCGCCGAGCATCTCGGAGGGGCCGAGGATCGCAAGCAGGTTCTCGCGGCCGTCGGTGGAGGAGCGGCCGAGCTTGATCTTGCCCTCGGCGATCACGTAGAGCCGGTCACCCTGGTCCCCTTCGTTGAAGAGGACGTCGCCGCGCTCCATGCGCACGGGCGTCATGGACGCCATCACCTGCGCGGCATCGGCGTCGTCAAGGGTCGCGAAGAGCGGGGCGCGGCGTACGACATCGAGGTTCACACCGGGCAGTGTGCCACGATGCCGCGCGCGAGGGGGCCCTAGGCTGCGGGGGTGTCTGCCGATCGAGTCGAGTCCCCGCTCGCCCTGACCCGCCGCGCCCGACGGATGTACCGGTTGCTGCACGAGCGCTACCCCTACGCCCACTGCGAGCTCGACTTCGACACCCCGCTCCAGCTCCTCGTCGCCACGGTGCTGTCCGCGCAGACGACCGACGTCATGGTCAACAAGGTGACGCCGACCCTCTTCGCCCGGTGGCCCACGGCGGCCGACCTGGCCGCCGCCGACCGCACGGAGATGGAGGAGGTCCTGCGGCCCACCGGCTTCTACCGCGCGAAGACCAACTCCGTCCTCAAGCTGGCTGCGGCGATCGTCGAGGAGCACGAAGGGGAGGTCCCGCCCCGTCTGCAGGACCTCGTCAAGCTCCCCGGCGTCGGCCGCAAGACCGCCAACGTCGTCCTCGGCAATGCCTTCGACGTCCCGGGCATCACCGTCGACACCCACTTCGGCCGGCTCTCCCGGCGCATGGGCTGGACCGACGAGGAGGACCCGGTCAAGGTCGAGCACGCCGTCGGTGCGCTCATCCCGCGCAAGGAGTGGACGATGCTCAGCCACGTGGTGATCTTCCACGGCCGGCGCACCTGCCACGCCCGCCGACCCGCGTGCGGCGCCTGCCCCGTGGCCCGGCTCTGCCCGTCCTACGGCGCGGGCGAGACGGACCCGGACCAGGCGGCGAAGCTGCTCAAGTACGAGCTCGCCCCCGGAGCCGCACGATGACGGCGGACCCGACCCCGGCGCCGCCGACCTGGCTGCTGGAGGCCGAGGCCGCCCTGCGTGCCGACCTCCCGTCGTGGTTCACCGACTTCGCCCCGCCGCCGGACCCGCAGCGCCGCTCCGCCGTCCTCATGCTCGTCTCGCCGGGGGAGAGCGGCCACGACATCGTCCTCACCGAGCGTTCCGGCCACCTGCGCAGCCATGCCGGTCAGGTCTCCTTCCCGGGCGGCAAGCTCGACCCGGGCGAGACCCCCGTCGACGCGGCCCTGCGCGAGACGTGGGAGGAGGTCGGGGCCGATCCCGCCGGCATCGAGATCATCGGGTCCTTCCCCGACCTGTGGTTGAGCCCGAGCGCCAATGCAGTGACGCCGGTGCTCGGCTGGTCGCCGGAGCCGGGCCCCCTTCGCGTCGTCGATCCCGGCGAGGTGGCGCGCGTGGAGCGCATCCCCGTGGCGGATCTCGTCGATCCCGCCAACCGCTTCATGGTCAAGGGGCCGAGCGGTTACGTCGGGCCGGCCTTCGAGGTCGCGGGCCTCTTCGTGTGGGGCTTCACGGCCCAGCTGGTGAGTGTCCTGCTCGACGCGGCGGACCTCACCGAGCCCTGGGACGAAGGGAGGCGGCGTCGCCTCCCGTGGCGCTACGTCAAGCCCTACCTCACGCAGGGTGTGCGGCGGTCAACCACGCGCTGAGCGCGTCGGTGACCTCCTCGGGAGCCTCCTCGGGCACGAAGTGCCCGGCGCCGGCCACGCTGGCTCGGGCCAGCGGCCCCTCGACGAACCGAGAGCTCTCGGCGGCGAGCACCGGCAGCGAGGTGTGGTCCTCGGCGCCGTGCAGCTGCAGCACGGGCACGTCGATGCGGCCCTGCAGCTTGTGCAGGTAGCGCACCCCGCTCGGCGTGAGCCGGCAGCGGTAGAACCAGCGGTGGTACTCGGCGGCGGCCTGCCCGGCGAAGGGGACGGACATCGCTTCGGTGTAGCGCTCGGTGACCTCGTCGGTGATCCACGAGGTGTCGCTGCCGGACCAGGCGTTCAGCCGGCGGGAGACGGTGAGCGGCTGACGCTCGGAGGCGAAGGGGGCCTGCATCGCGCGCAGGTACTGGTTGGCCCGCCACTGCAGCGGGTGGCGCCACATGGCGCGGTGGAAGACCGCGGGATGGGGGACGCCGAAGGGAGCGATCGCCCGGGTCACGCCCGACTGGTGGGTCGGCATGCTCCACACGACCCAGCCGCCGAGGCCGAGACCGACGAGCGCCGCGTCGTCCGCGCCGAGGCTGCGGACGATCGCGGCGAGGTCGTCGCAGGCGGTCGCCAGGTCGTAGCCGGCGGGCGGCTTGTCACTTGCGCCGAAGCCGCGCAGGTCCACCGCGGCGGCGCGGTAGCCCTGCGCGGCGACGGCCGGCAGCTGGTGGCGCCAGGCCCACCAGAACTGCGGGTAGCCGTGGACGAAGAGGACGAGGGGCCCGCTCCCGGTGACGGCCACGTGGAAGCGGGCGCCGTTCGCCGAGACGAAGCGGTGCTCCCACGGGCCGTCGACGAGGGCGGCCGCGGCGTCGGGCGGGTTCAGCTGCCCGGCTTGATCGCGGCGACCGTGTCCTGGGCGTTGCGGATCGCCTTCTGCGGGACGGTGTTCTCCTTGGCCTTCTTCAGCGCCTTGAGGCCGACGAAGCCCAGACCAGCGGCGATGAGGAAGAGGACGACCGTGATGATGAGGTAGCCCGCCCACACGGGCAGCCAGATGGCGATGACCCTGGCCAGCGTGTGGAAGAGGAAGATCAGGCCGAGCAGCGCGAGGAAGCCGGCGACGGCGAGCAGGCCCGCGCCCTTGCCGCCGAAGGACAGGCCCTTGGTGACCTCGGCCTTGGCCAGCTGGATCTCGCTCTGCACGAGGGCCGAGATGTCGTGCGTGGCGTCGGAGACGAGCTGACCGACGGTGCGCTCGGTCTCGCCGGGTGCGGGCTGACCGACGAGTCGTCGGGTGACGGGGTCGGTGCTGCCGGTGCGGGCGTGATCGTTGCTCATGCTGCTCCTGCTCGTGTCGACGTGACCTGCCACAGGGGTGGCGTCTTCGGTCGCCCAGCCTACCCACGAGTTTCCCGCGCGCCCGGCATCCTCCCTTCGTCGACGCGACGGCAACGTCCCGGGGAAGTCATGGTGAACCCTGTGCACCACACCCCCGTTGTGGTCGGCACGAGGGGCGAAGGGGGTCCACCATCGGGGTATGAGCTACGGCGAGGAGACGGAGCCACTCGCGATCGCGCACCGCGGTGGGGCCCACCTGGCGCCCGAGAACACCTTGGCTGCCTTCGCCATCTCCACGGCTCTGGGCCTGCGCTACCTCGAGTCGGACGTCAAGCTCACGGCCGACGGTCAGCTCGTCTGCTTCCACGACGACACCCTCGACCGGGTCACCACGGGGACCGGGCGCGTCGGCGCCCACACCCTGGCCGACCTCGATCGTCACGTGCGTGTGGGTGGGACCGAGCCGATCCCCACCCTCGAGGAGGCGCTGCGGAGCTTCCCGGACGCCTGCTTCACCGTCGACCTCAAGGACCGGGCGGCGATCGCGCCGATGGCGCGGTTGCTCCAGCGACGTGACTACGCAGAGCGGGTGTGCGTCGCCGGCGCCTGGGACGGGTGGCTGCACCTGCTCGCCTCGCAGGCACCGCACGTGCGCACGGCACTGGGATGGCGATCGCTCACCGCCCTCATCTCCGCATCCAAGGCGGGACTGCAGCCACCGGCGGCCGTGGTGCGCGGGCGCTTCGCCCACGTCCCCGTCCAGCTGGGCCGGCTGCCGATCCACTCCGCCTCGCTCGTGCGCCGGGCTCACCGGCTGGGGGTGCGCGTCGTCGTGTGGACCGTCGACGAGCCCCGGCTGATGCACGAGCTGCTCGACATGGGGGTCGACGGGATCATCACCGACCGGCCGGATGTGCTCCGCACGGTGATGATCCAGCGCGGGACCTGGGCCCCGATGAGGGGTCTGAGGGCCTCCGGCAGAGGCGATTTGGCGTCTGCGGCATCGGTGATCTAATGTTCTCGACGTCAGCCCGAGAGGGAGGAACGGACACCAAGCGGTGACTCGAGAAGTCACCCCAGGCAGGCCGGTCCCGCGAGCTGACAGCCCTCATCCGAGTTACTCGGATCCGGTCGATCAGGTCGGAACCGCGGATTTGGAACCGAGCAGCCCCGCTGCTACGGTGGGCCACCGCTGAAGATCCAAGCGCGATCAACAACGGCCGCTCCAAGAGCGGATCACGAAGTTGGCGCCCAAGCATGGACAGTGGTAAGTTAGAGAAGTTGCCCCTTGAAGCATCTGGCCGGAGACGGTGGGTGGTGATGGGTGTGCGTGTGAATCTTGAGAACTCAACAGCGTGTCAAAAATCGATGCCAATACCTCGTCTTGGCTGGTTGTGCCTGGTCCTGCGTTCGTGGGGTTGGGTGTGATTGGTCGGATGAATTTTTTCCTTTGGTTGACAATGAATGAACTCAGCGATTGCGCTGGTTGTTCTTGCTCAGTCATGGTTCAGCCCTTTGTTGGGTTACTGATTGGCTCTGATGCTCGCTTCGGTGGGTGTTGGGGTTTTTAATCATCAACGGAGAGTTTGATCCTGGCTCAGGACGAACGCTGGCGGCGTGCTTAACACATGCAAGTCGAACGGTGAAGCTCCAGCTTGCTGGAGTGGATCAGTGGCGAACGGGTGAGTAACACGTGAGCAACCTGCCCCAGACTCTGGAATAAGCGCTGGAAACGGCGTCTAATACTGGATACGAGATCAAGCCGCATGGTTATGGTCTGGAAAGTTTTTCGGTTTGGGATGGGCTCGCGGCCTATCAGCTTGTTGGTGAGGTAATGGCTCACCAAGGCGACGACGGGTAGCCGGCCTGAGAGGGCGACCGGCCACACTGGGACTGAGACACGGCCCAGACTCCTACGGGAGGCAGCAGTGGGGAATATTGCACAATGGGCGAAAGCCTGATGCAGCGACGCCGCGTGAGGGATGACGGCCTTCGGGTTGTAAACCTCTTTCAGCAGGGAAGAAGCGAAAGTGACGGTACCTGCAGAAGAAGCACCGGCTAACTACGTGCCAGCAGCCGCGGTAATACGTAGGGTGCGAGCGTTGTCCGGAATTATTGGGCGTAAAGAGCTTGTAGGCGGTTTGTCGCGTCTGCTGTGAAAATCCGGGGCTCAACCCCGGACTTGCAGTGGGTACGGGCAGACTAGAGTGTGGTAGGGGAGACTGGAATTCCTGGTGTAGCGGTGAAATGCGCAGATATCAGGAGGAACACCGATGGCGAAGGCAGGTCTCTGGGCCACTACTGACGCTGAGAAGCGAAAGCATGGGGAGCGAACAGGATTAGATACCCTGGTAGTCCATGCCGTAAACGTTGGGCGCTAGGTGTGGGACTCATTCCACGAGTTCCGTGCCGCAGCTAACGCATTAAGCGCCCCGCCTGGGGAGTACGGCCGCAAGGCTAAAACTCAAAGGAATTGACGGGGGCCCGCACAAGCGGCGGAGCATGCGGATTAATTCGATGCAACGCGAAGAACCTTACCAAGGCTTGACATATACCGGAAACTTCCAGAGATGGTTGCCCCCTTTGGGTCGGTATACAGGTGGTGCATGGTTGTCGTCAGCTCGTGTCGTGAGATGTTGGGTTAAGTCCCGCAACGAGCGCAACCCTCGTTCTATGTTGCCAGCACGTAATGGTGGGGACTCATGGAAGACTGCCGGGGTCAACTCGGAGGAAGGTGGGGATGACGTCAAATCATCATGCCCCTTATGTCTTGGGCTTCACGCATGCTACAATGGCCGGTACAAAGGGCTGCGATACCGCAAGGTGGAGCGAATCCCAAAAAACCGGTCTCAGTTCGGATTGGGGTCTGCAACTCGACCCCATGAAGTCGGAGTCGCTAGTAATCGCAGATCAGCAACGCTGCGGTGAATACGTTCCCGGGCCTTGTACACACCGCCCGTCAAGTCACGAAAGTCGGTAACACCCGAAGCCGGTGGCCCAACCCTTGTGGGGGAGCCGTCGAAGGTGGGACTGGCGATTGGGACTAAGTCGTAACAAGGTAGCCGTACCGGAAGGTGCGGCTGGATCACCTCCTTTCTAAGGAGCACTGGCCACCGTTTGGTGGTCCAGAGCCTAGCTGCCGGCGAGTGTCTGGCAGTAGGTGCTCGGGTGGAACATCGATTATTTGACGCTTGCCTGGTGTGGCTGTTGTTAGTACCGATCACCTGCTCTTGTTGGAGTGGTGACAGTGGAACGCATGAGCTGCCTGGGTGGGTGTCTGACACGTTGTTGGGTCCTGAGGGTTCACGCGAGTGAAGCTTCATGGACCACGACCCCGATGATTACGGTTGTTGGGGTTGGGTTGTGGGCCTTGCCTGGTCGTATACCGCGCTCGTTGTGGGTGTGGGTGTGATCATCTGGTGGGGTTGCCGCCCGTATGTTGAGAACTACACAGTGGACGCGAGCATCTTTATCTTTGTGGCTCAAGTTTTTAAGGGCGCACGGTGGATGCCTTGGCACCAGGAACCGAAGAAGGACGTAGGAATCTGCGATAAGCCTCGGGGAGTCGATAACCAGACTTTGATCCGAGGATTTCCGAATGGGGAAACCCGGCTGGAGGCAAGTCCAGTCACTCCTGTCTGAATATATAGGGCAGGTAGAGGGAACGCGGGGAAGTGAAACATCTCAGTACCCGCAGGAAGAGAAAACAATAGTGATTCCGTGAGTAGTGGCGAGCGAAAGCGGATGAGGCCAAACCGAGCTTGTGTGATAGCTGTCAGGCGTTGCAGGTTCGGGGTTGTGGGATTTTCTGTCTCAGGACTGACATTCTGGGCTGGAGTAAGAAATTCATGTCATAGTCGAAGAGTCTTGAATGGCTCGGCACAGAGGGTGCGACCCCCGTAGACGAAATGGTGTGGACTCCGGATGATTTTTCCCAAGTAGCACGGGGCCCGAGAAATCCCGTGTGAATCTGGCGGGACCACCCGTTAAGCCTAAATATTCCCTGGTGACCGATAGCGGACAAGTACCGTGAGGGAAAGGTGAAAAGTACCCCGGGAGGGGAGTGAAATAGATCCTGAAACCGTGCGCTTACAATCCGTCGGAGCCTCCTTGTGGGGTGACGGCGTGCCTTTTGAAGAATGAGCCTGCGAGTTAGTGCTCAGTGGCGAGGTTAACCCGTGTGGGGAAGCCGTAGCGAAAGCGAGTCCGAATAGGGCGTTCAGTCGCTGGGTCTAGACCCGAAGCGGAGTGATCTACCCATGGCCAGGTTGAAGCGACGGTAAGACGTCGTGGAGGACCGAACCCACTTAGGTTGAAAACTGAGGGGATGAGCTGTGGGTAGGGGTGAAAGGCCAATCAAACTCCGTGATAGCTGGTTCTCCCCGAAATGCATTTAGGTGCAGCGTCACGTGTTTCTTACCGGAGGTAGAGCTACTGGATAGCTAATGGGCCTCACCAGGTTACTGACGTTAGCCAAACTCCGAATGCCGGTAAGTGAGAGCGTGGCAGTGAGACTGCGGGGGATAAGCTCCGTAGTCGAGAGGGAAACAGCCCAGATCACCAGCTAAGGTCCCTAAGCGTGTGCTAAGTGGAAAAGGATGTGGAGTTGCCGTGACAACCAGGAGGTTGGCTTAGAAGCAGCCACCCTTTAAAGAGTGCGTAATAGCTCACTGGTCAAGTGATTCCGCGCCGACAATGTAGCGGGGCTCAAGCACACCACCGAAGCTGTGGCATTGACACACTGCTCGGCACCCTTGTGGTGTCCAGGCGTGTTGATGGGTAGGGGAGCGTCGTGTGGCGAGTGAAGCGGCGGAGTGATCCAGTCGTGGATGCCACACGAGTGAGAATGCAGGCATGAGTAGCGAATGACGGGTGAGAAACCCGTCCGCCGAATAACCAAGGGTTCCAGGGTCAAGCTAATCTGCCCTGGGTAAGTCGGGACCTAAGGCGAGGCCGACAGGCGTAGTCGATGGACATCCGGTTGATATTCCGGAACCGGCGAAGAACCGCCCATGATGAATCCAGTGATGCTAAGCGCCTGAAGCTCATCGTTAGTGACCCTTCGGGGTTGCGCTGGTGAGTGGAACGCGTGACCCGAGCTGGTAGTAGTCAAGTGATGGGGAGACGCAGGAAGGTAGCCTCCGCGTGGCGATGGTTGTCCACGTCCAAGGGTGTAGGGAGTCAGGTAGGCAAATCCGCCTGGCATGTTCCTGAGACCTGATGGTGACCTCTTTTGAGGGAAGCAGGGTGATCCTATGCTGCCGAGAAAATCCTCTAGCGAGGTTCGAGCCGCCCGTACCCCAAACCGACTCAGGTGGTTAGGTAGAGAATACCAAGGCGATCGAGTGAATCGTGGTTAAGGAATTCGGCAAAATGCCCCCGTAACTTCGGGAGAAGGGGGCCCGGACCCTGAAGCTCTTTACGGGCTAGGGGAAAGGGCCGCAGAGACCAGGGAGAAGCGACTGTTTACTAAAAACACAGGTCCGTGCGAAGTCGCAAGACGATGTATACGGACTGACGCCTGCCCGGTGCTGGAAGGTTAAGAGGACCGGTTAGCCCCTTGTGGGCGAAGCTGAGAATTTAAGCCCCAGTAAACGGCGGTGGTAACTATAACCATCCTAAGGTAGCGAAATTCCTTGTCGGGTAAGTTCCGACCTGCACGAATGGCGTAACGACTTCTCCACTGTCTCAACCGCGAACTCGGCGAAATTGCACTACGAGTAAAGATGCTCGTTACGCGCAGCAGGACGGAAAGACCCCGGGACCTTCACTATAGCTTGGTATTGGTGATCGGGACGGCTTGTGTAGGATAGGTGGGAGACTGTGAAGCATGCACGCCAGTGTGTGTGGAGTCATCGTTGAAATACCACTCTGGTCGTTCTGGTTATCTAACCTCGGTCCGTGATCCGGATCAGGGACATTGCCTGGTGGGTAGTTTAACTGGGGCGGTTGCCTCCTAAAATGTAACGGAGGCGCTCAAAGGTTCCCTCAGCCTGGTTGGCAATCAGGTGGCGAGTGCAAGTGTACAAGGGAGCTTGACTGCGAGACAGACATGTCGAGCAGGGACGAAAGTCGGAACTAGTGACCCGACGGTGGCTTGTGGAAGCGCCGTCGCTCAACGGATAAAAGGTACCCCGGGGATAACAGGCTGATCTTCCCCAAGAGTCCATATCGACGGGATGGTTTGGCACCTCGATGTCGGCTCGTCGCATCCTGGGGGTGGAGTAGCTCCCAAGGGTTGGGCTGTTCGCCCATTAAAGCGGCACGCGAGCTGGGTTTAGAACGTCGTGAGACAGTTCGGTCCCTATCCGCTGTGCGCGTAGGAAACTTGAGAGAGGCTGACCTTAGTACGAGAGGACCGGGTTGGACGAACCTCTGGTGTGTGAGTTGTTCTGCCAAGGGCACCGCTCATTAGCTACGTTCGGGAGTGATAACCGCTGAAAGCATCTAAGCGGGAAGCATGTCTCAAGATGAGGTTTCCATGGAGCTTAGCTCCGAGAGGCTCCCAGTAGACGACTGGGTTGATAGGCCAGATGTGGAAGTGCAGCAATGCATGTAGCTGACTGGTACTAATAAGCCGATAACTTGATACACACACAACCTTCGTGTTGCGTAAAAAAGAACGATGTTCGCGTCCACTGTGCAGTTCCCGAGATACGGTCGGGACACAATGCACGTCCACTGTATTTCCATAGAGTTTCGGCTGTCATAGCGAAGGGGAAACGCCCGGTCCCATTCCGAACCCGGAAGCTAAGCCCTTCAGCGCCGATGGTACTGCACTGGTGACGGTGTGGGAGAGTAGGACGCAGCCGGACAAACATTCACAAGAAGCCCCCCAGCGAGTCGCTGGGGGGCTTCTTGCATTCCCGGGGAGAGCGTGCATTCCTCCCCGGGCACTGTCATTCCTGGGGGAGTGCGCACACATGACGAAGGGGGCCCGCCGAGCTGGCGGGCCCCCTTCGTCGGTGGTGGTCAGTCAGATGCCGGCTTGGCCATCCCGTCCTTGATGAGGTTCATGACGGACGAGTCGGCGAGCGTAGTCACGTCACCTATCTCGCGGTTCTCCGCCACGTCCTTGAGCAGACGGCGCATGATCTTGCCCGAGCGCGTCTTGGGCAGCTCGTCGACGATCATCACCTGGCGCGGCTTGGCGATCGGGCCGATCTGCTCGCCGACGTGCCCACGCAGCTCCTGGGCGAGGTCGTCACCCTCGGCACCGCCGGAGCCGTCGCCGTCCTGACGCAGGATGACGAAGGCGACGACGGCCTGGCCGGTCGTCTCGTCGCTCGCGCCCACGACGGCGGCCTCGGCCACCCGGGGGTGGGAGACGAGGGCAGACTCGATCTCGGCCGTCGAGAGCCGGTGGCCGGAGACGTTCATGACGTCGTCGACCCGACCGAGGATCCAGATGTTGCCCTTGTCGTCGTACTTCGCGCCGTCGCCGGCGAAGTAGTACTCGGGACCGAAGCGGCTCCAGTAGGTGTCCTTGTAGCGCTCCGGGTCGCCCCAGATGCCACGGAGCATCGACGGCCAGGGCTTGGTGAGCACGAGGTAGCCGACCTTCTCGGGCTCGGTGAGCGGCTGGCCCTCGTCGTCGAGGATCTCGGCGCTGATGCCCGGGATGGGGTGCTGGGAGCTGCCGGGCTCGAGGGTCGTGACGCCGGGGAGCGGCGAGTTCATGATCGCGCCGGTCTCCGTCTGCCACCACGTGTCGACGATCGGGGCGCTGCCCCCGCCGATGTTGTCGCGGTACCAGCGCCAGGCCTCCGGGTTGATCGGCTCGCCGACCGAGCCGAGCACGCGGATGGACGACAGGTCGTACTTCTCCGGGATGTCCGCGCCCCACTTCATGAAGGTGCGGATCGCCGTCGGGGCGGTGTAGAGGATGCTGACGCCGTACTTCTGGATGATCTCCCAGAAGATGCCCTGGTGCGGGCTGTCGGGGGTGCCCTCGAAGAGCACCTGGGTCGCGCCGTTGGCCAGCGGACCGTAGACGATGTAGCTGTGACCGGTCACCCAGCCGATGTCGGCCGTGCACCAGTAGACGTCGGTCTCGGGGTGCACGTCGTGGACGACGGCATTGGTGTAGGCCGCCTGGGTGAGGTAGCCGCCGGTCGTGTGCAGGATCCCCTTCGGCTTACCGGTCGTGCCGGAGGTGTAGAGGATGAAGAGCGGGTGCTCGCTGTCGTGCGGCTGCGCCTCGTGCTCGTCGGACGCGGAGTCGACGACGTCGTGCCACCACACGTCACGCTCGTCGTCCCAGGTGACGTCGATGCCGGTGCGCTGGACGACGAGGACCTTGCCCGCGGTCGTGCCGGGGACCGCGCGGTCGACGGCGTCCTTGAGCGGCATGGCCTTGCCCTTGCGGAACTGGCCGTCGGAGGTGATGACGACCTTCGCCTCACCGTCCTCGATGCGCGCCTTGAGGGCGTCGGAGGAGAAGCCGCCGAAGACGACGGAGTGCGGCGCGCCGATGCGAGCGCACGCGAGCATCGCGATGACGGCCTCGGCGATCATCGGCATGTAGATGGCGACGCGGTCCCCCTTCGCCACACCGAGGGAGGTGAGGGCATTGGCCGCCTTGCACACCTCTCGCTGGAGGTCGGCATAGGTGATGGTGCGGTCGTCGCCGTTGGCGCCGACGACGTGCAGCGCGACGCGATCGCCGTTGCCGGCCTCGACGTGGCGGTCGACGCAGTTGTAGGCGGCGTTGAGCTCACCGCCGATGAACCACTTGGCGAAGGGAGCATCGCTCCAGTCGAGCGTGGTGTCGAAGTCCGTGCTCCACGTGACGTACTCCCGGGCCCTCGCGGCCCAGAAGGCCTCGTGGTCCTCGGCCTCGTCGTAGAGCGAGGCCTTGCCCACGGCCTGCTCGGTGAACTCGGGGGTGGGGGCGTAGTCCGTCACATGTCCTCCTCGTTGAGTGGGTCCGCGCGCCCTCGCGCGGACCTGTGTCCACCTCCTACCTTCTCCCGCCGTGGCGACGAGCACAACGGCGGGGGGTGGTGCATCGCCGGGCGAGGGGAGGGGCACGACGAGCGGTCCGACTGCGGCCACCTGCCGACGAGCGGCTCACGCAGCAGGTGGGCACAGTGCTCAGGGCGCGGCGGACCTAGGCGGTTCGATTCTGGGCAGTCTGCCCAGCGTGTTGGCGATCTGTGGTGCAGACAGCGCAGGTCTGCGACGGTTGGCTGATCACAAGGAGGTGGTTGACGTGTTCACCGAGGGACAGCTGTACTCACCTGTCACCGAGCACGAGGACGGGACCGTCGAGGTCCACCTGGCCGACACGCACCCGGGTCGCGAGGACCGCGAGTACCTGCGGCGAAGGGGGGAGATCGCCGGCGCCGCGCTGGGCTGGGACCGAGGACGCGACCCCGTCCCGACCATCGCCTACACCGAGGCCGAGCACGAGATCTGGCGTCGGGTGAGCGCCGAGCTGGCCCCGCTGCACGAGCGTCATGCCCACCGTGAGTACCTCGAGGCCAAGGCCCGCCTCGACCTGCCGACCGACCACGTGCCCCAGCTCGCCGAGGTGAGCGAGCGACTCGTACCGCTCACCGGCTGGTCCTACGTCTGTGCGCCGGGGCTGGTCCCCCTTCGTGACTTCTATGCCGACCTCGGGTCCCGCACCTTCAACTCCACGCAGTACCTGCGGCACGGCTCGCAGCCGCTCTACACGCCGGAGCCGGACATCATCCACGAGGTCATCGGCCACGCCAACCAGCTCGCCAGCACGCGACTGGCGGCGATCACCGAGGCCGCGGGCCAGGCCTCGCTGCGCCTGCAGACCGACGAGGCCATGAAGCTCGTGGCGGACGTCTTCTGGTTCTCGATCGAGTTCGGGGTGATGCACGAGGGGAGCGACCTCAAGGCCTACGGTGCCGGGATCCTGTCGAGCTTCGGTGAGATCCAGGAGTTCGGCCACATGGAGATCCGCGAGCTCGACCTGGCCGACATGGGCACGCTCAACTACGACATCACGGTCTACCAGCCGGTGCTCTTCGCGGCCCGCTCGATGGACCATCTCGAGGACGTCGTCGGCGACTTCTTCGTGACAGTCGACGACGAGAAGGCCGCCGCGCTGCGGCGAGCGGCCGAGCAGCGAGGACTCGTGCCGGCCGCCACGTGACCGGTCAGCCGGCGCCGCCGTGTGCCTCGATGCCTGAGACGAGGATGCGCAGACCGGTGCCGAAGTCAGTCGGCTCGCGCTCGGCGGTGAGGATCCCAGAGCGCGCGGCCTGCTCGTGCGACTGCTCGTCGTAGGCGTGCCCGTAGACGAAGTGCAGCAGCGTGCGTGCGGCGGTCGGTGCCACGGCCGGGGAGATGCCGGCATCGCGCAGCAGCAGGCACAGCTCGTCGAAGGGCGCCTGCCCGCCCATCCCGAAGGCCCACATGCTCATCACCAGGTCCGCCCCGTCGGGGTAGGCGGTGACCGCGGCGTGCAGCTGCGCGCAGCGCTCCTGTACCCGCTCCTGCCAGGGGGCGTCGCCCGCTGTCGGCGGGCGGGGCGCGCGCGCGATGATCTCGTCAGCGACGGCCCCGAGCACCGCCTGTTTGTTGGCGAAGTGGTGGTAGAGCGCGCTCTGCTGCACCCCGAGCTCGGTTCCGATGGCGCGCATCGTCAGGTCGGGCAGGCCGACCCGGGAGAGCAGGCTCAGGGCCGTGGCGACGATCCGTTCGTGCGAGAGCGGCTCCTGGCGGGTCCGTCGCGTGGGCGGCACGGGCGCTCCCTTCGAAGCGGGTCGAGATCGGGGGTCCAGTTGACCACACGTCGTCGGCGCCACTAACCTGAACGCCGTTCACCTGAGTGAACGGCGTTCATCCAACGAGGGGATTCGGCAACATGACCACGGCTCCGGCCACCCGGGCCGCCACGGCGAGCACCGACCTGGCCCTCGTCTCCTCCCTCGCCGCTCTGATCGCGGTGTGCTCGATCCTGCCCGCTGTCAACCTCTCGGTCTTCGCGCCGATCACCTTGCAGACCTTCGGGGTGCTCCTCGCGGGCGCCGTCCTCGGAGCCCGGCGCGGCGCTCTCGCTGTCCTCCTGTGGATCCTCATCGGGATGATCGGACTCCCCGTCTTCGCCAATGGCAAGGCCGGGCTGCCGGTGCTCGTCGGCCCGACCGGTGGGTACATCCTCGGTTTCGTCGTCGGGGCGGCGATCATCGGGACCGTGGCCACGGTCGCCGTCCGACGCGCCGGCCGCGGGACGGCGTGGGTGCTCACAGCGGGAGGGCTGCTCGCGCTCGTGGTCGTCCACGCCGCCGGCATCGTCGGCCTGCACCTGCGCGCGGGACTCGGGTGGCATGCGGCCGCGACCGTCGACGGTGCCTTCTGGATCGGCGACCTGATCAAGCTGGCCGCGACCGTCCTCGTCGCGGGCGCGGTGCACCGCGCCTTCCCCGACCTGCTGCGTCGCCGCGCCTGATGGCGCGCATCGAGCTCGACCGGGTCACGGTCCGCCGGCCCACGGCGACCGGCGACCTGCTCGTGCTCGACGAGACGAGCCTGCTCGTCAGCGAGGCGCGTGTGGCGCTCATCGGTCCCAACGGCGCCGGGAAGTCGACCCTGGCTCGCCTCGTCAACGGTCTCGTCACCGCCACGACGGGTGCCGTGCACGTCGACGGTGTCGATGTCGCGCGCCGCGGCCGCGAGGTCCGGCGTCGGGTGGCCTTCACCTTCACCGACCCGCACGCACAGCTCGTCATGCCGACGGTCGCCGAGGACGTTGCCTTGTCGCTGAGGGCCGCACGGCCCGACCGGCGGGGCCGCGACGCGGCCGTGGCCGAGGTGCTCGAGCAGCACGGTCTGGCCGACCTGGCCCACCGCAGCGTCCACGCCCTCTCCGGTGGGCAGGCCCAGCTGCTCGCCCTGGCGAGCGCCCTTGCCACCGGTCCGGACGTCCTCGTCGCCGACGAGCCGACGACGCTGCTCGACCTGGCAGCCTCCCGACGCGTCGGTGACCTGCTCATGGGGCTGCCGCAGCAGGTCGTGCTCGTCACCCACGACCTCGAGCTCGCCGGCCGGTGCGACCGGGCGGTCCTCGTCGACGGGGGCCGGGTCGTGGCCGATGGTCCCGCGGCCGACGTCGTCCACCACTACCGCGCCCGGGTGGCGGCATGCTGCTGACGGCCCACCGCCCCGGGACCTCGCTCGTCCACCGGCTCCCGGCGGGCGCCAAGCTCAGCCTGCTCGCCGCCGCCGGCGTCGGGCTGGCCCTCGCGGATGGCTGGCCGTCGGCTGGCCTCGCCGCGGGCACTGCCCTCGCCCTGCTCGTCGTCGCCGGCACGCCCCTGCGGGTCCTCGTGACCGCCCTGCGCGGGCCCGTCCTCGTGACGGTCGCCCTGGGGGTCTGGCTCACCTGGCAGGCGGGCTGGCCCCGTGCCGGCGAGACCGTCGGTGACCTCCTGGCGCTGGTCCTGCTCGCGAGCCTCGTCACGACGACGACCCGGGTCGACGACATGCTCGACGCCGTGGAGCGGGCCATGCGCCCGCTCCGCAGGTTCGGCGTGCGCGCCGACCGCGTCGCGCTGGCGATCTCGCTCGCGCTCCGGGCCGTGCCCGCCACCGCGGAGGTGGCGACCGAGACGAGGGACGCGGCGCGGGCGCGCGGCCTGGAGCGCAACCCCAGGGCGATCCTCACCCCCTTCGTCGTGCGGGTCGTGCGTGACGCGCGGCTGCGGGGGGAGGCGCTCCATGCCCGGGGTGTGGGCGACGACCAGTCTGGAAGACACGGATGAAGGGATGACCATGACCACCTATGACGAGATCGTCGAGGGGGTCCTCGCAGGAGCCGAGGCCACCCCCGAGGACGCGCTGACGATCCTGCGCTGCCCGGACGAGGACGTCTTCGACGCGGTCGCGGCCATCGCCCGGCTGCGCCGCGCGCACTTCGGCATGACCGTCAAGGTCAACTACCTCGTCAACCTCAAGTCCGGGCTCTGCCCGGAGGACTGCGGCTACTGCTCGCAGGCGCTGGGGTCCACGAGCGAGATCCTCAAGTACACCTGGCTCAAGGAGGACGAGGCCCTCGACCAGGCCCGCGCCGGCGTGCGCGGCGGCGCCTCGCGCCTGTGCATGGTCGCCAGTGGCCGTGGCCCGACCGACCGCGACATCGAGCGGGTCGCGGGCATGGTCGGCGCCATCAAGGAGGAGAACCCCGATGTCGAGGTCTGCGCCTGCCTCGGCCTGCTGCGCGACGGCCAGGCCGACCGGCTGCGCGAGGCCGGCGTCGACGCCTACAACCACAACATCAACACCGCCGAGTCGCACCACGAGTCGATCGTCACCACACACACCTACGAGGACCGGGTGCGCACCGTCGCGATGGCGCAGGGCGCGGGCCTGTCCGCGTGCAGCGGCCTGATCGCCGGCCTGGGGGAGAGCGACGAGCAGCTCGTCGAGGCGCTCGTCGCGCTGCGGGATATGGGCTCGGACTCGGTGCCGGTCAACTTCCTCATCCCCTTCGACGGGACGCCCAAGCAGGAGACCTGGGAGCTGACCCCGCTGCGCTGCCTGCGCATCCTCGCCGCCGCCCGGCTGATCTCGCCTGCCGCCGAGCTGCGGATGGCCGCCGGTCGCGAGATGCACCTGCGGAGCCTGCAGGGCATGGCGCTGCAGGTGGCCAACTCGCTCTTCCTCGGTGACTACCTCACCGCCGAAGGGCAGAGCGCCGAGGACGACCTGACGCTCATCGCCGACCACGGGTTCACCGTCCTCGGTGCCGACGATCCGGCGAGCGTCGGCGCGGCGGGGACCGCGCCGGCCATCCGGCGCCGCGGAGCCGGCACGAGCGTCCCGGCCAACGCCTGAGGACAGGACGAAGGGGGGAGAGCCGCAGCTCTCCCCCCTTCGTCCTGCGTCGTCGGCGAGGGTGCGACGACCGGGCGGTCAGTGGTCGATGACCTCGGCCACCCCGTGACCGGTGAGGCTGCGCACCTCCATCTCGGCGTACTTCGCGCGGTTGAACTCCTTGCTCGTCACCGTGCCCAGCCACCCGAGGAAGAAGCCGAGCGGGATCGAGACCAGGCCCGGGTTGTCCAGCGGGAACCAGTGGAAGTCGACGCCCTGGAGCATCGAGCCGCTCTTGCCCGTCGCGGGGTCGACCGGCTTGCCGGACACCACGGGCGAGAAGATGATGAGCAGCAGGGCCGAGGCGAGACCGCCGTAGATCGACCACAGGGCACCGCGGGTGTTGAAGCGACGCCAGAAGAGGCTGTAGAGGATCGTCGGGAGGTTGGCGCTCGCCGCGACGGCGAAGGCCAGCGCCACGAGGAAGGCGATGTTCTGGTCTTTGGCGAGCATGCCGCCGAGGATCGCGACGACGCCGGTCCCGATCGCCGCGTAGCGCGAGACCTTGACCTCCTCCTCCTGGGTGGCCTGACCCCGCTTGAAGACCTGGTTGTACAGGTCGTGGGCGAAGCTCGCGCTGGCCGTGATCGTCAGACCGGCCACGACCGCGAGGATCGTCGCGAAGGCGATGCCGGAGACGATGCCGAGCAGCCACGAGCCGCCGAGCTCGTAGGCGAGCAGCGGGGCGGCGGCATTGGCCTTGCCCGGGGCGGCGTTGATCGTCTCCGGGCCGACGAGGGCGCCGGCGCCGTAGCCGATGACGAGGGTCAGCAGGTAGAAGCCACCGATGAGCCAGATGGCCCACTCGACCGACTTGCGGGCCTGCTTGGCCGTCGGGACGGTGTAGAAGCGCTGCAGCACGTGCGGCAGGCCGGCCGTGCCGAGGACGAGGGCGAGCGAGAGCGAGATGAAGTCGATCTTCGTCGTGTGGGTGAGGCCGTACTTCAGGCCGGGCTCGAGGAGCTTTTCTCCGGCCGCGGGGTTGCGCTCGACGGCCTGCTGCATGAGCGAGGAGAAGTTGAGCCCGAACTTGCCGAGCACCCACACGGTCATGATGGCCGTGGCGAAGATCAGCAGGACGGCCTTGATCATCTGCACCCAGGTGGTGCCCTTCATGCCGCCGATCATCACGTAGGCGACCATGACGATGCCGACGACCGCGATGACGACGTTCTGCGCAAAGGCACCGTCGACGCCCAGGAGCAGCGAGACGAGGCCGCCGGCGCCGGCCATCTGCGCAAGCAGGTAGAAGAAGGACACCGCGAGCACCGAGCTCGACGTCGCGATGCGGATCGGCCGCTGCTGCAGTCGGTAGGAGAGCACGTCGGCGAGGGTGAAGCGGCCCGTGTTGCGGAAGAGCTCGGCGACGAGCAGCAGCGCGACGAGCCACGCGACGAGGAAGCCGATCGAGTAGAGGAAGCCGTCGTAGCCCTGCAGGGCGATGGCGCCGGCGATGCCGAGGAAGCTCGCCGCCGACAGATAGTCGCCGGCGATGGCCAGACCATTTTGCCGACCGGAGAAGGCGGCACCACCCGTGTACATCTGGCTCGCCGTCTTGTGGCCGGCCGCCACCTTGATGACGATCGCGAGGGTCGCGACGACGAAGACGACGAAGATCGTGATGTTCAGGGCCGGGGAGCCCGTGGCCGTGGCCGCGGGGACGAGGGCGGTCATCCGTCCACCTCCGGGGTCTCGTGCGATCCGACCTGCGCCGCGAGGGCCTCGGCGGCGGGGTCGAAGACCCGGCCGGCCCAGCGGATGTAGGCGATGGTGATCGCGAAGGTCGTGACGAACTGCCCGAGGCCGAGCAGCAGGCCGATGTTGATGTTGCCGAGGACCTTGGTGCCCATGAAGCCGGGCGCGTACATCGACAGCAGGACGTAGAGGAAGTACCACGCGAGGAAGAACGCGGTGATGGGGAAGACGAAGCGGCGGAAGGTCCGGCGCAGCTGGCCGAACTCCTCCGACTCCTGGACGGCGATGTATCTCTCGCCGAGCGACTGAGCGTCGTTGCTCATGGCTCACCTCCGGGTCGTGGGTGGGTCCGGGCATCGGTGACCGAACGCCGCCAGAGTGGCGCAGCGCACACCCCGGCCGGCGGTGCGACGGGCCGTGCGGCGGTCGGCGGGTGCTGACGTCGCCGTGCGGGCGCGCCCCGTGCGGTGAGCGGCGCCGTGAGCGCGACGAGCGGTCAGGCCTCGGCGAGGACGTCCTCGGGCGCGTGCAGCCGGCTCATCGTGCGGGCCCACCGGCGCGGCCGCGGCGTGACGAGCGAGACGAGCATCGTCACGGCGAAGGCCAGGGGTGTGGCCCACGCAGTGGGAGCCGCGAGCAGCGCGCCCGGCCAGCCGCCCGGGGCGAGGTCGGTGACGGACACGAGGGCGGCGACGAGGGTCGTGACGCCACCGACGGTGATGCCCGCGGCCGCTCCCTTCGCCGTGAGTCGTGGCCACCAGACGCCGAGGATCAGCAGCGGGGCGAAGGTCGCCGCGGCGATGGCGAAGGCATGGCCGACGGCCGACGAGATGCCGATCGGGGCGGCGGTGATGGCGACGACGAAGGGGGCGAGGACCCCGGTCGCGGCGGCGATGCGGAAGGAGGCCGAGGGGCTGGCGTCGCCGTGCGTCACACGGGCGGCGAGCGGTCGCAGGACGTCCTGGTCGATGGCGCCGGCGACCGACATCGTCACGCCGGAAGCCGTGGCGAGGAAGGCGGCGAAGGCGCCGCCGGCGGCCAGCGCGGTGAGCAGCTGGCCGTCGAGGCCGGGCAGCATCGCGCCCGGCAGGGCGAGCACCACCGTGCGGCTCGGGTCATCAGAGATCTCCGACGGGTCGAGGTAGGCGCGGCCGAGGAAGCCGTAGATCGGCGGGAAGAGGTAGAAGAGCGACAGCAGCGCGAGCACGGAGACGGTCGTGCGGCGGGCGGCGACGCCGTCGGGGTTGGTGTAGAAGCGCACCGCGATGTGCGGCAGGCCCATCGTGCCCAGGCACAACGCGGCGAGGGTGCTGTAGGTCGTGAAGAGGGTGCGACCCGGCGCGTCACCGGTGAGCGGCTCCCACCAAGAGGTGTCGGCCTGCGGTGCCGGGGCACCGCTGCGGTGCCACACGGCGAGCAGGACGAAGGCGGGGACGGCGATCGCCGACAGCTTGATCCAGTACTGCACGGACTGCACGAGCGTCACCGAGCGCATGCCGCCGGCGACGACGTTGAGCGTCACGATGACCGTCAGCACGCCGGCACCGACCCACGTGGGCGCCCCGCTGACGTGCCGCAGCGCGAGGCCGGCCCCCTGCATCTGCGGGAGCAGGTAGAGCCAGCCGATGCCGACGACGAGCAGCGCGCACCCCCGACGCAGCGTGGCCGACTCGAGCCGGGTCTCGGCGAAGTCGGGGAGCGTGTAGGCCCCGGAGCGGCGAAGGGGGGCGGCGACGAGGATGAGCAGGACGAGGTAGCCGACGGTGTAGCCGACCGGCATCCACAGCATGTCGACGCCGCGGTCGTAGACGAGGCCGGCGACCCCGAGATAGCTCGCGGCGGAGAGGTACTCGCCGCCGATGGCGCTGGCATTGCGCCACGGGGTGACCGTGCGGCCGGCGACGTAGAAGTCGCTCGTCCCCTTCGCCAGACGCAGCCCGAGGGCGCCGAGGGTGAGCGTCGTGAGGCAGACGAGGAGGATCGCGAGGACGCTGAGCGGCTGGCTCATCGGCGGCTGACGAGCTCGCTGAAGTCGGCCTCGAGACGCTCGGTGGCCCGGACGTACCAGCGCGCGGTGAGCACGACGGCGGGGTAGACGAGCAGGCCGAGGACGACCCAGGCGAAGGGCAGGCCCATCACGCCGGTGCCGCGCAGCGCTGGGACGAGGGCGAAGAGGAGGGGCAGGGCCCCGAGCGTCACCAGGCCGACCGCGATGGTGCCGAGGGAGAGGTGGAGCTGGGCCCGGCGCAGGGAGTTGACATAGGTCGAGCCCAGCCGGGACTCGTCGGCGATCTCCTCGCGGACCGTGCGACGACGGACGGAGCGGACGGGGCGGCGGGACCGGGTGACGCGCACCCGCTGCGGCGGGGTGCTCACCTCAGTCCGTCGTCGGCCGGGGCCGCAGGAGCGTGCCGCGCAGGTGGCGCGTGTGCCGACGGCTGACCTGCAGCTCGGTCCCGTCGACGAGGACCGTGCAGCGGCCGCCGTCGTTGTGGATCTCGCTGATGTGCCGGGTCGACACGAGCGTGGAGCGGTGGATGCGTACGAAGCCAGCCTCGGCCCAGCGCTCCTCGAGGGTCGCCAGGGGGATGCGCACGAGGTGCGACCCGGTCGGGGTGTGCAGCCGCGCGTAGTCGCCCTGCGCCTGCACCCACCGGATCTCGCTGCGCCGGACGAACCGGGTGACCCCACCGAGCTCGACGGGGATCGTCTCGTCGTCCTCGCCCGGCGCCGCGGGCTCCTCCTCTCGGAGCTCGGTCGCGGCGAAGCAGCGGCGCACCGCCTCGCCGATGCGCTCGGGGCGCACCGGCTTCATGAGGTAGTCGACGGCGTCGAGGTCGAAGGCGTCGACGGCGTGGGAGTCGTGGGCGGTGACGAAGACGACCTGGGGGCGCTCGCTGAAGCGGCGGATGACCCGGGCCAGCTGCATGCCGTCGAGGCCCGGCATCGAGATGTCGCTGAAGACGACGTCGACGTGCTCGCGCTCGAGGGCCGCGAGGGCGGTCGTGCCGCTCGAGGCGGTGAGCACGCGCCCGACGCGCTCGTCCTGGTCGAGCAACCAGGCGACCTCGTTGCGCGCCGGGGCCTCGTCGTCGACGACGAGGACGGTCAGCGCGGTGGGGCGGGGCGGCATGGGCACCACACTAGGCCGGATCCTCGAGGGCAGGGGAGTACTTGGGCACCCGGAAGGAGACACGCATCCCGGCCCCCGGAGCGGTGTCGACGACCAGTCCGTACTCCTCGCCGTAGACCTGGCGCAGGCGGGCGTCGACATTGCCCAGGCCGACCGAGTCGGCGCGGGACTGGCCGTCGAGCACCTTGCGGATCGTCTCGGGGTGGGCACCGACCCCGTCGTCGTCGACGCTGAACTCCGCGACCGAACCGTGGTCCGTCGCGCTGAGTGTGACGTGCCCCGGGCCCTCCTTGGGCGCGAGGCCGTGGCGGACGGCATTTTCGACCAGCGGCTGGATGGCGAGGTAGGGAACGCGCACCGGCAGCACCTCGGGCGCGATCTTGAGGGTGATGCCCAGGCGCTCGCCGAAGCGCGCCTGCTCGAGGACGAGGTAGCGCTCGACATTGCGCAGTTCCTCGCTCACCGTCGTGAAGGCCCCGTCGCGGCGCAGCGCGTAGCGGGTGAAGTCGGCGAACTCGAGGAGCAGCTCGCGGGCCCGCGCCGGGTCGGTCCGCACGAAGGAGGCGATGGCCGTCAGCGAGTTGTAGATGAAGTGCGGGGAGATCTGCGCCCGCAGGGCGCGCAGCTCGGCCTCCATGGCCCGGGTGCGCTCGTAGGACAGGTCGGCGAGCTCGACCTGCGTCGCGACCCAGGCCGCGACCTCGCCGGCCGCGCGGGCCAGACCTGCCGAGACCGTCGGACCGTAGCCGGCGATGGCGCCGATGACCCGGTCGTCGACCGTCACCGGGGCGATGACCGCCGCCCGGATCGGGCACTCCGTCGAGGTGCACGTGACGACGTCCGGGCCGAGCACGACTGGCTGACCAGAGGTGAGGACCGCCGCGGCCTGGTCCATCACGGCAGGCAGGTGGTGTCTCCCTTCGCCCTCCCAGACGACGACGGCGGAGGTGTCGCAGACCGCCAGCCCCGGGGTGGCGAGCATCGCCCGCAGGTAGGGCGCCGCCCGTTCGCACCCGTCGTCGGTGAAGCCGTCGGCGAGGTGCCGCGCCGCGAGGGAGGCGGTGTGGAGGGTCTCGTAGGTGGCGTGGTCGGTGACCGAGATGAAGCCCGGGCGGGCCAGGCGCCAGCGCACCAGGGTGACGACGAGGGCCACGGCGGCGAAGACGCTGGTGACGACCGCCACGGTGGGCAGGTGCAGGCCGGCGTCCATGCGCGAACCCTAGTCCCGCCTACGCTGTCGGGGTGCCAGACTCCAGCCCGCTCGTCACCGCCCTGACCCAGCTCGCCGACCTGCCCGACGTGGCCGCCGCGTCCGAGCGGGCGCGCGAGGTGTGCACCAACCTCCGCTGGCACGAGGCGCTGCGTCGCCGCATCCCCGAGGCCTCCGCGGAGTCGCGGGTCCGCGGGGCGTGGGCGAGTGCCGAGCTCGACGGGGCGCGCTCGACGGCGACGATCGTGCGCGACCTCATGCGCGGCGCCCGGGAGCGCAACCCCGAGCCGGACCCCGCCGAGCGGGTCATCCACGGCTCGATCGCCGCGACCGCGGAGACGGAGCACCTGCGCGACCTCGTGACCCGCTCGCCCGGGCAGGCGCTCGCCCGGCTGCACACCGCCGCCGCGGCGCAGCTGGTCGGCGACCGTGACCAGCTCGGGCGGCCGCGGGTCGAGGGGGAGGGGTGCGAGGAGTTCAGCGACCTCGGACCGGCCCCGACGGGGACCGAGCTGCGTGCGCGGCTCGACGGGATCATCGAGCTGATGCGCAACGCCAGTGAGGCCCCGGCACTGGTCGTCGCCTCGATCGTCCACGCGGAGATCGCGGCGACCCGGCCCTTCGTCGTGGGCAACGGCCTCGTCGCCCGGGCCGTCGAGCGGGCGCTCATCGCCGCGACCGGGCTCGACCCGACGGGGGTGGCGGTGCCCGAGGCCGGGCACGGCCACGAGGGCGGCCCCGCCTATCTCGGCTCGCTCAACGGCTATGTCCACGGTGGCCAGCCCGGGGTCGTCCTGTGGCTCACCCACTGCGGCGACTCGCTCGTCGCCGGTGCGGAGGAGGGGTGGCGCGTGGCCGACTCGGTGCGGGCCGGCCGCCTGGGCTAGGGCCGCTCGGCGCGTCGTGGCGCATCCGAATTGCCTTTCTGCTCACGCGAGTTACTCTTGTTCTCAGCTGCTCCCTTCGGGTTGAGCGGCCAACGCACGGCTCCCTCCCCCCCGGAGCCCGCGCGTTGACGGCCCCGGCGCTCCCCCGCCGGGGCCGTCCCCTTTTCCGGGCACGGTGTCATCGCTCGTCGTCCACAGGCTCGCGGGCTCCGGTCGGTCCGTCCACAGGCTGACGAAGGGGGACTCCCCGCACCTGCTCGCGCGGCAGGGTCGAAGGCATGCACCCGATCGTCATCGTCACCGGCGCCTCCGGCGGGCTGGGCGTCTCCACCCTCGCGGCCGTCACCGCGACCGTCCTTGCCCGTCACGGCTCGCCCGTGCTCGTCGACGCGGCCTTCGGCGCGGGCGGTCTCGACGCGACCGTCGCCGTCGAGCACGAGGACGGTCTGCGCTGGGCGGACCTCGCCGAGCACGAAGGGGAGGTCGACGTCGGTCGACTGCGCCGGGCGCTGCCCCAGGGGCCGGTCCCGGTGCTCGCGGCGCGGGGTCGACGCCCCTCGCCGCAGGCGGTGACCGATGTCGTGCGCGGACTGGCGGCCGGCGGGCCGGTCGTCGTCGACCTGCCGTGCAGCGGACGGGTGCCGCCCGTGTGGCAGGAGCTTACCGACGCCCTCGTGGTCGTCGTCGGGCTGCGCCCCCGGTGGCTGCGCGACGGCGAGGCCATCGTCGGGACGCTCGGCGGACTCGCCGAGAGCACCCTGCTCGTCACTCGGGGACCTCGTCGTGCAGAGCGGGTCGCCGACCGGGCGGCGGAGCATCTCGGGGTACCCCTGCTCGACCACCTGGCCGACGACCCGGGGGTGCTGCGCGACGAGGCCCACGGGCGCGCGCCGCGGCCCCGGGGCGCGGTCGGCGAGGTCGCCCGGTCGCTCGCGGCGGCGCTGCCGGCGTCGTCGGCGCCGCTGGCCGAGCGGGTGCTCGGACTCGCGTCATGAGGTGGTCGAGCGCCATCGACGCCCAGGTCGAGGCGGGGCGCGCTCCCGACCCGGGCGTCATCGACGAGGTCGCCCGCAGCGAGGCGGTGCGGCTCGGCAGCGGCGGCGCCCGGCGGCGGTCGGGGGAGCTGCGCGCCGATCTCATGGGTCTGGGGGTGCTCGACCCGCTCGTCGAGGACGAGCGGGTGACCGACGTCCTCGTCAACGGCGACGGGTCGGTGTGGGTCGACCGGGGAGAGGGCGTGACCCGGGCCGACCTCGACGTCGGTGACGCCGACGCCGTGCGACGGCTGGCGACCCGGCTCTCGGCGACGGCCGGCAGGAGGCTCGACGACGCCCAGCCCTGGGTGGACGGTCTGCTGCCGCGAGGGATCCGCCTGCACGCGGTGCTGCCGCCACTGGTGGCCGGCGGCGCCCACCTCAGCCTGCGGATCCCGCGTCACCGCGGCGGTGGGCTCGGTGCGCTCGTCGACCTGGGCATGGCCACCCCGCAGCAGGCCGACCAGCTGCGCGATGTGGTCGCCGAGCGGCGGGCCTACGTCGTCACCGGGGGGACGGGCACGGGCAAGACCACCCTCCTGGCGGCCCTGCTCGCCGAGGTGCCTGCGGCCGAGCGACTGGTCGTCGTCGAGGACGTCGGCGAGATCCAGGTCGGCCATCCGCACGTCGTGCGGCTGCAGGCGCGCTCGGCCAACACCGAGGGCGCCGGCGAGGTGACGATGGTCGACCTCGTGAGGCAGGCCCTGCGCATGCGCCCGGACCGGCTCGTCGTCGGCGAGGTGCGCGGAGCAGAGGTGCGCGACCTGCTGCTCGCGCTCAACACCGGCCACGAGGGCGGCTGCGGCACGCTGCACGCCAACCGTGCCGAGGATGTACCGAGCCGGATCGAGGCACTCGGCGCGCTCGCCGGCATGGGCCGCGAGGCCGTGCGCGCCCAGATGGCCAGCGCGCTGGAGATCGTCGTCCACCTGCGACGGGTGGGCGGACGCCGGGTCGTCGACTCCATCGGTCCGCTGCCGGGGGTGGGCGCATGACGCTCGCCGTCATCGGTCTCGTGCTCGCGGCCGCCCTCGTGTGGCCGGGGCGTCAGCAGCCCGCGTCGCTGAGCGGGCCGGCGGGTCGGGGTGCGGGCGCGCCCTGGCGCGCGCGGCGCGTGAGGGGACGGCTGGCGGACCTGGAGTCGATGGCCGCCGTCGCCGACCTGCTCGCCATGGCCCTGCGCTCGGGAGCCACACCGGTCACGGCGGTCGCCGCCGTCGTCGGCGAGGCGCCGGACCCGTGGCACGGGGTGCTCGAGGAGGTCGGCGACGAGCTGACCGCCGGGGGAGCCGCCGGCGGGGTGTGGCGACGCCATGCCCTGCACCACCCGGAGCTGCGTCCCGTCGCCGGCGCCTGGTCGCTCAGCGAGGGCCTCGGGGTCGCGCTCGCGCCCTCCATGGCGACGAGCGCACAGGTGCTGCGCGCCCGCGTGCAGGCCCGCAGACGGCTCGACGCCGCGACGGCAGGCGCCCGTTCGACGATGCACCTGCTCACCCTGCTGCCCCTCGTCGGTCTGCTCGCCGGGCTCGCCTTCGGGCTGACCCCGTGGGAGGTCTACGGGCACAGCGCCCTGACGGTGATCAGCGCGGTCGTGGGGTTGGGCCTGACGGCCGCCGGGTGGCTGGTCTGCCGGTGGCTGCTCGCACGCGCCGTCGCCCCGCGGGACGAGCGATGACGCTCCCGGTGCTGCTCCTCGTCGTCGCGGCGGTCGTGCTGTGGCCGTCGCGGTCGCGGCTGGTCGACGTGCGCCGTCGCGAGGTGGACCGGGCATCCGCGCAGGACCCGCCGCAGCCCCTGACCGTCGACGACGTGGCCGACGCGAGCGTCCTGCTCGCCCTGGCCCTGCAGTCCGGTCGAGGTCTCGTCCAGGCCCTCGAAGAGGTCGCCGACGTGGCGGCGGAGGGAGCCGCCGCCGATCTGCGCAAGGTGGCGGCCGCCCTTCGCTGGGGGCGCCCGATGGGCCGGGCGTGGGGCTACGCACGCCGGGTGTGGGGGCCGACGGCCACGGCCTTCGTCGTCGCCGATGCCGTGGGAGCGCCGTCGGCATCGGTGCTGCTCGACGCGGCCGCGACCCTGCGCGACACCGAGGCGCGTCGTCTCGAGGCGGCGGGAGGCCGGGCCGCGGTCATGCTCGTGCTGCCGCTCGGGCTGTGCTTCCTGCCCGCCTTCATCGCCACGGCCGTCGTGCCGGTCGTCGTCGTGCTCGTCGGCACCCAGCTCGGTTGAGCCTGCGCGCCGGGCTTCGCGCCGCGGGTAGGTCGGTCGGCGCATGTGACCGGCCGCGACGGAGCAGCCTGTGTCGAGGTGATTGCGTGCCGATGATCCGGTCGGGACCACCTCCACCCGTTGTCCCCAGGCCACCCCCACCGACGGGCGCAGTCCACAGACTCCCGATGACCCTCCCGCGGGACCGCCGCCGGGCGAAGGGTGGAACCACCGCGGCACACACGGTGCCGCCGACGGGAGGAGAGTCCCATGGAGAGGTCCATCGTCCGGTGGGGGCACCGGGCCCGGCTGGCGTGCGAGGCGGGCATGACGACAGCGGAGTACGCCGTCGGCACGCTCGCCGCGTGCACCTTCGCCATCGTGCTGCTGGCCGTGGTGAAGTCCGGGGGCATCAAGTCGGGGCTGTCGGGTGTCATCCTCGAGGCGCTCGGCATCCGCTAGGGGCGTCGGCGACGCGGGGATGGTGACGGCGGAGCTCGCCCTCACCCTCCCCGCGGTCGTCCTCGTCCTCGTCATCTGCCTCTCGGCACTGTCCTGGGGCGTCGACCGGGTGCGCTGCGTCGACGCCGCCCGGGTGGCCGTGCGCGAGCTCGCCCGCGGCGAGAGTGCCGACCGGGCCGTCGGTCTCGCCGAGCGCACCGCCCCCGAGGGGGCCGCGATCGACGTGTCCCGCTCCGGTCAGGACGTCTCGGTCACGGTGACCAGCCCGGCGCCTGCCGGCTTGGGCTTCGTCACCGACGACAGCACGTGCTCGTCGACGGCACGGGTGGAGTCCGCCGATGCGCCGTCATGACGATGCGGGCAGCTCGACCGTGCTGTCGCTGGGCGTCATCGCCGTCGTCCTCACGGTGACCGTCGCCGCGCTCGCCGTGCTGAGCGCGGTCCGAGCCGCGCACGTCGCCCGGTCCGCCGCCGACCTCGCGGCCCTCGCCGGGGCGATCGACTACCAGGAGCGGTCCGACCCCGCCGCGGCGTGCGCGGAGGCCGGTCGGGTCGCTGGCCTCCACGACACGGCCGTCCGCTCGTGCCGGGTCACCGGCGGGGGAGACGTGACGGTGACGGTGGCGGCGAGCATCCCCCTTCGCCTCGGTGGGGCGGGACCGGAGACGGCCGAGGGGACCGCTCGGGCCGGGCCCGAGCAGGCCTCACAGGACGAGGCCGGCGACGACCAGGACGATGCCCACCGCCGGCAGGGCGCCCTGCTTGACGGCGGCAGCGGCCTTGTCGGGGCTCGAGAGGAGCAGCACCAGGCTCGCGGCGAGCATCGAGACCGTGCCGGTGAGCACGAGCGTCAGGCCGACGGCGTCATGGCCCAGGGCGTGGACGACGATCCCGATGATGACGGCGACCGCGAGGAAGAGGTTGTAGAAGCCCTGGTTGAAGGCGAGCTCACGCGTGGCCTCGGCCTCCTCGGCGCTCGTGCCGAAGACGGCCCGGGCGCGGGTCGTCCACGCGAAGGACTCGAGGTACCAGATGAAGACGTGAAGGGCGGCCGCGAGTGCTGAGAGCACCAGGCCGACGAGGATCATCGCGAGCCCGTCAGGGGCGGTGATCGCGACGGATGGGGCGGCGGGTCGCGTCGTCGACCGGTCCACCGTCGCGCGCGATCGGGCGGGTGGCGTCGTCCGCGGGAGCGCCGCGAGCGGCGTCACGGGTGCTGATCCGCTCGGTCGGCGCGTCGAGCGTCGGGTCGTGGCGCTCCGCGACCGCAGCCCGCTCGCGGGCGATGTCGGTCGAGACGCGCTGGTCGTCGAGGGCGCGCTCGCGCTCGCGCAGCTCCTCCTGGTGGGCGGCCTCCTGCTCGGCGAGGCGTCGCTTGGACTCGGCCTCCTGCTCCTTGCGCAGGCGGCGCTGCTTGGCCTTGCGGGTCAGCGCTGCCTTGATCATCACCAGACCCAGCCAGAGGAGAAGCATCGTCAGCATGCCGGCGATGACCAGGGTCAGCGGGTTGAGGTTGATCGTCACGGCGTCGAAGAGGCGGATGTCGACCTCCTGCCCCGAGACCTCTGGGGCCCGGGTGCCGAGCAGCAGGGCCGCGCCGATGGCGACGGCGACGAGCACGAGGATGAGGCCGAGGATGACCATGGGGGTCCTTTCGGGGAGGTCAGCGCGAGCGCGACGACTGGCGGTTCTCCACCTTATGGCCGAGCGAGGTCAGGAGCAGGTCGAGCAGGGCGACCGCGCCGCGCGCGTCGAGGGGTTCGTTGCCGTTGCCGCACTTGGGGGAGACGACGCAGGCCGGGCAGCCCCGGCCGGCGCACCCGCAGCGGGCGATCGTCTCGCGGGTCATCGCCAGCCACGCTCCGATCTGCTCGTGCGCCCGGGCCGCGAAGCCCGCCCCGCCGGGCTGCCCGTCGTAGACCATGATCGTCGGCAGCCCGGTGTCGGGGTGCAGGTCGGTCGACACCCCGCCGATGTCCCACCGGTCGCACGTCGCGAGCAGCGGGAGCATGCCGATCGCCGCGTGCTCGGCGGCGTGGGCCGCCCCCGGCACGTCGACCTCGGCGACGCCGGCGGCGGCAAGAGCCTCGGGCGTCATCGTCCACCAGACCGCCCGGGTCGACAGGGTGCGCTCCGGCAGGTCGAGCGGGTGCTGGCCGATGACCTCGCCGCCCGGCAGCCGGCGGAGGAACCCCGTGACCTGGTGCCGCACGTCGACCCGGCCGAAGGAGACCCGCACCGGCCCGTGGTCGACGCCGGACTCCTCCGCGACGATGTCGAAGGAGGATACCGACTGGGCGTGCGTCGACCAGCCGGGGTCGCCGGGCACGACGGTGGCGGTGGCCTGCTCGAGGTCGAGCTCGGTGACGACGTAGGGCCGCCCCTGGTGGACGTGGACGGCCCCGGTGTGGACCTGCGAGTGCGCCGACGACTCGTCGACCGTGCCGATGACCCGGCCGGACCGGCCCTCGACGATGCTCACCACCTCGCCGATGCCGCGCAGCGAGACGTGCTCGCCGGGTCGGTCCGGGCGGGTCCAGAACCAGCCACCTGGCCGCTTGCGCAGCAGCCCCCGCGCCACGAGCACCTCGAGGACACCCTCCAGCCCCGGGCCGAACCACTGCTCGTCGTCGCGCGTCACCGGGAGCTCCGCCGCCGCGCAGGCGACGTGCGGCACGAGGACGTGCACGTTGCCCGGGTCGAGCACGCTCGTCTCGACCGGCGCGTCGAAGATCGCCTCCGGGTGCTCGACCACCCACGTGTCGAGCGGGTCGTCGGCGGCGACGAGCACGGCGAGCGCGTCCTGGCCGTCACGCCCGGCGCGCCCGGCCTGCTGCCACACGGAGGCGAGCCGGCCCGGCCACCCGACCATGAGGACGGCGTCGAGGCCGGCGATGTCGATGCCGAGCTCCAGGGCATTCGTCGCGGCCAGCCCGAGCAGGTCGCGCTCCCGCAGCCGACGCTCGATGACCCGACGCTCCTCGGGCAGGTAGCCGCCGCGATAGGCGGCGATCCTCCCTTCGTCCGTGATGCTCACCTGGCGGGAGGCGGCCGAGGCGAGGGCCTCGACACCGGCCCGGGAGCGGGCGAAGGCGAGCGTCTGCACGTCGCGGCCCACGAGGTGCGCCATGAGGTCGGCGGCCTCGGTCGTGGGGGAGCGGCGTGCCCCCTCGTCGTCCTCGGGCGGCTGCCACAGGGCGAAGGTCATCGCACCGCGCGGCGACCCGTCCTCGGTCACCGCGAGCACGTCGTCACCGACGAGCCGCGAGGCCAGGCCGCCGGGGTCGCCGACGGTCGCGGACGCGAGGACGAAGATCGGGTCGGCGCCGTAGCGCCGGGCGACGCGCCGCAGCCGCCGCAGCAGCAGCGCGACGTGCGAGCCGAAGACGCCGCGGTACACGTGGCACTCGTCGATGACGACGTAGCGCAGCCGCCGCAGCACGTGCGCCCAGTGCTCGTGCCCCGGCAGCAGGGAGTGGTGGACGAGGTCGGGGTTGGTGAGGATGACGTCGGCGTGGTCACGGATCCAGCGCCGCTCGTCGGTGGGGGTGTCGCCGTCGTAGGTCGCGGCGCGCACGCCCGGCACGGCCCACGACTGGATCCGGGCGAGCTGGTCGGCGGCCAGCGCTTTGGTGGGGGAGAGGTAGAGGGCGGTGGCCCCGCGGCCGTTGGCGGCTGCCCTCCCTTCGAGCACCGCCGTGAGCGAAGGGAGGAGATAGCCCAGTGACTTGCCCGAGGCCGTGCCGGTGGCCAGCACGACGTGCCTCCCGTCGCGCGCGGCCTGGGCCGCGCGCGCCTGGTGGGACCACAGCCGGTCGATGCCGGCGCCGGCGAGTGCCGCGCGCAGCGGCGGGGCGACCCAGTCGGGCAGGTCGACGTGGTCCGCGGCGCGGGCCGGGATCCGCTCGACGTGCCGCACCCGGTCCTCGCGACCGGAGGCGAGGCCGGCGAGCAGCTCTCCAGCCTCTGGGACCTGACGTGACATGTCGTCTACGGTAGGCCGGTGCCCACCGCCGTCACGACCAGCGAGTCCGGTCCCGTCCACGTCGTCCACGTGGCCGGGGAGATCGACGTGACCTCGGCGGCCGTCCTGCGCGACGCCCTCGAGGCCCTCATCGCCGACGGCCACCGGTGCCTGACGCTCGACCTCACCGACGTCACCTTCATGGACTCGACGGGTCTGGGCATCGTCGTCGGCCGGCTCAAGCGGCTGACCCGCCACGGCGGCACGCTGACCGTCGCGGCCGCCCACGAGCGGGTCGTGCGCGTCTTCACCATCACGGGCCTGGACCAGCTGCTGCAGATCCACCCGGATCTCGAGAGCGCGGTCCGGGCAGCGGAGGCGACCCGGCAGTAGGGTGAGCCATCGGCTGTGCCCGCCACGACGGACCGGCCGTGACCCGCGTCCATCAAGGAGGATGGCATGGCAGTCACGCTCGCGACCCTGTCCACTGCGTCGTCGATCGACCTCGACAGCACCAACCTGGGCCTCGTGGGCGGTGTGGCCGTCATCGGGGTCGTGGCCCTGGTTCTCGGCGTGGTCCTGCGTCGGCAGGTCGTCGCCGCCGACGCCGGGACCCCGCGCATGCAGGAGATCGCCGGCGCGGTCGAGGAGGGCGCGCACGCCTACCTGAGACGGCAGTTCCGCACCCTCGTGGTCTTCGTGGCCCTCGTCTTCGTGCTGCTGCTCTTCCTCCCGGCCGACTCGGCCGGCGTGCGATGGGGGCGCTCGGGCTTCTTCGTCCTCGGCGCCGCCTTCTCCGCCGCCATCGGCTACCTGGGCATGTCGCTGGCGGTCAAGGCCAATGTCCGCGTCGCCGAGGCGGCGCGCTCCACCGGACGCGACGACGGCATGCGCATCGCCTTCCGCACCGGCGGGACCGTCGGCATGTTCACCGTCGGCCTCGGTCTGCTCGGTGCGGCCATCGTCGTGCTCGCCTACCGCGGTGATGCGCCGAAGGTCCTCGAGGGCTTCGGCTTCGGCGCCGCGCTGCTCGCGATGTTCATGCGCGTCGGCGGCGGCATCTTCACCAAGGCGGCCGACGTGGGCGCCGACCTCGTGGGCAAGGTCGAGGCCGGCATCCCCGAGGACGACCCGCGCAATGCCGCGACGATCGCCGACAACGTCGGAGACAACGTCGGCGACTGCGCCGGCATGGCGGCCGACCTCTTCGAGTCCTATGCCGTCATGCTCGTGGCCGCCCTGATCCTGGGCTCCGCAGCCTTCGGCTCCTACGGCCTGGTCTTCCCCCTTCTCATCCCCGCGATCGGTGCCCTCACCGCGATGATCGGCATCTTCATCACCCGGGCGAAGGGGGGCGAGTCGGCCCTCGACGCCATCAACCGCGGCTTCTACATCTCGGCCGTCGTCTCCGCCGTGCTCTGCGCGGGCGCCGCCTACCTCTACCTGCCCTCGACCTATGCCGGTCTGTCGTCCCCCGACGACGGCGTCGCCCAGCTCGTCGGCGACCCGCGCCGCGCGGCCCTGCTCGCCGTCGTCCTCGGGATCATCCTCGCCGCCGTCATCCTGCGGATGACCGGCTACTACACGGGCACCGACAAACGTCCGACCATGGACGTGGCCCGCACGACCGAGACCGGTGCGGCGACCGTCATCCTCTCGGGCATCTCTCTCGGCCTGGAGTCGGCGGTCTACAAGGTCCTGACGATCGCCGTCGTCATCTACCTCGCCTTCCTCCTCGGCGGGTCGTCGGTCGTCCTCGGGCTCTTCTTCATCGCGCTCGCCGGCTGCGGCCTGCTGACGACGGTCGGCGTCATCGTGGCGATGGACACCTTCGGCCCGGTGTCCGACAACGCGCAGGGCATCGCGGAGATGTCGGGTGACGTCGACGGCGAGGCGGCCCAGGTGCTCACCGAGCTCGACGCTGTCGGCAACACGACCAAGGCGATCACCAAGGGCATCGCCATCGCGACGGCCGTGCTCGCCGCGACGGCGCTCTTCGGCAGCTACACCGATGCGTGGACCTCGACGGTGCGCGGCATCGACGAGGCCTCGGTCAGCCCCGACCGGGTGAGCTCCTTCGAGCAGATGGTCAACACGCAGATCGTCTCGCCGAGCGTGCTCGTCGGCGTCCTCGTCGGCGCCGCGGTCGTCTTCCTCTTCTCCGGGCTCGCGGTCAACGCCGTGACCGTCGCGGCCGGCTCGATCGTCCACGAGGTGCGCCGGCAGTTCCGCGAGCACCCGGGGATCATGGCCGGCACGGAGAAGCCCGAGTACGCCCGGGTCGTCGACATCTGCACCCGTGACTCGCTCGCGAAGCTCGCGACGCCCGGTCTGCTCGCCGCGCTCACGCCGATCGTCGTCGGCTTCGGCCTGGGCATCGGGGCGCTCGCGGGCTTCCTCGCGGGAGCCATCGCCTGCGGTGCGCTCATGGCGGTCTTCCTCGCTGACTCCGGTGGCGCCTGGGACAACGCGAAGAAGATCGTCGAGGACGGCAACCACGGCGGCAAGGGCTCGCCCGGCCACGAGGCGGCGGTCATCGGCGACACGGTCGGCGACCCCTTCAAGGACACCGCCGGCCCGGCGATCAACCCGCTCATCAAGGTGATGAACCTCGTCGCCGTCCTCATCGCTCCCGCCGTCGTCACCCTCTACCTCGGCTCGGGCACCGACCAGACGATCCGCTGGGCCATCGCCGCGGTCGCCCTGCTCGTCATCGTCGTCGCCCTCGTCGTCACCAAGCGTGACGACGTCGCGATGGCCGACGTCGAGGGCGAGCCGGCCGTCGACCGGGTCTGACCCTCCGGGTGGGACGAAGGGGGCGCACTAGGCTCGGCGGGTGACCTCCAGCACCACGCCCCGCACCGACCCCGAGCTGCTCGCCGCCCTGCGGGCGGACCTCGCTGCCGCGCCCTTCGGCGTCGACGCGGTCCGTGAGCGCCTCGGCGACCTCGCCGCCAGCGCCCTCGGACGTGAGCAGGTCCTGCCGGCCCGGCGGGCGGTCGCCGGGGCCCGTGACCCGCTCGGTGTGCTCATCGGGTGCTTCGGGCTCGGGCTGCCCACGGCCGCCGACGACCTCGCGCGGGCCCTGCCGCGCACCGGCGTCACCGGCGCCGTGACCCTGGGCATCGTCGAGCCGCACGGCGCGCACGTCGTCGCCCGGTGCGACCTGAGGCCCTACGGCGACGACGCCGACCACGCGTGGTGGGTCGCCTCCGACCCGACCGAGCACGCGCGCAGCGAGCCGCTGCCGGTCGACCACGTGCTCGGCATCGGCGGCGCCTCGACGACCCTGGCGTCGTGGACCCCGCGCTCCCATGTCACCCGCGCGCTCGACCTCGGCACCGGGTGTGGCGTGCAGGCGCTGCACCTGTCGACGCACGCCGACGCCGTCGTCGCGACCGACCTCTCCCGCCGGGCCCTCGGCTACGCGGCCTTCAACGCGGCGCTCAACGAGCTCGACTGGGACCTGCGCGAGGGGTCCTTCCTCGAGCCGGTGGCCGGCGAGGCCTTCGACCTCGTCGTGAGCAACCCCCCCTTCGTCATCACGCCGCGCAGCGGGCAGGTGCCGCTCTACGAGTACCGCGACGGCGGGGCCGCCGGTGACGACGTCGTCGCGGCGCTCACCCGCGGGATCGGGGCACACCTGGCGCCCGGGGGCGTCGCCCAGCTCCTCGGCAACTGGGAGACCGTCGCCGGCCAGGACTGGCGCGAGCGGGTCGGCGCGTGGGTCGCCGACAGCGGGCTCGATGCCTGGGTCGTGCAGCGCGACGTGCAGGACCCGGCCGAGTACGCGGAGCTGTGGACCCGCGACGGCGGGCACCTGCCCGGCACGAGCGAGCACGACGCCCTCGTCGGCGCGTGGCTCGACGACTTCGCCTCGCGGGACATCGCCCAGATCGGCTTCGGCATCATCACGCTGCACCGGCCGACGGGGGAGCGGGCTCCCTTCGTCGATCTCGTCGAGGCGACCGGACCGGTGGCCTCGCCCATGGGCCCCGCCGTGGCCGCCGGCCTCGTCGCCCGCGACCGGCTCGCCGGCCTCGACGACGACGCCCTGCTCGACACCGCGTGGCGCTGCGCCCCCGACGTGACGACCGAGACGCACGCAGCGCCCGGCGCCAGCGACCCCAATGTCATCGTCCTGCGTCAGGGTGGCGGGCTGGCCCGCTCGGTGCGCCTCGACACCCTCGACGCCGCCCTCGTGTCCGTGTGCGACGGCGAGCTCACGGCGCGACAGGCGCTCACCGCGATCAGCGCGCTGCTCGACCTGCCCACCGGTGACACCCTCGGCGCCGGCTCCGCCCTCGTGCGCCGGCTCGCCGCAGACGGGCTGCTCCTGCCGGAGTAGGTCGTCGCCGCACTCGGGGCGGGGTGGCGCGCACGCCGGGAAGACCCGGCGCGCTGCCGAAGTCCTTCGTCGACGTGTGGTCACGTCGTCGTTCTCGACTTCGGCTTGACGCCACGCCGGGTCTTCTCGACGTGCACGCTGTCGAGGCCGTCGCGACCGTCCCTTCGAGACGGTCGCTGAGCGACCTCCTCAGGGACCGGAGGTCGGCAGCGCGCCGGGTCTTCTCGACGGGGCTGGGTCTCGAGGCTCGCTGGCGCTCGCACCTGGACCAACGTGTGGGCCCGGGGACGACGAAGGGCGGCCCGGTGACCGGGCCGCCCTCGCGCTGTGCGTGATCAGCTGGTGGTGGTGATCTTCCACTCGTCGTCGACCTTCTTGAGCTCGATCTCGTCTTCCTTGCCGTCCTCGTTCTTCACCTGGACGGTGGCGGTCTTCTCGTCGTCGGCGATCTCGGAGCCGAGGATCTCGACCTTCGGGTCGTCGGGGATGTTGAGGTCCTTCTCGTTCTCCTTGAAGATCGTCGCGCAGTCCTTGCCCGGGTCGGCGTCCTCGAGCGTCTTGATGATCTCGGGGTCGAAGGCGTCGCACAGCGCGGCGTAGTCCTTGTCCTTGGCCGCCGCGACGAAGTCCTCGACCGCCTTCTCCGGGCCGTTGTCGCTGCCGCAGGCCGTCAGGCCGAGCGCGAAGGTGCCGGCGACGGCCAGCGTGACGAGCTTCTTCATGGTGATCTCCCTGTCGTGGTGCGGGCGGTGTGGTCGCCCCCTCACGCAGGACCCTAACGACCCCACATCACTCGTGCGATGGGGAGGACTGCCCGTGGACGCTCAGCTGAACTGCCAGGACCGCTTCGACAGGCCGAACCAGAAGCCGTCGACGGCGACATCGCGCTGCGTCGCGCCGGAGGCGTCGGCTGCGCCCATCGCGATGTAGAGCGGTGCCCAGTGCTCGGTGCGCGGGTGCGCCTCGTGCCCGGCGGGGGCGATCTCGAGCATCCGCTCGAGGGAGTCGATGTCGCCGGCGTCGACGGTCTCGGCGGCCCAGTGGTCGAACTCGCTCGAGGCCGTCGGCGGGGCGGCGTCGGCTCCGGCGCGGGGGTTGAACCAGCGCAGGTTGTGCGTCGTGAAGCCGGACCCGACGATCAGGGTGCCCTGGTCGCGCAGCGGCGCCAGCGCGCGGCCGAGCTCGACGAGCTGGTGCGGGTCGAGCGTCGGCATCGACATCTGCAGGACCGGCACGTCGGCGTCGGGGTACATCTCGACGAGGGGGACGTAGGCGCCGTGGTCGAGGCCGCGGGTCTCGTCGTGGCGGACCTCGACCCCCTTCGGCTTGAGCAGGGCGGAGACCTCCGCCGCGAGCTCCGGGGCGAGGGGCGCGTCGTAGGTGACGTCGTAGTAGTGCTGGGGGAAGCCCCAGAAGTCGTACGTGAGCGGGACCTTGTGCTCGACCGGGCTCACCGTGACGGGGGCGTCCTCCCAGTGGGCGGAGACCATGAGGACGTTCTTGGGCTTGTCGAAGGAGCCGGACCAGCGGGCGAGCTCGGCGGTCCACCGGGCGTCGTCGGCCAGCGGCGGGGCGCCGTGGGAGAGGTAGAGGACGGGAGGAGTGCTCATGGCCTCATGATACTTGTATCTTCAACAAAAATCTACCCCGCTGCAGATAGGCGAAGGGAGCACCCCGGGCGGCGTAGTACGGTCGCCCCGAGATGACCCCTCGTCGAGGCAGCGACGAATCCGCTGCACGTGGGGTCGAGAGATGAGGCGCACATGGCCAGCAAGCTCGTCATCGTCGAGTCGCCCGCCAAGGCCAAGACCATCGCGGGCTACCTCGGCCCCGACTACGCGGTCGAGGCATCGGTCGGGCACATCCGCGACATCCCGACCCCGTCGGAGATGCCGGCCGACATGAAGAAGGGCCCCTTCGGCCGCTTCGGGGTCAACATCGAGGAGGGCTTCGAGCCCTTCTACGTCGTCGACCCGGACAAGAAGAAGAAGGTCACCGAGCTCAAGCGCCTGCTCAAGGACGCCGACACCCTCTACCTCGCCACCGATGAGGACCGTGAGGGCGAGGCGATCGCCTGGCACCTGCTCGAGACGCTCAAGCCGAAGATCCCGGTGCAGCGCATGGTCTTCCACGAGATCACCAAGGAGGCGATCCAGCGCGCCGTCGAGGACACCCGCGAGCTCGACCTCGACCTGGTCAACGCGCAGGAGTCGCGCCGCATCCTCGACCGCCTGTACGGCTACGAGGTCTCGCCCGTGCTGTGGCGCAAGGTCAAGGCGGGTCTGTCCGCCGGCCGCGTGCAGTCCGTGGCGACCCGCATCGTCGTCGAGCGCGAGCGCGAGCGGATGGCCTTCAAGGTCGCCTCCTACTGGAGCGTCGAGGGCACGTTCAGCTCCGGCACCGCCCCCTTCGCCGCCCGCCTCGCGACGTTGGACGGACGCAAGGTCGCCACCGGCTCCGACTTCGACGACACCGGTGCGGTGAAGAAGGACGCCCGCGCGCTCGACCAGCGCGCCGCGACCCAGGTCGCCGAGGCGACCATCGCGGCCCCGGTCGTCGTCAGCTCCGTCTCCGAGAAGCCCTACACGAGGCGCCCGTACGCCCCCTTCACCACGTCGACGCTGCAGCAGGAGGCCGGCCGCAAGCTCGGCCTCGGCTCCAAGGCGGCGATGGGCGTGGCGCAGAAGCTGTACGAGAACGGCTACATCACCTACATGCGAACCGACAGCACCAACCTGTCGAGCTCGGCGGTCTCGGCCGCCCGCGGCCAGGCCCGCGACATGTACGGCGCCGACTTCGTGCCCGAGGCGCCGCGCGTCTACGGCAAGAAGTCGAAGAACGCCCAGGAGGCGCACGAGGCGATCCGCCCCGCCGGTGACCGCTTCCGCACCCCGGCGCAGGTGGCCGGCGAGCTGCGGGGCGACGAGTTCCGGCTCTACGAGCTGATCTGGAAGCGCACCGTCGCCTCGCAGATGGCCGACGCCAAGGGCTCGACGGCGACGATCCGCATGCGCGCCGACCTCACCGGCTGCGAGGCCGGCGAGGTCGCCGAGTACTCCGCCTCGGGCACCGTCATCACCTTCCGCGGCTTCCTCGCCGCCTACGAGGAGGGCACCGACGAGCCGGCACAGCCGGCCAAGGACGGCGAGGCCCGCCTGCCGAAGGTCGAGGAGGGCGCGAGCCTCGACGTCGTCGACGCCGTCGCGTCCGGCCACGAGACCTCCCCGCCGGCGCGCTACACCGAGGCCTCGCTCGTGAAGAAGATGGAGGAGCTCGGCATCGGCCGCCCCTCCACCTATGCCTCGACGATCAGCACGATCCAGGACCGCGGCTACGTCCGCAAGAAGGGCACCGCCCTCGTCCCGACCTGGCTCGCCTTCGCCGTGACCCGCCTGATGGAGGTGCACTTCAGCCGTCTCGTCGACTACGACTTCACCGCCTCGATGGAGGTCGACCTCGACGAGATCGCCGCCGGTGACGCCGACCGCGTCGCCTGGCTGCAGCGCTTCTACTACGGCGACGAGGGCAGCGGCCCGGGCCTGTCCGGCCTCGTCGCCGACCTCGGCGACATCGACGCCCGGGCCATCTCGACGATCGAGATCGGCGACGGTGTCGTCGTGCGGGTCGGTCGCTACGGCCCCTATGTCGAGGAGGTCGTGCCGAAGGGGGTCGACCCCGCGACCGGTGAGGTCACCGACGAGACGAAGACGACGCCGGCGCCCAAGCGGGCGACGATCACCGACGACGTGGCCCCCGACGAGCTGACGCCGGCGATGGCGCGCGAGTTCCTCGCGGCGGCCGCCGACGACGGCCGGGTCCTGGGGCAGGACCCCGAGACCGGGCGCGACGTCGTCGTGAAGAACGGCCGCTACGGCCCCTACGTCACCGAGGTCCTCGAGGAGTCGGCCGACGACAAGCCCAAGCGCGGCAAGGCCAAGGTCAAGCCGCGCACGGCCTCGCTCTTCAAGAGCATGGACCCCTCGACGGTCGACCTCGAGCAGGCGCTCAAGCTCCTCTCTCTGCCGCGCACCCTCGGCACGGTCACCGAGACGACGACCGCCGAGGACGGCACGGAGAAGTCGGTCGAGGTGCCGATCACCGCGCAGAACGGTCGCTACGGGCCGTACCTGAAGAAGGGCACCGACTCGCGCTCGATCGAGACCGAGGAGCAGCTCTTCACGATGACCCTCGAGGAGGCCGTCGCGATCTACGCCCAGCCCAAGCAGCGTGGCCGCGCCGCGGCCAAGCCGCCGCTGGCAGAGTTCGGCGAGGACCCGGTGAGCGGCAAGAAGGTCGTCGTCAAGGACGGGCGCTTCGGCCCCTATGTCACCGACGGCGAGACGAATGCGACCCTGCGCCGCGGCGACGAGCCCGAGACGCTCACCGCGGAGCGGGCCTACGAGCTCATCGCCGAGAAGCGCGCCAAGGGCCCGACGACCCGCAAGAAGTCGGCGAAGAAGACGGCCAAGAAGACCGCGAAGAAGGCCACGAAGAAGACGGCGAAGAAGGCGACGAAGAAGGCAGCGGCCAAGAAGGCCTGAGCCGGGCGGGGTGGTGAGGGGCACAGCGCCCTGCCGTTGCCGCTGTGGTTACCCGTGCGTATCGTCCGGGGCAACAGCCGCGCCGAAGGAGATGCCGCCATGGACCTCGCCCCGTCCACGTTCGACACGATGAGTCCGCAGGAGTTTGCGAAGACCGTCGCGCAGATGTCCGACAAGGAGGTCTCCGAGGTCATGCGCGGCGAGCACCGGGGCGCGATCCTCGATGCGGTCTTCGCCCGCTTCCCCGAGCTCTTCCGGCCCGACAAGGCGAAGGGAACGTCCGGCACGGTGCAGTTCCGCATCACCGGTGGTCCCGACGAGCAGCCGCACGACACCTACGAGATCGTCGTCGGCGACGGCACCTGCACCGTCTCGCCGGAGCCCGGCTCGGACTACGACGCCTCGCTGATGATGGGGCCGCCGGAGTTCGTCAAGATGGCGACGGGTCGGGGCAACCCGACGATGCTCGTCATGCGCGGCAAGATCAAGGTCAAGGGCGACATCGCCCTGGCCGCGAAGTTCCCCAGCCTCTTCGACATCCCCAAGGCCTGATGCCCTTCATGAACCCACTCACCATCGCCACGACCATGGCCAAGCGGGGGATGCTCAACCCCGGGCCGCCGGCCGCCCAGGTCAAGCAGCTGGCCGCACTGAAGAAGTGGGGCTTCGGTCTCGCAGGCGAGCTGCGGCAGGCCGCCAACCGCTCGCCCAAGGCAGTCGCCGTCATCGACGAGACCCGTGGGGCGACCACCTATGCGGAGCTGCTCGCCAACTCCGAGAAGATCGCCGTCGTCCTGCGCGAGCTCGGCTTCGGCCCCGGTGACCGGGTCGGTCTGCTCGCTCGCAACCACGTCCAGGCCATCGAGGTCATGACCGCGACCTCCGCGATCGGCATCGACCTCGTCCTGGGCAACACCGGCCTCGCCGGCCCGCAGTTCGCGGTCGTCGCCGAGCAGCAGGGGATCCGCGGGATCATCCACGACGACGAGTTCGCCGAGGTCGTCGCGCACCTGCCGCAGGACCTGCCCCGGATCACCGAGACCGAGCTCGCCCGCCGCATCGAGACCACGCCGCGGCCGCACTCCCTTCCCGTCCCGGCGAAGGGGGGCCGCACGATCATCCTGACCTCCGGCACGACGGGCACGCCCAAGGGCGCGGCGCGCAAGACGCCGGGCGGCTTCGGCCCGCTCATCTCGATCATCGACCGGATCCCGCTGCGGGCGCACGACCGCATCCTCATCTCGGCCCCGATCTTCCACACGTGGGGCTACGCGGCGATGCAGCTCTCGCTCGCGCTGCGCGCGACGATCGTGCTGCAGCGTCGCTTCAAGCCCCAGGCGGCCCGGGCGGCGCTCGAGGAGTTGCAGCCCGACGCGATGTTCGCCATCCCCGTGATGCTCCAGCGGATGATGGAGCTGCCGAGCGACCCGGCCGCTCGCAGCCGCCGCAAGCTGCGCGTCGTCGCGACCTCCGGCTCGGCCTACCCCTCGGGCTTCACGACGAAGTTCATGGACGAGTACGGCGACGTGCTCTACAACCTCTACGGCTCGACCGAGGCGTCGTGGGTGTGCATCGCCACGCCCGCCGACATGCGGCGCCACGCCAACACGGCCGGCACCCCGCCGCTCGGCACGGTCGTCAAGATCCTCGACGACGACGGCAAGGAGGTGCCGACGGGGCAGACCGGCCGGATCTTCTGCGGCAACGAGCTCGTCTTCGACGGCTACACCAACGGCAACACCAAGGACTTCGTCGACGGGCTCGTCTCGACCGGCGACATGGGGCACGTCGACGACGGGCTCTACTTCGTCGACGGTCGCGATGACGACATGATCGTCAGCGGCGGGGAGAACGTGTACCCCATCGAGGTCGAGGGGCTGCTCGCCGAGCACCCCGCGGTCCGCGAGGTCTCCGTGATCGGTGTCCCCGACCCCGACTTCGGGCAGCGGCTCGCCGCCTTCGTCGCACTCACCGAGGGCCACGAGCTGACCGCCGACGAGATCAAGGAGCACGTCCGCGCGCACCGCGCCCGGCACTGCATCCCCCGCGAGGTCGTCTTCATGGACGAGCTGCCCCGCAATGCCACCGGCAAGATCCTCAACCGGGAGCTGCGCAAGCACTTCGCCTGACCCCCGCCCTTCGCCTGACCCCCGCCCTTCGCCTGCTCCGGGTCGATGTGTCCGGGTGAGCTGGAACGCACCCGGATACATCGATCCGGCGGGCGAAGGGGGATCAGAGCCACTGGCCGAAGGCCAGCGGCTCCCGGGTGAAGCGGTAGGTGGCCCAGTTGAGGTGGGTGACGGTGCCGGAGGCGTCGCGGTTGACCCGCAGCAGCTCACCGCGCTCGTGGCCGGAGACGGTGCGGTAGCGGTCGGTGCCCTCTGCGGTGAAGACCGCGGGCGGCAGCTCCTTGCGCTGGCCGGCGATGCGGGCCTCCAGGGCGCCCTCCCGCACCGACAGCACCCAGTGGGTGCCCTCGGAGTACCAGTGCCCGAGCAGCGGGACGAGGTCCTCGGGCAGCTCGGTCCCGGGCTGCCAGGGCTCGGGCTGCACCGGCTCGCGCTCGATGGCGATCGTCCCGAGCTCGATGGCGGCCGCGGCGGGCGGGACGGGAGCGGAGTTGTTCATCAGGATCAGCCCCGTCGTGGCAGAAGAGCGCTCGGTGAAGACGCCGGTGATCGAGCCGGGCCAGCCGCCGGTGTGGCCCACCCAGGTGCGCCCCTCGTGCCGCACGAGCTGGAAGCCCAGCCCCCAGGCGGAGGTCCACGAAGTGAGGTCGGCCATCACCTGCGGCTGGCACATCTCCTCGAGCGTGTCGGGGGAGAGGACCTCCTCGACCGGGTTGGCGACGAAGCCACCCCACCGGGCCAGGTCGGTGGCCGTCGACCACAGCCCGCCGGCCGGGTCGAGGGCCGCCGCCTCGATGACCGGCTCCTCCCGGGGAACGTCGGCGAAGGGCGGGACGTAGTACCCCTTCGCCCGGCGGCCGGAGGGGGTGGTGCCGGTGCGGGTCAGCTCGAGCGGGTCGAGGATGCGGCGACGGATCGACTCCTCCCACGTGCACCCGTCGAGGCGGCCGATGATCTCCCCGAGGACGCCGTAGGCGAGGTTGGAGTAGTGCCAGCGGTCGTGGGGCCGCCCGACGCGCTCGGCCTGCGACCAGCCGGCGAGCAGGTCCTCGCGGGAGGGCATGACCATGGTGTCGAAGACGTCGCCGACGGGTTCGCGCTGCATGCCGGAGGTGTGCGACAGCAGCTGGCGGATCGTGACGGAGGCATGGGTGCTGTCGGTGAGGTGCTGCTCGACGGTGTCGTCGAGGTCGAGCCGGCCCTCGTCGCGCAGCGCCATGACGGCGACGGCGGTGAAGGTCTTGGAGTTGCTCGCCACGGGGTACTGCGTCTCGTCGTCGGGCGCCTCGCCCGGCGTCGCGACGTCGACCGTGCCGATCCCCGTGGACCACTCCAGCCGGCCGTCGCGGGCGACGCCGGCGACGAGCCCGGGGACCCTCCCTTCGGTCTGCGCGGTGAGGGCGCGGGTGGTGAGGGCGCGGTCGGTCTCGGAGCTGAAGGTCATGACACGACCATAGGGAGGAGCGAAGGGGATGTGGCTCGGGCGGTGCCGTCAGCGCACCGGCGAGGCCTGGTAGACACCGTCGCCGAAGCCGCCGCGTGCCCCGACGATCGAGCGGACGTGGCGGGCCCGGGCCGCGTAGGAGCTGCGGGCCGACGACGACAGCGAGGGGTCCTGCGCGGCGGTGACGAGGTCGACCCAGCGATAGGGCGCGACGTTGGGCGAGTAGCCCGGGATGACGGCGACCGAGCGCACCCGCCACGTCGTGCCGTACTGCCGCTCGAAGTTGAAGCGGGTCATCACCTGCTCGCCGGTGCTCTTGTTGTACTTCGTCGTGCTCGTGGCGAAGGTGTTGCCCAGGCCCCACGCCACCCAGCGGTAACCGACCTTCTCGACCGGCTCGACGACGTGCGCGTGGTGGAAGTAGACGGCGTCGACGAGCCGCGTCGCGTGCAGCCACGAGCGGATCTGCTCCTGCTGCGCGTTGGGCACGTGGCTGTACTCGGTGCCCGCGTGCACGGCGACGACGACGATCTCGGCGCCGGCGGCCTTGGTGCGCTTGACGTCCTCGACGAGGGCCGTGCGATCGAGGGTGTTGACCGACCACCGCCTGTCCCGCGGCACGGGGATGCCGTTGGTGGAGAAGGTCGTCGAGACGATGCCGACCTTGACGCCCTGGACCGTGCGGACGAGCGGCCGGTTGCGCTCGGTCGAGGTGCGGGCGGTGCCGGTGTGCCCGAGCTTGTTGGAGTCGAGGACGTCGAGCGTGCGCGTGATGCCGCGCTGGCCGTCGTCGAGCGAGTGGTTGGAGGCCGTCGTGCACGCGTCGTAGCCGACGCGACGCAGGCTGGTGACGACGTGCGCGGGCGCCTTGAAGAGGGGATAGCCGGTGTAGGGCCCGCCGGCAGGGGCGATCGGCGTCTCGAGGTGGCAGATCGCGAGGTCGGCGGTGCTGATGCGCGGCTTCTGCGCGGCGAGCATCCGGTCGAAGTTGAGGCTCGGGCCGCCGGCCACCGCATCGCGCTTCGCCTGGGCGACGAGGGTCGTGTGGACGAGGACGTCGCCGCTCATGAGGACGGACAGGCGGTCGGTGCGCCCGGTCGTGCCGCTGGTCGTCGCGGAAACCGCCGCCGACGACGCGGCGGGTGCGGCCCCCTTCGCCGTGGCGGTGCCGGTGGTCACGGCCGCAGCCAGGACCGTCGTGATCATGGCGGTGACGAGCAGCCGCCCCCTGCGTCCCCCGAGGCTCATGCCCGCAGGCTAGACCCGCGGGCGCCCCCTGTCACCGGATCGCGGTCAGGCCTTGATGAAGCCGGCCTCCCGCAGCCACGCGATGGCGACGTCCGCCGGGTCCTCGCCGTCGACGTCGACCCGGGCGTTGAGGTCGATGAGCACGTCGTCGGTGAGCTTCTTGACGACCGGGTCGAAGAGGTCCCGGACCGCAGGGTGCTCCTCGACGACCGCCTCGGTGAGCACCGGCGCGACGTTGTACTTCGGGAAGAAGGCCTTGTCGTCCTCGAGCACGGTCAGGTCGAGCGCCTTGATCCGCCCGTCGGTGGTGAAGACCTCGCCGAAGGTGCACGTGCCCTTGTCGGTGGCCTGGTAGATGGCGCCGGTGTCGAGGACCTTGACGTTGCTCTCGGGGAAGCTCGTGCCCTTGGCGAGCCCGTACTTCTTGAGCATCGGGTCGAAGCCGTCGTTGCGGTTGTTGAACTCGGACTCGACGCAGAAGGTCAGCTCGGCCTTGGGGACCTTCGCCAGCTCGGAGAGCTTGGTGATGCCGAGCTTCTTGATCGTCTCGGTCGGCCCGGCGAAGCCGTAGGTGTTGTTCATCGGCGCCGGGTCGAGCCAGACGAGCTGGTGCTCCTCGAGGTCGCGGTCGCGGACGGCTTCGTACTGCTTGCGCTCGTCGGGGATCGGGGTGGTCTCGCCGAGATAGGCGATCCAGGCGGTGCCCGTGTACTCCCACTGCATCTGGACCTGGTCCTCGATCATCGCCTGGCGGGCGCTGGACGAGCCGGGGATGTTGGTCAGGTCCGCCGCCTCGGCGCCGGTCGCGCGCAGCAGGATGACGGCCATCTTGCCCAGGATGAGCTGCTCGGTGAAGTTCTTCGACCCCACCCCGATCGAGGCGCCCGACAGGTCGACGTCGGCGATCGGCCCGGCCGGCTCCCCGGAGGGCACGAAGCCACCGCTCGTGCCCAGGCCGCACCCGGCGAGGGCGAGGCCGAGCGTGCCGGCCCCGCCCAGGAGCAGGGTGCGTCGGGTCAGCTCGGTCGAAGGGAGGTCACGTCGCGTCGTCATGAGGTCCCCTTGGGAGTGAGGAGGAGCTCGAGCACCCGGCCCGCCCAGTCGATGAGCAGCGCGACGACCGCGATGATCACGGCGCCGCTGACGAGGATGGGGTAGCGGAAGAGCGTGATGCCCGTGACGATGAGCGCGCCCAGACCGCCGGCGTTGACGAAGGTCGCGAAGCTCGCGGCGCCGACGACGAGCACGAGCGCGGTGCGCACACCGGCCATGATCACCGGCATGGCGAGCGGCAGCTCGACCCGGCGCAGGACGTCGACGGGGGACATGCCCATGCCGCGGGCGGCCTCGACGAGGGTCTGGTCGACCTGCTGGAGGCCGACGATCGTGTTGCGCAGCACCGGCAGGAATCCGTAGATCGCCAGGGAGATGACGGCGGTGCGCACGCCGAAGCCGAGCCACATCGCCAGGAGCACGATGAGGCCGATGACCGGCGCGGCCTGGCCGGCGTTGGCGACGGCCGTGATCGGCCCGGAGAAGCGGCGGGCCGGGCCGCGGGTGAGCAGGATGCCGATGGGGATCGCGGTGACGAGCACGACGGCGGTCGTGATGAGGGTGAGCGTGATGTGCTCGCGGGTCAGCGTGAGGATCGTGCCCCACGCCAGCTGGCGGGCCTCGATGTCGTCGAGGTCGGCGGTCTGCCGCCAGATCGCCCAGCCGCCGAGGATCGCCGCGCAGAGCAGCGGCAGGCCGACGAGCAGCCCGATCGTCGTGCGGCGGTCCTCGACCCCGGTGTCGGCGGTCGAAGGGGAGGTCCTCACGTCGGTCATGACGTGGCCTCCTGCGTGTCCGGGTCGGACGCGGCGCGGATGTGGTCGGTGACCGCCTCGAAGGTCACGACGCCGAGGAACTCGTCGCGCCGGCCGGTGACGAGGACGCCGCCGTGGGTGCTCGCGAGCATCGAGTCGAGGGCGTCGTTGATCGTCGAGCGCCGGTCGATGACCGAGATGTCCTGCTCGGTGTGGTCGGGCAGGCGGGCCATCCTGGCGGCCTCCTTGAGGCTGTACCAGCCGACCGGCCGCCGTCGGGAGTCGAGCACGATGACGTCGTTCTGCCCGCCGGCGCGGGCGGCGTCGGCGGCTGCCTTCCCTTCGTCACCGACCGCGGCGAGGACCGGGCTCTGCAGCTCGAGCTCGTCGACGCGCGAGAGGCTCAGCTGCTTGAGCGAGGACCCGGCACCGATGAAGTCCTCGACGAACTCGTCGGCGGGGTTGGCCAGGAGGGTGGTCGGGGTGTCGTACTGCGCGATCTGCGCGCCCTCGCGCAGCAGGAGGATCCGGTCGCCGAGCTTGACCGCCTCGTCGATGTCGTGGGTGACGCAGACGATCGTCTTCTGCAGCTCCTCCTGGATGCTCATCAGCTCGTCCTGGAGCCGCTGCCGGGTGATCGGGTCGACCGCGCCGAAGGGCTCGTCCATGAGGAGCACCGGCGGGTCCGCCGCGAGGCCACGAGCGACGCCCACCCGCTGCTGCTGCCCGCCGGAGAGCTCCTTGGGGTAGCGGTCTCGGTAGCGCTTGGGGTCGAGCCCGACGAGCTCGAGCAGGTCGTCGACGCGCTCGGTGATGCGGCGCTTGTCCCACTTGAGCAGACCCGGGACGAGGGCGATGTTGTCGGCGACCGTCATGTGGGGGAAGAGCGAGCCTCCCTGGATGACGTAGCCGATGGTACGGCGCAGCTCGGTCGCGTTCTTGCTGCGGATGTCCTCGCCGCCGATGGTGATCGTCCCCGAGGTCGGCTCGTGGAGACGGTTGATCATCTTCAGGGTCGTCGTCTTGCCGCAGCCCGAGGGGCCGATGAACATGACGATCTCGCCGGCGGGCACGGTGAGGGACAGGCCGTCGACGGCCGGCACCTTCTGCCCCGAGTAGGTCTTGGTGACGTTGTCGAAGACGATCTCGGCGCCGCTCACCCCCCGGTCGGCTGCGTGGTGCTCGGGTGCGGGCTGCTGGTCTGCGGTGGTGGACATCAGGCGCGGATCCCCTTCGAGGTGGTGAGTCGGCTGACGAGCAGCAGGGCGGCGTCGAGGACCAGGGCGAGGACGACCACCCCGAGGGTCCCGACGAGGGCGTAGTTGAGGGCGTTGGCCCCGCCCAGCTGGGCCAGGCCGGTGAAGATGTAGCCGCCGAGACCGGGGCCGAGGGTGTATGCCGCGATCGCGGCCACACCCATGGACATCTGCGCGGACACCCGCAGACCGGCCATGATCACCGGCCAGGCCATCGGCAGCTGCACGCGCAGGAAGCGGGCCGTCGACCCCATGCCCATCCCCTTCGCCGACTCCAGCAGGGTGGGGCTGACGCCGGCGAGGCCCACGACGGCGTTGCGCAGGATCGGCAGCGTCGCGTAGAAGGTGACGGCGACGAAGGGCGACACGGGCCCGATGCCGAAGAGGGGCAGGAGCAGGCCGAGGAGGGCGAAGGAGGGGATCGTCAGGCCGACGGCGCTGATCATGTTGGCCGCGGGCTTCAGCCGCGGCACCCGGGTGACGAGCACCGCGAGGGCGATGGCGATGATCGTCGCGAGGAGGACGGACTGCACCACCAGCGAGAGGTGCTGGAAGGAGCGGAAGAGGATGTCCTGCCACTTGTCTGCGACGAAATCACCCACGGGCATCCTCTCCTCGGCCCCGACTCTCGGGACCAGTCGTCCACTCAACCCCGGGAGGGTGCGGGGCGTGCAGCCCAGCGGCCCTTCGCGACCGACTTGTGACCTTTGCACACACCCTGCCCGGCGCCCGGACTGGCGTGTCGGCACGGTGCCTTAGGGTCGACGGCGTGAGCGAGCACGGGTACTTCATCGCCTTCGAGGGCGGCGACGGGGCAGGCAAGTCGACGCAGGTCGGCCACCTCGTCGAGGCGCTCGAGGCTGCGGGCCGTGAGGTCGTCGTGACCCGCCAGCCCGGGGGGACCTCCCTCGGCGCCGCGCTGCGCGATCTCGTGCTCCACGGCGAGGCGATCACCCCGAGGGCGGAGGCGCTGATCTTCGCCGCCGACAAGGCCCAGCACGTGCAGGAGGTGATCCTCCCTTCGCTCGCCCGCGGAGCGGTGGTCGTCACCGACCGCTACACCGACTCCTCGGTCGCCTACCAGGGCGCCGGCCGCTCCCTCGGGGCCCAGGAGGTCGCCGACCTGCAGACCTGGGCCGTCGGCGGGCTCGCCCCCGACCTCACGGTCCTCGTCGACGTCGACCCCGCGACCGGACGGGCCCGACGCGGCGGCACCCACGACCGGATGGAGTCCGAGGCCGACGGATTCCACGCGGCGGTGCGCGAGCACTTCTTCGCCATGGCGGCAGCGGCGCCCGAGCGCTATCTCGTCGTCGACGGCGGCGCCCCCGCCGACGAGATCGCGGCCGCCGTCCGAGCCCGGCTGGCGCACGAGGGCCTGCTGTGACCGCGGTGGCCGGGTCCGGCCAGGCGCCGATCTGGCGCGACGTCGTCGGTCAGGCCGAGACGATCGCGACCCTCGAGCGGGCCGTCGCCGACCCGGCGGCCATGACCCACGCGTGGCTCTTCACGGGGCCACCGGGGTCGGGGCGCTCGACCGCGGCGCGCGCCTTCGCCGGGGCGCTGCTGTGCCCGACCGGTGGCTGCGGCGAGTGCCGTGAGTGCCGCACCGCGCTCGACGGCACGCATGCCGACGTCGACGTACTCGCGACCGAGGCGCTGTCGATCGGCGTCGCCGCGACCCGCGACCTCGTCCAGCTCGCCGGCCGCTCACCGAGCGTCGGGCGCTACCGGATCATCCTCGTCGAGGACGCCGACCGGCTCACCGAGCAGTCGGGCAATGCCCTGCTCAAGGCGCTCGAGGAGCCGACACCACGCACCGTCTGGCTGCTCTGCGCGCCGAGCCTCGAGGACGTGCTCATCACCGTCCGCTCGCGCTCGCGGCACGTGCGGCTGCGCACGCCGCCCGTGCCCGAGGTGGCCCGCCTGCTCGAGCGCCGCGACGGCGTCGACATCGGCATGGCCACCTATGCCGCCCGCGCCGCGCAGAGCCACATCGGGCTGGCCAAGCGGCTGGCCACCGACGAGGGCGCGCGCATCCGTCGTCGCGACACGATCGCGATGGCCGGGCGCATCCGCGGCGTCTCCGACGCGGTCGGTGCTGCGGCCGACCTGCTGCAGATCGCCGAGCAGGAGCGTGACCGCACGCTCGAGGCGCGCGCCGCGGCGGAGAAGGAACGCCTCCTCGAGACCCTCGGCGCCGACCCGAGCGCCCGAACCCAGCCGCCGCACGTGCGCGCCCAGATCACCTCCTTGGAAAAGGAGCAGAAGACCCGCGCCACCCGGTTCACCCGCGACATGATCGACCGTGCTCTCGTCGACCTGCTGTCGGTCTACCGCGACGCGCTCGTCCTGCACGCCGGCTCGCCCGTCGCCCTGGTCAACGAGGACGCCCGACCGGTCGTCGAGGAGGTCGCGCGGGCCTTCGGCGGCGAGGGTCTGCTCGTGGCGATGGAGGCCATCGCCACGGCCCGCGAGCGCATCGCGGCCAACGTCGCCCCGCTGCTCGCGCTCGAGGCGATGGCGATCTCGCTGCAGCTGCCGACCCGCTGAGCGACATCAGGGGCGAAAGGTAGCGTCTGCGCCATGAGTCGTGCCCGTCGCCCCGTCCGTGTCCTGGCTGCCGCGGCGGCGCTGCTCCTGCCGGTGGCGGGCTGCTCGCTGCTCGAGCCCGACACCCAGCCCACCGGGCTCGGCCCCGGCAACACCGCGCCGCCGGCGGGGACCACGGGGCTCGAGCGCTTCTACGAGCAGCAGCTCGACTGGGGTCCCTGCGAGCGCGGCGACGGCGAGTGCGCCGAGCTCGAGGTCCCGATGGACTACGAGCAGCCCGACGGCCGCACCCTCGAGATCGCGGTGCTCCGGGTCCCGGCGAAGGACGAGGCCGCGGGCTCTGTCGTCGTCAACCCCGGCGGCCCGGGCGGCTCGGGCGTGGACTACGCGGCCGCGGCCGACTTCATCGTCAGCGACCAGATCCGGCGGCACTTCGACGTCGTCGGCTTCGACCCGCGAGGCGTCGGGCGCTCCGAGCCGATCGACTGCCTGAGCGATGCCGAGATGGACGACTACCTCGCCAAGGACCCGACGCCCGACACCCCGGAGGAGAAGGCGGCGGGGGAGCGGGCACAGCAGGACTTTGCCGACGGCTGCGAGGCCAAGAGCGGCGAGCTGCTCGGCCACGTCTCGACCGCCGACGCCGCCCGCGACATGGACGTGCTGCGGGCCGTGCTCGGCGACGGCAAGCTCACCTACCTCGGCAAGTCCTACGGCACCTATCTCGGTGCGACCTATGCCGACCTCTTCCCCGACCGCGTGGGCCGGCTCGTGCTCGACGGCGTGCTGCCGCCCGACGCGACATCGGAAGAGGTCGCGATCGGTCAGGCCAAGGGCTTCGACACCGCGACCCGGGCGTGGGCGCAGGACTGCGTCGACGACGACTGCCCGCTCGGGTCGAGCGCCGACGAGGTCGTCGAGCACGTGCAGGACCAGCTCGAGGCGCTCGACGCCAAGCCGCTGCCCGCGAGCGCCGGGATCAAGCTCACCGAGGGGTGGGCGACGTGGGGCATCGCGCAGGCGATGTACGACCAGGGCATGTGGTCGCAGCTGACCGACGCGCTCGTCGCGGCGAAGGACGGCGACGGTGGTCCGCTGAGCGAGCTCGGCCGCAGCTATGCCGGTCGTGACGCCGGCGGCGTCTACCAGAACAACATGCTCGAGGCCCTGCCCGCCGTCTCCTGCCTCGACACCCCGGACGGACCCGGCGACCCCGACGACCTCGTGGCCCGCGCAGAGAAGGAAGCGCCCATCTGGGGCCGCGCGCTCGCCTCCGAGTCACCGTGCGCGCAGTGGCCGGTCAAGGCCACCAACACGCCGCACGAGGTCGAGGCGAAGGGAGCCGACCCGATCCTCGTCGTCGGCACCACCCGCGACCCGGCGACGCCCTACGAGTGGGCGAAGCGGCTGCACGAGCAGCTCGCCGACTCCGCGCTCGTCACCCACGAGGGCGACGGGCACACCGCCTACATGCGGCAGAACTCGTGCGTCGACAAGGCCGTGGACCAGTACTGGCTGACGGGCGCACTGCCCGATGGTGGCGAGCTCACCTGCAAGGAGTGAGCTTCCCGGTCCCTGAGGAGGTCGGGAAGCGACCGTCTCGAAGGGTCAGCTGGTGACGGTCACCGTGTCGCGCCAGCTCGGCAGCCACGCGCCCGAGCTCGTGTCGCGTCCGCTGAGCACGACCTCGTAGCTGCCGGGCGTGGCCCAGCTGCCGTCGGGCAGCCGGCCGTCCCACGGCACCTCGAGCGTGCCGTCATCGGTGCGCGTGCCGGTGGAGTCGGCGACGACGCCGTGCTCGTCGCTGCTCACCCGCACCCGCCAGGTGATGTCGCCGGTCGTCTGGGCCCGCAGGGTCGACCCGCCGGTGCCCCGCTCGATCCTGCGGGGGCTGGTGCTCGGCTTGTAGATCGCGGTGCCCTGACGCTCGCGGGCGCCGGCGCGGATCTCGCCGAGCCGGGCGTAGAGGTACTGCCCGGGGCAGTCCGTCTGGCCGACGTTGCGGTGCCCGAGCACCGTCGGGCGCCACACGCCACCGATCGTCGCCTTCGCGGTCGGGTCGACGTGGTGGCGGGCGAGCTTCCATGCCGTGAATCGCTCGATGCTCGTCTCCATGACGTCCGGCGCGGCGACGACGTCGTAGTCGCCCATCGCGGAGATGCCGAAGGTCTGGCTGTTGACGCCCTGCGCGTGCGCGCCGATGACGGCCTTGTCCAGGCCACCCGCGCGTCCCTCCCACAGCCGGCCGAAGCGGTCGACGAGGACGTTGTAGCCGATGTCGTTCCACCCGCGGCCGTTGACGTGGAAGTCGTAGATGCCCCGCAGGATCGCCGGGACCTCCTCGGCGGAGTAGCCGTTGACCCCGGCGGTGTGGTGGACGACCGCGCCCCGCACCTGGCCGTACTCGGGGTCGCCCTTGCGGATCGACTCGTCCGCGCCCCACTCGGCCCGGCTGTGGACGGTCGGCTTGGCCTGGGGGTTGGTGCTGGTCGTCGAGCTCGTCGACGTGGCGCTGTCGGCGCTCGACGTGCCGGGCTCGACGAGGTCGACCTCGAGGTCGTGGGGTGCGCCGCCGGCCGACTCGACGCGCACCTGGATCCCGTCGGAGGAATCCGCGATGAGCGGCTGCGTCCCGCCGCGTGTGGCGGCCGCCTCGCTCGTGCCTGCGTCGGGCCCGGCCTCGGCCTGGAGGAGGCTCCAGCCGCTCCACCGCCCGGTCTCGGCGTCCCGGGTGCGCACGAAGGCCTCGACGTCGGAGCGTTCGCCGCTCCACGTGACCCCCGCGACGCGGAAGTCCTGCGTCGCCAACGCATCGGTCATGCCGACCACCCGGTCGCCGGAGCGGCCGGCGGAGGGGACCGTCGGCGCGGCCGACAGGGCGGCTCGGTCCACGCCCCGGATCGGGATCGAGTCGCGTTGCGCCGCAACGGGGCTGGGGGCGGCGGAGGCTGGCGCCGAGCCCATCAGGGAGGCCGCGAGAGCGGCGCTGGTCAGGCAGGGCAGAGCACGACGAAGGGAGCTCACGGGGACACCTCGCAGGGGGTTTGGGTCCGATGGGCCCGGCCCACGCTAGCCGCGGGTGGACGGCCCTGCAGGACGAGCCGGACCCGTTGCGGCACAGGGGAAGCGCCCCCTTCGCCCGGGTCGAGGCCGTGCGAAGGGAGGAGCCTGGGTACGAGTACTCCGGGAGAGCGCGCGGGGTGGGGCCCACAATGCGGAGGTGACCACTCCACGGCAGCTGCTGAAGAACGCCACCGGCTTCGCGCTGGTCTGGGCGGTGGCGAAGCTGGCCCACCGGGTGCGCTTCCGCACCGCGGGGGCCGTGCCGCGCACGGGGCCGGTGATCCTCGTGGCCAACCACCTGACGATGTCCGACCCGCTGGCCGTGGCGCGGGTGGCGATCGGGCACCGGCGCTTCCCGCACTTCCTGGCGATGCAGGAGGTCTTCGGCTGGCCCGTGGTGGGCTCCCTCGCCCGGGCCACCGGCCAGATCCCCGTCGCACGTGGCTCGGCGTCCGCGGCCGGGGCGCTCGACGCGGCCTCCGACCGGCTCGCCCAGGGGCAGCTCGTCGCGCTCTACCCCGAGGGGCGCCTGACGACCGAGCCCGACAAGATGCCCGGCCCGGCACGGACCGGGGCTGCGCGGCTCGCCCTGCGTCACCCCGAGGCCCCGGTCATCCCGGTCGGGACGTGGGGGCCGCAGCAGGGCCACCGGCACCTGTGGCACCGGCACACCGCCTGCCTGTCGGTCGGCGACCCGGTCGACCTGTCGGCGTGGGCGGGGCGGACCGACGACGCCGCGGCCAGAGAGGTCACCGACGCGATCATGGCGGCGATCCGGGCCGAGATCGGTCACGCCCGGCAGATGTGGGAGACCCGCTGACCCCTTCGCCGCGGGTCCCAGCGTCGCCTGGCGTCGTTGATGTCACCCGGTTGCCCGGAGAAGGGGGACCAGGTGACACCAACGACGCCGGGCTCCCAGCACTGAGCCCCGGCGCCCTCGAGAGGCTCGCGTGGGATGGGGTACCAGAGGGGTACCAACCCACGAGCAGTCGTGACCGGACGGGACCCGGAAATGACGAAAACCCCCGATTTCTCGAGGGTTTCGCGTGGAGCCGCCTGTCGGAATCGAACCGACGACCTTCTCATTACGAGTGAGACGCTCTAGCCGACTGAGCTAAGGCGGCATGCGCCCGTGGACGCGAGGCACGAGTATACGGATGAGTGCCCGTGGCGCGTAATCGGCTCAGAGGTCGAAGTGAGCGTCGAGGTCGTCGGTCGTCGTGTTGGCTCCCGAGGACGGCGCGACGACCTCGGTGGTGAGCACCCGCGTGGCCGAGTCGCCAGCGGGATGGGCTTCCAGGCGGACGAAGGCCGAGCGCACGTCGGCCTGGTCACGGTAGGTGCGGGCGACCGCCTCGAGCACGTGCTCGAGCGACGCGGCGACGGCCGTGCGATCGGCGCCCTGCAGGGTCAGCACCCCGCTGATCGTCGTCCCCGCCGAGGCCGAGTCCTGGTACTGGACCTGGCCGTCGACGTACACGGGCAGGGCCTCGACGGCGGACTGCAGCGCCGCCCGCACCGCACCCACGTCGCTGCGACGGCCGCACGCCGCGAGCGACAGGGCGAGCCCGCCCACGAGGACGGCCCGGCGCGTGGCGCGCATCAGCCCGCGAGGGCCTCGGAGCGCCGGGCGCCGACCCGCTCGAGGACGACGTCGGCGATGACCTCGGGGTGGGTCTCCATGAGCCAGTGGCCGGTCTCGAGCGGCCGGATGATCGCCAGCTCGGGCTGGTCGCCGGCACGGCGGCGCAGCTGCTCGACGGTGCGCTCGGTCGCGACCTCGCCGAAGGCCGGGTCCTTCGTCCCCCAGACGTAGGCGGTCGGGATGACCCGGCGGTGCACGCTGCGGCGGGGACCCCCCTTCGACCGGCGCTTGCGCCAGATGAGGGTGGGGGAGAGGGCGGCCCGGTACCACGCGAAGGTGCCCTCCGCCGCGCCCGGCGTCTTGAGCCGGCGGGCGTCGTGGGCGGCGCGGTCGCGGGGCATGCCGATCCGCTCGAGGACCTGCTGGGCGAAGAGCCGGAAGAAGAGCACCGGCAGCACCGGCAGGGCGAAGAGCGCCATGTACCAGGAGTGCTTGAGCTGGTCGCCGGCCCGCATGCCGGCCGCCATCCCGGCCGGGCTGGGCGTCGACAGCACGGTGAGCGTCTCGACGCGGTCGGGCTCGCGGGCCGCGACGGCCCAGGCGAGCGCCCCGCCCCAGTCGTGGCCGACGATGTGTGCCCGCTGCGCTCCGACCTCGTCGAGCAGGGCGATGACGTCGCCGACGATCTCGGTGATCACGTAGTCGAGGTGGTTGCCCGGACGGGCGCCGGGGGAGTAGCCGCGCAGGTCGGGCGCCAGCACCCGCAGCCCGGCATCGGCCAGGCGCGGCGCGACGGAGTGCCACGCCGTGCGGTCCTGCGGCCAGCCGTGGAGCAGGACGACGACGTCACCCTCCTGCGGGCCGAGGTCGTCGATGTCGAAGGTCAGTCCGTCGCGGGAGTAGTAGCGCACGGGGCCAACGTAGTTGACGTGCCCGGGCGGGGAGCAGGATGGGAGCGTGACCGCACCGCATTTCACCTTCCACCACGAGTGGGTGCTCGATGCGCCGCGGGAGGCGGTGGTCGCGGCGCTCGCGGACCCCGAGGGCTATCCGCGGTGGTGGGCGCAGGTGCGCGGCGTCGAGCGCCTCGACGAGACCTCGGGTCGTGCGCGGATCCGCAGCGCGCTGCCGATGACCCTGCACCTCGTGCTCACCCGCGAGATCGAGGACCGCGAAGGGGGTCACCTGCGGGTCCGCCTGGACGGTGACCTCGACGGGTGGGCCGGGTGGACGGTCGTGGACGACCCGCGGGGCGGGGTGCGGGCGACCTTCGACCAAGAGGTGAGGGTCGCCGCCCGGTTGTCCCGGGCGGCGACCCTCGCTCCTGTCGTGCTGCGCGCCAACCACGCGTGGATGATGCGGCAGGGCCGCAGCGGGTTGGCGCGCTATCTCACTCGCTGTCGCTGAGCGGCTTGTCCTTGGTGGCCAGCTCCTCGTGGGCGCGGGCGGACGCGGCCTCGATGTCCTCCGGCGAGTGCGAGGCGTCGGGGTGGGCCTGCGAGTGGCTCGAGCTCGGCATCGTCCAGCGGGCGGTGCTCATGCCGGCGGCCTTGGCGCGCTCGATGGCCTCGGTGACCGTCTTCTCGGCCTCCTCGCGGCCGACCCAGTGGGCGCCCTCGACGGACTTGCCGGGCTCGAGGTCCTTGTAGGTCTCGAAGAAGTGCTGGATCTCCAGGCGCCAGAACTCGCTGATGTCCTCGAGGTCCTTGATGCCCTCCTTGCGCGGGTCGCCCGCGGGGACGCACAGGACCTTGTCGTCGCCGCCGGCCTCGTCGCGCATGTGGAACATGCCGATCGGCCGCGCCCGCACGAGGCAGCCGGGCCAGGTCGGCTCGTCGAGGAGCACGAGCGCGTCGAGCGGGTCGCCGTCCTCGCCGAGGCTGTCCTCGACGTACCCGTAGTCGCTCGGGTAGGCCATGGAGGTGAAGAGCATGCGGTCGAGGCGGATGCGACCGGTCTCGTGGTCGACCTCGTACTTGTTCTTCTGGCCCTTCGGGATCTCGATGGTGACGTCGAACTCCACAGTCGTACCTCTTGTCTGTGACGGGTGAACTATTCTCGGGCACAGTGTTCCACCACCACCGACAAAACACCGCAGGGGGCCGCGCGTGCGACGCACTCTGATCGCCGTGACGTCGGTCGCAGCACTCGCCGTCGGTTACGGCGTGGCCGATGCCTACGACCGCGTGCCGGGCGTCCTCACCATCGACGAGCCGGTCACCGAGCAGACCCCCGCCCCGCGTGAGCCCACCGCGGTCCTGCCCGCCGCCTCGAAGCAGGCGCCGGTCCCGACCGCGTCCGGTCTGGCCCGCACGGTCCGTGACGACGTCGGCGCCTCGGCCCTCGGCCCCCGCGTCGGGGTCGTCGTCCGCGATGCGCTGACCGGCGACACCCTGTGGTCCCAGGACGAGGACCGCCCGCAGACCCCGGCCTCGACGGCGAAGCTGCTCACCGCCGCCGCCGTCTCCGAGACCACCGACCTGTCGACGACGATGAAGACCCGCGTCGTGCAGGGCGAGGGCGACGAGATCGTCCTCGTCGCCTCGGGCGACACGATGCTGGCGAAGGGGGCCGGCGACCCGACCGCGGTCGAGGGCCGCGCGGGTCTGGCCGACCTCGCCGAGCAGGTCGCGACGTCCCTGGGGTCGGACGCGAAGGGGAGGCACTCCCTTCGCCTCGATGCCACCTATGCGGCCGGGGAGCGCTATGCCCCGACGTGGAACATGGCCGACGTCGCCGCCGGCTACACCCAGGGCGTGTCGATGATCGGGCTCGCCGGCGACCGGCCGGAGCCCTTCAAGCCCTCACCCGCGGTGCCCGAGCGGACCGTGCTCAAGGCCTTCGCCAGCCAGCTGAAGAAGGCCGGCGTCAAGGTCACCGTCGACGACTCCTCCCGCACCTGGCGGCAGGCCGCGCCGCAGGGCGCCGAGGAGCTGGGCTCCGTCGAGTCGGCGCCGCTCGGCGACGTGCTCGCCCTCGCGCTCGACGACTCCGACAACGCCCTGACCGAAAACGTCGCCCGCCAGGCCGCCCTCGCCGACGGCGCGGGGACGAGCTTCGCCGAGGTGAGCCGGTGGGTCCACTCGACCCTGCGGGACGCGGGCGTCGACATGACGGGCGTGAAGCTCAAGGACAACTGCGGGCTCAGCTCCGGCCAGGTGATCCCGGCCCGGGTGACCTCCGACGTCATGCAGCTCGGCATCACCGGCAGCGCCCGGAGCATGACCCGCGTGCTGTCCGACCTGCCGATCGCCGGGCTGACCGGCACCCTCCACGACCGCTTCCTCGTCGCCGACTCGCGCGGTGCCTCCGGCATCGCCCGCGCCAAGACCGGCACGCTCACCGGCACCTCGGCGCTCGCCGGCACGACGACGACGCAGGACGGGCGGCTGCTCACCTTCGTGCTCGTCGCCGACCGGGTGCCCTCGACGACCGGCACGCTCGGCGCCCGCGCCGCGCTCGACGCGATCGTCGCCGACATCACCGCCTGCGGCTGCCGCTGAGCCCGCAGCGTCCACGGGGCCAGTCCGTAGGGTGACCTCGTGACCAACTACGTCGACTGGAAGTTCGCCGCATCGGCCGGTGCCCGGCTCGTCCCGCCCGGCCCGGACGTCACCCCCGACGAGGCCGTCGAGGTCGTCGAGGAGATCCGGGCCCTCGCGGCCTCGGCCGTCGAGCCGGTCGCCACGACCGCCCGACTGCGCGCGCCCGACGCGGCCCGCGCCCCGCTCGTCGTCGACCGGCGCACGTGGATCGACGTCAACGCGACGTCGATGTCGGGCATGCTCGACCCGGCCCTCGAGGCGGCCAACCGGCGCAAGGGCAAGGAGCCCTCGGCGGCCGCCCAGGCCGTCGGCTCCAAGATCACCGGGGCCGAGGCCGGCGGCATGCTCGCCTTCCTCTCGACGAAGGTCCTCGGTCAGTACGACCTCGCCCCCGACGGCGACCCCGCGCTGCTGCTCGTCGCGCCCAACATCGTCGCGACCGAGCGCGACATCGAGGCCGTGCCCCGCGACTTCCGCCTGTGGGTGTGCCTGCACGAGGAGACCCACCGGGTGCAGTTCGAGGGCGTGCCGTGGCTGCGCGAGCACGTCATCGACAGCGCCCGCGCGCTGACGAGCGATCTCATGCCCGACGGCGAGGCGCTGCGCGCCCGCCTCGAGCAGATGGCGACCCAGCTGCCGCGCCTCTTCTCCGGCGACAGCCAGGGCCTCACCGAGCTCGTCATCACCCCGGCCCAGCGCGAGCGCCTCGCCGACGTCACCGCCGTGATGTCGCTGCTCGAGGGGCACGCCGACGTCGTCATGGACGACGTCGGCCCCGAGCACGTGCCGACCGTCGCCTCGATCCGCGAACGATTCACCAAGCGCCGCAAGGGTGCCGGTGCCGCCGACCGCCTGTTGCGCCGCCTCCTCGGCCTCGAGGCGAAGATGCGCCAGTACCGCGACGGAGCGGCCTTTGTCCGCGCGGTCCAGGAGCAGGTCGGCGTCGACGGCTTCAACGCCGTCTGGACCTCGCCCGAGACCCTGCCCACCGCCCTCGAGATCACCGACCCCGCCGCCTGGGTGCGGCGGGTCCACGGCTGACGTGGGCGCCGGTCACCCCTCCCAGGCCGACTGCCGAAGGGGGGTCCGCGCGGCCCTCGCAGGTCTGCCGGCCGGCTCGCTGGCGCTCGCCGCGGTGAGCGGGGGAGCCGACTCCCTCGCCCTCGCCGCGGCCCTCGCCGCCGAGGCCCCGGCGCACGACGTGACCGCGGGCGCGATCATCGTCGACCACCAGCTGCAGGAGGAGTCCGCCGACGTCGCGCTGCTCGCGGCGCAGCACTGCGCCGACCTCGGGCTGGCGCCGGTCGCCGTCGTGCCGACCCTCGTGACCGCGAGCGGCGAGGGGCTCGAGGCCGCCGCCCGCGAGGCCCGCTACGCAGCCCTCGCCGAGACCGCCGCCGCGATGGGTGAGGGTCACCCCGCCCACCTCGTCCTGCTCGGGCACACCCGCGACGACCAGGCCGAGCAGGTGCTGCTCGGCCTCGCGAGGGGCTCCGGTGCACGATCCCTCGCCGGCATGGCCGTGCTCGTGGTCCGGGAGGGGACTCCCTTCGCCCGGCCGCTGCTGCACCTGCCGCGGGCCACGACCCGGCGGGCCTGCGAGGAGTGGGGCCTGATGCCCTGGGAGGACCCGATGAACTCCGACCGGGCCCATGCCCGGGTCCGTGCGCGCCAGGCGCTCGCCGGCCTCGAGGGCGACCTCGGGCCCGGCCTCGCCGAGGCGCTCGCCCGCAGCGCCGACCTGCTGCGTGACGACGCCGACCTGCTCGACGACCTGGCCGCGCAGGCCACCCCCGACGACGACCCGGCCGACGGCGTGGCCGTCGCCGACCTCGGGGACCTGGCCCCCGCCCTTCGCTCACGGGTGTGGCGTCGCCTGCTGCTGCGGGCCGGCGCCCCCGCCGGGGACCTCACCGCCGGTCACGTCGCCGCCTGCGACCGGCTCGTCACCGACTGGCACGGGCAGGGTCCGCTCCACCTGCCGGGCGACCTGCGGGTCCGCCGTGACCGCGACCGGGTGCACATCGCACGTGCGCCTGGTGGACAATGAGATCCGCCCGACCCGAGCAAGGAGAGCTGTGGACTCCCAGGACATCCAGGACGACCTCGTCGAGGTGCTCCTCACCGAAGAGCAGATCCAGACCCGACTCGGCGAGCTCGCCGCCGAGGTGTGGGAGCACTACGAGGGCAAGGACGTGCTCCTCGTCGGCGTGCTCAAGGGCGCGGTCATGGTCATGGCCGACTTCATGCGCCACCTGCCCGGCTCCGCCCCGATGGACTGGATGGCGGTGAGCTCCTACGGCTCCGGCACCAAGTCCTCCGGTGTCGTGCGCATCCTCAAGGACCTCGACGCCGACATCACCGACAAGCACGTGCTCATCGTCGAGGACATCATCGACTCCGGCCTGACGCTGTCGTGGATCCGCGCCAACCTCGAGTCGCGCTCGCCGGCCTCGGTCGAGATCCTCACCCTGCTGCGCAAGCCCGACGCGGCGAAGGTCGAGATCGACACCCGCTGGGTCGGCTTCGACATCCCCAACGAGTTCGTCGTCGGCTACGGCCTCGACTTCGCCGAGGGCTATCGCAACCTGCGCGACGTCGCGACGCTCGCGCCGCACGTCTACTCCTGAGGCCCTTCGACACGCTCGTTCCTCGCTCCTGCGGGAGCGGGGGTGGAACGGGGGTGGGCCACGGGGCGGTCGTGCGGGAACACCGCGCTCCGAGTGGTCGTTGACCAGATGGCCGCCGAATGGCGGTGTTCAGGTAGTTTCGTCCTGATCGCCCCGGCCCTGCCGGTGGCCGCCACGTCGTCGAGCCAGGAAGTCCGGGAAGCCCCCGTACCCGTATGAACGCCAAGAAGATCTTCCGTGCCCCCGCCTTCTGGGCGCTGCTGCTCATCGCAGTCTTCGTCCTGATGTTCACCACCCGCGGTGGCGGCGACTACGCGCGCGTGGACACCTCCGCGGCGGAAAAGCTGGTCACCGACGGCAAGGTGGACAAGGCCCACTTCACGACGGACAACCTCCTGCAGCTCGACCTCAAGAAGGGCGAGACCTACTCGGACGGCGAGGCGGTCAAGGACGCCGACAAGGTCGAGACCGAGTTCATCGACGCCCGCGCGGCCCACATGCTCAAGGTCGTCGACGACAACGTCGACGGCGTGCAGAACGACACCGTCGAGCAGCCGAGCGTCTGGTCCAGCCTGCTCCTGTCGCTGCTGCCGCTGCTGCTGCTCGTCGGTCTCTTCTGGTTCATCATCAGCCAGGCCCAGGGCGGCGGCTCCAAGGTCATGCAGTTCGGCAAGTCCAAGGCCAAGCTCGCGAGCAAGGACACCCCCAAGGTGACCTTCGCCGACGTGGCCGGCGCCGACGAGGCCGTCGAGGAGCTGCACGAGATCGTCGAGTTCCTCCGCGACTCCGGCAAGTTCCTCGCCGTGGGCGCCAAGATCCCGAAGGGCGTGCTGCTCTACGGCCAGCCGGGTACCGGTAAGACGCTGCTCGCGCGCGCCGTCGCCGGCGAGGCGGGCGTGCCCTTCTACTCGATCTCCGGCTCGGACTTCGTCGAGATGTTCGTCGGTGTCGGTGCCAGCCGTGTGCGCGACCTCTTCGAGCAGGCCAAGGCCAACCAGCCGGCGATCATCTTCGTCGACGAGATCGACGCCGTCGGTCGCCACCGCGGCGCCGGCCTCGGCGGTGGCCACGACGAGCGGGAGCAGACGCTCAACCAGCTGCTCGTCGAGATGGACGGCTTCGACGTCAAGACCAATGTCATCCTCATCGCGGCGACCAACCGCCCCGACATCCTCGACCCGGCGCTGCTGCGCCCGGGCCGCTTCGACCGGCAGATCGCCGTCGAGAACCCCGACATGCTCGGCCGGCACCGCATCCTCGAGGTGCACGCCGCGGGCAAGCCGATGGCCCCGGGCGTCGACCTGCTGGCCGTCGCCCGCCGCACCCCGGGCATGACCGGTGCCGACCTGGCCAACGTGCTCAACGAGGCGGCGCTGCTCACGGCCCGCTCGGACAAGCAGTTCATCGACGACGCGACCCTCGACGAGGCGATCGACCGCGTCATCGCCGGCCCGCAGAAGCGCACCCGGATCATGAGCGCCCAGGAGCGCAAGATCACCGCCTACCACGAGGGCGGTCACGCGCTCGTCGCCGCGGCGATGAACCACACCGACCCCGTCACCAAGATCACGATCCTGCCGCGCGGTCGGGCCCTCGGCTACACGATGGTGCTGCCCGTCGACGACAAGTACTCGACGACGCGCAACGAGATCCTCGACCAGCTGGCGTATGCCCTCGGTGGCCGCGTCGCGGAGGAGATCATCTTCCACGACCCGTCGACCGGCGCGTCCAACGACATCGAGAAGGCCACGTCGATGGCCCGCAAGATGGTCACCGAGTTCGGCATGAGCGAGCGCATCGGTGCGGTCAAGCTCGGCCAGTCGCAGGGTGAGGTCTTCCTCGGCCGCGACATGGGCCACCAGCGCGACTACTCCGAGACCATCGCCGGCATCGTCGACGAGGAGGTGCGCCGCTTCATCGAGGACGCCCACGACGAGGCCTGGCACGCGCTCAACGACAACCGCGACATCCTCGACCGGCTCGTCCTCGACCTGCTCGAGCACGAGACGCTCAACGCCAAGGAGCTCGCCGAGATCTTCGCCGACGTCGTCAAGCGCCCCAAGCGCCCGACCTGGTTGAGCAGCGAGCACCGCACGATCTCGACGATCCCCCCGGTGCTCACCCCGGCCGAGCGGGAGGCCGTCGCGGCGCGCGAGGCCGAGCAGACGCCTGCCGGCGACAGCACGGTCACCGAGGCGATCGACCGGGCCGCCGAGGAGGGTGCGAGCCTCTACCCGCAGGAGCACCCGACGACCGAGGTGCGCGAGGTGCCCCCGGGCGAGCAGGTCGACGGCGACGGGCACGCCTGAGCCATGACCGACGTCGACCTGCCGCGCATCGAGGCAGCCGTCCGCGAGATCCTCGTCGCCGTGGGGGAGGACCCCGATCGTGACGGGCTCGTCGACACCCCCGCCCGGGTGGCGCGGGCCTACGCGGAGACCTTCTCGGGGCTGCGGGCCGACCCCGCCGAGCTGCTCGCCACGACCTTCGACATCGACCACGACGAGCTCGTCCTCGTGCGCGACATCCCGCTGTACTCGACGTGCGAGCACCACCTCGTGCCCTTCCACGGCGTGGCCCACGTCGGCTACCTGCCCGGTGGCAGCGGCAAGGTGACCGGCCTGTCGAAGATCGCGCGTCTCGTCGACCTCTTCGCCAAACGTCCCCAGGTGCAGGAGCGGCTCACCTCGCAAATCGCCGACGCCCTCGTCGAGCACCTCGACGTCGGTGGCGTCATCGTCGTCGTCGAGGCGGAGCACCTGTGCATGTCGATGCGCGGGGTGCGCAAGCCCGGCGCCCGCACGATCACCTCCGCCGTGCGCGGCCAGCTGCGCGACTCGACGACCCGGGCCGAGGCGATGGCCCTGCTCACCGGGGCCGCCCGGTGACCCACCCGGTCCTCGCGCAGCTCGCGGCGACCGCCGACCGGCCCGGGCCGGTCGTCATGGGGGTCGTCAACGTCACGCCCGACTCCTTCAGCGACGGCGGCCGCTGGATCGAGAGCGACGCGGCCGTCGCCCACGGCCGGCAGCTCGCCGCCGACGGCGCGCTGGTCGTCGACGTCGGCGGTGAGTCCACCCGGCCCGGCGCCACCCGCCCCTCCACCGACGAAGAGCTGCGCCGCGTCGTGCCCGTCGTCGAGGCCCTCGCGGCCGAGGGCGTCGTCGTCTCCGTCGACACGATGCGCGCCGAGGTCGCCGAGGCGGCCCTGGCGGCCGGTGGCGCGATCATCAACGACGTGAGCGGCGGACTGGCCGACCCACAGATGCCCGACCTCGTGGCCCGCAGCGGTGCTCCCTTCGTCGTCATGCACTGGCGCGGCCACGCCCACGACATGCAGACCCGGGCCCACTACGACGACGTCGTCGGCGAGGTGTGCTCCGAGCTGACCGAGCGCGTCGACGCCCTGCTCGCCGCGGGCGCCGACCGGGAGCAGCTCGTCCTCGACCCGGGCATCGGCTTCGCCAAGACCGCGGAGCACAACTGGCAGCTCCTCGCCGGCCTCGAGCAGGTCGTCGACCTCGGCTACCCGGTGCTGCTCGGCACCTCGCGCAAGGGATTCCTCGGCAAGGTCGGCCGCGCCGAGGGGCAGGAGCGCGCCCTCGACGCCCGCGCCGTCGTCACCGCCGCCACGAGCGCCCGCGCCGCCCGCGCGGGGGTGTGGTGCGTGCGGGTGCACGACGTCGTCGCGACGGTCGACGCCATCGACGTCGCTGCCGCGCTGGGGGAGGTCCGGTCCCTTCGAGACGGTCGCTGCGCGACCTCCTCAGGGAACGGGGAGAGCGGTCAGGGAGAGCGCCGATGACCGACCGGATCAGCCTCCTCGGCGTGCGGGCGCGGGGCTTCCACGGCGTCCTGGCCGACGAGAAGCGGGACGGCCAGGACTTCGTCGTCGACGTCGTGCTCCACCTCGATCTCGCGCCTGCGGGCACGAGCGACGACCTCGAGCGCACCGTCAGCTATGCCGAGGTCGGCGCGGACGTCGTCGCGCGCATCGAGGGCCCCTCCCTCGACCTCATCGAGACCCTCGCCGAGCAGATCGCCGCCGACGCGCTGGCCCGACCGCTCGTCCGGGCCGTCGACGTCACCGTGCACAAGCCCTCCGCGCCCGTGGGCGTGCCCTTCGGCGACGTGTCGGTGACCGTGAGCCGCCGTCGTGAGGTGCCCGTCGTCATCGCGCTCGGAGCCAATCTCGGCGACGCCGCCCGCACCCTCGACGCCGCCCTCGACGACCTCGGCGACGCCCTGCACGACGTGCGGCGGGCCCCCTTCGTCACGACGGATCCGGTGGGCGGGCCCGACCAGCCGCGCTACACCAACTCCGTGGTCGTCGCGACGACCTCGCTGGGCCCGGCCGAGCTGATCGCGCGGCTGCACGCCGTCGAGGCCCGCCACGGCCGCGTGCGCGAGGTGCGCTGGGGTGCCCGCACCCTCGACCTCGACCTCGTCCAGTACGGCGACCCGGTCACCGGAGACGACGTCGTGAGTGACGACCCCGCCCTGACGCTGCCGCACCCGCGGGCGCACGAGCGGGGCTTCGTCCTGCAGCCGTGGTCGCGGGTCGACCCCGACGCCGTGCTGCGCGTCGGCGACGCGGCGACGCCGGTCGGCGACCTGCTCGCCGCCCTCGACACGAGCGACATCGAGGAGCTGTGATGCTCGACCGCGGCCTGCGCCTCCACACCGTCCTCGCGGCACTGGCCCTGGCGGGTGTGCTCAGCTGGGGCTTCGGTCGCTGGTGGGTTGCCGGCGGCCACGCACCGCTGCGCATCGGCTGGCTCACCGCCGTGCTGCTCGTCGGCATGGCCGTGATCGTCGTCGCCGCCGGTCGACGGATGTGGCGGATGCGCCGCGGCCGCGCCCACGTGCCGCCGATCGTCGCCGAGCGCATCCTGCGCCTGTCGCAGGCGAGTGCCCTCACCGGCGCCGTCATCGGCGGTCTCTACCTCGGTCAGGCGGTCACCCTCGCGCCGGACATCGGCTATGCCGGTCGCGGCCACCTGGCCCTCGTGTGGGCCGTCGCGGGGCTGGCCGCGCTCCTGCTCACCGGCGCCGGTCTGCTCGTGCAGTCGTGGTGCCGCGTCGACGACGACCGGGAGGACGACGAGGAGTCGTCGGTCAGCTGACCATCTGGTCGGCCCAGACGACCCAGTTGCCCTCGTAGTGACCGGCGTTGATCGGGGTGTCGGGGTCGCAGGTGATCAGGCGCAGCACCGGCTGCGGGTTGTCCCAGTCCCAGATCGAGTCGTCCTGCGGCACGCCCTTCTTCGACGCGGCCTCGGAGCGGGTGATCTTGAACTTCACCGTCCGCCCGGACCCGTAGGTCACGGTGACGACGTCACCGATGCGCACCCGCGGCAGGTTCCAGAAGACGTCGGGGTTGCCGCCGTGGTTGATGTGGCCGACGAGGATGCTCGCACCGGTGTAGCCCGGTTTGGGCCAGCCCGGCTCGGCGTACCAGCCAGCCGTGCCGAAGGGGGGAGCCAGCACCTTCTGCGCGTCGAGCCGCGTCGCCTGGAGCGAGGCGTCGACGATGTCGCGTCCGCCGGAGCGGACCTGGACCCGGGTGGGCTCGCCGGCGGGGGCCTCGGCGGACGTGGGCTGACTGCGCTGGGCGGCAGAGGGGGTGGACGAGGGCGTCGTCGTGCTCGAGGACTTCGAGGAGGTCGACGACGAGGTGGACGAGCGCTTGCGCGTCGTCGAGGAGCTCGTCGGCTGGTAGGAGGGCTCGGTGATCTCGCTCGGCGGGACATAGGTGCCGACCGGCAGGGAGGCCTGGTCGTCCTCGCGCTGGGTCCACCACGCACCGGCCGCGGCTCCGCCGCCGATGACGAGCGCGACGGCTGCCGCGATGAGCCACGTCGTGCGGCGGTAGAGCGCGCGCTCGCGGCCCTTCTGTCGTCGCGTCGGCGGGGTCGTCACACGGTCCTCCCAAGTACATGTGTCGGCGTGTCGTGGTCAACGACGGGGGAGTGCCGGCGGTTCCCCCTGGTGACAACGGTACGGGCCGCCGGGTGGGAGGTGCTCCCGACCCGACGGCCCGTGGCCATGATCACCGACCGTGGCCGGTGGTATCTCAGTGCTGTGCGGCCTGACGGCGGCGGACGAGGACGACCGAGCCGGCGCCCGCACCGGCGAGCAGCGCACCGCCGAGCAGGAAGGCGGCGGTGTTGTCGCCCTCGGGCTGCGCGACCCGGCTGAAGCCGTCGGTCTGGACGACGCCCGGGGTCTCGGGGCCGGAGGAGCCGGTGCCCGCACCGTCGTCGTCGCCGGAGTCGTCGTCGGAGTCGGGGTTGACCCAGGGGGCGTAGTACTCGACGTTGCAGCCGCCGGGGACCGAGCCGTCGTTGCCGTTGGCGTCGACGCAGTCCTCGGAGACCAGACGCACGTAGTCAGTGCCCTCGGCGAAGGGGAAGTCGCGGGTGTTGCTGCCCTCCGTCACGTTCCACTCGATGGTGCGCAGGACCTTCTTGTCGCCGTCGAGCAGGACGACCGTGACGACACCCGCCTGGTCCGCGGTGCCCTTGACGGTGAAGCTCTTGCCGTCGGAGGTGATCGGCAGGCTGGTGGGCTCGGTGAACCAGTCGTTGACCTCGGGAGCCGGGGTCGAGGTGGTGGGCTCGGACGTGGTCGGCTCCGAGGTGGTCGGCTCCGAGGTGGTCGGCTCCGAGGTGGTCGGCTCGGACGTCGTGGGCTCGGACGTCGTGGGCTCGGAGGTGGTGGGCTCTGAGGTGGTGGGCTCCGAGGTGGTCGGCTCGGAGGTCGTGGGGTTGCCGATCGTGACCGTGCCGACGGTGGCGTCAGCGGGCGCGGTGCACGAGACCTTGAGGACGAAGCCCGTGTCGGTCGTGAGCGCAGCGGTGAAGTCGCCGGCCGTGATGTCGAGCTCGGTGTCCTCCATCGGAGCAACCTCGTCGGCGCCGGTGCCGGTGGCGACGACCGTGACGTCTCCAGTCTCCGGCACGTCGACCTTGGCGACGCTCAGCGTGGTGCTGCGCTCGGTCTCGCCGAAGGTGTAGCCGGCGTCGGCGGTGCCCTCCAGGGACTTGATGCTCAGGCTGCGCATCTTCTCGTGCGCGTCGGCGCCCGGGGTGACCTCGGCCGTGATGCTCGGCGCGGTGATGGCGGCCCCCTGCTCGTAGGTCTCGTCGACCCCGAGGGTGAAGGCGACCTGCCACGGGTCCGCGAACTGGATCCCCTGGTCAGGGACGGAGCAGCTGTATGCGAGCTCCCCCGTGACGTCGGCATTGGCCGGGACGCTGACGGCGATGCCCGCCAGCCCCAGCCCGGTGACGAGTGCGGCGCCGGCCGACAGGCGGGCGGTGAGGCGCTTGGCCATGTGAATTGTCTCCCCGAGTTGCGGCGCCATCCCCTTGAAGGCGCCTCCGCCCGGCAACTTACCGATCCGTAGGTGGCCTCACAACCCTTTCCCAGCCACGTTTCACCCGTCGGTCAGGCAGGTGTGGCAGGTCGGGCGGCAAACATTCGGACCCGGTGTCGAACTCTGCAGGACCCTAGGGTCTTGCGGAGTTGGGCCCCGGCGGGCAGGCGGAAATCGGACCCGGCGGACGCGACGAGGCGCCCCGGGCGGATCCCCGGAGCGCCTCGTCGTGGAGCCGCGTGCGGCTGCCCGGCGTGCTCAGCCCTGCGTGCGGCGACGCGCGACGACGACCGTCGACGCGCCGGCAGCGGCGAGCAGGAGACCGCCGAGCGCGATGGCCGTGGGGCTCGTCGCGGACTGGACCGCGTCGTCGGTCTGGACGACACCCGGCACCTCGGGCTCGCCGGCGGGGGCGTCGCCCGCGGGCTCCTCGGCCGGGGCGTCGTCGGCCGGCGCGTCGCCGGAGCCGGCGCCGTCGTCCGTGGCCGGGTCGTCGGTGGCCGGGTCGTCGCCACCGTCGGCCGGGGGCTCCGGCTCCTCGGCGGGCGGCTCGGCGTCGCCGACGGCGACGGTGCCGACCGTGGCGTCCTCGGGCGCGGTGCACTCGATCTTGAAGATGAAGCCGTCCTGGTTGGCGAGCTCGGCGGTGAAGTCGCCCGCCGTGATCGGGACGTTGACGTCCTCGGCGGGGGCGGTCTCCTCGGTGCTCTCACCGGTGGCGTCGACGGACACGGTGCCGGTCGCCGGCACGTCGGTCTTCGGGACGGTGAGGGCCACGTCGCGGGCCTCGCCCCCTTCGCCGAAGGTGTAGGTCGTGGCGGCGGTGCCCTCGAGGGTCTTGACCCCCAGGCCCTGCATCGTCTGCGTGGCGTCGGCGCCGGGCGTGACCGTGGCCTTGATGGCGCCGGCCGGGATCGTCTCGCCCTGCTCGACGGTCTCCGGGACGTCGAGGGTCAGGTCGACGGTCCACGGGTCGGTGAAGGTGATGTTCTGCCCGACCTCCTTGCACGAGTAGTCGAGGCTCCCCGTGACCTCGGCCGAGGCGGGCGTCGCGGCGGCGATCCCGATCATCCCGAGGCCCGTGACGAGGGCGGCACCGGCGGACGCGCGGGTCCTGAAGCTGGTCATGGAACTTCCAATCTCCGATGGTCGTGCCCCCGAGACCGAGGGCGCGGTCGTCCCTGCAACCTACCTGCGGGTAGCAACGAGTACCGGACGAAGGGAGAGGCTGTGGCCCGGCTCACGCCCGGTGCCGGCGGCGGTGCCGCGGGACTACTTGTCGATGTCGCCGACGACGAAGAACATCGAGCCCAGGACCGAGACCATGTCGGCCACGAGGCACCCCGGGAGCAGCTCGCCGAGGACCTGCACGTTGTTGAAGGAGGCCGAGCGCAGCTTGAGCCGCCACGGCGTCTTCTCGCCCCGCGAGACGAGGTGGTAGCCGTTGAGCCCCAGGGGATTTTCGGTCGCGGTGTAGCGCTCGCCCTCGGGCACCTTGAGCACCTTGGGCAGGCGCTGGTTGACCGGACCACGGGGGAGCGAGCGCAGTCGCTCGACGCAGGCGTCGGCGAGGTCGAGGCTCACGTGGGTCTGCTCGAGGAGCACCTCGAGGCGGGCCAGCGAGTCACCCGCGGTGCGGGTGACGACCCGCCCCGGGCCGCCCTCGTCGAAGAGCTCGCCGTAGGCGAGATAGGGCGCGTCGCGCCGCAGGTCGAGGTCGACCCCGCTGGCACGGGCGATGGGGCCGGAGACGCCGTAGGCCTCGGCGAGCGAAGGGGGGAGCACCCCGATCCCGCGGGTGCGGGCCTCGAGGATCTCGTTGCCGACGAGCAGCGCCTCGAGCTGCGGCATCCGGCCGCGCACCGCGGCGACGGCGGCGGTGACGCGGTCGAGCCAGCCCGCTGGCAGGTCCTCCTTGAGCCCGCCGACGCGGTTGAACATGAAGTGCATCCGGCCGCCGGAGATCTCCTCCATGACGGCCTGGATCTCCTCGCGCTCGCGGAAGGAGTAGAAGATCGGCGTCATCGCCCCGAGCTCGAGGGGATAGGAGCCGAGGAACATCAGGTGGTTGAGCACGCGGTTGAGCTCCGCGAGCAGGGTCCGCGCCCACGTCGCCCGCTCGGGGACCTCCATGCCGAGCATCGCCTCGACACCGAGGACGACGCCCAGCTCGTTGCCGAAGGCCGAGAGCCAGTCGTGGCGGTTGGCCAGGACGGTGATCTGCCGGTAGTCGCGGACCTCGAAGAGCTTTTCGGCACCCCGGTGCATGTAGCCGACGACGGGGTCGGCGGAGACGATGCGCTCGCCGTCGAGGACGACCCGCAGCCGCAGCACGCCGTGGGTCGCGGGGTGCTGGGGGCCGATGTTGAGCACCATGTCGGCGCTGGCCAGCGACCCGTCGCCCACACCGACGTCGAGGGTCCGCGTGCCGCGCGTGCCCGGGCTGCTCGTCATGCCCGCCAGTATGCGCCAGCCGGTGCGGCCGTGGCCCTTTGGCACCATGGACGGGTGCCGACCCGACGTGTGCGACGAGCGGGCGCGGGGCTCGTGGCCCTCGCGCTCGCCGCGGCGACCCTCGCCGGCTGCATCGGCGAGCCCGAGGAGCCCTACACCCCGTCCGGGACGGCCGCCGTCGAGGGCGAGGCCGTGCTCGACCCGTGGTTCGAGGCCGTGCGCGGCGACGCGGACGACGCGGCCGACGTCGTCGTCCTCGGCGACTCGGTGAGCGAGGGCTCGGGGCTGCGCGACCACCTCGAGCGGCGGTGGGTCGACCGCCTCCAGGCGCAGCTGCGCGAGCGCTCGGGCACGCCCGACTGCCCGACGACGCCGGGCGGGTGGCAGGGCACGACCTCGCTCGTGCCGGCGTACTACCAGGCCTCGTCGTTGCCCGACCCACAGGTGCGTGGCATGACCACCCTGACGCCCGACCTCGGGCCGGGCGGGCGGGGCATGGCCCTCGAGCCGGGGGCCAGCATCACGTGGAAGGTCCGGGCCGAGTCGGTCGACATCGGGTACCGCACCCGCTTCGGCGGCGGCCCCTTCGAGGTGCGCATCGACGGCGAGATCCCCTACGACGGGCTCGCCGTCCCCACGGACGCCGACGGCGGCGCCGAGCGGCGCACGTGGTCCTCCGGTGACCTCGGCCCCGGCACCCACACGATCACCGTGCGCAACGACGTCAAGGGCAGCACCGCCCGGCGCGCGGTCATCACCGACCTCATGCCCTATCGCGGCGACCGCGACCGCTGCGTCCACGTCCTCGACGCCTCGCGCTCGGGGGTCTCGGCGCGCACCATCTCGCAGACGCCGGGCTACCTGCGCGACTCCCTCTCGCTCGAGCCCGACCTGCTCCTCGTGCCGCTGGGCTTCAACGACCGCCGGACCGGGTCGAGCGCACGTGACTTCGGCGAGAGCCTCGACAGCGTTATCAGCCAGGCGAGGGAGTACGGCTACGACGGCCCGATCCTGCTCGTCGGGTGGTTCACCCCCGCGCCGGTCCGGGGTCAGGCGTCCTGGACCGGGTACCTGCGCGTCATGCAGGGGCTCACCCGGCGCGAGGGCGTCAGCTTCATCGACCTGTCGCCCGTGCTGCCGGCGGCCGACCCGTCGTCGCGCTACTTCCGCGACGGACTGCACCCGTCGGAGCAGGGGCAGCCGCTCATCGCGGACGTGCTGACCGAGGTGCTCGTGCCGCCCGGTGACGGCACCCCGACGACGTCGGGGTCGGCGACCCCTTCCAGCACCTCGGGCACGTCGTCAGCCGACCCGGCGCAGCGCCCAGAGGAATCCTCCGGGACCCCCTGACGTCAGGGCGGCCGCCTGAGAGGCGCGGGAGAGCGCGGCGAGGTAGCCCGCGGGGTCGCTGCGGGCCAGGTCGAGCGGTGGCCGCGCCCCGTCGACCCCCAGCTCGCGCAGCGCCTCGCGCTGGGTGAGCAGCCGGTCGGGCCGAAGGGAGTCCATGGCCACATGCGCGGTGAGGTCGCAGCCACCGTCGGGCACCGGCGTGCAGACCGACCCGTCGACGAAACCGACGAGGCTCCCCGCAGGTGGACGGTCGCCGAGCACGTGGCCGTAGTCGACGGCGACGACGAGGCCGGACCCGGTGCGCCGCACGAGGTCCTCGAAGGCCACGTCGCGAGCTCGTCCCACCTCGACCCGGTCGCCGGGGGAGCCGGGCCCGGGCCACCAGCGGTCGCACCAGTCACGGTTCGGCCCTGTCAGCGGGTCGCCGAGCGACTCGCTGCCGTCGGGCGCGACGTGGACGACCCGCAGGACGCCCTCGTCGTCGACCTCCGCGATGGGGCACGGGACGACGTCGAGCCACTCGTGCGCGAGGATCAGCGCCGCGGTGGGGGAGCCGAGGTCGGGCAGGTCCGCTCCTCCCGGGGAGACGACCCACTCGACTCGCGCGGGCAGGTCGTCGGGGCGGGGCACGACATCGACGCCGACGAGGCGGATCGACGGATCCGCCTGTGCGGCAAGGGCGCTCAGCAGCTCGCCGCGGCCGCAGGCGACATCGACGACGGTGGTGAGGCCCTCCCTTCGCGCCAGCTCGAGGAGGGCTCCGGCGAACAGCTCGGCGGCCGCGCCCTGCGCGGAGGTGGCGAAGTGGCCCGCCGGCCCCTCCGGCCGCCGGTAGAAGCCCTCGGGGCCGTAGAGCGCCGCGTGCCAGGCCTGCTCCCACGTCGGGTCCATGCGCACGACCTTAAGGAAATGCGGCGGGGGGTGCGCACGACCTCAAGCAGATGCGAGGGGGAGATGGGGCGCGGGTAGCGTCGGGCAGGTGAGCCTCCCTGACCTGCCCTCCGGCCGATCGCCCGCGCCCGCTCGGCCGACCCTGCGGGTCGGTGTCGTTGGCGCCGGACGGGTCGGTGCCGTCCTCGGGGCCGCGCTGCGTGCCGCCGGCCACGAGGTGGTCGCCGTCTCCGCCGTCTCCGAGGACTCCCGTGAGCGGGCCGAGGCCCTGCTGCCCGGGGTGCCGGTGTTGCCGGTGCCCGAGGTCGTCGCGGCCGCCCAGCTCGTGCTGCTCGCCGTGCCCGACGACGCCCTGACCGACCTCGTCGCCGGGCTGCACGCGACCGGCGCGTGGCGCCCCGGGCAGCTCGTCGTCCACACCTCGGGCCGGCACGGTCTGGCCCCCTTCGCCCCTGTCGCGGACACGGTGGTGCCGATGGCCATCCACCCCGCGATGACCTTCACCGGCACCAGCCTCGACCTCGCCCGGCTCGCCGAGTGCTGCTTCGGCATCACGACGCCCGAGGCGCTGCGACCCGTGGCCGAGGCCCTCGTCGTCGAGATGGGCGGGGAGCCGGTGTGGGTGCCCGAGGAGGCCCGCGGTCGCTACCACGCGGCCCTGGCCCACGGCAGCAACCACCTCGTCACGCTCGTCGCCCAGGCCATGGAGATCCTGCGCTCGGCGGGCATCGACCCCGCCGACCGGGTACTGCGCCCGCTGCTGCAGGCGAGCCTCGACAACGCCCTGTCCTCCGGTGACGCCGCCCTCACCGGGCCGGTCGCCCGCGGCGATGCCGGTACCGTGGCCGCGCACCTGACGGAGCTCGCCGACCTGCCGGACGACGTCGCCGCCGCCTACCGCGCGCAGGCCCGGGCCACCGCGCTGCGCGCCGAGCGGAGCGGCCGCCTGCGGGCCGACGCCGCCGAGAGCATCCTGACCACCCTCGACGAGGAGACCCGATGACCACCGCCCCCGTCGTCGCCCGCACGCGCGACGAGCTCGTCCCGGCCCGCGCCGCCCTCACCGACGGCGACGTCGCGGTCGTCATGACCATGGGCGCCCTCCACGAGGGCCACGCGCGGCTGATCCGCACCGCCCGCGAGCGGGCGCGGCACGTGCTCGTGACGATCTTCCTCAACCCGCTGCAGTTCGGGCCCAAGGAGGACCTGTCGCGCTACCCGCGCACCTTCGACTCCGACCTCGAGATCTGCACGCGCGAGGGCGTCGACGTCGTCTTCGCCCCCACGCCCGACGTCATCTACCCCGAGGGCGACCCCGGCGTGCGCATCTCGGCCGGCCCGCTCGGCGACGTCCTCGAGGGGCAGTCGCGCCCCGGGCACTTCGACGGCATGCTCACCGTCGTCGCCAAGCTCATGCACCTCACCCGCGGTGACCTCTTCTACTACGGGCAGAAGGACGCGCAGCAGCTGCTGCTCATCAAGCGCATGGTCCGCGACATCGACTTCCCCGGCAGCGTCGTCGCCGTCCCCACCGTCCGTGAGGAGGACGGCCTGGCGATGAGCAGCCGCAACACCTATCTCTCGCCGAGCGACCGCGAGACCGCGCTCGCGCTCTCCCGCGCGCTGCGGGCCGGCGCGGCGCAGGCGGTCGAGGGCCCCTCGGCGATCCGACGGGCCGCGCGCGAGGTGCTCATCGAGGAGCCGCTCGCGCTCGTCGACTACCTCGTGCTCGTCCACCCGACGACGCTCGAGGACGTGCCCGAGTGGTACAAGGGCGAGGCCCTGCTCGCCGTCGCCGCCCGGGTCGGCACGACCCGCCTCATCGACAACGTCCCGGTGCTCGTCGGCCCCGGGGGCGGGGCGCGGGAGACCTTCGCGGAGACGTCCGCCGGCTGATCCCAGTGCGCGGCGAGGGGCACGCACGCGACAGTGAGAGACTGGGGAACGCTCACCCGCCGCCACAGACGAAGGACACTCGCGTGCAGCGCTTCATGCTCCACAGCAAGATCCACCGCGCCACCGTCACCCAGGCCGACCTGCACTACGTCGGCTCGCTGACGATCGACATGGACCTCATGGACGCCGCGGGCATGCTCCCGGGCCAGCAGGTCGACGTCGTCGACATCGACAACGGCAACCGTCTGACGACCTATGCGATCGAGGGCGAGCGCGGCAGCGGCATCGTGTGCATCAACGGCGCGGCCGCCCGGCTCGTCTCGCCCGGCGACCTCGTCATCATCATCGCCTACGCGGCGATGGACGACGACGAGGCGCGCACCTTCGAGCCCAACGTCGTCTTCGTCGACGGCGACAACAAGATCGTCGAGCAGTACCACGACGCCGGCGACGTGCCCGACGGCTACGGGCTGAAGACCTCGGCCGTCACCCACCGCGACGACCGTGCCTGAGACCGCGGGCGCCCCCGCGCCCGTCGTCGTCCCCCGCCGCCTCGGCGCCCCCGAGCCGGGGTGGACGACCCAGGCCGATGTGCTCGTCGTGGGCTCCGGCATCGCCGGACTGACCTGCGCGCTACGGCTGCGCGAGCACGTCGACCGCGTCCTGCTCGTCACCAAGACCCGCCTGTCGGAGGGCTCGACGGCGTGGGCCCAGGGCGGCATCGCCGCGGCCCTCGCCCCCGAGGACTCCCCGGGCGAGCACCTCGACGACACCCTCGTCGCGGGCGTCGGCCTGTGCGACGAGGACGCCGTCGAGGTCCTCGTCACCGAGGGCCCAGCCCGGGTGCGGGAGCTCATCGACCTCGGCGCGCAGTTCGACCGGGACGCCGCCGGTGAGATCACCCTGACGCGCGAAGGGGGCCACCACCGCGACCGCATCGCGCACGCCGGCGGCGACGCCACCGGCGCCGAGATCTCCCGGGCGCTCATCGCCCAGCTCGAGGCCGTGCAGGCCGACCCCGGTATCGAGGTCATCGAGCACGCCCTCGTCGTCGACCTGCTCACCGCGACCGACGGCAGCGTGTGCGGTGCGACCGTGCACGTCATCGGCGAAGGCGAGATCGACGGTGTCGGCGCCGCCCGCGCCCGGGCCGTCGTCCTCGCGACCGGCGGGCTCGGCCAGATCTACTCCGCGACGACCAACCCCTCCGTCGCCACGGGCGACGGCATGGCGGCCGCCCTGCGTGCCGGTGCAGCGCTCGCCGACCTCGAGTTCGTGCAGTTCCACCCCACCGTCATGCACCTGGGCGAGGGCGCGACCGGCCAGCAGCCGCTCGTGTCCGAGGCCGTGCGCGGCGAGGGCGCCGTCCTCATCGACACCTCGGGCGAGGCCTTCATGGCCGGCGTGCACCCGATGGCCGACCTGGCCCCGCGCGATGTCGTCGCCCGGGCGATCCTCGAGCGGATGGAGGCGACCGGCACCGACCACGTCCTCCTCGACGCGCGACACCTGGGCGGCGACTTCCTCGAGCGCCGGTTCCCCACGATCGTCGCCCGCTGCCGCGAGCTCGGGATCGACCCGGCGACCGATCCGATCCCGGTCGCGCCGGCGCAGCACTACGCCTCCGGCGGCGTGCGCACCGACCTGCGCGGTCGCACCAACCTGCCCGGCCTCTACGCCTGCGGCGAGACCTCGTGCACCGGGGTCCACGGCGCCAACCGGCTCGCGAGCAACTCCCTGCTCGAGGGCCTCGTCTTCGCCCACCGCATCGCCGAGGACCTCACCACGCGGCTGGCCGCGGGCGAGCTGCCGCTGCTGGAGCCCGAGGACCCCACCACGACGAAGGGCGCCTCCGGCCTCCTCGACGCCGCCCACCGCCGCGAGGTGCAGCAGGTGATGACCCGTGGCGTCGGCCCGCTGCGCTCCGCCGAGTCGACCGCGGGCGCGCTCGCCGGGCTCGCGGAGCTCGCCGCCCGCCCGACGACCGACGCCGAGCCCGGCCCGCAGACCTGGGAGACGAGCAACCTGCTCCACCTCGGGCAGGCGCTCGCGACGGCTGCGCACCTTCGCGAGGAGACCCGCGGCGGCCACGTGCGCCGCGACCACCCGCACCACGACGACGAGACCTGGGCTGCGCACCTGCTGCACGTGCGCGACCCGCACGACGGGGAGCTCGCGGTCATCAAGCTCGACGTCGAGCTCGCCTGGCCGCAGGACGACGAGCTTGATGACCGCGACGAGGAGCAGGAGGGCGAGCAGTGATCGACGAGCACTTCCCGGACGAGGCCGTGCGACGGGTCGTCGCGACGGCGCTCGACGAGGACCTGGGCCCGCAGTCGCTCGACGTGACGAGTACCGCGACGATCCCGGCCGACCAGCAGGGCGTCGCGCACGTCGTCGCCCGCGCGCCGGGGGTGCTCGCCGGTGGCCCGGCGATCGCGCTCGTGCTCGACGAGGTGGCGGCGCGCACGGAGGGGGCCACCCCCTTCGCCTCCCGTCCCGAGCTCGACCTGCGGATCGCCGACGGGACCGTGCTGGAGCGGGGCGATGTCGTCGCCGAGCTGCGCGGCCCGGTGCGCCAGGTGCTCATGGCCGAGCGGACCGTGCTCAACATCCTCTCCCGCGCCTCCGGCGTCGCCACCCACACGCGGCGGTGGGCCGACGCGCTCGCCGGCACCGGCTGCACCGTCCTCGACACCCGCAAGACGACGCCCGGCCTGCGTGCCCTCGAGAAGTACGCCGTCCGCTGCGGCGGTGGCACCAACAAGCGCATGGGGCTCTACGACGTCGCCATGGTCAAGGACAACCACAAGATCGCGGCCGGGGGAGTGGGTGCGGCCTATGCCGCGATCCGCGAGCAGTTCCCCGACGTGACGATCGAGGTCGAGGTGACCACGACCGCCGAGGCGATCGAGGCGCTCGAGGCCGGATCGCGCTTCCTCATGTGCGACAACATGTCCGTCGACCTGCTGCGCACGACGGTCGCCGCCGCGCGCGAGTGGGCTGCGGCGCGCAGCGAGAGCGTCGAGATCGAGGCGACGGGCGGGCTGACCCTCGAGGTCGCCGCCGACTACGGCGCCACCGGCATCGACTGGATGAGCGTCGGTGGCCTCACCCACTCCTCGCCGATCGTCGACCTGGCGCTCGACCTCGTCTGACGTGCTGCGCGTCCGTGGACTGACCAAGGCCTATGGCGGGCGGACCGTCCTCGACGGCCTCGACCTCGACGTGGCGGCCGGTGAAGTCGTCTCCCTCGTCGGACCCAACGGCGTCGGCAAGTCGACCGCGCTGCGCTGCATCGTCGGGACCGAGTCGCCCGATGCCGGGCAGGTGGACCTCGGCGAGACCCGCCTCGACACCCGGGTGCCGCAGACCCGCCGGGCGCTGTGCACCGTGCTCGGCGACCTCGGGGTCCTGCCCGACCTCACCGTCGCCGAGCACCTCGACCTGCTCGCCCGCGCGCACGGCGTCGACGGGGTCGCGCAGGTCGTCGCCGGGGCCCTCGACGAGGCCCGCATCGAGCACGTCGCCGACCAGCTGCCGAGCACCCTGTCGTCGGGTCAGGCCCAGCGCTTCGCGCTCGCCTCGGCGATGGTGCGGCCGTGGGCGCTGCTGCTCGCCGACGAGCCCGAGCAGCGTCTCGACGACGCCGGCCGCGCCTGGCTGGGTGACTGGCTGGCCGGTCACGCGGCGACCGGGCGTGCCGTGCTCGTGGCCAGCCACGACCCGGAGGTGGTGCGGCGCAGCGGTGCTCGCGTCGTCACCCTGCAGGGCGATGCCTGAGGCGAAGGGAGGTCCCGGGCTCGTCGGTGACCGCGCCGCGGCCCGGGTCGCGCTGCGGGCCCTGCGTGGTGGCGAGCACGCGGCGAGCTGGGGGCAGGTGCTGCAGGACTGGTACGTCGGCCTCTTCGTCGCCGGCACGCTGCTCACGATGGTCTTCGCCGCGACCGGGCCCTCGATCCTGCGGCCGGAGTGCGCGACGACGACCTGTCTCGGTCGCGGCGACCACCTCTGGCTCGCGGGGGGCATGGCGCTGCTCGGTGCCGTCGCGACCTTCGTCGCGCTGCGGGCCGCCGGGCCGGCGTGGGCCGACCGGGGGCGGATGGCCTGGCTGGCCTCGACCCCGGCCGACCGCGGCGTGCTCCTGCGCGGCGGGGTGCTGCGGGTCGGCTTCGTCGCGGTCGTCGCCACGGGCGCGTGGGGTGTCCTCACGGGCTTCGCCCTGGCCGTCGGGCTGGGGCGGGCGGGGGTGCCCGTGCCGACGATCGTCGGGTCCGCGGCCGTCGGCGCCGGGCTCGCCGTGCTGCTCACCGCGGTGACGCTCGCCCGGCAGGGGCGTGGGCGTCCGCTCGCCGCTGCCGTGCGTGGCGTGGCCGATGTCGACCTGCTGCGTGCCGGCGAGGTCACCGGGGCCGTCGGCGCAGCAACCGTCATGCTCGACGGTGCCGCGCTCGAGGTGCTCGGCACCCGCCGGCGGCTGGCCCGTCGGGGGAGCTTCGCCAGTCGTGGCGGTGCCGGGGGAGCGCTCACCGGGATGCTCGTCCACGAGTGCCGGGCGGTGCTGCGCCGATGGGTCCGCTGCCTCGTCGCGCTCGCCGGGTGCCTCGCCGCGCTCGTCGTCGGGCTCCTCCTCGGCCGGCTCGCCGGCGTGGTCGTCACCGCCGTCGCCGTCCTCGCCCTCGTCCGGGCGGTCGGCGGTGGCCCGTCGACCTGGGTGTCGTCGCCGGGGCTGCGCCGGGCCGTCCCGGCCCACCCCGCGGCCGTGGCTGCGGTCCTGGCGGTCCCTCCCTTCGTCATCGGGGTGGTCGGGGCGACGGCGCTCCTCCCGCTGGGCCTTCCCTGGTGGGCACCGCCGGCCCTGGCCCTCGGGGTGACGGCCGCCGCGGTCCGGGCCACCGAGCCGCCGCCCGCGGAGCTCGGGGTCGTCCTCGCCACGCCCGCCGGGCCGCTGTCGAGCGGACTCGTGCGCTCGGTCGTCCACGGCCCCGACCTCGCGATCGCCGTCGGCCTCGCGGTCCTCGCCGCCCACGCCACGGGGGCGGGGCTGCTCGCCGTGGCTGCCACCGCCGGCCTGCTCGTCTGGCAGCTGCTGCGCCCGCGGGACTGACTGCCGGCGCGGGGCCGGGATTCGGGGAAGGGCGGGGCGCGCGGATATCGTGGACCACCGTGAGCGACGCCCCCATCGAGACCCCTGCCGACGACGAGCTGCCGGAGCAGATGCGCATCCGCCGCGAGAAGCGGGACCGGATCCTCGCCAGCGGCCGACAGGCCTACCCGGCCGGCGTCGCCCGCACCCACACCCTCGCCGAGGTCGTGCAGGGCTGGGAGCACCTCGAGACCGGTGAGGAGACGCAGGACGTCGTCACCGTCGCCGGACGCGTGATGTTCGTGCGCAACACCGGCAAGCTCGCCTTCGCGGCGCTGCAGGAGGGCATCGGTACCCGCCTGCAGGTCATGCTCTCGCTCGCCGAGGTCGGCGAGGAGGCCCTCGCGATGTGGAAGGCCGATGTCGACCTCGGTGACCACGTCACCGTCACCGGCCGGGTCATCCGCTCCCGTCGTGGCGAGCTGTCGGTCATGGCGACGAGCTGGGAGCTGGCCTCCAAGGCGCTGCGCCCGCTGCCGGTCCTGCACAAGGAGCTCTCCGAGGAGAGCCGCGTGCGCCAGCGCTATGCCGACCTCGTCGTGCGTCAGGAGGCGCGCGACATGGTGCGCACCAAGGCGGCTGCGCTGCGTGCGGTGCGTTCGACGCTGGACGGCGAGGGATTCATCGAGGTCGAGACGCCCGTGCTGCAGCTCGTGCACGGCGGTGCCGCGGCGCGTCCCTTTGGCACGCACATGAATGCCTTCTCGCAGGACATGTCGCTGCGGATCGCGCTGGAGCTCAATCTCAAGAAGGCCGTCGTCGGTGGCGTCGACAAGGTCTACGAGATGGGCCGCATCTTCCGCAACGAAGGCGTCGACTCCACGCACAGCCCGGAGTTCACGATGCTCGAGGCCTATGAGGCCTATGGCGACCAGCGCACCATCGGTGAGCTGACCCGGCGCATCTACCTCGCGGTCGCCGACGCCATCGGCTCGCGGGTCGTCGAGACCCCGCAGGGCAGCGTCGACCTCGATGGTGAGTGGCGCTGGCTGCCCGTCCACACCGGCCTGTCCGAGGCCGTCGGTCGCGAGATCACCCCCGACACCCCTGTCGACGAGCTGCTCGCGATCGCCGCCGAGCGCGAGATCGAGGTCGACGCCGCGCTGCCGCAGGGCAAGCTCGTCATGGAGCTCTTCGAGGAGCTCGTCGAGCCGACGCTGCTGCAGCCGACCTTCGTCTGCGACTACCCCGCAGAGGCCCAGCCGCTGGCCCGGCGCCACGACGAGGACCCGCGCCTCATCGAGGCCTGGGACCTCATCATCGCCGGCGTCGAGCGGGCGACCGGCTTCACCGAGCTCGTCGACCCGGTGGTCCAGCGCGAGGTGCTCACGGAGCAGTCGCTCGCCGCCGCGGCGGGTGACCCCGAGGCGATGCAGCTCGACGAGGACTTCCTGCGGGCCCTCGAGTACGGCGCCCCGCCGATGGGCGGTATCGGCATCGGCATCGACCGGATGGTCATGTTCTTCACCGGTGTCGGCATCCGCGAGACCATCCTCTTCCCGCACCTCAAGCCCGAGGCCTGATCATGGACTTCATCAACGACTGGTGGCCCTATGCGGCGGCATTGTTGCCGACCGTCGGCGTCGCCTTCCTCTTCTACTGGATCATCCGCTACATGCTCGAGGCGGACCGGCGCGAAAGGAAGGCACTCGCACAATGGAATGCCGAGCACCGGAAGAATGCCGAAGAATCCACAAAGGACAGCGACTGAATAGGTCATTCACGTCATGAATGACTATCGTGGGAATGACATTTCCCCACGAACGGAGAATTCCCATGGCACAGCGCGTCCAGGTCATCCTCGAAGATGACATCGACGGCGGCGATGCGAGCGAGACCGTCACCTTCGGTCTCGACGGAGTGACCTACGAGATCGACCTCAACGACCGCAACGCCGCCGCCCTGCGCGACGCCGTCGCCCCCTATGTCGGTGCCGGCCGCCGCGTGTCGGGCCGCCGCTCGACCGGGTCCGGCTCCGGGTCGCGCACGAGCAGCTCCGAGCTGGCCAAGATCCGCGAGTGGGCCCGGGCCAACGGCCACGAGGTCTCCGACCGCGGTCGCATCAGCCAGAAGGTGCGCGACGCCTACGCCAAGGCCAACGGCTGAGCGCGCTCACGACCGACGAGCTGCAGGCCCTGGCCGTGCAGCTCTCCGGGCATCTCGCCGTCCTCGAGGTCCGGGTCGCCGACACCGGTGACCCGGACCTCGGTGTGTCCCTCTCGGCCGCCGTCGACATCGCGCCGCGGTGGATCGAGACCTATCGCGACCTGACGATCGCGCAGTCCGGCAGCGCGCCGGCGGGGATGCCCGCGGCCTTCGTCCTGCAGTACCTGCTCGACCCGATCGCGTCGACGATCGCCACGGCCGCAGCGGTCAGCCACGTGGTGCTCGACGCGGATGCCGGCCGGTGGTCGATCGGGCTCGACCCGACCTATCTCTACCCGGTCGCCGTCCAGCTGCGTGCTGCGGACGACCGGCTCCTCGTCGACCGGGAGGAGCGGCTCGAGGTCGCCCGGGCCGGCTACCTCGCGACGGCCACCGACATCGCGACGCGGCTGCCGACGCCGACCCGGATGAGCAGCCGGCAGCGCCTCGGCATGGCCGAGGACCTCTGGCAGATGGCCCTCGCCAGGGTCGCGGGCGAGCCTCCGCCGCAGCGGCGCTCGTGCTGCCTGATCTACGCGCTGCCCGGATGCGCCCCGTGCGCGGGGTGCCCGCGTCTGCGCTGAAGAGGCGGCGGCTTCCGCGTGTGCGGGCCCAAGGTTGTGTGTGCAACTGGTAGCTCAGCGGGCCGGCGCGCGCTGAGGAGCGTCGCTGGCGCGCAGGACTACCGGTTCAACACACCTGCATCCGTCGGCGCTGTCTCGGCGGAGGAGGGGCCGCGTCCCGAATGTACGATCTGGGGTACATTCTGAGCGCAAGCGGGCGACAGAACGTCCGTGAGCGCTGGATCTGTACGTCGAGCTGCATCCATGGAGGCTGCTGTGCGCATCGCGATCGTCGGCTGCGGCGAGGTCGGGACGACCTATCTGCGCGCCCTCGCCGAGCACGGCGAGCACGACGTGGTCGTCGTCGATCCGGCACCCCGCGACCCGCTCCGCGAGATCGTCGCCGCCGGCGGGCCGACCCTGCTCGCCGAGCCGGGTGAGGCGCTGTCCGGTGCCGACGTCGTGTGGGTGTGCGTCGCCGGCGACATCGCCCACGAGGTGCTCGCCGGACTGCGCCCGTGGCTGCGGCCCGGTGCGAGGGTGCTCGACCTGACGACCGCGTCGCCCGACGACAAGCGTCGCTCCGCCGGGCTCCTGGCCGACCACGCGACCTATGTCGACGTCGTCATCATGGGCGCCATCGCCATGGGCGGCGTCGCCACCCCGCTCCTGGCGGCCGGCCCGGAGGCGTCGGCCGCGACTGCCGAGCTCGCCGCGATCGGCGCCCCCGCGCGGGTGCTGCCCGGTGCCGGACCCGGCGACGCCGCGGCCCTCAAGCTGCTGCGCAGCATCCTGACGAAGGGGATCGAGGCCCTCGGGGTCGAGTGCCTCGCCGCCGCAGAGGCGCTCGGGGTGCGCGAGGAGCTGCCCGTCGTCCTCGCCGACATCGACACCGGCGGTCTGACCCCCTTCGTCGAGGCGGTCGTGCGCACCCACCCGCAGCACGCCGAGCGTCGGCGCCACGAGGTGCGCCGCGCCGGCCGACAGCTCGCCGACCTCGGCCGACCCTCCGCACTCGTCGACGCCGTCGAGGCGCGCTTCGCCGAGACCGTCGACGCCACCTGACCCACCACCGACAGGAGCACCCATGGACCTCGGGATCACCGGACGGACCGCCCTCGTCCTCGGGGCCGGCAGCGGCCTCGGCGAGGCGATCGCGCACGCGCTCGCGCAGGAGGGGGTCACCGTCGTCGCGGCCGGCCGCACCCTCGCGAAGGTCGAGGCGACCGCCGCCGACATCACCGCCGCCGGCGGCCGCGCGCACGCGCTCGCCTGGGACCTCGCCGAGCTCGACGTCGTCGACGAGCGGGTCCGCGCCGCCGAGGAGCTCGCCGGGGGCAGCATCGACATCCTCGTGAACAACACCGGGGGCCCGCCGCCCGGTGGCGTCCTCGGGCACGAGCAGCAGGTGTGGGAGACGCACTTCCGCTCGATGGTGCTGTCGGTCATCGCGATCACCGACCGGGTCGTGCCCGGTATGCGCGAGCGCGGCTGGGGCCGGGTCGTCACGTCGACGAGCTCGGGCGTCGTCGCGCCGATCCCCGGGCTCGGCCTGTCGAATGCGCTGCGCAGCGCCCTCGTCGGCTGGTCCAAGACCCTCGCCGGCCAGGTCGCCCGCGACGGCGTGACGGCCAATGTCGTCGTCCCGGGCCGGATCACGACCGAGCGCACGGCCTTCCTCGACGCGAGCCGGGCGGAGCGCGAAGGGCGCCCGGTCGAGGAGGTCGCGGCCGAGAGTCGCGCGACCATCCCCGCGGGTCGCTACGGCGAACCGCACGAGTACGGCCAGACGGTCGCCTTCCTCGCGAGCGTGCCGGCCGCCTACGTCACCGGGTCGGTCGTGCGCGTCGACGGCGGCCTCGTCGCGGCGATCTGAGCAGGAGCAGACATGACCACCACCCGCAAGACCATCACCCGCGAGACAAGCGGCGTCTACGCCATCGCGCCGACCCCCTTCGAGCCCGACGGCACCGTCGACCTCACGAGCCTGGACCGGCTCGTCGACTTCTACGGCGAGGTCGGCGTCGACGGGCTGACCGTGCTCGGCCAGCTCGGCGAGGCGCCGAAGCTCGACCAGGACGAGGCCGTCGACATCGCCCGCCGGGTCATCGCCCGCACCGACGTGCCGGTCGTCGTCGGGGTGAGCTCGCCCGGCTTCGCCGCGATGCGCTCGCTGACGGCCGCGGTCATGGACGCCGGTGCCGCCGGCGTGATGATCGCTCCGCCGCGGACCCTGCGTACCGACGACCAGGTCGTCGGCTACTACGCCGGGGCCGCCGACGCCATCGGGACGGACGTCCCCTTCGTCATCCAGGACTACCCGCTGACCTTCGACGTGCAGATGACCCCGGGCGTCATCGCGCGCATCGCGCGGGACACCCCGGGCGCCGTCATGCTCAAGCACGAGGACTGGCCCGGGCTGGACAAGATCAGCGCGCTGCGCGAGCTCGAGGCGAAGGGGGAGATGCCGCGGCTGTCGATCCTCACCGGCAACGGCGGGCTCTTCCTCGACTACGAGATGGAGCGCGGCGCGGACGGCGCGATGACCGGCTACTGCTTCCCCGACCTGCTCGTCGACGTCGTGCGGATGTCGCGGGCGGGGGAGGGCGAGGCCGCGCACGACCTCTTCGACGCGCACCTGCCGCTCATCCGCTACGAGCAGCAGCCCGGCGTCGGGCTCGCCGTGCGCAAGCACGTGCTGCAGCGCCGCGGGATCCTCGCGCACGACGCCCAGCGCACCCCGGCTCGGGGGCTGTCGGCGACGGCGCGGGCCGAGGTCGACCACCTGCTCGAGCGGCTCGCGCGCCACGACCCGCGCGCCGAGCTCTGAGATGGCCCGCAGCGACGAGGTCTACGAGACGCTGCGCGCGCAGATCCTCTCCGGGGAGCGGGCGGCGGGAAGTCACGTGCCCGAGGAGTCCCTGACCGAGACCCTCGGGGTCAGCCGCACGCCGGTGCGAGCCGCCCTGCAGCGCCTCGCCGACGAGGGGCTGGTCGTCGTGCGGGCCCGGCGGGGCGCCTTCGTCGCCGACTTCACCCGCGCCGACGTCGACGAGGTCTTCGAGCTGCGGCGGCTGCTGGAGAGCCGGGCCGCGCAGCGGGCGGCGGCGCACCGCACGGACGAGCAGGTGGCCGGGCTTGGGCGGCTCGTGGACGAGATGGCGGCGCTGCCGACGCACGACCGTGACGCCCTGCACCGCAACAACCGTGACTTCCACGAGCTCGTCCTCGAGGCGGCCGCCTCCCCGCGGCAGCAGCGCATCGTCACCTCGCTCGCGCGCAGCTCGCCGACGCAGGGGACCTTCTTCGACTACGACGACGAGGACATCGCGCGCAGCCTGGACGTCCACCGGCTCATCGCCCGAGCCATCGGTGAGGGGCGCGGCGAGCTCGCGGGCGAGCTCATGGCCGCGCACATCCGGATGGCGCACGAGAGCTTCGTGCGGCGGCGCTTCGCCGAGCAGGGGTAGCGCCCGGGATAGGTCAGGCCGGGTAGACGTGAGGCCGGCAGGGGCCGCGTCGGCCGGCTCAGTCGTCGAGCAGCGGCGCGAGCAGGTCACCGTGCTCGTCGAGGCGGTCGAGCACCTGCTCGATGTCGAGCTGCTCGAGCGCCTCGGGGTCCTCGGCCCCGGCCTCGACCTCGTCCCAGGTGCGCGGCGCCGCGACCCACGGATCGTCCCGTCCGCGCATCGAGTAGGGGCACACGGTCGTCTTGGCCGCGACATTCTGGCTCCAGTCGAGGAAGACCTTGCCCGGGCGCAGCGTCTTGGTCATCTTCCACAGCACGAGGTCGGGGTGCTTGCGCGTCATCTCCTGCGCGAGCTGCTGGGTCAGGTCGCGTACCTGGTCGCTCGTGAGGTCGCCGCCGAGCCGCGCGTAGAGCTGCATCCCCTTGCTGCCCGAGGTCACGGGGTGCAGGTCGAGCCCGAGCCCGCCGAGCCGATCGCGCAGCAGGAGCGCCACCCGTGCGCACTCGTGCAGCCCGGCGGGCTTGCCCGGGTCGAGGTCGATGACGAGGCGGTCGGGGTTGAGCGGCGTGCCCTCGTCGTCGACGCGCCACTGGGGCACGTGCAGCTCGATGCTGTTGAGGTTGACGAGGTAGGTCAGCTGGGCGAGGTCCTCGACGAGCGGGTAGGTGACGTCGTGGACGCGCACCCGCGGCAGCCAGCTCGGGGCGCCGGAGGGCAGGTTCTTCTCGAAGAAGCTCTCCCCGCCCGTCCCGTGCGGCCACCGCACCCGCGTCACGGGGCGGCCCGCGAGGTGCGCGAGGACGGTCTCGCCGGCGCGGGCGTAGTAGCTGAGGATCTCCCCCTTCGTCGTCTCCGTCGCGGGGTACATGACCTTGTCGAGCGAGGTGAGGCGCATGGTGCGGCCGCCGACCTCGACGCGGGTGACGGTGCCCTTGGGGTCAGCCATCGGCGGTCTCCTGCAGGTCGGTGGCGGTGAGGTCGGCGCGCACCCGCTGGAAGGACGGCTGCCGCAGCCGCCCCCCGCTGCTGCGGCCCAGGCTCGCGACGTCGACGACGAGCTGCGGGGTCACCCAGGTGGTTCCGGCAGCGTCCTCGCGCGGCACCTCCGTGGCGAAGGGGGAGTCCGTCACCTCGAGCGGACGCAGCCGCGCCAGCAGGGCGGTGCCGGCCCGGCCCGCGAGGCCGGAGCCGACCCGCCCGACGAAGTCCCACCCCTCGGCGCCCGGCAGCCCGACGAGCACGGCACCCAGGCGGGTGCCGTCGGTCTCGGGGCGCCAGCCGCCGACGACGACCGAGATGCTGTCGCGGTGGGGCAGCTTGAGCCAGTCGGGTGAGCGCCGGCCGGGGGAGTAGGGCGAGGTGCGGCGCTTGGAGACGATGCCCTCGAGGCCCTGCTCGGCGGTCGCAGCGAGCAGACCTTCGCCGTCATCGTGGACGGGTGGGACGTGCACGCGCGGGCCGTCGAGCTCGAGCTGCTCGAGCAGGGCGCGACGGGCCGACCACGGCTGACGGGTGAGGTCCTGACCGAGGAGGCGCACGACGTCGAAGACGACGAAGGTCACCGGGTGCGCGACCGCCGCCCGGGCCGCGCGGCGCGCGTCGCCGATGTGCATCCGCTCGGCCAGGGCGCCGAAGCTGGGCCGCCCGTCGACGAGGGAGACGACCTCGCCGTCGAGGAGCATGTCGTCGTAGAGGTCGGCGAGCGGGACGAGCTCGGGGAAGGAGACCGTCACGTCGCGACCTGACCGGCTCGTCAGGGTGAGGCCACCGCCGCGGACGTCGGCGAGGACGCGCATGCCGTCCCACTTGACCTCGTGCGCCCACTCGGGGCCGCGCGGCACCGCGTCGGCGAGGGTGGCGAGCATCGGGCGCATGGGTCCATCCTGCCCGGTCCGTGGCGTCGAGCCGCGTGGGATGCTGTCGCGCATGCCGACCCACCCGACCCGCCGGATGCTGCTCGCGGCCGGTGCCGCGGTGGGGGCGACCGGCGGGGCCGGGCCGCTGCTCGGCGCGTGCGGGCGCCGGTCGTGGGATGACCTCGAGCCGGCGGAGCTGACGCTCGCCACGGGCAACCCGGGTGGGGTCTTCCACCGATACGGCGAGGCCCTGGCGAAGGCCTGGCAGGAACGACTGCCGGGCATCACCGTCCACACGCGGGGGACCAATGCCTCGGTCGACAACGTGCGCGAGGTCGCTTCCGGGGTGAGCGACGTGGGCTTCAGCCTCGCTGACACCGCCGCCGATGCCCGGCGGGGTCGTGGGGTGTGGAACGAGCCGGTCGACCTGTGGGCGCTCGCCCGTGCCTACGACAGCTTCGTCCACCTCGTCGTGCGTGCCGACTCGGACGTGCGTGCCGTGACCGACCTCGCCGGGCGCCGCGTGAGCCTGGGCGCGAGCGGGTCGGGGACGCGCGGGATCGCGTGGCGGTGCATGCGCGCGGCAGGCCTGACGAGTGATGAGTTCCGGCCCGTCGCGGAGACGCTGCAGCGGTCGGCCGATGCGCTCGCGGCGGACCGGCTCGACGCCTTCTTCTTCGTCAGCGGCCTGCCCAACACCGCTGTGCTGCACCTGTCGCAGGCGCAGGACATCCGGCTCGTGCCGCTCGGCCACCTCGTGCCGCGGCTGGTGCGGCAGCACGGCAGCGAGTTCTCCCGGTCGTCGATCCCTGCCTCGACCTACGACCTCGACCGGGCCGTCGACACCGTCAGCGTGCAGAACTACCTGCTCGTGCGCCGCGACCTCGACGAACGCCTCGTCCACGCCCTCACCCGCGTGCTCTTCGAGGCGCAGCCCCGTGTCGACGAGCTCGCCCACGGCGTGCGTCAGCCCAACATCGGCACCGCCATCTACACCTCGCCGCTGCCGCTGCACTCGGGCGCGCTGCGCTACTACCGGGAGCAGCGCGACTAGGTCGAGCGTCTCGTCGGCTGTGCCGTTGCTCCGTACGGTGAGCAGGGTCGCCGGGCTCGGGTGAGCGTCGGGGCGGGCTGGGCACTCCGCCGTTGCTCCGTACGGTGAGCAGGGTCGCCGGGCTCGGGTGAGCGTCGGGGCGGGCTGGGCACTCCGCCGTTGCTCCGTACGGTGAGCATCCGGTCCTCACCCGCGGTGAGCCAGGTGCATCGGGTCCGATCCAGCCCGGCAGCACGTCCGCCGCTCCGCGTGTGGCGGGCGGTGATGCCGTGCTCGGGGTACGGAGCAACGGCGTAGTGGCCATTTCGCTCGGCCAGTGGCGTCGTGCCGGGTGGTCGTGCTCGGGGTACGGAGCAACGGCGTAGCGGCCCATCCGCCGGCACTGATCGTGTGGGCCGGGCGCTCGTGCTCGGGGTACGGAGCAACGGCGTAGTGGCCCATCCGCCGGCACTGCTCGTCGTGCCGGGTGGCCCCGCCCCGGGCTACGGCGCCGGGAGCACGAGCGTCACGGCGAGCCCGCCGGTGGGGTTCGCGTCGGCGAGGTTCGCGCCGGGCGACGAGGCCGGGCCCACCTCGAGGTCGCCACCGCAGTCGGCGAGGCGGGCGCGGACGATGGCGAGGCCGAGGCCGGTGCCCGGCACGTTCTGGTGGGCCCGGCCGCGGAAGAAGCGCGCGCCGACCTTGGCGACGTCGTCCGGGTGCAGGCCGGGCCCGCCGTCGGCGACCCGCACTCGGACCGTGGGCACGCCCCCTTCGCCTGCGGGGGCCGGGGCGACCTGCACGCTGACGAGGACGGGGGAGCCGGGGGCGAACTTCGCCGCATTGTCGAGCAGCGCGTCCATCGCGGTGTCGACGACCTCGGCGCTGGCCAGGGCGATCGCCGACGGGGGAGTGCGCACCTCGAGCGCGGCGAAGACCGGGTCCCACATCTGGCAGCGGTGGCGCACGAGGGCGGCGACGTCGACGGGCTCGGCGACCACCTGCGTCGCCCCGACCTGGCTGAGGTGCAGCAGCGACTCGACGGTCGCGCTCAGCCGGTCGGTCTCCTCGAGGACCGGCTCGACCTGGTCGCGGTCGACCCCGTCGGAGGCCAGGCCCTCGACGCGCAGCCGCAACGCCGTCAGGGGGTTGCCGAGCTGGTGTGCGGCGTCGGCGACGAGCTCGCGCTGCTGCGCCTGCGAGGCCTCGACGCTGTCGGCCATGTCGTTGAAGGACCGGGCCAGCTCGCGCAGCTCGGGCGGGCCGGTCTCGCTCGCCCGCGCCCCCATGTCGCCCGAGCTGAGCCGGGTCGCCGTGCGGTCGAGCGCGTGCACCGGCCGCAGCACCCACCCGACGAGCGGCCGGATGACTCCGAAGACGGTCAGCAGCAGCGTTGCCAGGGCGAGCGCACCCATGAGCGCCAGGCGCACCGTCACGTCGCTGCGGACGCCGTCGGTCGGGGCGGTGACGATGACGGCGCCGAGGACCTGCGCGTCGCGCCCGACCGGGGAGCCGACGAGCATCGGTTCGTCGCGCCACGGCCACGCGGTGTCGGGTGGCACGGTCGTCGCGCCGGTGAGGGCACGCGTGACGGCCTCGTCGGTGGCCGTGGCGGCGCCTGCACCGCCGGCGCCGGCTTCTCCACCGCCGGCGGCGGCTTCCCCACCGCCGGCGGCGGCATCGCCACCACCGGCAGCCACCACGACGTCGCGGTTGGCGTCGACGACGAGGACCGAGCCGCCGTAGACCTCCGTGTAGCGCTGCAGCTCGCTCTCGAGCGTTGCCGTCTCGTCGGTCTCGATGGCGCTCTCGGCGAGCACGGCGAAGCGCGCGACGTCACCCAGGCGGCCGACGAACTGGTCCTGCGTGCGGTCGGCGGCGTGGGCCGCGAGCAGCGGCACCATGAGCGCCAGCAGCAGCATCGTCAGCAGCGGCAGGGCGATGACGAGCATCCGTCGTCGCACCGCTCACCCCTGCGCGTTGATCCGGTAGCCGACGCCGCGCACGGTCTCGATGAGCCGGGGTCGGTCGAGCTTGGTGCGCAGCGCGGACACGTGCACGTCGAGGGTGCGCGAGGCGCCGACCCACGAGGTGTCCCAGATGGACTCCATGAGCGACTCGCGGGTGACGGCGTCGCCGCCGGCGTCGATGAGGGTCGACAGCAGGTCGAATTCCTTGCGGGTCAGCGTCACCTCCACCTCGCCTGCCCACACGCGGCGGGCGCCGAGGTCGAGGCGCACGTCGGCGACGTGGTCGAGCGACTCGGGGACGCCGTGGCCGGAGCGGCGCATGACGGCGTCGATGCGCGCCATGAGCTCGGCGAGGCGATAGGGCTTGGTGACGTAGTCGTCGACCCCGGCGCGCAGGGCGGAGACGACCGAGGGCTCGTCGCGGCGGGCGGTGACGGCGATGATCGGGACGTCACCCTCTGCGCGGATGCGTCGGCACACCGACAGGCCGTCCTGGTCGGGCAGCCCCATGTCGAGGAGCACGAGGTCGGCCCCCGGCACGGCCGAGAGGGCCTCCGCGGCGGTGCCGGCGCGGGTCACCGTGAGATGGGCTCGGCGCAGGGCGGGGGTCAGGGCCGCCACCACGCGGTCGTCGTCCTCGACGAGCAGGACTCGCATGTCTCTCCGTTGAGCAGTGGTGCAGTCGTGCCGGGGCCCAAGGTCAGATGTATGTAAAGTCCGTGCGGCTCCGGCCCGGGTGTGACCCGGATCGCACCTAACTTACCCGGCATGCCAACGGACAGCGTCGCCCGTGAGCAGCAGCTCACCCCCGAGCCCGTCGACGTCGACACGATCGTCGCCGACTACGACGAGGAGAAGCCCTCGCGGCAGCTCTCGCCGCGCCTCGACCTCCTCGTCGGGGTGTGGTGCTTCCTCGTCGCCCTCTTCGTCCTCAAGCAGGTCTTCGACCCGGTCGAGCAGGGGAGCCAGTACTACCTCGTCCTCTTCCTCGCGGTGACCCTGCCCTTGGTCTTCCTCACCTACCGGATGCGCGGGCGAAGGGAGCGGGCTGCGGACATCGACCCCGGCACCGACACCGTGGGTCGGGTGCCGCAGAAGGACGACCCGGGGATCCTCGACTGGGTGCTCGCGGCCGTCGCGATGCTCGTCGGGCTCTACCCGCTGCTGCCGATCCCGCTCAACGAGCTCGGCTTCGGTGGCTACGAGGGCTTCCTCGACCGGCAGGGCTCGCTGCTGACGATGGACATCGTCGCCGGCCTGATCCTCATGGTCCTCGTCCTCGAGGCCACCCGGCGCACGACCGGCCTCGTCCTGCCCGTCGTCTGCGTCGTCTTCTTCGCCTACGCCTACTACGGCGGCTTCCTGCCCGTCGGCTGGTCGATCAGCCACCTCGGGCTCAACATCGAGCAGATCGTCAACGCGCTCTACAACGAGGCGTCCGGCTTCTTCGGCGTCCCGCTCGACGTCGCGGCGACCTACATCGTCCTCTTCACGATGTACGGCGCGGTGCTCGACCGCATGGGCGCCGGTCGCTTCTTCGTCGAGTTCAGCTTCTCCCTCTTCCGCAAGTCCGCCTCGGCCCCGGGCCGCACGACGGCCCTCTCCGGCTTCCTGCTCGGCACCGTCTCCGGGTCGGGCACGGCGACCGCCGTGACCCTCGGCTCCTTCGCCTGGCCGATCCTCAAGCGAGCCGGCTACCCGAAGGAGGCGGCCGGCGGCATGCTCGCCGCCGCCGGCATCGGCGCGATCCTCTCGCCGCCGACGATGGGCGCCGCGGCATTCATCATCGCCGAGTACCTCGGCGTCTCCTACGTCGAGGTGCTCATCTGGGCGATCGTGCCGACGCTGCTCTACTACCTCGGCATCTTCTTCGCCGTCGAGATCGACGCCCGCCGCTTCGGGGCCAGCCGCGTCGAGCTGGCGATCGTCAACCCCCTTCGCCTGCTCGTGCGCTCCGGCTACCACTTCATCAGCCTCGGCGTCATCGTCTTCTTCCTCGCCATCGACGTCCCGCCCTTCAAGGCGGTCGTCTACGCGACGGCCGTGGCCGCCCTCTTCGGCCTCGCCGAGGCGGTGCTCTCGCGCCGGCGCGTCGTCAGCGGCTTCGACGAGGTCGACGGCGAGCCCGAGCGGCTCGAGCTCGGGGCCTCGCTCAAGGACTTCGGCGTGCGCCTCTACACGGCGCTCAGCTCGGGCATCCGCTCCGCGCTGCCGGTCATCGCGGTCTGCGCCGCGGCCGGCATCATCACCTCGGTCATCGCCAAGACGGGCCTGGGCCAGATCCTCTCCGACGTGCTCGTCAAGGCGGCCGATGCCATCGCCTTCAACGACGCCTCGCTCATCATCCTCTCGGCGCTCTTCTCCGCCGTCGCGATCCTCATCCTCGGCCTGGCCGTCCCGGTCACGGCGTCCTTCATCCTCAGCTGGGTGATCATCGGGCCGGCGCTCATCGCGCTGGGTGTCGAGTCGCCGCAGGTCGCGATGTTCATCTTCTACTACGCGGTGCTGTCGGAGGTGTCGCCGCCGACCGCGCTCGCGGCCGTCGCCTCCGCGGCGATCACCGGGGGCAAGGTCATCCCGACGATGATGCAGGCCTGCAAGTACACGCTGCCCGCCTTCCTCGCCCCGATGGCCTTCGTCGTCACGGACAACGGAGCCTTCCTGCTCGCCGAGGGCGGCTTCGTCGACATCGTGTGGGCCTTCCTCGTCGCCGGCACCGCGGTCGCGGCCCTGGCCGTCGCGACGACCGGCTGGATGTTCGGCCCGACAAGCCGGCTCGAGCGGGCGCTGTGCGTGCCCGCCGCACTGCTCCTGCTCTACCTCGTCCCGCTGTCCATCGCCCTGGGCTTCGCCGTATTCGCCCTCGCCATCGTGCTGCACCTCGTGCGACGACGGGTCGCGGGCGGCTCCACCCCGACACCCGCCACCTGACCTCCCTTCGACCCCGCCACACCCACCCCCTCAGAAAGGCTCGATGATGCGCCGTACCACCACCCTCACCGGACTGACCCTGGCCGCCGCCCTGACCCTGTCCGCCTGCGGCGGGCAGCAGGACCGCAGCGGCGACTCGGGCGCCGCCGCCGACAGCTGCGAGACCGGCCAGGGCCGGCTCAACATCGCGACCGGCAACTCGACCGGCGTCTACTACGTCATCGGCGGCGGCCTGGCCAAGATCGTCAACGACAAGACCGACCTGCAGGCGACCTCCGCCGAGACCGGGGCCTCCGTGCAGAACATCCAGCAGGTCGTGGCCGGCGACTACGACGCCGGCTTCTCCCTCGCCGACACCGCCGCCGACGCGGTCAACGGCTCGGGCTCCTTCACCGAGAAGCAGGACATCCGCACGCTCGGCCGGATCTACTCCAACTACACGCAGGTCGTCGTGCGCAAGAAGTCCGGCATCGACTCGATCTCCGACTTCAAGGGCAAGACGATCTCGACCGGCTCGCCGAAGTCGGGCACCGAGGTCATCGCCAACCGGCTCATCGAGACCTCCGGCCTCGACCTCAAGGACGTCAAGCGCCAGCGGCTCGACCTGACGAAGACCGTCGACGGGATGAAGGACGGGTCCATCGACGGGCTCGTGTGGTCGGGCGGTCTGCCGACGCCGGCCATCACCGACCTCTTCACCTCGATGGGTGACGACGTCGAGTTCATCGACATCACCGACCAGCTCGGCGACATGCAGAAGGTCAACGAGGTCTACGAGGAGTCGACGATCCCCGCCGACACCTACGACCTCGACGCCGACGTGCCGACGATCGCGGTGCCCAATGTCATCGTCGTGCGCGAGGACATGGAGGACAACGTCGCCTGCGCCCTGACGAAGCTCATGATCGACGAGAAGGACGCCCTCGTGAAGGTGCACCCGGCCGCTGAGGAGATCGACGTCAAGACGATGACCGAGACCGGCCCGATCCCGCTGCACGCGGGTTCGGAGCGCGCCCTCGAGGAGGCCAAGTGAGCAACGCCGCCCAGAGCCCGCTCGGGCTCTTCGCGACCGACGAGCTGATCGGTGAGGAGGAGCGCGCGATCCGGGACACGGTGCGGCGCTTCGTCGACGACCGGATCCGTCCGGGGATCGCCGGCTGGTACGAGGAGGGTTCCTTCCCCGTGCGGGAGCTGGCGCCCGAGCTCGGCCGGCTCGGGGTGCTCGGGATGCATCTGGAGGGTTACGGCTGTGCCGGGACCTCCGCGACGGCCTACGGGCTGGCGTGCATGGAGCTCGAGGCCGGTGACTCCGGGCTGCGCTCGCTCGTGTCCGTCCAGGGGTCGCTGGCGATGTTTGCCATCTGGAAGCACGGCAGCGAGGAGCAGAAGCAGGAGTGGCTGCCGCGGATGGCTGCCGGGGAGGCGATCGGGTGCTTCGGGCTGACCGAGCCGGACTTCGGGTCCAACCCGGCGGGTATGCGTACCCGCGCCCGACGCGATGGTGACGACTGGGTGCTCAACGGCAGCAAGATGTGGATCACCAACGGGTCGGTCGCCGACGTCGCGGTGGTCTGGGCGCAGACCGAGGACAAGGTGCGTGGCTTCGTGGTGCCGACGGACACCCCCGGATTCTCTGCCCCCGAGATCAAGCGCAAGGTGTCGCTGCGGGCGTCGGTGACGAGCGAGCTCGTGCTCGACGACGTGCGGCTGCCCGCGGAGGCGGTGCTGCCGGAGGTGGCCGGGCTCTCGGGGCCGCTGTCGTGCCTCAACGAGGCGCGCTTCGGCATCGTCTTCGGTGCGCTCGGCGCGGCCCGTGACTGTCTCGAGACGGCGATCACCTACTCGCGGGAGCGGGAGATCTTCGACAAGCCGCTGGCGGCCTACCAGCTCACGCAGGCCAAGCTGGCGGACATGTCGCTCGAGCTCGGCAAGGGCATGCTGCTCGCCCTGCAGATCGCCCGCATCAAGGACGAAGGGAGGATCCGCCCGGAGCAGGTGTCGCTGGGCAAGCTCAACAACGTCCGCGAGGCGATCGCCATCGCGCGGGAGTCGCGCACGATCCTCGGTGCCGCCGGCATCACGCTGGAGCACCCGATCATGCGGCATGCCAACAACCTCGAGTCGGTCCTGACCTACGAGGGCACGAGCGAGGTCCACCAGCTCGTCATCGGGCGAGCCCTGACCGGAGAGGCCGCCTTCCGTTGATCACCCCCGGTGCCCTCGAGGGCGTGCGGGTCGCCGACTTCAGCCGAGTGCTGGCGGCGCCCTACGCGACCATGCTCATGGCCGACCTCGGGGCGGAGGTGATCAAGGTCGAGCGCCCGGACGGCGGCGACGAGACCCGTGCCTGGGGCCCGCCGTGGTCGGACGAAGGGGAGTCGACGTACTTCCTCTCGGTCAACCGCAACAAGACCTCCCGGGTGCTCGACCTGCGCGACGAGGCCGACCGCCAGGTGGCGCTCGACCTCGTCGCGGGGTGTGATGTCGTGGTGGAGAACTTCCGCAGCGGCACGATGGATCGGCTCGGCCTCGGCTACGACGAGCTGTCCGCCCGGCACCCCGGGCTCGTCTACTGCTCGGTGACCGGATTCGGCTCCGGCGCGGGCGCCGACCTGCCCGGCTACGACCTCGTCGCCCAGGCGGTCGGCGGCCTGATGTCGGTCACCGGGTCGACCGAGTCGGGCCCGATGAAGTCGGGCGTCGCGCTCGTCGACGTCATCACCGGCCTGCACGCGGCGATCGGCGTCCTCGCGGCGCTGCGTCACCGTGACCGCACCGGCGAGGGGCAGCGGGTGGAGGTCAACCTGCTCTCCTCGCTGCTGTCGGCGCTGTCGAACCAGTCGTCCACGCACGCCGTCACCGGCGCGGTGCCGGGGCCGATGGGCAACCTGCACCCGAGCATCGCGCCCTACGAGGTGCTCGCCACCGCCGACCGCCCGCTGGCGATCGCGGCGGCCAACGACAAGCTCTTCCGCCTGCTCGCGCAGGGCGTCGACCGGCCCGAGCTGGCCGACGACCCCCGCTTCGGGAGCAATGCCGACCGGGTCGCGCACCGGTCGGTCCTCGCGGCGGAGCTCGAGGACGCCCTGGCGGAGCACGGCGCGGACCACTGGTTCGACGTGCTGTCGGCGAAGGGGGTGCCCTGCGGACCGATCAACGACCTCGGCCAGGCCTTCGAGCTGGCCCGCAGGCTCGGGCTCGAGCCGGTGCACGAGATCCCTTCCGCCGCAGGCGGATCGGTGGCCACCATCGCCCACCCGATCACCCTGGCCCGCACCCCGGCCACCTATCGCACGGCGCCGCCCCCCTTCGTCGTGCCGGGGGAGGGGGCATGAGCCTGCGCGCGGCCGTCGTCGGCGGCGGCATCATCGGGGCTGCCGTCGCGCGGCACCTCGCCGCCGAGCACGACGCGCAGGTGACGCTGCTCGACAAGGAGGAGCACCTCGCCGGCCACCAGACGGGCCACAACAGCGGGGTCGTCCACGCGGGGCTCTACTACGAGCCGGGCAGCCTCAAGGCGACGCTGTGCCGACGGGGCGTGGGCCTGCTGCAGGACTTCGTGCAGCGGCACGACATCGCCTACGAGGAGTGCGGCAAGGTCGTCGTCGCCCTCGACGACGTGCAGGCGGGGCGGCTCGACGACCTCCATGCGCGCGCCGTGGCCAACGGCGTGCCCGGTGCCCGGCTCGTCGACGCCGACGGGCTGCGCGAGATCGAGCCGGCCGCCACGGGGGTGCGCGCGTTGCACTCCCCGCAGACGGCGATCGTCGACTACCCGGCCGTCACCCGAGCCCTGGGCGGCGAGCTCACCGCCGCCGGCGGGCAGGTCCGCCTCGGGCACGAGGTCGTCGGGCTGGAGGAGCAGGGCACCGAGGTGCGGGTGTCGACGGTGGCGCGCGGGGCGCGCGACACCGGCGCCTTCGACCTGGTCATCGTCTGCGCCGGGCTGCAGAGCGACCGGGTGGCCGGCCTGCTCGGCGAGGACCGTGCCCCGCGGATCGTGCCCTTCTACGGCGACTACTTCGTGCTCCCGAGGGAGCAGCGCGATGTCGTGCGGGGCATGGTCTACCCGGTGCCGGACCCGCGCTACCCCTTCCTCGGGGTGCACGTGACCCCACGCGTCGACGGGGTGCTGACGCTCGGGCCCAATGCCTTCCTCTCCCTGGGGCGGGAGTCCTACCGGCGCTCGCTGCCCGTCCCCGCCGACGTGCTCGACGTCGTGGGTTTTGCCGGCTTCTGGCGCTTCGCCGCGGCCAACCTGTCCGCGGCCGTGCGGGAGTCGCGCACCGCGCTCAGCTCACGCAACTTCGTCGCGGAGGCGCAGCGCTACGTGCCGAGCCTCGACACCTCGGGGGCGGTGCGTGGCACGCGGGGCGTGCGCGCGCAGGCCATGGGTTCCGACGGCCAGCTCGTCGACGACTTCGTCATCACCGGCACCGACCGTGTCGTCATGGTGCGCAATGCGCCGTCACCCGGCGCCACCTCGGCGCTCGCGATCGCCGAGCACGTCGTGGGTGAGGCGCTGGCGCGGCGCGGCGGGCGCTGACCTCAGGTGCAGAGCCCGGGCAGACGTCACTGGCCGTAGGCCTGGAGCGCGAAGCCGCCCTTGCCGGTCCACCCGCCGCGGATGTCGGTGCCGCGGCTGTCGGCGGCCGTGGGGTCGTAGTAGACGTACATGCGGTCGCCGTCGGTGAGGCCACCGATGGAGCGGCCCTTGCTCCCGCACGGGGCGGTCGTCAGCGAGCGGAAGTTCTGGAAGCCCGTCCAGCGCAGCGTCGCGTAGGTGCGCTGGGTCGGTGCCGAGCGCGGGACGCGCAGCTCGCGCAGGGCGCCGCTGGAGACGTTGTGGAGCAGCACGTCGATGGTCTTGCCGCTGACGGCTCCGGAGCGCTCGTAGACGATCGATCGCATGTTGCCGTAGCCCGAGCCGATGCGGGTCGCGCTGCCGACCTTCAGCGAGCCCGTCGAGGTCCAGGAGATGGGGTAACGGGTGAGGTAGCCGCCGTGCAGCCGGTAGAGGTAGCGCCCGTCGGTCGCGAGGGCTCGGGTCCCCGTCCACCCGGAGGACTTGACGGTGCGCGTGCTCTGGGAGACGGCCCACACGCCGTTGCGCTCGACGCCCTTGCGCGTGATCGTCATGAGCTTGCCGCCCTGCGAGGTGGCCACCTGCTCGTTGGTGAAGGAGCCCGTGTCGCCGTAGGCGCCCACCTGGACCTCGGCCGTCGGCCGCCATCCGATGCTGTTGGTGCTGACGCGGGTGGCGGTGGCGCGCTGGTTGGCGTAGGTGTACCAGTAGTAGGCGCCGGTGCTGGTGCTGGCGCCCCAGTGGGCCCGGCAGCTCGTGGGCACGTTGGGTGCGGCGGCCGAGGCGGGAGTGGCGGCGACGGCCGCGGTCGTGCACGTGAGTGCGGCGACGGCGAGCGCGGCGGAGATGCGGCGGGACATCGTGATCTTTTCCCCTGGTGTCGTGGCGAGGTGGCCCCCTGGCCACGGCGCGATCCTAGAGGAGCGCCGCAGTCCGCTCGCGGCGGCTCCGGAGCGCCCTCCTCGAGGACCGTGGGAGGGGCCCCCACCCGCGTAGGCTGGCCGCATGCGCGCGATCTGGAAGGGTGCCGTCTCCTTCGGCCTCGTCAACGTCCCCGTCCGCCTGTACTCCGCGACCGAGAACCACGACGTGCAGTTCCGTCAGGTGCACCGCACCGACGGCGGGCGCATCCGCTACAAGCGCTTCTGCAGCATCGACGGCGACGAGGTGGCCTACGACGACATCGCCAAGGGCTACGAGACCGAGGACGGTCAGATGATCATCCTCACCGACGAGGACATGGCCGACCTGCCGACGCGCAGCAACAAGGAGATCAGCGTCGAGAAGTTCGTGCCCGAGGACCAGATCGACCCGATGCTCCTCGACAAGAGCTACTACCTCGAGCCGGACAAGACGGCGACCAAGCCCTATGTCCTGCTGCGCGAGGCGCTCGAGGCCCAGGGCCGGATGGCGATCGTCACCGTCTCGATCCGCAGCCGGATGACGATGGCCGTGCTGCGCGTGCGCGACGGCGTCATCGTCATGCAGACGATGCTGTGGCCCGACGAGATCCGCGCGGCCGACTTCGCCACCATCGAGGACCAGGAGCTGTCGGACAAGGAGATGTCGATGGCGCGCATGCTCATCGACGAGCTCGCCGGCGACTACGAGCCCGACGAGTTCGAGGACGACTACGCCCTGGCCGTCGAGGCCCTCGTCAAGGCCAAGGTCGACGGGGGAGAGGTCCAGCAGGTCGAGGCCGACGAGGACGAGTCGGGCGAGGTCGTCGACCTGCTCGCGGCGCTGGCCAGGTCCGTCGAGAAGGCGAAGACCGCGCGTGGCGAGAGCACCTCGACGGCGAAGAAGGCGCCGGCGAAGACCTCCGCCTCGAAGGCCACGACGAAGAAGGCCGCCGCCAAGAAGACGACGGCGAAGAAGGCGACGACCAAGAAGGCTGCCGCCAAGAAGACGACGGCCAAGAAGGCCGCTGCGAAGAAGAAGGCGAGCTGAGCCCCCTTCGTCATGCCCGAAGGCCACACCCTCCACCGCATCGCCCGCGACCTGCACGCCACCTTTGCCGGCCAGGTCGTCGAGGTGTCGTCCCCGCAGGGGCGCTTCGCCACCGGCGCGGCGCTGCTCACCGGTCACGAGCTGCTCGAGGCGCGCGCCCACGGCAAGCACCTCTTCGTCGAGCTCGCCGGCGACCGCATCCTGCACGTCCACCTCGGGCTCATCGGGACCTTCACCATCGACGAGGCCGCCTATGTCGGTGAGCGGCCGGTCATCGGGCAGGTGCGCTGCCGCATCGCGACCGACGAGCACGTGGCCGACCTGCGCGGACCGATGACCTGCGCGGTCATCACCCCCGAGCAGGAGGACGCGGTGCACGCGAAGCTCGGGCCGGATCCCTTGCGGGACACCGACGGTGGGCCTGCGTGGGAGCGGATCCGACGCTCCCGCAAGTCGATCGCGGCCCTGCTCATGGAGCAGGACGTGCTCGCGGGCGTCGGCAACGTCTACCGCTGCGAGGTCCTCTACCGGCACCGGATCAACCCCGCGACGCCGGGGGAGCGGCTCAAGCGGGCGTCGTGGGACCTCGTCTGGGCGGACCTGCGGCGGCTGCTGCCGCTCGGAGTGGCCACGAGCCGGATCGTCACCGTCGACGACCAGGTCGAGCAGGTCGAGGCCGCCCTGGCGAAGGGGGAGGACGTGCACCTGACGGAGCGGACGAGCTATGTCTACAAGCGCACCGACGAGGCCTGCGTGGTCTGCGGGTCGAAGGTGCGCTCGAAGGACGTCGCCGGCCGCACCCTCTACTGGTGCGCCAACTGCCAGCGCCGCAGCTGAGCGGCGCGTCGAGCCGCTGGCCGATCGGGCCTTCCCCCGCGCCCCTCGGCGCCACTAGCGTGGTCCGGACCACATCAGGGATCGGGGGATCACATGATCACGCACCACCGCACGCTGTCCGCCACCGTCGCCGCCGTCGCCCTGGCGGCGGCTCTCGTGCCCGCCGCGAGCGCCGCACCGACGTCCGACACCGGGGCCGACGCGGCCTCGGTCGCCTCTGACGACCGGCTCGACTTCACCGAACGACGCATCGGGACGGCGTGGTTCCCGGCGTCGGTGTGGAGCGTCAAGAACTCCGTCAACCCCACCTTCGGCTGGTCCGACGAGACGAGCACCGACCGGGTCGACGGCTGCCTGAGCGACGTCACCGGCAGCACCCACTACTACTCGGCGATCTTCTGGAACGAGGGCGTCGTCGTGCGTGGGGTGTCGCAGACCAAGCCGGTCCGGCTCGACAGCTACGGCGTCTTCACCGCCGCTGCCTCGCGTCAGATCGACCTGCCCTACAAGGTCGGGGTGGGCAACTCCACGACCTATCTCAAGGCGCGCGCCGGGTGGATGCGCGTCGACGACTCGAGCGTCTTCAACGACGGCCGCATCTACAGCCGGGGCAAGGTCTTCTGGTTCATGAACAAGGCCGGCACCCGCGTCGACGAGGTGTGGTTCAACCCCACCTTCTGCGACTGACCGCCCGGTGGTCGCGCCGTCAGGGGCGGCGCGGCCGCGTCAGGCGGAAGACCTCGGGAGAGTGCCCCCACTCGTCGCGCCCGAGACGGGAGACCGGACGCAGCGCGTCGATCGTCGGGCGCCCGTCGGTCAGGGCGTCGCTGCGCACGGTGATCGCCACGACCTCGCCGATGACGAGGTGGCTGTCGCCGAGCTCGGTGCTCGAGTGCAGCCGGCACTCGATCGAGGTCGCCGAGTCCGCGACGCGGGGCACGGGCACGATCTCGCTGGGCTCGAGGCGCACGCCGAGGGCCTGCGCCTCGTCCACCTCCGGGTCGAAGGGGGCGCTGCTCGCGTTGGCGAGCTCGGCGAGGTCCTCCGAGACGAGGTTGACGACGAAGTGCTCGGTCGCGAGGACATTGCGCAGGGTGTCCTTGTGGCCGACGGAGGTGAAGCTGATCATCGGCGGTCGCGCGCACGCGACGTTGAAGAAGGAGTGCGGCGCGAGGTTGCCGACCCCGTCGGCTCCGACGCTCGTGATCCACGCGATCGGCCGCGGCACGACGATGCTCGTCAGCAGGTCGTAGGCATTCGTGTCCGGGTCGGTGGGGTCGAAGACCGTGCGCATGGCGCCAGCCTAGGCAGCGTGTCGAGTTGTCCACAGGCGGGCGCAGCTCGTCGGGCGCGCGGCCGCTCGCGTTCCTAGGTTCGAGGACATGAGCCAGCTGACGACATCTCCCGTCCCGTCGACCCCTGCCCAGCCCAGCCCGCCGGCTCCGCCCGGACCGCCCGTGACGAGCGCGCGTGTGACCGTGGTCGTCGCCGTCGTCTGGACCCTCGTCATGGTCGTGACCGCGGTCATCGCCCTCGTGGCGAAGGGGGACATGCAGGCCTGGGCCGAGGGGACCGGTGGCGACAGCGCCGGTTTCGTGCTGCTCCTGGGCTGTGCCGGCGCCGCGACGCTGTGCATGCCGACCGCGTGGGCCGCGGGGGCGATCTGGCTCTACGGGCTGCGCCGCGTCGCCGAGGCGGTCGCTCCCGGGCACTGGCACCGACGCTCCGTGGTGTGGTCGGTCCTCGGCTGGGGTGTGCCGGTCGTCAACCTGTGGTTCCCGCTGCAGGCGGTCGGCGACGCGATGAGCGCGCTGGGCGTGCGTGCGCGCGGCCTGCTGGCCATCTGGTGGGTCACGTGGCTGCTTGCCTTCTTCGGCATGAACGCGGGGCAGGCCCTCGGTGGTGACCTGATGTCGGCGCAGGACATCGAGCGGTGGGTCATCGGTCACTGCGTCGCCGCGGTCGTCATGGTGCTGGCGCTGCCCGGCTGGATCCTGGTCGTGCGGCGGGCCACGGCGGCCGCCGTCGAGCGGTCCGCGATGGCCGGCGTCCGCTGAGAGCGAACACGGCCGCACCCCCTTCGTCTCGTGGAACAGGGTCGGGGGGAGCGGCGTTGTGACCCCGTGAGAGGCTCGCCCCCCGGCTCAGGGAGCGAGCACGGTTAGCATCGAGGTCTGAGCACCACGTGAAGGGGTAGATCCCATGTTCGAACGGTTCACCGACCGGGCCCGCCGGGTCGTCGTCCTCGCCCAGGAGGAGGCACGCCTCCTCAACCACAACTACATCGGCACCGAGCACATCCTCCTCGGCCTCATCCACGAGGGCGAGGGTGTCGCCAGCAAGGCGCTGGAGTCGCTCGGCGTCTCCCTCGACGCCGTCCGCGAGCAGGTCCAGGACATCATCGGTCCCGGCCAGCAGGCTCCGTCGGGTCACATCCCCTTCACCCCGCGGGCCAAGAAGGTCCTCGAGCTGTCCCTGCGCGAGGCGCTGCAGCTGGGGCACAACTACATCGGCACCGAGCACATCCTCCTCGGCCTGATCCGCGAGGGCGAGGGCGTCGCCGCCCAGGTCCTCGTCAAGCTGGGCGCCGACCTCGGTCGCGTCCGCCAGACCGTCATCCAGCTCATCTCGGGCTACCAGGGTGGCAAGGAGGGCCAGGCCGCTGGCGTCGGCGCCGGCACCGGCCCGGCCGAGGGGCAGCCCGCGGGCTCGCTCGTGCTCGACCAGTTCGGCCGCAACCTCACCCAGGCCGCGCGTGAGGGCCAGCTCGACCCGGTCATCGGGCGTGAGCAGGAGATCGAGCGCGTCATGCAGGTGCTCTCGCGTCGCACGAAGAACAACCCCGTCCTCATCGGTGAGCCCGGTGTCGGCAAGTCGGCCGTCGTCGAGGGCCTGGCCCAGGACATCGTCAACGAGGACGTCCCCGAGCCGCTCAAGGACAAGCAGCTCTACACGCTCGACCTCGGCTCGCTCGTCGCCGGCAGCCGCTACCGCGGTGACTTCGAGGAGCGCCTGAAGAAGGTGCTCAAGGAGATCAAGACGCGCGGCGACATCATCCTCTTCATCGACGAGATCCACACCCTCGTGGGTGCGGGTGCCGCCGAGGGCGCGATCGACGCCGCGAGCATCCTCAAGCCGATGCTCGCCCGCGGTGAGCTGCAGACCATCGGCGCGACGACGCTCGAGGAGTACCGCAAGCACATCGAGAAGGACTCGGCCCTCGAGCGCCGCTTCCAGCCGATCCAGGTCGCCGAGCCCTCGCTGGCCCACGCCATCGAGATGCTCAAGGGCCTGCGTGACCGCTACGAGGCCCACCACAAGGTGACGATCACCGACCCGGCGATCGTGGCTGCCGTGACGATGGCCGACCGCTACGTCAACGACCGCTTCCTCCCCGACAAGGCGATCGACCTCATCGACGAGGCGGGCGCGCGCCTGCGCATCCGTCGGATGACGGCCCCCGCCGACCTCAAGGAGTTCGACGACAAGATCGCCAAGGTGCGCCTCGAGAAGGAGTCGGCCATCGACGGCCAGGACTTCGAGAAGGCCGCCGGTCTGCGTGACGACGAGAAGAACCTGCTCGCGGAGAAGGCCCGCCGCGAGGAGGAGTGGAAGGCCGGCGACATGGACGTCGTCGCCGAGGTCGACGAGGAGCTCATCGCCGAGGTGCTCGCCGCCTCGACCGGCATCCCCGTCTTCAAGCTCTCCGAGGAGGAGTCGACGCGACTGCTCAACATGGAGGGCGAGCTGCACAAGCGGGTCGTCGGCAACGACGACGCGATCAAGGCGCTCTCGCAGGCCATCCGACGCACCCGCGCCGGCCTCAAGGACCCGCGTCGCCCCGGCGGCTCGTTCATCTTCGCCGGCCCCACCGGTGTCGGCAAGACCGAGCTGGCCAAGGCCCTCGCGGAGTTCCTCTTCGGCGACGAGGACAGCCTCATCACCCTCGACATGTCGGAGTTCTCCGAGAAGCACACGGTCAGCCGCCTCTTCGGCTCGCCCCCCGGCTACGTCGGCTACGACGAGGGTGGCCAGCTCACCGAGAAGGTGCGCCGCAAGCCCTTCTCCGTGGTGCTCTTCGACGAGGTCGAGAAGGCACACCCGGAGATCTTCAACTCGTTGCTGCAGGTGCTCGAGGACGGCCGCCTCACCGACTCGCAGGGTCGGATGGTCGACTTCAAGAACACGGTCATCATCATGACGACCAACCTCGGCACGCGGGACATCTCCAAGGGCGCCATGGGCTTCACCTCGAGCACCGACCAGCGCACGGACTACGAGCGCATGAAGGCCAAGGTCACCGACGAGCTGAAGAACCACTTCCGCCCCGAGTTCCTCAACCGCGTCGACGACACGATCGTCTTCCCGCAGCTGAGCCAGGACGAGCTCGTCGAGATCGTCGACCTCGAGGTCGCCAAGCTCGACAAGCGCCTCAAGGACAAGGACATGGGCATCGAGCTCACGCCCGCGGCCAAGGCGCTGCTCGCCAAGCGCGGCTACGACCCGGTCCTCGGCGCTCGTCCGCTCAAGCGCACGATCCAGCGCGAGATCGAGGACGTGCTGTCGGAGAAGATCCTCTTCGGCGAGCTCGTCTCCGGCGAGATCGTCGCGGTCGACGCGACCGGCGAGGGCAAGGACGCCGAGTTCACCTTCAAGGGTGCGCCCAAGGTCGGCGAGCTGGACGTCCCGCTCGTCGAGGCGGGCGACGGTTCCGCCGACTGACCCAGCGCGGACGCTGCAGACGAAGGGGAGGTGGCCAGATCACTGGCCACCTCCCCTTCGCCATCCCCCCTATCTCCGCAAAACCCCAGGGTCTTGCGGAGATCGAGGGCGGTCCGGGCTCAGCCCGCCGGCGGCGCCCAGCGCGGGTCCCGCCCGATGAAGGCGAAGAAGCGCTCCTGGACGCTCGCGTCCTCGGGCACCGACTGCTGCTCTCCGAACTGCCCGGACGCCCGGATCATCTCGGCCTGCGCCTGCATCCCGGCCAGGGCCTCGGCGAGGTAGTCCTCGTCGAGCCGGTCGTCCTGCCCGGTGGCGCGGGCGAGGTCCCAGGTGTGGAAGACGACGTCGCTCGTGAAGAACTGGTCGAGCATCTGCGGCAGCGGCATCCGGCCGATGTGCTCGTGCTCGAAGACGACCTCCTCGGTCGCCGGGTCGTCGAGCAGCGATCGAAGCTGCGCGTCGAGACCGGCCCACGCGCCGACCGGGTCTTCCTCGGCGGACGGCACGGGGTCCAGGCGCACCTCGCAGCCGGACGCCACGAGTGCCGGCAGCCAGGTCGTCAGGTGACCGACGACGTCGCGGGCCCGCCACTGCGCCACCGGTGTCGGCGCGTCCCAGTCGGTCGTGCCGGCGACCCGTCGCGCGAAGCCGTCCGACGCCGACCGGTAGCGGTCGGCGACGGACAGCGACGACAAGGAGGTCACGCGACCTCCCCGGCATCGAGCATCGCGTCGAGTGCTGCATAGCCCTCGTTGATGCCGATCTCCATGCCGGAGGCGAGCATCATCTCGCGCGCCTCGAAGGTCGGCAGGACCGATTGGCCGTGGACGCGCGTCCACCCGTCACCGAGGTCCTCGAAGGTCATCGTGTCGAGCGAGACCCCGTCGGGGAAGCCCTCGAAGGTGAAGGTCTGGACGATCCGGTCGGGGCGCACCTCGTGGAAGCTGCCGAAGAAGTGGAACTCCTGGGTGTCGCCCTGCACGCGCCGCTCGCTGCCCTCCTTCGCGACATTGGTGAAGCGGTAGCTGCCACCGGTGCGCGCGTCCCAGTAGTCGATGATCGTGTCGAGCTCGTCGGGCCCGACCCACCGCTTGTAGAGCTCGGGGTCGGTGTGCGCGCGGTGCAGCTGCGCCGCGGTCGCCTTGAAGTCGCGGGTGATCCGCACGACGGGGACCTCGGGGTCGGCCTCGATCGTCGCGGTCGTGATGTGGTCGGTGCTGGGCTGGGTGCTCATCGGTCTGCTCCTGTGCTCGTGGTGCCCGGGTCGGGCGAAGGGAGGTCGCCGAGGACCTCCTCGAGCCGGGACATGCGTTGCTCGGCTCGCTGCTGGTGCCGCTCGATCCAGCCGGTCATCGTGGCCAGGACATCGGCCTCGAGGTGGACCGGACGGCGTTGGGCCTCCCTGCGCCGGCTGACGAGGCCGGCGTCCTCGAGGACCTTGAGGTGCTTGCTCACGGCCTGGAGGCTGATGTCGTAGGGGGCGGCGAGGTCGTTGACGGTGGCGTCACCGACCGTGAGGCGGGTGACGATGTCCCGCCGGACCGGATCGGAGAGCGCGGCGAAGGCCCGGGAGAGTCGCTCCTCGGGGTGGTCCTCCATCGCGTGCTCCTTATTCAACCAATAGGTTGAATACGACGATAGGCCGGTCGACGTGCCGGGTCAAGGGATGCTGCAGGAGAGGGCGGGGGAGTGGCGATCAGGCCCGCGCCGGGGGTGCGCGTCAGAGACGGCGCTGCATGCCCTTCATCTGGTCGATCTGCTTGGTCTGGGTGACCGAGATGTCGTCGCCGAGCTCGCCGGTGCGCTCGTCGGCGCCCTTGTCTCCCAAGGTCGTGCACATCTCGAGAGCGCCCTCGTGGTGCGCGATCATCAGGTCGAGGTAGAGCCGGTCGACGTCCGCCCCCTTCGCCGTGCGCAGGTCGCTCAGCTGTGCCGGCGTGGCCATGCCGGGCATGTCAGTGTGGTCGTCGTGGCTGCCGTGGCCGCTGCCGCTCGGGTTGCTCGCCTCGATCGGCACCTTCTCGCCCCAGGAGCGCAGGGTCGAGGCCATCCCCTTCATCTCGGGCTTCTGCTCGTCGCTGATCCGGCTGGCCATGGAGCGCACCTTGGCGTCGGTCAGGCGCCCCTTGACGATGTCGCCCATGACGACGGCCTGCGCGTGGTGGCGGATCATGTCCTGCAGGAAGGTCACGTCCGCGTCGTTGTGACTCGACGACGGCGTCGCGACGGCGTCGTCGCCGGTCAGCGACGAGTTCGACTCGCCGGGTGTGCCCGGCTGCAGGACCGGTGCATCGGGCGAGGTGGCCGAGGTCGAGGCGTCGTCGCCGCTGCCCGAGCACCCGCCGAGCACGAGGGCGGCAGCGAGGACGAAGGGGGTCAGACGTGGGCTCACGAGGGCGACGGTAACCCCCCTTCGTCCGTGGTGGGCCGTCACGGGTCGGCCGCGGGTGATCCTGACCAGATCCTGACCAAACCCCGACCCGGAGCGGGGCCGTGGGGCGGCGCCGACACGGAAGGCTTGGCGGATCCCGCGCGGGGCACACCCCGCCCCGGCGGACGCCACCCCGTGGAGGAATCATGCGCAGATCCACCCTGGCCGTCGTCGCGGCCACCGCACTGGTCATGTCGGGGGCGGGCGCCACCAGCGCCCTCGCCGACGGACCCGGTGACCGGATCGGAGTCTCCGGCACCGACCTGGGGACCGACGAGATCGGTCGCAGCAAGAACGTCCAGCACCTGGCCAACATCGCGCCGTCCGGTGCGCTCGCCGAGGGCATCGGCACCGACATCGCCTTCCAGGACGACAAGGCCTTCGTCGGCAACTACGACGGCTTCTCGATCATCGACGTCAAGAACCCGCGCCAGCCCAAGACGATCGTCCAGGTGAAGTGCCCGGGCAGCCAGAACGACATCTCCGTCTCCGGCGACCTGCTCTACCTGTCGACCGACTCCTCCCGCAGCGACGACTCGTGCGCCTCGACCTCGCAGTCGGCCACGGTCAAGGAGAGCTGGGAGGGGATCAAAATCTTCGACATCTCCGACCTGCGCAACCCGCAGTACATCAAGTCCGTCGAGACCGCCTGCGGCTCGCACACCCACACGCTCGTCCCGGGCAAGGGCGCCAACAAGGGCACCGACTACCTCTACGTGTCGAGCTACTCGCCGCGCGCCGAGTACCCGGACTGCCAGACGCCGCACGACCTGATCTCGATCGTCAAGGTCGACAAGGCCGCGCCGACCGATGCGTCGGTCATCGCCACGCCCAACCTCTTCCCCGACGGCGGCAACCCCGGTGGCCCCGGCCCCACGCCGATCGCGGGTCGCTCGGCGACGACCGGCTGCCACGACATCACCGCCCTGCCGAGCAAGGACCTCGCGGCGGGCGCGTGCATGGGTGACGGCATCATCATGGACATCAAGGACCCGGAGGCTCCCCAGGTCATCGAGCAGGTCCGGGACGACGAGAACTTCGCCTTCTGGCACTCGGCGACCTTCAACGCCGACGCGAGCAAGGTCGTCTTCACCGACGAGCTCGGCGGTGGCGGCGCCCCGACGTGCACCGCCGACATCGGGCCCAACCGCGGCGCCAACGCGATCTACGACCTGTCCGAGACCGGTCAGCTGACCTTCCGCTCGTACTACAAGATCCAGCGGCACCAGACCGAGACGGAGAACTGCGTCGCGCACAACGGCTCGATCATCCCGGTCAAGGGCAGGGACCTCATGGTCCAGTCCTGGTACCAGGGTGGCGTGAGCGTGTGGGACTTCACCGACTCGAGCAACCCCAAGGAGCTCGGCTACTTCGAGCGAGGTCCGCTGCCGGCCGACGAGGGCATCGGTGGCACGTGGTCGACGTACTACTACAACGGCCACGTCTACTCCTCGGACATCGCCCGCGGCTTCGACGTGCTGAAGTTCAACGACCCCGCCACGAAGCGGGCCGACACGATCCGGATGGGCGAGCTCAACGTCCAGTCCCAGCCGGAGTACACGGTGCGCTGACCCCCCTTCGCGCCGCCGCTCGCCGAGCGGACCGACCTGCGCCCTCGCCCTCGTGGCGGGGGCGTAGGTTTGTCCGGTGACCGTGACCATCCGCCGCGCCCGCACCCGCGACGTGCGCGACATCCGTGCCCTCGTCGCGCCCCTGGCCGAGCGGCGGGTCCTCGTCAGCAAGGACACCGTCGCCTACTTCGAGGGGCTGCAGGAGTTCCGCGTCGCCGAGATCGACGGTCAGGTCGTCGGCTGCGGTGCGTTGCACGTCATGTGGGACGACCTCGCCGAGATCCGCACCCTCGCCGTCTCCGCCGAGCACCTGGGGCACGGTGTCGGAGGCGCCCTGCTCGAGGCGCTCGCCGAGGACGCCGTCGAGCTGGGGGTCGAGCGGCTCTTCTGCCTGACCTTCGAGGTCGACTTCTTCACCCGGCACGGCTTCACCGAGATCGAGGGCCAGGCAGTCGACCCCGACGTCTACGTCGAGCTGCTGCGCTCCTACGACGAGGGCGTGGCCGAGTTCCTCGACCTCGAGCGGGTCAAGCCCAACACCCTCGGCAACACCCGGATGCTGCGCCAGCTCTGACGGACGAAGGCGCCGTCCTTGGGTCCCACGTTCCGCCTGGGAGGTGCGACGCAGGAGCCTCGAAGGGGGGTGTCCCTCACCCCGGCAGGGCGTATCCGCCGGCCACCGGCTCGACGAGACCGTCCTCGACGAGCCCGGCGAGGCATCGCTCGACCTTCGCCGGGTCGTCCGGCCACGTGGCGTCGACGTCGCGGCGCGAGACCGGGTCCGCGCTCTCGCGCAGCAGCTGCACGATGCGGCCGCGCACCTGGCGGTCGGTGCCGTGCCAGGCCTGACCGCGCCGTGGCGGCCCCTCGTGCTCCGGGCGGCCGGCGAGCTGCCAGGCGCACAGGTGGCTGACCGGGCACTCGTCGCAGCGCGGCGAGCGGGCCGTGCAGACGAGGGCGCCCAGCTCCATCGACGCGGCATTCCACCGGTTGGCCTCGTCCCGGTCGGCCGGCATCGAGGCATCGGCCAGGCGCATCTCGGCAGCGGTGAGTGCCGGTGCCGCGTGCTGCGTGCCGCTCACCGTGCGGGCGAGGACCCGGCGGACGTTGGTGTCGACGACGGTGCGCGGGTCCCCGAAGGCGAAGGACGCGACGGCGGCAGCGGTGTAGGGGCCGACGCCGGGCAGGGCGAGCAGGTCGTCGTGGTCGCGCGGGACCTCGCCGTCGTGGCGCTCGACCATCGCCGCGGCCGACTCCCACAGCCGCAGCGCCCGACGTGGGTAACCCAGGCGGTCCCACATGCGCACCGCCTCGCCGGGGGAGTCCGCGGCCAGGTCGGCCGGCGTCGGCCACCGCTCGAGCCAGCGCTCCCAGACCGGCAGCACCCGGGCGACGGGCGTCTGCTGCGACATCACCTCCGAGAGGTAGACACCCCAGGCGGAGCACCGGGGGTCACGCCAGGGCAGGTCACGACCGTGCTCGTCGAACCACGCGAGCACGGCGGTGCGCAGCTGGGCGCTCGCGGCCTCGCCCGCGCCGCGAGTGGTGTCGGGCAGAGTCATGGCAGCTCGATCTCGGCGAAGCGCGGACGGTAACGCTGCGGGTGGGTGTGGAAGTCGGGCTCGCTCGTCGGTGCCTCGCTCCACGAGACGAGGACCGTGCCCGGCGGGGTCGTGAGGTCCGGGTGGGAGAGCACGGTGTAGCGCACCGTCGACGCGTCGTTGCCGAGCGGTCGCACGCGGTGCTTCGTCCACGGCCCGGTGACCGACGGCGCCTTCCACACGGCGAGCTGGTCTCCTTGGAAGTCGCCCTCCTTGCTCACCGCGAACCACGAGCCGTCGCGCTCGAAGACCCCGAGGACGTGCGAGACGCCCTGGTCGGCGCCGACGAGCTGGGCCGCGGGGGTCTGGGCGGCCGCAGGGTCACCGGCGACCCACGAGCTGCCGTCCCAGTACTCCCAGGTGCGCGCGGAGGCGAGCGAACCGGTCGGGGTGCGGGCGACATGCAGCGACCATCCTGCCGTCGTCTTGCCCTCGTCGCTCGCGGTGCCGAAGACATAGGTCCACGGACCCTCGTCCCACATCGCGGCGCCCCACGTCGGCACCCGCGGGTCGGTGCTGCGTGCGGTGACCGCCCGGTGCGACACGAGCCGCGGCATCCGGTTGGTCGGGACCTCGAAGGTCGCCAGGCCGGTCCCGATCGTCTCGAAGTCGCGCCCGCCGAGTTCGTGCACGGTCGCGGTGAGCACCTGCACCCGGGTGCCCCCGGGCACGGGGTCGGCGCGCAACGACATCGGCCAGTGGCCGAGATCGCCGGTGTCGGGGATGACCGCACCGTCGCCTTCGACGCGCATGGCCTTGAGGCAGCCGCCGTTGGCGACGAGCACCGAGTTGCGCACCATGAAGGGGCCGACGACGTCCGTGTCCCGCACCGTGTCGCCGTAGACGAAGAGCCGTCGGCCGTCGGCGAGCATGACCGAGCCGCCGTGGTCGGCGCCCTGCAGCCGCGGCTCGCCGTCGAGCTGGGTCATGAGGGTGTTCATCCCTGCGGCGTCGGTCGGTGTGGGCAGGTCGCAGGGGCGCCCCGGATCAGTGCCACGCGTGGACAGGGCGGTCGCCGTCGGTGTGGGCGAAGGGGGAGTCCGTTGCCTCGTCGGGATGGGCGCTCCCGCCCGGTCGGCTGCACCAGCCAGCGTCGCCTCGACGTCGGCGCTGCGGGTCCATCCGAACCACGCGCCACCGATCACCAGCCCGCCGGCGAGCAGCGAGACCAGGAATCGGAGCACGTCAGACGTACCGCTCGAGGATCGAGCTCTCCGCGAGTCGTGACAGACCCTCGCGGACGGTGCGGGCGCGCAGCTCGCCGACCCCCTCGACGGCCATCAGGTCGTCGATGCCGGCCGCGAGCAGTCGTTGCAGCGAGCCGAAGTGGAGGACGAGCCGGTCGACGATGGCGCCCGGCAGGCGCGGGATCTTGCCGAGGATGCGCAGTCCGCGTGGGCTGACCGACGCGTCGAGCGACTCTCCCACGATCGCGAAGCCGAGCGACTTGGCGACGTGGCCGAGGTCGAGCAGCTCGGTGGCGTCGAGCGCCGAGAGGTTGTCCATGACCCCTTGGGCGTCGGCGACCGGCCCCTTGGGGTCGAGGTAGTCGAGGATGACCGCGTTGAGGTCGTCGTCGAGGCCAGCCGTCAGCTCCTCGAGCTGGAGGGTGAGCAAGCGGCCGTCGATGCCGAGCTCGAGGACGTACTCGGCGATCTCGGCGTGGATGCGGCGGACCATCTCGAGGCGCTGGAGGACGACGGCGACGTCCCGGACGGTGACGAGGTCCTCGATCTCGAGGGCCGACAGCGAGCCGGTGACCTCGTTGAGCCGGGTCGTGTAGCGCTCGAGCGTCTGCATCGCCTGGTTGGCCTGGGAGACGAGCTCGGGCGTCGTGCGCAGGACGTGCCGTCGGCCGTCGACGTAGAGGGCGATGATGTGCATCGACTGGCTCACCGAGACGACGGGGTGCCCGGTCTGCCGGGCGACCCGCTCGGCCGTGCGGTGCCGGGTGCCGCTCTCGAGGGTCTCGATGCTCGGGTCGGGGACGAGCTGGACCGCGGCCTTGAGGATCTTCGAGACGCCGGAGTCGACGACGACGGCTCCGTCCATCTTCGCCAGCTCGCGCAGGCGGGTCGCGGAGAACTCGATGTTGAGGTCGAAGCCCCCGGTGCACAGGCTCTCGACGAGCCTGTCGTGCCCGAGCACCACGAGGGCGCCGGTGTTGCCCCGCAGGATCCGCTCGAGCCCGTCGCGCAGCACGGTGCCCGGCGCGACCGCGGCGAGGGTCGTCCGGAAGAGGTCGTCGTCTGGGTCGGCCACCCGGCGAGTCTATGACGAGGGGAGTCGGTGGACGGTCCCTCCGGTGTGCCGCTGCCGCATCTCGGAGATCGCCTGCCCGACGTCGGTCACCTCGACGACGTCCATGCCGGCCGGGGGAGCGGCGTCGGCGAGCGCCCCGACGGGGACGAGCGCGGTGCGGAACCCGAGCCGGGCCGCTTCCGTGAGCCGCCGGGCGACACCCACGGCCGGCCGCACCTCGCCGCTCAGGCCGATCTCGCCGAGCGCGAGCAGGGTGTGCGGCACCGGCTCGTCGAGGACGGCGCTGGCGATGGCGATGGCGACGGCGAGGTCGCTGGAGGGCTCGGTGATCTTGACGCCGCCGACCGTCGAGACGTAGGTGTCCTGGGTGCCGATGGGCGCCCCGGCCCGCTTGTCGAGGACGGCGATGACCATGGCGAGCCGGCCGCTGTCGAGACCGACGTTGGCGCGGCGCGGGGTCGGGATCTGCGACGGCGAGACGAGCGACTGCACCTCGACGACGAGCGGTCGCCGCCCTTCGAGCGTGACGGTCGCGCACGTGCCCGGGACGTTGATGTGGCGGCTGGAGAGGAAGAGGCCGCTGGGGTCGGACAGGCCGATGATCCCGGCGTCGGTGAGGTCGAAGCACCCGACCTCGTCGGTCGGGCCGAAGCGGTTCTTCACCGCGCGGACCAGGCGCAGCCGGGTGTGCCGGTCACCCTCGAACTGCACGACGACGTCGACGAGGTGTTCGAGGACGCGGGGTCCGGCGATCGAGCCGTCCTTGGTCACGTGGCCGACGAGCAGGATCGCGAAGCCACCCTCCTTGGCCGCCTGGATGAGTGACCCGGCGACCTCGCGGACCTGGCTGACATTGCCCGCAGCACCGTCGACCTCGGTCGAGGCGATCGTCTGCACCGAGTCGATGACGACGAGGTCGGGCCGCACCTGCTCGATCTGCGCGAGGGCGGTCGCCAGGTCGGTCTCGGCGGCGAGGTAGAGCCCGTCGGTCACGGCCCCGATGCGCTCCGCGCGCCCGCGCACCTGCGCGGCCGACTCCTCGCCGGTGATGTAGAGGACGCGCCGCCCCTCGCCGACACGGGCGGACACGTCGAGGAGCAGGGTCGACTTGCCGATGCCGGGCTCACCGGCCACGAGGACGACCGACCCGGGGACGAGCCCGCCGCCGAGCACCCGGTCGAACTCCGGGACGCCGGTCGAGCGGTGGGTCGCCTGCTCGCCGTCGATCTCGCGGATCGGCACGGCCGGGCGCTGCACCCGGGCGGCCGCGAGGGTGCGCGTCGTCGCGCCGCCGACCTCGTCGACGCTGCCCCACGCCTGGCACTCGCCGCATCGCCCGACCCACTTGACCGTGGTCCAGCCGCACTCGCTGCAGCGGTAGGTCGGTCCGCCCTTCTTCGTCGCCATGGCCGCCAACCTACGTGCCGCCCCCGACACCCCCTTCACGACCTCAAGGAGATGCGAAGGGGGTCAGAGCTCGGCGAGCATCTTGCCGGGGTTGAGGATGCCCAGCGGGTCGAGCGCCGCCTTGACCGCCAGGTGCACCCGCCGGGAGCCCTCGTCGAGCTCGCGGGCCAGCCAGCGGCGCTTGAGGTGGCCGACGCCGTGCTCGCCGGTGATCGTGCCGCCGAGCTCGAGGCCGAGCTCCATGATCGCGTCGAAGGCCGCATCGGCCCGGGCGACGCTGTCGGGGTCGCTCGTGTCGAAGAAGACCGAGGGGTGGGTGTTGCCGTCGCCGGCGTGCGCGACGACCGCGATCGTCAGCCCCGACTCCTGCCGGATCGTCTCGAGCCGGTCGTAGAACTCGGGCAGCCGGGTGCGCGGCAGGCAGACGTCGTCGAGGAGCTGCCCGCCGCCGTGCGCCTGCGCCCACCGCTCGAAGGAGGGCTGGGCCATCCGCCGCATCGCGACGAGCGCGGCGCTGTCGGCGGGGTCGTCGGAGACGGCGACGTCGAGCGCCCCGTGCTCCTGCGCGAAGCGCCCCAGCGCCTCGACCTCGGCCTGCGCGGCATCGCGGCTGCCACCGCCGTCGGACTGCACGAGCAGCATGGCGCCGGCCTGCCCGTCGAGGTCGGTGTGTCCCGTCTCGCGGAGCATCTCCAGGGTCGTGCGGTCCATCGACTCGACGAGGCAGGGCTGCGCCCCCGAGGCCATGAGGTCGGCGACCGTCGCTGCGGCAGAACGGATGTCGGCGAAGGTCGCCACCGCGGTAAGCGGCTCCGGCAGCGTCGGCACCAGCCGCAGGGTCACCTCGACGACGACCCCGAGCGTGCCCTCCGACCCGACGAAGAGGCCGCGAAGGTCGAGGCCGGCGACCCCCTTCGCCGTCGTCGTGCCGAGGGTGGTGAGGGTGCCGTCGGCGAGGACGACGCGCAGCCGGCGCACGTAGTCGCGGGTGACGCCGTAGCGCACGCAGCACAGCCCGCCGGCGTTGGTCGCGACGTTGCCGCCGATCGACGAGATCGCGACAGACCCGGGATCCGGCGGGTAGGACAGGCCGTGCGGCGCGAGCACGTCCTTGAGGTCCTGGTTGATGATCCCCGGCTCGACGGTGACGGTGCGCTCGGCGGCGTCGACCTCGAGCACCCGGTCCATGCGCTCCAGCGAGAGCAGGATGCAGCCGGGCACGGCATTGGCCCCGCCGGACAGCCCGGTCCGGGTGCCCTGCGGCACGACCGGCACCCGGTGCCGCGTCGCGAAGCGCATCGTCGCCTGCACGTCGGCGACCGTGCGTGCCCGCACGAGGGCGACCGCGCCGTCGGCGGGGCAGAAGAGCGCCTGGTCCGTGGAGTAGGACCCCACGACGTCGGCGTCGGTGACGAGCACGCCGTCGCCGAGCTCGTCGGCGAGCTCCGTGAGGTCGAAGGGGGTCACGTCCGCTCCTCGCGTGCGGCCAGCGTGGCCGGGTGGACGAGCAGGGGCAGCAGTGCCCGGCCCGAGGGCGAAGGGCGTCCGTCTCGCGTCGTCGCGGTGGCCGCGGCCACGAGCTCGAGGTGGGCCTCGCAGCGGGCCGCGAGCTCGTCGTAGCCGGACTGCCCCATGAGCTCGATCAGGCCCGGTCGCTCGCTGACGTAGACCGGGTCGGCGGCGACGTGGGCGTCGGGGCTGCCGGAGCAGTACCAGTCGAGCTCGTGGCCGCCCGGGCCCCAGCCGCGGCGGTCGTACTCGCCGATGCTCACCTCGAGATGGCTGCTCCCGTCGGGCAGCTCGACGGTGCGATAGGTGCGGCGGATCGGCAGCTGCCAGCACACGTCCGGCTTGACCGTGTGCGGCTCGACCCCGGTGAGCATGGCGTGCTGGTGCAGCGAGCAGCCGGCGCCGGCGGGGAAGCCCGGGCGGTTCAAGAAGATGCAGGCGCCGTCGACGACCTTCGTCTTGAGGTCGCCGTCCTCTTTCTCCGTCCACGCCGACGTGCGGGTCGTGCCGGGGTGCAGCTCCCACTCGTCCTCGCCGAGCTCGTCGACGACCGCCTTGACCCGGGCGACGTCGTCCTTGTCGGTGAAGTGCGCTCCGAGGACGCAGCAGCCGAAGTCGGGCTGGTCGGCGTCGATGCCGTGGCAGCCGGAGCCGAAGACGCAGGTCCACGACGAGGTGAGCCAGGTCAGGTCGCAGCGGAAGCGCTGGCCCTCGTCGGCCGGGTCGTCGAACTCGACCCAGGTGCGTGCGGTCTGCAGGTCGGTCTCGCCTGGGTGCACGGGGTGGTCGTCGCTCACGCGCGCCACCCTATGCCCCGTCCGCTTCTGGTCGCCGGTGGATCTGCGTCTACTGTTGCCCCCGTGCGCCTGGGTGTCATCGACGTCGGTTCCAACACCGTCCATCTGCTCATCGTCGACGCCCACCACGGTGCGGCGCCGATCCCTGCGACCTCCCACAAGATCCTGCTGCGGCTGTCCGAGCACGTCGACGACGCCGGCCGCATCGACGCCACGGGCGCGGCCGACCTCTCGCGCTTCGTCGCCGAGTGCCTCGAGGTCGCCGAGGACCACGGGGTCGAGGAGATCCTCCCCTTCGCCACGAGCGCGGTGCGCGAGGCGCCCAACGGCGACGAAGTGCTCGCCCGGGTTCGTGCCGACACGGGCGTCGACCTGCGGGTGCTCAGCGGTGAGGACGAGGCGCGCCTGACCTTCCTCGCCGCCCGCCGCTGGGCCGGCTGGTCCGCCGGGCGCCTGCTCGTCATCGACATCGGCGGCGGCTCGCTCGAGCTGACCCTCGGCGACGACGAGGACCCCGACATCGCCAAGTCGCTCCTCCTGGGTGCCGGGCGGGTCACCCGTGACCTGCTGGCGGGCGACCCCCCTTCGGCGCAGGAGATCAAGGCCGCCCGCCGCGCGGTCCGCGCCACCCTGGCCAAGGAGATCCGGCCCTACGCCAAGGCGAGCTCGCCCGACACCGTCCTCGGCACGAGCAAGACGATGCGCTCCCTGGCCCGCATCGCGGGCGCCGCGCCGAGCGCCGACGGGCCCTACGTCGACCGGCGGCTGCGCCTGGAGGACGTCACCGCGACGATCGCCCGGATCTCGACGATGACCGCGCACGAGCGCGTCGGGCTGCCGGGCGTCTCCGCCTCGCGCGCCCACCAGCTGCTCGCCGGCGGCATCGTCGCCGAGGCCGCGATGGACCTGCTCGGCGTGCCGGAGCTGACGATCTGCCCCTGGGCGCTGCGCGAGGGAGTGCTGCTGCGCTACCTCGACCTGATGAGCTGACCCGACCCCGCTGGTCGAGGTGCGAGCTCGCGAGCCACCCGCCAGCGCCTCGCCCCGGGTCTACGCTCGACGCATGGCTTCACGTCACCCGCACATCCCGGTGGGCCTGTCCACCGCCTCGGTCTACCCGGAGGGCGCCGCCGCGGCCTTCGAGATGGCGGCGGACCTGGGCTACGACGGCGTCGAGGTCATGGTCTGGGCCGACCCGATCTCGCAGAGCGCCGGTGCGCTGAGGGCGCTCGCCGACCACCACGGGCTCGACATCCTCTCGATCCACGCGCCGACCCTGCTGCTCACGCAGCGCGTCCTCAGCGCCGACCCGTGGGGCAAGGTCGACGGGTCGATCGAGCTCGCGCAGGAGGTCGGTGCGCCGACGGTCGTGCTCCACCCGCCCTTCCGCTGGCAGAAGGAGTACGCCCGCGGCTTCGCCGAGGGCGTCGCCGAGCGCGAGCACGCCTCCGGCATCACCCTCGCGGTGGAGAACATGTTTCCGTGGGCCGCCCGCGGCCGGCAGGTGCAGGCCTACCTGCCGCACTGGGACCCCGTGCCGCAGCCCTACGACCACGTGACGATCGACCTGTCGCACACCGCGACAGCGCGCAGCGACGCGATGCAGATGGTCCTCGACCTCGGTGGGCGCCTCTCCCACATCCACCTCGCCGACGGCATGCTCACGACGCTCAAGGACGACCACCTCGTCCCGGGCCGCGGCACCCAGCCCTGCGCCGAGGTGCTGCAGCACCTGACGACGAGCGGCTTCGACGGCGCCGTCGTCCTCGAGGTCGGCACCCGCAAGAAGCCCCACGAGCGCGAGGCCGACCTGCGCGAGTCGCTCGACTTCGCCCGACGGCACCTCGGGCAGCTCGCGGACGAGCCGAGCCCCGCCCACGCCGAGTCGGCGTCGTGATGTCGGCCCGCGGTCGTCGGGGCGGCGAGCGGGCTCCCTTCGTCGGCGCGCACGCGATCGAGATCGACGGGCTGCAGGTGACCCGCGGTGGTCGCCGCGTCATCCCCGATCTCTCCCTCCGTGTGCCGAAGGGAGAGATCGTCGGCCTCCTCGGGCCGAGCGGCGGGGGCAAGTCCACCGTCATGCGTGCGGTCGTCGGGGTGCAGCGGGTCGATGCGGGCCGGATCGAGGTCCTCGGCCGGCCGGCCGGGCACCCCGAGCTGCGGCACCGGGTCGGCTACGTCACCCAGGCGCCGAGCGTCTACGGCGACCTCACGGTGGGGGAAAATGTCGCCCACCTCGCCCGGCTCGTCGGCGTGCGGGACCCGCGCAGCGCGGCGCGGGAGGCGATCGCCCGCGTCGACCTGACGAGCCACGTCGACGCGCGCACCGATGCCCTCTCGGGTGGGCAGCGCAGCCGGGTCAGCCTCGCAGCGGCCCTCGTCGGCTCTCCCGAGCTGCTCGTGCTCGACGAGCCGACCGTCGGGCTCGACCCCGTCCTGCGGCGCGACCTGTGGGACCTCTTCCGCGGGCTCGCCGACGACGGCGTGACGCTCCTCGTCTCCAGCCACGTCATGGACGAGGCCTCCCGGTGCGACCGGCTCGTCCTGCTGCGCGAAGGGGAGGTCCTCGCCGACGACACCCCGGCCGGGCTCCTCGAGCGCACCGGCGCCGCCGACGCGGAGGGTGCCTTCCTCGCGCTCGTGGACGAGGTGGCGGCATGAGCCCGCGACTGACCTTCGTCACCGTCGCCCGGGTGCTGCGGCAGCTCACCCGCGACCACCGCACGCTCGGTCTCCTGCTCGTCGTGCCGGTCGTCCTCATGTGCCTGCTCGCGTGGATCTACGCCGACGGCGTGCTCTTCGAGCAGGTCGGGCCGGTGCTGCTCACGGTCTTCCCCTTCGTCGTCATGTTCGTCGTGACGAGCGTTGCCACGCTGCGGGAGCGCACGAGCGGCACCCTCGAGCGGCTGCTCACCACGCCCCTGGGCAAGGCCGACCTCGTCCTCGGCTATGCGCTCGCCTTCGGGCTGCTCGCCGTCGTCCAGGGGGCGGTCGTCACGGCCGTCTCGGTGTGGCTCCTCGGGCTCGACACCGCCGCGACGTCGGCCTGGCTCGTGCTCGTCGTCGTCGCGAGCGGGGTCCTCGGGACCTCGCTCGGACTGCTCGCGTCGGCCTTCGCGGCCACCGAGTTCCAGGCCGTCCAGCTCATGCCGGCCACGGTGCTGCCGCAGTTCCTCCTCTGCGGGCTGCTCGTGCCGCGCGACCGTCTGCCGCGCGCGCTCGAGCTCGTCTCCGACGTCCTGCCGCTGTCCTACGTCGTCGACGCGGCGACCTCGGTCGCCCGGCAGCCCGACCCGGGCGGCGACCTCGTCACCCCGCTGCTCGTCATCGCCGGCTGGATCGTCGTGGCCCTCGCCCTCGGGAGCCTCACCCTGCGCCGCCGGACCGGGTGAGCGCAGGACCGTAGGCTGACGGTCGTGAGACGACTGCTCTTCATCGCCAATGCCTCTGCGGGCAGCTCCGACCGGGAGGCCCAGGAGGCCGCGCTGGCCGTGCTGCGCGAGGGCGGCGACGTCGAGGTCGTCGAGACCGAGTCGATCGACGACCTCACCGAGGCGATCGCCGCGCGCGACGGCCGCGAGGTCGTCGTCGCCGGGGGAGACGGGTCGCTGCACGCCTTCGTCACCGCCCTGTGCCGCACCGGTGACCTCGGCGAGGACCCGCCGACCGTCGGCCTGCTCCCGATGGGGACGGGCAACGACTTCGCTCGTGCGACGGGCCTGCCCAAGGACCCCGCCGAGGCGGCTCGCATCGTCCTGGCCAGCCCGGTGCGCCCGGTGGACGTCCTCATCGACGACGACGACAACCTCGTGGCCAATGCCGTGCACATCGGTGTGGGCGAGGAGGCCGGCCGCATCGCCGCCCCGTGGAAGGAGCGCCTGGGCAAGGTGCACCTGGGGATCCTCGGCTATGCCATCGGCGGCATCTCCGCCGGCGTCGGGCAGCAGGGACGTCACCTCGAGGTGATCGCCGACGACGAGGTCATCGCCGACGGCAGCCGGCGCGTGCTGCAGGTCGCGGCGACGATCGGCACGAGCGTCGGTGGTGGCTCGACGATCGCCCCCGACGCCGAGCCGGGCGACGGTCGCGCCGAGGTCGTCGTCTCCTTCGCCGTCGCCCCGATGCGTCGGCTGCGCTACGCCCTGCACCTCAGCCGCGGGACGCACACCGAGCTCGACGACGTCGTGACCCGCCGGGCCCGGACCGTCAGCGTCCGCGGGGTCAACCACGCCTTCGCCGCCAACGCCGACGGCGAGGAGCTCGCCCCGGCCAGGGAGCGGACCTGGCGGGTCGTGCCCGAGGCCTACCGCCTGCACACCCCGGAGGAGACCACGTGAGTGCCCTCAACCCCGACCACCTGCGCACGCGCCTGCTCGACGCGCTCGTCGCCCCGGGGGCCCGGCAGCGCACCGAGCGGTCGCGGCTGGTCCAGGCCGCTCGGGAGCGGTTCGTCGCCGGCGAGGACGTCGACGACGCCGTCGCCACGGCGGCCTGGCTGCGCCGCACCAACCGCCTGGCGGCCCTCCACCCGCTCCTTCCGGCCGCGACCGACGCCGCGGGTGTCGAGGCGACGGTCACCGAGGCGACGACGGCCATCGAGCGCATCGCCCCCGTCACCGCCGGCGGTGACTACCACTCCGAGCTCTACCTCGCGCCCGAGCACCTCGGCCTGGGGCAGGACGCCGCACGCGCCGAGCAGGCCCTGCGCCGGATCTGCACGGCCGGTGACGACCACCGTGTCGACGTGACCCTGCGCTCCGGCCCCGACCACGCGATGGACGCCCTGCTCGACCTCGTCCAGCGGGTGCGCCTGGAGCACCCGCGCCTGACGACCTCGCTCGTCGCGCGCCGTCACCGCTCCGAGGCCGACGCCGCGATGCTCGCCGCCACCGGCGCACGGGTGCGCCTCGTGCGCGGTGGCACCGGGGAGCCGCAGGTCAGCAGCTGGCAGGACCCGCACGAGGTGGACCTCGCCTTCGCGCGCTGCCTGGCGACCCTGCTCGGCAGCGGCGTCCACACGGTCGTCGCCACCCACGAGCCGGTGCTGCTCGACCTCGCCGACGGGCTCGCCGACCAGTCCGGTCGAGGACCCGAGGGACTGGAGTACCAGTTCTTCCTCGGCGCCGACCCGCAGCTGCAGCTGCGCACCGCCGACGCCGGCCACCGGGTGCGCATCCTCGTGCCCTACGGCCCGATGTGGCTCGAGCACCTGCACGACCTGGCCCGGCGTCCCTCGGGGCTGCGCCGTCTCGCCGAGACGCTCACCGGTCGGTCCTGACCACACCCACGACGACAGGAGCACGGATGACCACCACCGCGATCTACGGAGTCGGAGCGATGGGTGGCGCCATCCTCGACGGCCTCACCGCACACGGCGAAGGGGAGGTCCTCGCCGTCGCGCGCACCCCCGAGCGCGCCACCGAGATGCGCGAGCACTACGCCGACCGGCCCGCGGTCGAGGTCGTCGACGTGACGGCGGCCGCGGCCCGCGCTGACGTCCACCTCGTCGTCGTCAAGCCCTATGCCGTGGCGGACCTGCTCGCGCAGGTGCGCGACTCCCTTCGCCCCGGCTCGGTCGTCGTCTCCCTCGCGCTCGGCGTCTCCCTCGCCGACCTCGCCGCAGCCCTGCCGGACGGGGTCGCCGCTGTCCGGGCCATGCCCAACACCCCGGCCCGCGTCGGCCAGGGGATGACCGTGCTCAGCCCCGCCGCCGATGTCACCGACGGGCAGCTGCAGCTCGTGCGCGACGTGCTCGCGCCGACCGGCGGCACTCTCGTCCTCCCCGAGGCGCAGCAGGGCGCGGCCACGGCCCTGTCCGGGTCGGCGCCGGCCTACTTCTACCTCGTCGTCGAGGCGATGGTCGACGCCGGCGTCGCGCAGGGGCTCACGCGCGCCGACGCCCTCGCCCTCGCCGGGCAGGCGGCCCGCGGGGCGGGCGCGATGCTCGTCGAGACCGGCGAGGAGGCCGCGCTGCTGCGCGCCCAGGTCACCTCGCCGGGGGGCTCGACCGCCGCGGCGCTCGCCCGCCTCGAGGCCCACGGGGTCCGGCACGCGCTCGCCGACGCCGTCGCGGCCTGCGCCGACCGGGCGGGCTGATGGCGACCGACTGGTCGGTCCGTCGCCTCACCGGCGAGGACTGGCAGCTCTACCGAGCCGTGCGGCTGGCGATGCTCCTCGACGAGCCGGCGGCCTACGGCAGCAACTTCGCCCGGGAGGTCGCCTACGACGAGGAGAGGTGGCGCTCGCTCTTCGGGCAGGCGATCTTCCTCGCCGAGAGCGGCGACGGGCTGCCGCTCGGCGCCGCGACGCTCCTGCGGCTCGACCCCGCCGACGTCCCCGAGATCGTCGCCATGTGGGTCGCCGGCCACGCGCGCGGCCGGGGGATCGCCGATGCCCTCGTCGACGCCGCCGTGACCGAGGCAGCAGCCGGGGGAGCGGCGGAGGTGCGGCTGCACGTCATGCTCGACAACCCGCGAGCACTCGCCTTCTACGAGCGGTCCGGGTTCGCCTTCGACGGAGCCAGCGGCGACGCTCCGCGGTGCGACCGGATGAGCCGGGCCCTGTCCTGATCCGCCCGCTCGCGGTTGACGCCTCGCGGCGCGAACTGGCCCGTGGCACACCGGAGGAGGTGAATTCTCCATGACCCGGGGGAGCATTCCGCGGCCCGAGATGAGAGACTCACGCCATGAGTGAGATCACCGTGCGCGCACTGACCGAGGACGAGTGGGAGACCTACCGCACCCTTCGGCTGGAAGCGCTGCAGGAATCTCCCGAGGCCTTCGTCGCCGACCACGACACCGAGGCCGCCGAGCCCGAGGACTTCTGGCGCGCCCGCATGCACCGCAGCGTCCGCCTCGTCGCCGAGACCGAGGGCGAGCAGGTCGGCGTCGTCAGCATCGGCTCCGTGAGCGAGGACAAGGGCGAGACCGCCGGCCAGCTCTTCGGCCTCTGGGTCAACCCCCAGTGGCGCGGCCGCAGCGTCGCCGCCAACCTCGTGCGCCAGGGTGCCCGCATCGCCGCCGACCAGGGCCTGCGCCACCTCTACTACTGGGTCGGCTCGGACAACGGCCGCGCCGTCGCCTTCGCCTCGAGCTTCGGCTTCCGCCCCACCGACGACCGCCGCCCGATGCGGGTCGCCGGCGTGGACGGCGAGGCCGAGGAGGAGATCGCTCTCGTCATGGCCCTCGGCGAGGACCGCGCCTGAGCGCACTCCACGACGCACCGGCGCCCCTGCCCCCTTCGTCCGAAGGGAGCAGGGGCGCCGTCGTGCCCGGGGGGAGCGGAGCTAGGGCCGGGCCGCCATCCGCTCGATGAGCGCGGTCGGGCCGCTGACGATGATGAGGTCGCCGCTGCGCACCTTGGTCTCCGGGCGGGCATAGGTGAAGTCCTGGCCGGGTGACTTCACGCCGACGACCGTCACGCCGTACTTGCTGCGGATCGACGACTGCTCGAGGGTGAAGCCCACGGCCTCCTGCGGCGGCGTCATCTTGACGATCGCGAAGCCGTCGTCGAACTCGATGTAGTCCATGAGGCGGCTGCCGATGAGGTGGGCCAGGCGCTTGCCGGACTCGATCTCGGGGGAGAGGACGTGGTGCACGCCGATCCGGTTGAGGATGCGGGCGTGCTCCGGGCTGACCGCCTTGGCCCAGACCTTCGGCGACTCCCCGTCGATGAGGTTGACCGCGGCGAGGACGCTCGCCTCGATCGACGAGCCGATGGCCAGGACGCTCGCGGAGAAGGTGTGCGGCTTGATCTCCTCGATCGTCGTCACCGACGTCGCGTCGCCCTGGACGATGCGGCCGACGCGGCCCAGATAGCTCTCGGCGAGCCGGGGGTCGAGCTCGAGTGCGGTGACGCGGTTGCCCAGGCGGTGCAGCTCGGTGGCCACCGCCCCGCCGAAGCGGCCGAGGCCGATGACGAGGACGTCCTCGTTGTGCAGGCGCATGCGCGTCACGGTGTCTCCGATCCTCGGATGGTGGGTCGTGACAGACCCTAGCCGGGGTAGCGTCCCGTGCATGAGCTCTCAGGCGTGCGCCATCTGGGGCGAGGACTTCATGAAGTACGACTTCGGGCCCGGTCATCCCATGGCCCCCGTGCGCCTGGATCTGACCGCGCGACTGTGCCGCGAGCTCGGTGTCTTCGACGACGTCGACGTCGTCGACGCCGACGTGGCCTCCGACGAGGTGCTCGCAGGGGTCCACGACCGTGCCTACGTCGAGGCGGTCAGGGCGATCTCCGCCGACCCCACCACCGCCGACGGCACCTGGGGCATCGGGACGGACGACGTCCCCGCCTTCGCCGGGATCCACGAGGCGAGCGCACGGCTGGTCGCCGGGTCGGTCGAGGTCGCCCGGCGGGTCTGGACCGGCGAGGCCGAGCACGGGGTCAACTTCACCGGCGGCATGCACCATGCGATGCGTGACCGTGCCGCCGGCTTCTGCATCTACAACGACATCGCGGCCGCGATCCGCTGGCTGCTCGACCACGGCGTCGAGCGGGTGGCCTACGTCGACGTCGACGTGCACCACGGCGACGGAGTGCAGTCGATCTTCTACGACGACCCGAGGGTGCTCACCGTCTCGGTCCACGAGTCGGGCCGCACGCTCTTCCCCGGCACGGGCTGGCCCGCCGAGACCGGTGGCCCCGGGGCCGAGGGCACCGCGGTCAACGTCGCCCTCCCGCCGGGCGTCACCGACGGGCCCTGGCTGCGGGCGATCACGTCCGTCGCCATGCCGGTCGTGCGGGCCTTCGAGCCGCAGGTGCTGCTCACCCAGCACGGGTGCGACACCCACCGCGAGGACCCGCTGGCCCACATGGCCCTGACCGTCGACGCGCAGCGCCAGGCCGCGGTCAACCTCCACCGGCTCTCCCACGAGGTGTGCGACGGGCGCTGGGTGGCCTTCGGTGGCGGGGGCTACGACGTGTGCGGCGCCGTCCCGCGCACGTGGACCCACCTCACGGCGATCGCCGCGCACCGGCCGATCCCGGCGGCGACCGAGATCCCGGCCGCCTGGCGCGAGCACGTCGACCTCGTCTCGGGGCAGCCGGGGCCGGAGACCATGGGCGACCTGCCCGACAGCGAGCTGCCGATCTGGGTGCAGCCGTGGGCGATGGGCTACAACCCGCACAGCGGCGTCGACCGGGCGATCATGGCCGCCCGGGAGGCGATCTTCCCGCTGCACGGGCTCGACGTCTGGTACGACTAGCGGATTCTTCGCCCCATCACGGCGTGTCGGGTGGACGTGAGTGGGGAAATCTCCCCCTTCGTCTTCACAGTTGTCACATCTGCCCCTATGGTGGTCACCTGCGGGGCTCGTAGACGTCCAGCCGACAGGGGTCGGCTGTGCGACTCCGCGGAGATCGAGGTGATCATGTCGAACGATCGACTGGGTGAGGTGCGCTTCCTCACCGTGGCGGAGGTCGCGTCGATCATGCGGGTGTCGAAGATGACCGTCTACCGCATGGTCCACAACGGTGACCTTCCGGCCGTGCGGGTCGGTCGCAGCTTCCGCGTCCCGGAGGATGCGGTGCACACCTACCTCGAGACCTCGTTCATCGAGACCGCCTGATCGTCCTCGCAGCGCCCCGCGGCACGAGACGCCCGCGGGAGCGGATAGACTCTGTCGTCTGACTCGTAGCTCGGTGGGGCCTGCCCGTGCAGGATCGGCATCGCTCGAGCCACCACCGACAACATCGACCACGACAGCGAAGGACATCGCATGGGTTCTGTCATCAAGAAGCGACGCAAGCGGATGGCGAAGAAGAAGCACCGCAAGCTGCTGCGCAAGACGCGCCACCAGCGCCGCAACAAGAAGTGACCCGTACGAAGGGGGCCCGACCGGCACGATCCGGTCCGGCCCCCTTCGTCGTGCCGTGACGCTCGTCCCGTGATGGCCGTCTCCCCGGACGAGCCGCCGCAGACCGGCAGGCGTGACTAGGCTGCCGACCAGGCCACGTCCACTGTGGCCGGTGCCCACAGGAAGGTGTCCCCGGTGCCCGAGACCGTGCTCGTCGCAGGAGTCTCCCGCCACCTCGGCGGAGCCTTCGCCCGCCGTCTCAGCCGTGACGAGTCGATCGGCCGGATCATCGGCGTCGACGTCGTCCCGCCGCGTCACGGCATCGGCCGGGCCGAGTTCATGCGGGCCGACATCCGCAGCCCCCTCATCAGCCGGATCATCTCCGGCAACGACGTCGACACCGTCGTGCACATGGGCGTCATCGCCACGCCACGTGCCGGCGGCGGGCGCGCGACGCAGAAGGAGGTCAACGTCATCGGCACGATGCAGCTGCTGGCCGCCTGCCAGCGCGCCGAGTCGGTGACCAAGCTCGTCGTGAAGTCCACCGCGGGTGTCTACGGGTCGAGCCCGCGCGACCCCGCGATGTTCACCGAGGACATGTCGGCGAAGCAGATGCCGCGCTCGGGCTGGGCCCGCGACAGCGTCGAGGTCGAGGGCTACGTGCGCGGCCTCTCGCGCCGGCGGCCCGACATCGAGATCACGACGCTGCGCTTCGCCAATGTCATCGGCCCCCGCATCCGCACCGCCTTCACCGACCACTTCAGCCTGCCGGTCATCCCGATCCCGCTCGGCTACGACGCGCGGCTGCAGTTCGTCCACGAGGACGACTGCGTCGACGCAATCGCCCGGGCCGTGACGATCCCCGGCATCGGCTCGGTCAACGTCGCCGGCGAGGGGATCATCACCGCCAGCCAGGCCGCCAACCTCGCCGGCCGCCCCTTCGTCCTCGTGCCCAAGGCGACGACCGGTGCCCTGACCGACGTGGCCCGCAAGTTCGGCCTCGTCGACATCGGCTCCGACCAGCTCGACTTCCTCACCTTCGGTCGTGGTCTCGACACGACCCGCATGCGTGAGGACCTGGGCTTCGAGCCCGCCTACACGACGCGCGCCGCCTACGAGGACTTCGCGCGGGCGACCAAGGGTCGGGTCCTGGACCGCCTCCCCTTCGCGCAGCCCGGCTGGTCGGCGGTCAAGGCCGCCGAGGCCGCGATGCGCTCCGTGTCCGCCCCCGAGAGTGAGAAGTGATGGCCGACAGCACCCCCGCCCCCGGCGCGAAGAAGAAGAGCACCGCGGCGAAGACGTCGACGGCCACGAAGAAGGCCACTCCGGCGAAGACGTCGGCCGCGAAGAAGACGACGCCGGCCAAGAAGTCCACCGCTGCGAAGAAGACCGCCACGAAGAAGCCTGCGGCCAAGAAGGCCAGCGCCGTGGCCGCGGCGGCGGACCGGGCCGGCGGCGAGCGCGCTCGCCGGCGCACGACCCCGCTGCTCACCGGACCCTCCGCCCAGGTCCCCACGACCACCAGCGCGAAGGGGGAGTCCGTCACCTCCTCGCGCTCCTCGACCTCCCGGCCGAAGAAGTCGTCGACGCCGCGCACGCCGCGCCTGACCGTCGTGCCCGGCCCCGACGGCGCGCCTCCGGCGGCCACGCCGACGACGTCGCGACGTCGTCCGCCGGCCCGGCGGAGCACCTCGACCCGCACGGCCGCGACCCGCACCGCCTCGTCGACTGCCGGCTCGCGCGGCTCTCGCACCGCGACGTCGGGTCGTCGACCCGTGGCGCCCGCGGTGCAGCCGGTCCAGCCGACGTCGACCCCGGGCACCCCGGAGAGCGGGCAGGCTCTCGTGCCGGGGCTCGCGGAGCTGCTGTCCGTGCTCCTGTCCGCCGGTCAGATGACCTCGCGCACGCTCGGCCAGGCCGCCGGCGCGGCGGCGGGGGAGGACTGGGAGCGGCGCTTCGCGGAGACGCTCCACTTCCTCCAGCGCCGGGTCAAGGGCGACTACGCCGTCGACGACTTCGGCTTCGACCGCGACTTCACGACGCACACCGTCTTCCCGGTGCTGCGCCTGCTCAAGGACAAGTGGTTCCGCGTCGAGGTCCGGGGCATCGAGAACATCCCGGCCGACAGCGGTGCCCTGCTCGTGTCCAACCACTCGGGCACCGTCGCGATCGACTCGGTCATCACCCAGCTGGCGATCCACGACGCCCACCCGCAGCAGCGCTTCCTGCGCATGCTCGGAGCCGACCTCGTCTTCCAGCTGCCGGTCGTCGGTGACGTCGCCCGCAAGACGGGTGCGACCCTGGCGTCCAATGCCGACGCGGAGCGGCTGCTACGCGGCGGCGAGCTCGTCGGTGTGTGGCCCGAGGGCTTCAAGGGTGTCGGCAAGCCCTTCCGCGAGCGCTACAAGCTGCAGCGCTTCGGTCGGGGTGGCTTCGTCTCCGCGGCGATCCGCTCCGAGGTGCCGATCATCCCGTGCTCCGTCGTCGGGGCCGAGGAGGTCTACCCGATGATCGGCAACATGAAGACGGTGGCCCGTCTGATCGGCGCCCCCTACGCGCCGATCACACCCTTCTTCCCGCTGCTCGGCCCGCTGGGTCTGATCCCGCTGCCGAGCAAGTGGATCATCGAGTTCGGCGAGCCGGTCGACACGGCATCGCTCGGCCCGGCGGCGGCCGAGGACCCGATGCTCGTCTTCGAGCTCACCGACCAGGTGCGCGAGACGATCCAGCAGACGCTCTACTCGGTGCTCGTCACCCGCCGCTCCGTCTTCTTCTAGGAGGTCCGGTGCCCGCACTGCCCGATGCCCGCGTCGTCATGGTCGGCCGCGTGGGCTGCCACCTGTGCGACGAGGCCCGCGCGGTCATCGCGCGCGTCGTCGCCGAGACCGGCGACAGCTTCGCCGAGGTCGACATCGATGCCGACCCGCAGCTCGCGCGCTACACCGAGGAGGTGCCGGTGACCTTCGTCGACGGCCGCCAGCACGACTACTGGCGAGTAGACGAAGGGCGGCTGCGCGCGGCCCTGCAGCGCTGATCCGGGGGTGGTCGCCGGCGGTCCGTCCACGGACCGCGACGACTTTGTGCATTTGTTCACAAGAGCGTAATGTCGGGGCCGTTCGGTCGTTCGGCGCCGCTCGCCCCACGACCGCGAGAGGAGTCGAGCCCAGCCGTGTCCGTCGATCAGGCCGCCAAGCGGGAGATTCCCGACGCAACGGTCGCGCGACTTCCCGGATACCTTCGGGCGCTGGGTCAGCTGACCGCCCAGGACGTCCAGTCGGTCTCGTCCGAGGAGCTCGCGCACAGCGCCGGGGTCTCCTCCGCCAAGCTGCGCAAGGACCTCAGCCACCTCGGCTCCTACGGCGTGCGGGGCGTCGGCTACGACGTCGCCCACCTGACCTACCAGATCTCGCGGGCCCTCGGCCTGACCCACGACTGGCCCGTCGTCATCGTCGGCATGGGCAACCTCGGGCGCGCTCTCGCCTCCTACGGTGGCTTCGCGACGAAGGGCTTCAAGGTCGTGGCCCTGCTCGACCGCGACGAGCAGATCGTCGGCGAGAGCCTCGACGACCTCGTCATCCAGCCGATGGCGGCGCTGTCTGCGCTCGTCACCCCGGGCGAGGCGTGCATCGGGGTCATCGCGACGCCGGCCTCCTCGGCCCAGGCGGTCGCCGACCTGCTCGTCGACGCCGGGGTCAGCTCCATCCTCAACTTCGCCGCGACGGCCATCCAGGTTCCCGAAGGGGTGCACATGCGCAAGGTCGACCTGTCCACCGAGCTGCAGATCCTCGCCTTCCACGAGCAGCAGCGCGTGGGCGTCGCGGACGAGCTCATCGAGGAGGCGGCCGGCCGATGAGTCTGCTCGCCTTCGGGCTCAACCACCGACGTGCGCCCATCTCCGTGCTGGAGAAGGCCGCGCTCGACGAGGTGAGCCTCGACCGGATCCTCTCCGCCGCCGAGGCCAGCCCCGACATCTCGGAGCACCTCGTCGTCGCGACGTGCAACCGCACCGAGATCTATGCCGAGGTCAGCGGGTTCCACGGCGCGGTCGCCGACCTCACCGACGCCATGACGACCTCGACGGGCATCACGCACGACGACCTCAAGGAGCACCTCGACCTGCACTACGGGGATGCCGCCGTCGCCCACGTCTTCAACGTCGCCGCGGGTCTCGACTCGATGGCCGTCGGTGAGTCGCAGATCCTCGGCCAGCTGCGGGACGCGCTCGCCCGCGGCCAGGCGGGCGGTCACGTGGGCCCGAGCATCAACTCGCTCGTCCAGCAGGCCCTGCGCACCGGCAAGCAGGTGCACTCCGAGACGGGCATCGACGAGGTCTCCCGGTCGCTCGTCGGCGTCGGTCTCGATGCCGCCGAGCAGCACGTCGGCCCGCTCGCGCAGGCCCACGTCCTCGTCGTCGGCGCCGGCGCGATGAGCGCCCTCGCGGCGACGAGCAGCGTGCGCCGCGGCGTCGAGCGCCTCACCGTCGTCAACCGCACCCACGAGCGCGGCCTCGCCCTCGCCGAGCGACTCGAGGGCACCGCCCGCCCGCTCGACGAGCTCGCCGAGGCCCTCGCGGACGCCGACATCGTCATCTCGTGCACCGGCTCGACCGGCCTGGCGATCTCGCTCGCCGAGGTCGCCGACGCCCAGGTCTCGCGTGGCGGTCGCCGCCAGGCCTACATCGACCTCGCGCTCCCGCACGACATCGCCCACGAGGTCGCCGGCCTCACGGGCGTCGTCCGGCTGGGGCTGGCCGAGCTCGGTGGGCTGCTCGGCTCCGGTGGCGCCGTGCCCGAGGTCGAGCAGGCCCGCTCGCTCGTCGGCGACGCCGTGACCAAGCACCTGGGGGCCCGGGCCGCCCACGAGGCCGCCCCCACCGTGCGCGCCCTGCGGGCCGCGGCCCAGCAGGTCGTCGAGCGCGAGCTCGCCCGGCTCGACCAGCGGGCCCCCGACATGACCCCCGAGCACCGGACAGAGGTCGACCGCGCCGTGCACCGCATCGTCGACAAGCTGCTCCACCAGCCGACGGTGCGCGCCAAGGAGCTGGCCGTCGACGGCCGCCTCGGCGAGTACCAGGACGCCCTGCGCCAGCTCTTCGACCTGCACTCCGACGGAGGTGCGCTGTGACCTCCCTTCGCCTCGGCACCCGCCGCTCCGCCCTGGCCACGACCCAGGCCGGCCACGTCGCTGACGCCCTGCGGGCCGCCGGCCACGACGTCGAGCTCGTCGAGATCGTCACCGAGGGCGACACCAACCGCGCCTCGCTCGCGAGCATGGGCGGCACCGGCGTCTTCGCCAGTGCCCTGCGCCAGGCCCTCCACGACGGCGAGATCGACCTGGCCGTCCACTCGCTCAAGGACCTGCCGACGGCCCCCGAGCCGGGGCTGGTCATCGCCGCGATCCCGGCCCGGGTCGACCCCCGCGACGCCCTCTGCGCCCGCGACGGGCTCACCCTCGGCGAGCTCGGCGAGGGAGCCGTCGTCGGCACCGGCTCGCCGCGCCGGCGGGCGCAGCTCGCCGCCCTCGGCCTCGGGCTCGAGTTCCGCGACATCCGCGGCAACCTCGGCACCCGCCTCGACATGGTCGGCCCCGGCGACGAGCAGCTCGACGCGATCGTGCTCGCCCACGCCGGCCTGACCCGGCTCGCCATGCGCGAGCGGGTCACCGAGGTGCTCGACCCGATCCAGATGCTGCCCGCGCCCGGCCAGGGCGCCCTGGCCGTCGAGTGCCGGGAGGACGACGAGGCGGTGCTCGCCGCCCTTCGTCCCCTCGACCACGCCGACACCCGCGCCGCCGTCACCGCCGAGCGGGCGATCCTCGCCGAGCTCGAGGCCGGCTGCGCCGCGCCCGTCGGTGCTCTCGCCGAGGTCGTCGACGACGTCGACGGCCCGGTGCTCTCGCTGCGGGCCGTCGTCGCCGCGACCGACGGCACCGCCGACCTGCGTCGGTCGGCAACCGGCCCCCTCGAGCAGGCCGAGGACCTCGGCCGCAGCCTCGCCCGCACCCTCGTCGCCGATGGCGCGCCCGCCATCGCCGACCTGTCCGCCACCCACCCCACGACCGCTTCGGAGCATGCCCAGTGACCCCCCAGCGCACTGCCACCGCCGCCACCACCGCCGCTCGCCGGCCGGCCCGCGTCGCCTTCGTCGGCGCCGGACCGGGTGACGCGTCACTCATGACCGTCGCCGCCGTCGACCTGCTCGGGCGCGCGGACGCGGTGATCACCGACCAGCTGACCAACGAGGCGATCGTCGCCTCGATGACGACCGACGAGGTCGAGGTCGTCGACGCCAGCCACGGCGAACACGGTCAGCAGCTGACCCACGCCTCGCGCGCCAAGCTCGTCGTCAAGACGGCCAAGGCGCACAAGGGCGGGCTCGTCGTGCGACTCATGGACGGCGACCCGGCGACCTTCAACGGCCTCGCCGAGGAGGCGCAGGCCCTGGTCAAGGCGGGCATCGACTTCGACGTCGTGCCGGGCGTCTCCTCGGTGAGCGCCGTGCCGACCTACGCCGGAGTGCCCCTCACGGCGCGGGGGACCGGTGCCCTGCACGTCATCAGCCTGAGCGGTGCGAAGCGTGCCGACCTGTCGGCCTCGGTCTCCGACGACATCACCCTCGTGCTCCTCGGGCTGCCCGAGCACCTCGGGCCCGCCTTCGGCGAGCTCGTCGCCGCCGGCCGCGCCGCCGACACCCCCGTCGCGCTGACCCGGGGCGGCACGACGACGCAGCAGGCCACCCGCCAGACGACGCTCGAGGAGGCCGCCGACGCGCTGCACGATCTCGAGGAGCCGATCCTCGCGGTCATCGGCTCGACCGTCGCCATGCGCGAGGCCCTCTCGTGGTTCGAGACCAAGCCGCTCTACGGCTGGCGCGTGCTCATCCCGCGCACCAAGGACCAGGCCGGCCCGATGACCAAGCAGCTGCTCGGCCACGGCGCGACGAGCGAGGTCGTCCCGACGATCAGCGTCGAGCCGCCGCGCACCCCGCAGGCCGTGGAGCGGGCCGTCCGCGGCCTCGTCACCGGTCGCTACCAGTGGATCGGCTTCACCTCGGTCAACGCGGTCAAGGCGATCCGGGAGAAGTTCGAGGAGTTCGGCCTCGACGCCCGCGCCTTCTCCGGCCTCAAGATCGCCGCCGTCGGTGGCGTGACGGCCGACGCCCTGCGCGAGTGGGGCCTGGAGCCCGACCTCGTGCCGACCGGCGAGATGTCCGCCCGCGGCCTCCTCGAGGAGTGGCCGCCCTACGACGAGGTCCTCGACCCCATCGACCGCGTCTTCCTGCCCCGCGCCGACATCGCGACCGACACCCTCGTCGCCGGTCTGCAGGACATGGGCTGGCAGGTCGACGACGTCACCGCCTACCGCACCGTCCGGGCGACCCCGCCGCCGGCGCCGGTGCGCGACGCCATCAAGCAGGGCGCCTTCGACGCCGTCGTCTTCACCTCCTCCTCGACGGTGCGCAACCTCGTCGGCATCGCCGGCAAGCCGCACCCGTCGACGGTCATCGCCTGCATCGGGCCGGCCACGGCCAAGACCGCCGAGGAGGCCGGCCTGCGGGTCGACGTCCTCGCCCCCGAGGCCACCGGCGACAGCCTCGTCGAGGCCCTGGCCGAGCACGGCCGCGAGCTCGCCGCTGCGGCGGCCGAGTCCGGCGAGGAGCCCATGCGACCCAGCCAGCGGCGCAAGAAGTCCACCGCCCGGCGGAAGGCGAAGGGGTGACCGGGCCCGTCGTCCGGCCGCGACGACTGCGGGGGAGCATCCCCCTTCGTCGTCTCGTGGCGCAGACCCGGGTGCACCCGGCCGACCTCGTCCTGCCGGTCTTCGTCCGCGAGGGCATCGACGCGCCGGTGGAGATCACCTCGATGCCGGGCGTCGTCCAGCACACCCTCGAGTCGCTCGTCGACGAGGCCCGCGCCTGCGTCGAAGCGGGCATCGGCGGGATCATGCTCTTCGGCGTGCCGGAGGCCAAGGACGCCCGCGGTTCCGGCGCCGACGACCCGCAGGGGATCCTCAACATCGCCACCCGCGCCGTCGTCGATGCCGTCGGCGACCGGCTCGTCGTCATGACCGACCTGTGCCTCGACGAGTTCACCGACCACGGTCACTGCGGCGTGCTCACGACGACCCTCGACGGGCGCAGCGTCGTCGACAACGACGCGACCCTCGAGCGCTACGCCGACATGGCGCTCGCCCAGGCGGAGGCCGGCTCCCACGTCCTCGGCCTGTCCGGGATGATGGACGGCCAGGTCGCCCACGTCCGCGCCGCGCTCGATGCGGCCGGCCACACCGACACCCTCGTGCTGGCCTATGCGGCGAAGTACACCTCGGCGCTCTACGGACCCTTCCGCGAGGCGGTGCAGTCCTCGCTGAGCGGCGACCGCGCGACCTACCAGCAGGACCCGGCCAATGCGACCGAGGCGCTGCGCGAGATCGAGCTCGACCTCGCCGAGGGCGCCGACATCATCATGGTCAAGCCGGCGCAGCCGCACCTTGACGTCATCGCCGCGGCCGCCGAGGTCTCGCCGGTGCCCGTCGCGGCCTACCAGATCTCCGGCGAGTACGCGCAGATCGTCGCGGCCGCCGAGCGCGGCTGGATCGACCGCGATGCCGCCGTCATGGAGTCGGTGCTGCACATCAAGCGGGCCGGCGCCCAGATCGTCCTCACCTACTTCGCCCTCGAGCTCGCCGGGCGGCTGTGATGGACGAGGTCTGGCTCGACGACGACCAGCAGAAGCACTGGCGTGCCTACCTGCGCGGCTCGCGTCTGCTCGAGCGGGCGCTCGTCGACGACCTCGCGCCGCTCGGGATCCAGCTCACCGAGTACGAGCTGCTGTCGATGCTCTCGGAGTCGCCCGACCAGCGCACTCGCATGTCGCGCCTGGCCGACGACATCATCCAGTCGCGCTCGCGCGTGACGCACACCGCGGCCCGCCTCGAGAAGCGTGGCTGGGTCGAGCGGTGCCGGTCGACCGACGACGGTCGTGGCGTCGAGATCTCGCTGACCGACGCGGGGCGCGAGGCCCTCGAGAGCATCGCCGAGCAGCACGTCGCCTCGGTGCGCCGTCACCTCGTCGACGTCCTGACGCCCGAGCAGTTCGCCGCTCTCGGGGGCGCCATGGCCGCGCTGCGCGATCAGATGGCGCCGCAGCACCACGAGATCGGGCTCGACGACTGACCCTTCGAGACGGTTGCTGCGCAACCTACTCAGGGAACGTGGGGTGGTGGCGCGCTACCTCGTCCGGGAGCGTGCGGGTGGGGTTTGGGAGACTGGGCGCATGACGTCCTCCACGACCGCATCCCAGGCACTCTTCGACCGCGCGCGCGAGGTGATCCCGGGTGGGGTCAACTCACCGGTCCGGGCCTTCCGCGGCGTCGGCGGGGTGCCGCGCTTCATCGACCAGGCGAAGGGAGCCTGGCTCACCGACGTCGACGGCAACCGCTACGTCGACCTCATCTGCTCGTGGGGCCCGATGATCCTCGGTCACGCCCACCCCGACGTCCTCGACGCGGTGACGCAGGCGGCGGCCAAGGGCTTCTCCTTCGGCACCCCGAGCGAGAACGAGGTGGCCCTCGCCGAGGAGATCGTCGACCGGGTCGCCCCGCTGGAGCAGGTGCGGCTCGTCTCCTCGGGGACCGAGGCGACGATGTCCGCCCTTCGCCTGGCACGTGGTGCGACCGGACGATCGGTCGTCGTGAAGTTCGCCGGCTGCTACCACGGCCACGTGGACGCCCTTCTCGCACAGGCCGGTTCGGGCGTCGCGACCTTCGCCCTGCCCGACTCGGCAGGGGTGCCGGCCTCGGCCGCCGGTGAGACGGTCGTGCTGCCCTACAACGACCTCGGCGCCCTCGAGGAGCTCTTCGCGGTGCGCGGCGAGGAGATCGCGGCGGTCATCACCGAGGCATCCCCGGGCAACATGGGCGTCGTGCCGCCAGCGCCCGGGTTCACCGAGGCCCTGCGCAAGATCACCGCGACGCACGGTGCGCTGCTCATCAGCGACGAGGTGATGACCGGGTTCCGCGCGAGCCGCTCCGGCTGGTACGGCCTCGAGACGTCGGCGCAGGGCGCCCACCCCGGTGGCTACCCGAGCGGCGCCCCCGACCTCTTCACCTTCGGCAAGGTCATGGGCGGCGGCTTCCCGGCCGCGGCCTTCGGCGGCCGCGCCGACCTCATGGCGCGGCTCGCGCCCGACGGTCCCGTCTACCAGGCCGGCACCCTGTCGGGTAACCCCGTCGCGACCGCCGCCGGCCTGGCGACCCTGCGCGCGTGCACCGAGGAGCTCTACCCCCGGCTCGAGACGACGGCCCGCACCATCGCCGACGCCGCCTCCGCCGCCCTGTCCGCCGAAGGCGTCGCGCACACCGTCCAGTGGGCCGGGTCGATGTTCTCGATCTTCTTCCGCGACGAGCCGGTGCGCTCCTTCGCCGACGCGCAGGACCAGGACACGGCCGCCTACGGGCGCTTCTTCCACGCGATGCTCGAGGGCGGCGTGCACCTGCCGCCGAGCGCCTTCGAGGTGTGGTTCGTCTCCGATGCCCTCGACGCCGAGGCCCTCGACACGATCCGCACCGCACTGCCCGCCGCTGCCAAGGCGGCCGCTGCCGGCTGATGCGTCGGGTTGGGTGCCGGCAGGTGGGGCCCGGCGCTGGGCTGGGCCGGACCCCACCTCTCGTCCCGGCGTCGTCTCCCAACGCCTCCTGAGGAAGGTCGCGCGGCGCCCGCCTCGACCAGGTCTCTGCCCGCCTGACGGCGTTGGTGTCACCTGGTCCCCCTTCTCCGGGCAACCGACTGGCGCCACGCTGCCAGGTGACATCAACGCTGTCGGGGGACGCGTGCATCGTGCGAAGGGAGTTGGCCGGGAAACCTGCTGATGGCCCGGACATCCTTGAACGGGCCGAGATGTCTGGAGATGACCGCGCAATTGCCCGGCCACGTCCGTTGATCCCGGCCACGTCAGCTCTTCCCGGCCATCCAGCCAGCGGGGTCAGGTCAGGGGCTGGTGAGGTAGAGGGCGTAGGTGAGGGTGCGCCCTTCGCGCTCGACGTCGAGGAGGACCTCCTCGGTGGTGCCGAGGGGCTCCAGCGCTGCGCGGAGGTCGGGCTCGCGCTGGGCCGCCCAGATGGCGAGGGTGCCGCCGGGGCAGACCTGGTCGAGGGCGGCGCGCAGGGCGTCGGGGGAGTAGATGCGCTCGTTGCCCTCGTGGACGAGGAAGCTCGGGCCGTTGTCGACGTCGAGCAGCACGAGGTCCCACGGGCCGACGGGGGTCGCCTGCCCACGCAGGACCGGTGCGACGTCGCCGGCGTGGACGCTCACCCGGGGGTGTCTGGCCACGAGGCCGAGCGTCGGCGCGAGGCCGAGGCGGGCCCACTCGACGAGGTCGGTCTCGATCTCGACGACGTCGACGTGGCGCACGCGCTTGTCCTTGAGGACCTGCCACGTCGTGAAGCCCAGCCCGAGCCCGCCCACGAGCACCCGCTCGGGGGAGTCGGTGCGGGCGAGGGACTCGAGCGCGAGAGCCGCCTCGGTCGAGGTGTCGAGGCTGTCCATCGCGAAGACGCCGGCGACGACGAGCTCGTGGACGAGCGACCCGCTGCCGTCCGGGTGCGGACGCTCCCGCAGCGCGATCTCACCGCGCGGGGTCGTCGCGGACACGAGGGTCTGCGGGGGTGCGTCGTCCATGGGTCCACCTCTCGCTCAGGCCCGGAATTCCGGGACATTTCTGTTGTCTATTACGTGACGGTAACCGGGGCAACATCACACCGCGAGAGGCGTACCCGGGTGCGTGTCGGCGCTCACAAGGCGGTACCTTGAGCCCGTGGCTACTACGACCCTCCCCGCGAAGAAGAAGGGGGTGGCGTCCTCCTCCATCGGGCTGAAGTTCCTCATGGCGGGCACCGGCGTCATCTTCCTCCTGTACGTCCTGTTGCACATGTACGGCAACCTCAAGGCGCTGGCCGGGCAGGAGGCGTTCGACGAGTACGCCCACCACCTGCGCACCTTCGGTGAGCCGATGCTCCCGTACTCGGGTCTGCTGTGGGTCATTCGGGTCGTGCTGATCCTCGCGCTCGTCGGCCACGTCTACGCGGCGCTCAAGCTCATCGGTCGCAACAACGCCGCCCGGCCGGTCAAGTACCAGGTGAAGAAGAACCTGTCGTCGACCATGGCCTCGCGCACGATGCGCTGGGGCGGTCTGGCGCTCTTCATCTTCGTGATCTTCCACCTCATCCAGTTCACGATCGTCAAGCCGAACCTCTACGGGTCAGGCACGAGCGCGGAGGCGATCAAGGAGTCGCCCTACGTGATGATCAGCGCGGCCTTCGCGATGTGGTGGGTCCTGCTCATCTACGTCCTGGCGATGGTGGCACTGGGGATGCACCTCTACCACGGCGTCTACAGCGCGTCGCAGACGCTGGGCCTCAACGGCACCGCGGTCGCCCGTGCCCGCGCCCGTGCGATCGGGACGGTGCTCGCGGCGGTCATCGTCGTCGGCTTCCTGATCCCGCCGGTCTACATCTTCATCGACAGCCTCTGAGCAGGAGCAACGAACACATGACTGACACGCTCAGCGAGTACTTCACCGAGGGCGCCCCGATCGCGGACGCCAAGGCGCCCGACCAGCCCATCGAGACGATGTGGACCCAGCACAAGTTCGACAACGCGCTGGTCAACCCCGCCAACCGTCGCAAGCTCGACGTCATCATCGTCGGCACCGGCCTCGCGGGTGCCTCGGCCGCCGCGACGATGGGAGAGGCCGGCTACAACGTCAAGAGCTTCTTCTACCAGGACAGCGCCCGCCGCGCGCACTCGATCGCCGCGCAGGGTGGCATCAACGCCGCGAAGAACTACAACGACGACGGCGACTCGACATACCGACTCTTCTACGACACGGTCAAGGGCGGTGACTACCGCAGCCGCGAGACCAACGTCTACCGACTGGCCGAGGTGAGCACCAACATCATCGACCAGTGCGTGGCGCAGGGTGTCCCCTTCGCCCGTGAGTACGGCGGTCTGCTCGACAACCGCTCCTTCGGTGGCGTCCAGGTCGCCCGCACCTTCTACGCCGCGGGCCAGACCGGCCAGCAGCTGCTCATCGGTGCCTACCAGGCCATGGAGCGCCAGGTCGCCAAGGGCACCGTCACGGAGTACAGCCGCCACGAGATGCTCGAGGTCGTCCTCGTCGAGGGCGTCGCCCGCGGCATCATCGCGCGCGACATGGTCACCGGCGAGATCGAGACCCACCTCGCCGACGTCGTCGTCCTCGCGACGGGTGGCTACGGCAACGTCTTCTTCCTCTCCACCAACGCGATGGGCTGCAACGTCACCGCCGCGTGGCGGGCCCACCGCAAGGGCGCCTACTTCGGCAACCCCTGCTACACGCAGATCCACCCGACGTGCATCCCGGTCTCCGGCGACCACCAGTCGAAGCTGACCCTGATGTCGGAGTCGCTGCGCAACGACGGTCGCATCTGGGTGCCCAAGAAGGCCGAGGACTGCGACAAGGACCCGCGCGAGATCCCCGAGGAGGACCGCGACTACTACCTCGAGCGGATCTACCCGGCCTTCGGCAACCTCGTGCCCCGTGACATCGCCTCCCGCCAGGCGAAGAACATGTGCGACGAGGGCCGCGGCGTCGGCCCGCTCGTCGACGAGGTCGACCAGGACGGCAACAAGCGCCAGATGCGCCGCGGTGTCTACCTCGACTTCGCCGCCGCCATCGAGCGCATGGGCCGCGAGACCGTCGAGGAGAAGTACGGCAACCTCTTCGACATGTACGCGCGGATCACGGGGGAGAACCCCTACGAGGTGCCGATGCGCATCTACCCCGCCGTGCACTACACGATGGGTGGCCTGTGGGTCGACTACGACCTGCAGACCTCGATCCCGGGCCTGTACGCGATCGGTGAGGCCAACTTCTCCGACCACGGCGCCAACCGCCTGGGCGCGTCGTCGCTCATGCAGTGCCTCGCCGACGGCTACTTCGTCCTGCCCAACACGGTGCGCAGCTACCTCGCCAAGGGCCCCTTCGACAAGATCTCCGAGGACCACCCGGCCGTCGTCGAGGCCAAGGCAGCGGTGACCGACCGGATCGAGAAGTTCCTCTCGATCAACGGTGAGCGCAGCGTCGACTCCTTCCACCGCGAGCTCGGCCGCATCATGTGGGAGTACTGCGGCATGGAGCGGACCGACGCCGGTCTGCGCAAGGCCATCGGCCTCATCCGTGACCTCAAGCAGGAGTTCTGGACCAACGTCCGGGTCCTGGGCGAGGCCGACACCCTCAACCAGAGCCTCGAGAAGGCCGGCCGCGTCGCCGACTTCCTCGAGCTCGGTGAGCTCATGTGCATCGACGCGCTGCACCGTCGCGAGTCCTGCGGCGGCCACTTCCGCGCCGAGTCGCAGACCGAGGACGGCGAGGCGCTGCGTCACGACGACGAGTTCGCCTACGTCGCCGCCTGGGAGTTCGGCGACGACGCACCCGTCCTGCACAAGGAAGACCTGAACTACAAGTTCATCGAGCTGAAGCAGCGGAGCTACAAGTGAGCATGGAACTGACCCTCAAGATCTGGCGCCAGGCCGGGCCCACGGCGAAGGGCGAACTCGTCACCTACCAGGTGAAGGACATCTCCCCGGACATGTCCTTCCTCGAGATGCTCGACGTCCTCAACGAGCAGCTCATCGCCGAGGGCACCGAGCCGGTGGCCTTCGACAGCGACTGCCGCGAGGGCATCTGCGGCATGTGCGGCCTGATGATCTCCGGCGAGGCCCACGGCCCCGAGCGGACGACCACCTGCCAGCTGCACATGCGCTCCTTCCGCAGCGGAGAGACCATCACCGTCGAGCCGTGGCGGGCCAACGCCTTCCCGGTCGTGCGTGACCTCGTCGTCGACCGCAGCGCCTTCGACCGGATCATCCAGTCTGGCGGCTACATCTCGGTCAACACGGGTGCCGCCCCCGAGGCGCACTCGGTGCCGGTCCCCAAGGACCACGCGGACCGGGCCTTCGACTCGGCCAAGTGCATCGGCTGCGGCGCCTGCGTCGCTGCCTGCCCCAATGCCTCGGGCATGCTCTTCCTCGGCGCCAAGGTCACCCACCTGGGTGAGCTGCCGCAGGGTCAGCCCGAGCGTGGTGGCCGTGTCGTCAAGATGCTCGAGACGCACGACCTCGAGGGCTTCGGCGGGTGCACCAACATCGGCGAGTGCGCCGCGGCGTGCCCCAAGGAGATCCCGCTCGACGTCATCAGCACGCTCAACTCCGACCTGCGCAAGGCGGCCCGCGGCGCTCTCTGAGCCGCGACCGCCGACGATGAGGGGATCGTTGGTTGTGAGCCTGTGTGACCACGCCCGACGGCGCCGGGCCAGCATCCTGCTGGCCGGCGCCGTCGCGCTGTCCCTGACCGGGTGCGACCTCGGAGGGGAGGGGGCCTCCCCTTCGTCGTCGAGCACGAGCCAGGTGCCGCTCGAGACGACCTCGACGACGGAGCCCAGCACCGCCACCACGACGGCGGCCGGCGCGACCCCGTCGGGGACGCGCCCGGCGACGCCCGGCCCGGAGACGCTCATCGACGCGATGCGCTCCTATGCGAGTGCGTCGTCCAGCGTCACGATCACCGGCACCCTGCACGACGCCGAGCGCGACCTGCAGATGAGCATCGTGTCCGAGGGGTCGACCGGTGGTGTCACGCAGCAGAATGCCGACGGCGGCAAGTCGCACAGCACGGTGACCCTTGAGGGCGGCGGCAAGCTCGAGAGCGTCGTCATCGGGATGGAGCACTACGTCAAGGTCGACAAGGCCTGGCTCGACACCCGGGGGGTGCGCCGGGCGAGCCCCATGCGCAAGCGGGTCGGCCAATGGGTGCAGATCCCGCGGGAGCGCTCCGCGGTCGAGATCTTCAAGCCCTATCGGCTGATCAAGAGCAGCTTCTTCGGCGAGGGGCTCACCCCCATCGACGCCCGCTACAGCCCGGCGAGCACGGTCGCCCTCGACGGGGAGTGGGTGCACCTCGTCCAGCTCAACCGGGTCAGCGGGAGCCAGGGCAGCAATGCCGGGCAACGGCAGGTCTACATGACGACCGGGTCGCCGACGAAGCTGCTCGAGATGACCTACGGCCGCTTCCCGGACCGCACGACGCTGAAGTTCAGCAAGTGGGGGTCGACCGACGAGGACTACAAGCGACCCGCCGGGGCGAAGTCCGTCAAGGAGCTCGACGACGGCGACCTGTGAGGGTCACAGCCACCCGACGCGGGTGACGAGCAGGGCATAGCCGACGAAGGCGACGACGTCGATGACCCAGTGGGCGATGACCAAGGGCATGACCCGGCGCACCCGCAGGTAGACGGCGCCGAGCAGCAGGCCCATCGCGATGTTGCCGACGAAGCCACCCAGCCCCTGGTAGAGGTGGTAGCTGCCCCGGACGAGCGCGCTGACGACGACGATCGTCACGGGGCTCCAGCCGGCCTCACGCCACCGGGTGAAGAGGTAGCCGACCATGACGACCTCCTCGAGCACCGCGTTCTGACCCGCCGCGAGGACCAGGACCGGGATCGTCCACCAGGCCTGACCGAGGTCGGAGGCGGCGATCGTCGTGTTGAGGTCGAGGGCGCGGGCGAGCAGGTAGAGCCCGAGGCCGGGGATGCCGATGGTGGCGGCGAGGGCCATGCCCTGGAGGAGGTCACGTGCCGGGGCGCGCCCGTCGAGGCCGACGAGACGTGCGGGGTGCGGGTGCTGCCGAGCCAGCAGGTGCAGGGCCAGCGCGACCGGCACGAGGGCCAGGCCGATGCCGACGAGCTGGTGGGTCAGGTCGAGCCAGGGCTGGTCGGGGGTGACCGACTGGTTCATCGAGGTCACCTGCCCGGAGAGCCCCTCGTCGGCGGTGAGCTTGCGCAGCAGCGACAGTGCCGACCACAGCGCCGAGGCGCCGAGCGAGACACCCAGGACGAGGGCCGTCTCGGTGAGCGCCGTGCGGCGGGGGAGCAGGTCGAGGGCCGGGGCCATGGCCCCAGCGTAGGCGCGCGGTCCGTGGCGTCGTCGCCGGCGTGGACCGCGGGCACGGGAGGCGAAGGGGGAGCCGCGCTGGTCCCCCTTCGATCAGCCGGATCAGCCGAAGGCGACGTGACGGTAGTACGTCGGGATGCTCTCGTGGCGGGCGACGCGGACGGGGCGGTTCTCCGCGAAGAACTGGAAGGCAGCGACGCCGACCGAGACGAGGAGGACCGCCAGCGCGATGCCCACGAGGACGAGGGCGGCGGTGACGAAGCCGGAGATGGTGGCAATGCTCATGGTGTCCAATTCCCTTCTACATCTGTTGAAGACGGTTGAAAAACTACACCCGTAGAAGAGGCTCGTCAAGTCGGTTCCGGCGGGTCGCCGCACCCGCTCGGCGTCGCCCGGCGAGCGGGTACCGTGAGCCGAATGAGCGTCAACGCCACGACGGAGCTCTCGCCCCGCATGCAGCTGATCCTCGAGTCGGCGACGCGAGTCGTCGCGGCCGGAGGGATGCGGGGGCTGACCCACCGGGCGGTCGACGCGGAGGCCGGTCTGCCGCAGGGGAGCACGTCGGGCTACCTGCGCACCCGGATGGCCCTGGTCACCGCTCTCACGGAGTTCATCGCAGCGGGCCTCATCGACAGCGTCGAGGAGCTGAGCCGCCAGCAGCAGGCGGGGGAGGACGACGCGACGCTCATCGACCACGCGCTCGACCTCTTCGCGTCGTGGCTGCGCGAGCCGGAGGCCTGGATGGCCAAGGCGGAACTGACCCAGGAGGCCTCGCGCCAGCCGGAGATCGCGGCCGCCATGGCGCCCGCGCGCGACCGGGTCGACGGGATCGTCCGTCAGATCCTCACCCTCGCCGAGGTCCGTGACGTCGAGACGTCCGCCCAGGCGGTCATCGCCGCGATGGAGGGCGTGCTCACGGCGGCGCTCACCCGACCGGTGGACCAGCGTGAGCCCTTTGTCCGCGAGGTCGGCCGGCGGATCATCGAGGCCTTCCTGCCGGCCTGACTCCCGGCCAGCCCGGGCGTCGCGCGCCCGCGAGGTCGTGCGCGCGGGTCAGGTGGCCGGACGCGCCTGCCGGCGGCGGCGCAGGCGTCGCCACGCGGTGAGGACCCAGATGAGCATCGCCGCCAGGGCGATGAGCACGAGGATCACGAGCACCGGCACGAAGATCGCGACGAGCGCGATGCCGAAGGATGCCCCGTCCTCCGCGGTCGAGACGACCGGGGCGCCGATGCCGGCGGTGCCGGCGTTGATCACCGGCCGGGCCGCGGCTTTGCCGGAGTGGACGAGACCGGCGACGACGATGCCCAGGACGACCCCGACCCACGCGTGCTCCTGCATCCACGTCGACTCGTCGAGACTGCTCGCGCCCGCTGTGGCCGCGCCCATGAGCCCGCCCATGCCGGGGCGGATGAAGCTCTGGACCGCGTCGTTGATGCTGTCGATCGCCGGCACCTTGTCGAGGGTGACCTCGGCGAGCAGCAGGACGGCGCCGATGCCGATGGCCCACCACGACTCCATCCACTCGAAGCCCACCGGAAGGGTGAAGACGTCGGTGAAGCGCGCGAGGAGGGCGACGACGAGGAAGGGGATGTAGGCGTTGAGCCCGGCGGCGGCGCTCAGGCCCATCCCCGTGAGTGCGGCGATCATCGGCGACACCTCTCGCAGCGTGACGGTCACGCCCTTCGTCCTGCGCAGGCTAGCGCCGATGGCGGGCGCCGACGGGGAACCTAGGATGAGGCGCATGAAGGTTCTCTCCGCCGTCGCCTGGCCCTACGCCAACGGTCCCCGCCACCTCGGCCACGTCGCCGGCTTCGGGGTCCCCTCTGACGTCTTCAGCCGGTACATGCGCATGGCGGGGCACGACGTGCTCATGGTGAGCGGCTCCGACGAGCACGGCACGCCGATCCTCGTGCTCGCCGACAAGCAGGGCACGACCGCCCGCGAGCTCGTCGACGCGCACCACGCGACGATCGCCCACGAGCTCGCCGACCTCGGCTGCTCCTACGACCTCTACACGCGCACGACCGCGCGCAACCACTACCAGGTCGTCCAGGACCTCTTCGAGCAGTGCCGGGCCAACGGCTACTTCATCGAGCAGACCCAGCAGGTCGCGCTCGACGCCCGCACCGGCCGCACGCTGCCCGACCGCTACATCGAGGGCACCTGCCCGATCTGCGGTTACGAGGACGCCCGCGGCGACCAGTGCGACAACTGCGGCAACCAGCTCGAGCCGAGCGACCTCAAGGACCCCCGGAGCAAGATCGACGGGTCGACGCCGCAGTTCGGCGAGACGGAGCACTTCTTCCTCGACCTGCCGGCGCTCGCCGACGCGCTGCGCGAGTACCTCGAGGGTCGTGAGGCGACCGGCACGTGGCGGCCCAATGTCATCCGCTTCAGCCTCAACATCCTCGACGACATCCGGCCGCGCGCGATGACCCGTGACATCGACTGGGGCATCCCGCTGCCGGGCGAGCTGGCGACGAAGTACCCGACGAAGCGCTTCTACGTGTGGTTCGACGCCGTCATCGGCTACCTGTCGGCGTCGATCGAGTGGGCGCGCCGCCAGGGCGAGCCGGAGCGCTGGCGCGAGTGGTGGAACGACCCGGAGGCGCTGTCCTACTACTTCATGGGCAAGGACAACATCACCTTCCACAGCCAGATCTGGCCCGCGGAGCTGCTCGCGTACTCCGGCAAGGGCGCGAAGGGGGGCGAGCCCGGCCCGATGGGTGAGCTCAACCTCCCGACCGAGGTCGTCTCGAGCGAGTTCCTCACGATGGAGAGCCGGCAGTTCTCCTCCAGCCGCGGCCACGTCATCGGCGTGCGGCACGTCCTCGAGGCATACGGTCCCGACCCGCTGCGCTACTTCATCTGCGCCGCGGGCCCGGAGAACCAGGATGCCGACTTCACCTGGCCGGACTTCGTCCAGCGCAACAACTCCGAGCTCGTCGCCGGTTGGGGCAACCTCGTCAACCGCACTGCCTCGATGGTCGCCAAGAACTTCGGCGAGATCCCGCAGCCGGGCGAGCTCGAGGAGGTCGACCGGGCGGTGCTCGCGCGGGTCGCCGGGGCCTTCGCCGAGGTCGGCGGGCTGCTCGAGCGGCACCGGCAGAAGGCCGCGCTCGGCGAGGTCATGCGGGTCGTCGGCGATGTCAACAAGTACGTCACCGACACCGAGCCCTTCCGGCTCAAGGGCGAGGACCAGCGTGAGCGGCTGGCGACGGTGCTGCACACGCTCACCCAGTGCGTCAGCGACTGCAACCTGCTCCTCGCGCCCTTCCTCCCGCACGCGGCCAACCGGGTCGACGCGGTCCTCGGTGGCGACGGGCAGCTCGTCCCCATGCCGCACGTCGAGGACGTCGAGGACCTCGACGGTGGCCCCGGCTACCCCGTCATCACCGGCGACTACTCGGGCTTCCCGCGCTGGGAGCCCACGCCGGTGACGGTCGGCACGCCGATCGCCAAGCCGAGCCCGGTCTTCGTCAAGCTCGACCCCGAGGAGGTCGTCGCCACGGAGCGTGCGGCCATGTCGGGGGAGGGCTGATGGCGGATCGCGAGGGCGTCGCGCCGCACCCGGACCCGCTGCCGGTCGCGGTCGTCGACAACCACACGCACCTCGACATCCGTCGTCGTGACGTCGCCGATGCCATCGCTCCCGAAGGGGGCGAGCAGCGGTCCACGGACGACGTCGCCGCGGCCCTGGCGAGCGCTGCTTCCGTGGGCGTGGACCGGGTGGTGCAGGTCGGCTGCGACCTCGAGAGCGCCCGCTTCACCGTCGACCAGGTCGACCGGCACCCGTCGATGCTCGGCGCAGTTGCCTTGCACCCCAACGAGATTCCCGCGCTGGCGGAAGCTGGAGAGCTCCAGTCCGCGTGGGACGAGATCGAGCGTCTGGCCGCGCACCCGCGGGTGCGGGCGATCGGCGAGAGCGGTCTGGACTACTTCCGCACCGGCCCCGAGGGGCACGCGGTGCAGCAGGAGTCCTTCCGCTGGCACATCGACCTGGCCAAACGCACCGGCAAGGCGCTGCAGATCCACGACCGCGACAGCCACGACGACGTGCTGCGCATCCTCGCCGAGGAGGGCGCGCCGGAGACGACGGTGCTGCACTGCTTCAGCGGGGACCTCGCGATGGCGCGCGAGTGCGTCGAGCGCGGCTACCTGCTCTCCTTCGCCGGGACGCTCACCTTCAAGAGCGCCGGCGGGCTGCGCGAAGCGCTGGCCCACACGCCGATCGAGCAGGTGCTCGCCGAGACGGACGCGCCCTACCTGACCCCGACGCCCGAGCGTGGGCGGGCCAATGCCCCCTATCTGCTGCCGCACACGGTGCGCGTCATGGCCCGCACGCTGGGCGTCGACGTGCCGACGATGTGCGCCGCGATCTCGGCCAACAGCGAGCGCGTCTACGGCCCCTGGGCGTGACGCTCGTCGCGTGCCGTTATCAAAACTTGACCTTCGGTTGATGCGTCAGGCAAGGTAGTCCGCTGTTGGCCGGGGCCGGTTTCCCCTGATCTCTTTCGCTGACACAGGTGCCCGCCATCCCTTGGGTCCCCGTGTGCGGACCCACCGGTGCCCGGGAAGTTCAAACATCGGAGCACTGTGAGTTCACCTGCGATCCGCCGCATCACCCAGGCCGGCGTCGTCGGCGCCTTGGCCCTCGGCGTGTCTGGCGTCGTCGTCATGGACAAGTCCGTCGCCCTGTCGGTCGACGGCGAGAAGTCCACCGTCCACGCCTTCGGCGGCACCGTCGGTGACGTCCTGGAGAAGCAGGGCGTCGAGCTCGGCCCCCACGACGTCGTCACGCCGTCGGCCGAGAGCCCCGTGGACGACGGCCAGACCATCGTGGTGCGCTACGGCCGCAAGCTGACCGTCACGGTCGACGGCAAGGAGCGCGAGTACTGGACGACGGCCTCCACCGTCGGCGAGGCGCTCCAGCAGCTCGGGATCCGCAACGGCGACGGCGCCATCCTCAGCGCCTCGCGCAGCCAGACCATCGGCCGCAAGGGCCTCGACCTGCGCGTGAGCACCCCGAAGCAGGTCAAGCTCCTCGTCGGTGGCAAGCGCTCGACCGCGACCGTCACCGCGACGACCGTCGAGGACGCCCTGACCCAGGCCGAGGTCCGCTACGACGGCAACGACCTCATCAAGCCCGGCGCGAAGTCCCGCGTCACCGACGGCATGACGATCCGCCTCGACCGGGTCAACCGCACCGGCGACACCCGGACCGAGGTCATCCCCTACGAGACCGTGGTCAAGAAGGACAGCTCGCTCTACGAGGGGCAGACCAAGCTCCAGCAGGAGGGCCGTGCCGGCTCCCGCACGATCACCTACCGGGTGTCGAAGAAGAACGGCGAGGTCGTCTACTCGCGCCAGACGATGGTCAAGGTCACGGCTGAGCCCGTCGACCGCATCGTCCTGCAGGGCACCAAGGCCCGCCCGGCCCCCAAGCCGGCGCCGAAGCCCAAGGCGACCTCCACGCCGAAGCCGACGCCGACCGCGACGTCCACGCCGAAGCCCTCGACCCCGAGCCCCGAGCCGACGTCGACCCCGTCGAAGACCGCGAGCACCTCGGGTCTCGACCTCTCCCGCGCCGACATGTGGGACCGCATCGCCCAGTGCGAGTCGACCGGCAACTGGTCGATCAACACCGGCAACGGCTACTACGGCGGCCTGCAGTTCGACCTGCAGACCTGGCTCGGCGCCGGCGGCGGCGACTTCGCCTCCCGCCCCGACCTCGCCTCCCGCGAGCAGCAGATCACCGTGGCCAACCGCGTCTACGCCGACCGTGGCCTGCAGCCCTGGGGCTGCGCCCACGCGGCCTGACCGGAGCCACCCTCCGCGCGGCGCGAGCATCGCGCCTCGCCGGTCGAGCCCCCGCCACCCACACCGGGTGCGGGGGCTCACCGCTGCCGTGGCGAGCGCGGCCCCCTTCGATGAATAGAGTCACTCCCATGACGAGCGAGCACCCCACACCGCACCCCGAGGGCGGCGCAGCCGGCCTGCTCGGGGCCGCCCGCATCCGCGAGCTCGCCGAGCGTCACGGCGTGCGACCGACGAAGCAGTGGGGTCAGAACTTCGTCGTCGACGCCAACACCGTGCGCCGCATCGTGCGCGCCGGCGAGGTCACCGCGCAGGACCACGTCGTCGAGATCGGGCCCGGCCTGGGATCGCTCACCCTCGCCCTGCTCGAGGCCGCCGGGCGGGTCACGGCCGTCGAGGTCGACCCGGTGCTCGCCGCCGCCCTGCCCGGGACCGTCGCCGAGGAGGCGCCGGGTGCCGTGGAGCGCCTCGAGGTGGTCCACGCCGACGCCATGACGGTCACCGACCTGCCGGGGCCGCCCCCGACCGCGCTCGTGGCCAACCTGCCCTACAACATCTCGGTGCCGGTCGTCCTGCACTTCCTCGAGACCTTCCCGACCATCGAGCGGGTGCTCGTCATGGTCCAGCTCGAGGTCGCCGAGCGCCTCGCCGCGGGCCCGGGCAGCAAGACCTATGGCGTGCCGAGCGTCAAGGCCGCCTGGTGGACGGACGTCGCGCTCGCCGGCCGCGTCTCCCGCTCGATCTTCTGGCCGGTGCCCAATGTCGACTCCGGTCTCGTGCGTCTCGTGCGCCGCGACCCGCCGACGACGGCCGCGACCCGCGAGCAGGTCTTCGCCGTCGTCGATGCCGCCTTCGCCCAGCGACGCAAGACGCTGCGGGCCTCCCTTCGCTCCATCGCGGGGTCGGGCGAGGTGGCCGAGGCGGCTCTCCTGGCCGCCGGTGTCGACCCGCGCACCCGCGGCGAGCAGCTCGACGTCCTCGCCTTCGCGCGGATCACCGAGGAACTCATGGCTAGGGTGACGCCATGACCTCCGTCCTCGAGTCGCCCGCGCCCGTCACCGTGCGCGCCCCGGCGAAGGTCAACCTGGAGCTCTTCGTCGGGCCGCTGCGCGACGACGGCTACCACGCCCTCTCGACCGTCTACCAGGCCGTCGGCCTGCACGACGAGGTCACCGCCTCGCTCGCCGACGACTGGGGCTGCTCGGTCCGGGGTCGCGACGCCGACAAGGTGCCGACCGACGAGTCCAACCTCGCGCTGCGCGCTGCGCTGGCGCTGTCGGAGCACACGGGCGGTCAGGAGCCGGTGCACCTGTCGATCCACAAGGAGATCCCCGTCGCCGGCGGGATGGCCGGTGGCTCGGCCGACGCCGCCGCGGCCCTCGTCGCCTGCGATGCGCTGTGGGGCACCGCACTGGCGCGCGAGGAGCTCGAGGAGATCGCGGCCGGCATCGGCAGCGACGTGCCCTTTCTCCTCCACGGGGGCACCGCCGTGGGCTCCGGCCGCGGCGAGGTGGTCACGGCCGTGCTGGCGAAGGGGACGTACCACTGGGTCTTCGTGCCCTCCGCCGCGAGCGGCCTGTCGACGCCGATGGTCTACTCGGCCTTCGACCAGCGCACCGCGGGCTCCGCCCTTGACGACCCGACCCCGAGCGCCGCGCTGATGAGCGCGCTGCGGGCCGGTGACCCGAGTGCCCTCGCGCCCGTGCTCGACAACGACCTGCAGGCCGACGCGATCGCGCTGCAGCCGGCGATCGGCGAGGTCGTCGAGGCCGCGATGGGCTTCGGCGCGCTCGCGGCCATCGTCTCCGGCTCGGGCCCGACGGTCGCGATCCTCGCCGAGTCGGCGGAGGGTGCCATCGACCTCGCCGTCGCCCTGACGGCCTCCGGCGTCGCCGGTGACGTGCTGCGGGCCACCGGGCCCGTCCACGGCGCCCAGGTCCTGCCCACGGCGCGAACGACCTGATGGCCACACCCCTGCTGGGAGCGGAGTCGCTCCACCTCGAGTACCCCACGCGCGTCGTCTTCGACTCGGTCAGCCTCGGCATCGAGGAGGGCGACCGGATCGGCCTCGTCGGGCGCAACGGCGACGGCAAGTCGAGCCTGCTCGGCATGCTCGCCGGCACCATCGAGCCGCAGTCCGGCCGGATCACCCGCCGCGGCGGGGTGCGCTTCGGCGTCCTCGACCAGACCGACGACCTCGACCCGGCCGCGACCGTCGGCCACAGCATCGTCGGCGACCGGCCCGAGCACGAGTGGGCCGGCGACGCGCGCGTGCGCGACGTCATCGGCGGCCTCGTCGCCGACGTGCCGTGGGACGCGCTCGTCGGTGAGCTCTCCGGCGGTCAGCGCCGCCGGGTGGCGCTCGCCGCGCTCCTCGTCGGGGAGTGGGATCTCATCGCGCTCGACGAGCCGACCAACCACCTCGACGTCGAGGGCATCGCCTGGCTCGCGCAGCACCTCTCTGGACGCTGGCCGAAGGGGACGGGCGGCCTGCTCGTCATCACCCACGACCGGTGGTTCCTCGACGAGGTGTGCACCGAGACCTGGGAGGTGCACGACGGCATCGTCGAGCCCTTCGAGGGCGGCTACGCGGCCTACGTCCTGCAGCGGGTCGAGCGCGACCGCATCGCCGCCGCGACCGAGCAGAAGCGGCAGAACCTCATGCGCAAGGAGCTCGCCTGGCTGCGCCGGGGCGCGCCCGCCCGCACCTCGAAGCCGAAGTTCCGCATCGACGCGGCCAACCAGCTCATCGAGGACGTGCCGCCGGTGCGCAACCCGATCGAGCTGCAGCGGATGGCCGTCGCGCGCCTGGGCAAGGACGTCATCGACCTCGAGGACGCCGGCGTGGCCTTCGGCGACCGGGTCGTCCTGCGCAACATCACCTGGCGGATCGCGCCCGGCGAGCGCACCGGCATCCTCGGCGCGAACGGCGCCGGCAAGTCGACCCTCCTCGGGCTCGTCGCCGGCACGATCGCGCCGACGAGCGGGCGGGTCAAGCGCGGCAAGACGGTGAAGTTCGGCTTTCTCGACCAGCAGTTCTCCCAGCTGGCGACGATCGGCGGTGACCGGGTGCGCGAGGTGCTCGCCCGGACGAAGACGACCTTCACGATCGAGGGCCGCGACCACACGCCTGCGCAGCTGCTCGAGCGGTTGGGCTTCGCGCGCGAGCACCTGTCGGCGCGCGTCGACGACCTCTCCGGCGGGCAGAAGCGGCGCCTGCAGCTGCTGCTCCTGCTGCTCGACGAGCCCAATGTCATCGCCCTCGACGAGCCGACCAACGACGTCGACTCCGACATGCTCGCGGCGATGGAGGACCTGCTCGACTCGTGGCCGGGCACGCTCATCGTCATCTCCCACGACCGCTACCTGCTCGAGCGGGTCACCGACCAGCAGTACGCGATCATCGACGGCCGGCTGCGGCACGTGCCCGGCGGCGTCGACGAGTACCTGCGGCTACGCGCCGCGCAGGCCGGCACCACGGGTGCCCGTGACGCGGTGGCCCAGGCCACGGCGACCGCGGCGAAGGAGGCAGAGGGTCCCCCTTCGTCATCGGCGGAGCCGACCGTGGACCCGGCGACGCAGCGTGAGGCGCGCAAGGCGATGGCCCGGATCGAGAAGCAGCTGGCCAAGCTCGCGGCCCGTGAGGACAAGCTGCACCACGAGATGGCCGAGTCGGTGCACGACCACACCCGGCTGGCGGAGCTCAACTCCACGCTCGGGGAGCTCGCGGAGGAGAAGGAGATGCTCGAGCTCGAGTGGCTCGAGTGCGCCGAGCTCGTCGGCTGAGCCGGGCGAAGGGAGCGCCCGCTCAGGCCTCGAAGGGGGCGAGCAGCCGCTTGAGGGCGCGGGTGAGGGCGGCGCGCTCGTCGGCGGACATGTCATCGAGCAGCTCGCCCTCGCGGGAGAGCAGGTCGGCCATCGCGGCGTCGACCGCCGTCTGACCCCCCTTCGTCAGGCGCACGATGACGCCGCGGCGGTCGGTGGGTGAGGGGAGGCGCTCGACCCAGCCCTTCGAGGCGAGGCGGTCGATGCGGTTGGTCATCGTCCCCGAGGTCACGAGGGTCTCCTGGACCAGGCGGCCGGGGGAGAGCTGGTAGGGCTCGCCGGCGCGGCGCAGCGCGGAGAGCACGTCGAACTCCCAGCCCTCGAGCTCGTGCCGGGCGAAGGCGCTCGTGCGGTCGAGGTCGAGCAGCCGGGCCAGTCGGGAGACGCGTGAGAAGACGTGCAACGGCTCGACGTCGAGGTCGGGACGCTCGCGGCGCCAGGCCTCGACGATGGCGTCGACGTCGTCGGACGGGTCGTGGCGGCTGCTCATCCGTCAAGAATACCTGCGGTCATGAATCTTGATGTCGAGACATGTGGCCTGTCGTTGGTTAGGCTGCACGGACCCGACCGAGGAGGCACGCACACATGACGGTGACCTGGGACCCGACCCGATACGGCCAGTTCTCGAGCGAACGCTCCCGACCCTTCGTGGATCTCATGGCGCGCGTCGACGCGCGGGAGCCGGGGCTCGTCGTCGACCTCGGCTGCGGCAACGGCCCGCTGACCCTCTCTCTCGCCGAGAGGTGGCCGCAGGCCCGGGTCGTCGGGGTGGACAGCAGCGTCGAGATGCTCGACGCGGCGCGCGCCCTCGACACCGACGGGCGCGTCAAGTGGGTCGAGGCCGACCTCGCCGACTGGGACATCGCCAGCCTGGGCGCGGCGCCCGACGTCGTCGTGAGCAATGCTGCGCTGCAATGGGTTCCGCGTCACCTGCCGCTCATCGAGGGATGGGTCGAGGCGCTCGCCGCCGACGGCTGGTTCGCCCTGCAGGTGCCGGGCAACTACGACGCCCCGACGCACGCGCTCATGCGCGAGACGGCGGTCGATCACCCGCGCAGCGGCGAGCTCGAGGCCGCGAGCAAGAGGTTCGGCGCCGGCGACCCGGCGACCTACCTGCAGGTCCTCGCCGCCCACGGGCTCGCTGTCGACGCCTGGGAGACGACCTACACGCACGTGCTCGACCCAGCCGGCGAGAGCGACAACCCCGTGCTCGACTGGGTGAGTGGCACCGGGCTACGCCCGATGCTCGAGGTGCTCGAGGACGAGGACGAGCGCTCGGCCTTCCTCGCCGCCTATGCCGACAAGCTCACCGCTGCCTACCCGCGCACGCCCGCCGGCGTGCTCCTGGCCTTCCGCCGGGTCTTCGCGGTGGGCCACAAGCCCGCAAAACCCTAGGGTTTTGCAGGGTTGGGCGGGGCCAACTCCGCAGGACCCTAGGGTCTTGCAAGGTTGGCGGGTGGCTCGAGGTGGGCGGAGAGGCCGGACAGGCCGTTCCACGCGAGGTTGACCATGTGCGCCGCGACGACATCCTTGGGAGGGGTGCGGGTCTCGAGCCACCACTGACCGGTGAGCGAGACCAGGCCGACGAGCATCTGGGCGTACATCGGCGCGTAGCGGCTCTCGAGCTCGCGCTGCTCGAAGGCGTCCGACAGGAGGTGGGCCACCTCGGCGGCCACGTCCGACAGGAGCGAGGCATACGTTCCAGACGGCGCCGTGCCGCTGACATCGCGCACGAGGATGCGGAAGCCGTCGGGCGAGTCCTCGATGTAGTCGAGCAGGGCAAGGGCGGCGCGCTCGATGGTCTCGCGGTCGCTGCCGCCGGCGGTCAGGGATGCGGTCACGGCATCGGTCAGGGCCCGCAGCTCGCGGTCGACGACGACGGCGTAGAGGCCCTCCTTGCCGCCGAAGTGCTCGTAGACCACCGGCTTCGACACCCCGGCCGTCGCGGCCAGGTCCTCGACGGAGGTGCCGTCGACCCCCTTCGCCGCGAAGACCCGACGACCGACGTCGACGAGCTGCTCACGCCGGGCCGCCGCGGTCATGCGGGTGCGCCGGGGTGCCGGGTCGGGGCCGGTCTGGGTCTCGCTCATCCCGCCATTGTCCGTGACGAAGGGGGCGCAGGCGTCGACTACCCTGACCGGAGCCGCTTCGGCGGCGTTCCCCGGTTGGTCTGCCGGCAGGGCCCGCCTGACTTTGAATCAGGACTAGCGACGTAGGTTCGACTCCTACCCGGGGAGCCGCGTGACGTCACCCGACGACGGCCCCGGACCCGTGGCGGGTCCGGGGCCGTCGTCGTGGCCGGGAGGGTCAGCGCGTGGCGCCGGCGAGCTCGTCGGCGAGCACGAACTTGCGCGTCGCGTCGGTGAGCTGCTCGACGAGCGTGGTCAGCTCGCCCTCGCGGCGCTCCTCGAGCTGCAGGCCGTTGTCGCCGAACTCGGTGAAGAGGCTCAGCGAGACCTGCTGGCGCACGGCGTGCATCGAGAAGTTGGCGACGACGGTGCGCCAGTGCTCGACCGCGCGCACACCGTTGTCGGCGCCGTAGGAGACGAAGCCGACGGTCTTGCCCATCCACTCGGGGGCGAGGGAGTCGAAGGCGTTCTTGAAGGCACCGGGGATCGAGTGGTTGTACTCCGGCGTGACGAAGATGAAGCCGTCGTAGGAGTCGATGGCCTGGCCCCAGCGGACGACGCGCTCGTCGTCGTAGGCGCGGTTCGCCATGCCCGGCACGGTGGGGGAGGTGAGCAGCGGCAGGTCGAAGTCGGACAGCTCGACGACCTCGAAGGTCACGTCCTCGGTGCGCTCCGCGACGGACTTCACCCACTGGGCGACGGCGCTGGCAGCGCGACCCTGGCGGACGGACCCGACGATGATGCCGATCTTCATGCGTTCACTCCTGTGGTGGTGCGTGGTTGTTGATGCTTCAACCACCGTAAACGAAGGGAGGCCGCCCGCGCATTCCCGCAGGCACGGACGAGCGCGCGCGGGCCGCGGGGGTCCGACACAATGACGCCGTGACCGCGCCCCACGACCTCTCGCCGCAGCCCGGCCCACGCCCGACTGCCCGTGTCCTCAAGATCGTCGGGGCGCTCGTGCTCGTCGCCATGTTCGTCGCCGGCGTCGTCTCCTTCCTGCCGGGAGGGCTGGGCGGGGTCCTCGGCCGCGGCGGCCCGCCCGAGGTCGAGGGCAACATCGTCTGGGACAGCGAGGACCTGGCGGTCCAGCTCGGGCCCGACGGCTGGCTGACCCACCCTGCTGGCGGGGGCGAATACGCGGCGCGCAATGTCCGCACGGGCACGTCGTGGACGATCGGCGACCTCGCCTCGCAGATGTCCATCTCGCAGGAGGGCGTCGTCGTGCAACCCGACGGCACGAAGGTCCTCGTGCAGCGAGAGGGGTCGACCCGCACGGTGACCACGAAGGACATCGCCGACGAGCAGGGGGACGACGACCTGTGGCCGGGCGAGAACGTCGATCTCGTCGCCTTCGGCGAGGAGCACGTCGTCGTCGCGACCTGTCTGGCGCCGAGTCCCTCGCGCCTGCTCGACGAGGTCGAGGGCGGGCACGTGGTCTTCGCGGGTCTCTCGCTCGAGGACGCGTCGATCGCCTGGGTGCGCGACGTGGGTGCGCGCTGCGGCGGTGACTTCTGGCACCCGGGCAAGCCCAAGACCCTCCCGGCGCAGCCCTATGTGCTCCTCGAGCCGAGCGAGGACCACCTCGTCGTCGTCGACGTCGCGACCGGCGAGACGGTGCTCAGCCGCTCCGGTCAGGCCCGCTACAAGATCGCGGTCCACGGCGACCGCGTCCTCGTCGAGGAGGACGAAGGGGAGGTCGCGTGGCGATCGCTGCGCACCGGCAAGGAGATCACCCGGGTGCGCTGCGACGGCGCCCGCGTCGGCTCGACGGGTGACATCTCGCGGCAGGTCCCGCCGGAGGGCACGCCCTTCGTCGAGTGCGCGGACAGCGTGCGCGTCCTCGACGGTGATCGTGTGGTCGAGATCGACGCCCAGCCCCTGGGCCTGGGGGAGGGGCGGCTGCCGGAGGGCCGGGACGTGGCCGTGGGGCGCCATGTCATGCACCGCGAAGGGGAGGTCGTCACCGTGCGGGACGGGCTGGAGGACAAGGAGATCGGGCGGCTCGACGTGCCGGAGGACTTCGAGGTCGCCGGGTGGACGTCGCCGGGCCGGCTCCTCGTCTTCGCGAGCGTCGACACGGGCGGCGAGCGCCCGACCTCGGCCTACCGCGCCTTCGACGCGCGCACCGGCGAGCTCGTCCTGTCGACGAGCGGCGGCATGCGCACGGGCGCCGACGTCTCGCCCGACGGCGTGATCGTCGTCGAGTCCGACGACGAGGACCTCGAGGGCACCCGGCTGTGGGTCGCCGCGACGAAGGAGACCCCGTGAGCCGCACACCGAGCAAGGTCGGCGACCTCACCCGGCTCGTCGCGGTCGTCGTGGCGGCGGCGGTGCTCCTCGGATTCGGGCTGGTCCTCTTCAGCCGTCTGGGCGGCGGAGGTTCCGTCGACGGGAAGGTCCGCTACTCGACCTCGGACCACGCCTACGGCATCCACCTGGGGCCCCACGGGTGGTTCAGCTACACCGACGACGACGGTGACTGGGTGCAGCAGGCGACGACGGGTGACCGCTGGCGCAGCGAGGGCTTCTACGGCGACGGCGCCCTGACCTCGGACGGCACCTCCGTCAGCACGCTCGGTGGGGACGTGCGCATCGAGCGCGAGGGCCGTCAGCTCGAGGCGCGGGGTGCCGACCTGCTCGTCGCCCACGGCGACCGTAGCCTGCGGCCCGGCGAGGAGGCGCAGCTCGTCGGGATGTCGACCCGGCACGCCGCCGTCGTCTCGTGCATGTCCCCCGGCGGGGAGGCCCGTCTCGGCGAGGAGGTCGACGGCGGGCGGCTCGTCGTCTCCGGTGTCGCCCTTGAGGACGCGAGCGTGACCTGGAGCCACGACACCGAGGTCGGCTGCGATGCCGACCTGGCCACGCTCTACCCCGAGGGTCTGCCGGAGCAGCGCTACGTGCTGCTCACCCCGGACGAGGAGACGACTCTGGCGCTCGACCTCGACACGGGTACGGTGGCGCGCACCTGGCGCGACGCCCCGCGTGGGCGGGTCATCGTGCGCGAGGACGTGGCGGTCTCCCGCGAGGGCGACGAGGTGAGGGCACTCTCCCTTCACTCGGGGGACGAGGTGGCGCGCACGTCGTGCCCCGGGGCGCGGCTCGACACCCCCGGCGACTGGGGCGGCCGGCTCGCTGCGGAGGCCACCCCGCTCGTGCGGTGCGGCAGCAGCGTCCGGCTCCTCGACGGCGACCGCTTCGTCACCGTCGACGCCCCTCCGGTGGAGGAGTCGCAGCAGGTCGCCGACGGACGATCGGTCGTGCACGACCGCTTCGAGATCTCGCGCGCCGGCGACACCCTGACCTTCAGGGACGCGCTCGCCGACGAGGTCGTCGGCGACGTCGAGGTGCCCGACGGATTCCGGATCTCGACGAACGACCTGCGTGGTCGGCTCGTCGTCTTCTACCGGCCGGCGGACAAGATCTTCGGCGACGACACGGACACCGAGTTCCGCATCGTCGACACCCGCACGCCGACCCTCGTCGCGACGACCGGCGATGGTCTGTCGCCGGGCGCGGAGGTCTCGACCGACGGCTTCGCCGTCCTCACCGAGCGCGTCGAGAGGCGCCGCAGCCGGTCCTCACGCACCTATGCCTGGGTCGTCGGTGTCGACGAGGTGCGGCGCCGCGACTGACCGCGGTCGCATGGGGCCGTGCGACGGGGCCGGATCAGTCGATCTCTTCTCCCGCAAGGGCCTTCGCCGCGAGGCGCTCCTCCTCGCTCACCTCCCAGACCTCCCACGCGGCGTGCACCGCGATGAGGATGATGAGGCAGCCGAGGACGAGGTCGGGCCAGCCGGAGTCGGTCCACAGCGTGACGACGGCCATCGCGATGACCGCGAGGTTGACGAGCACGTCGTTGCGCGCCGAGAGGAAGGCCGCGCGGCTGAGCGAGCCGCCCGCGTGCCGCACGCCGGCGAGCAGCCAACCGCTCGTGCCGTTGACGACGACGGCGCCGAGCGAGGCGAGGACGACGGGCAGCACCTCGGGCGCCGTCGGGTCGGCGAAGCGCCGGACCGCCTCGACGCCCGCGACGGTCGCCGGCACGAGGATGACCAGGGCCATCGCCTTGCCCATGAGGGCGCGGCGGGCGAGCGGCCACCCCAGCGCGATGAAGATCAGCAGGTTGATCGACGTGTCCTCGAGGAAGTCGACGCTGTCGGCGAGCAGCGACACCGACCCGGCGTAGAGGGCGACGGTGAACTCCACGAAGAAGTAGGCGAAGTTGATCAGCGCGACGACGAGCACGACCCGCCGCAGGCGGTCGGCATCGAGGCGCGCGGGGTTGGCGTCGGTCATGGTCGGGACGATAAACCGCTTGCGCCGCAAGCGCGGCCGGAGCCCAATGGTCGGGTGACCACGACACGGGCCGTCGTCCTCGTCGAGGGCGAGAGCGACCGCGAGGCCCTGCACGGCCTCGCGCCCCGCCTCGGCGTGGACCTCGCTGCGGCCGGGGTCGTGGTCGTCGCCATGGGCGGCGTGACCAACGTGCGCGCCCACCTCCAGCAGTGGCGCCGGCAGGCGCCCGACGTGCACGTCAGCGGCCTCTACGACGTCGCCGACGAGCACCACGTGCGAAGGGGGTTGCTCGCCGGGGGGCTGCCCGTCACCGAGGTCGGTGGTCTCGCCGGTCTCGGGTGGCACGCGTGCGTCACCGACCTCGAGGACGAGCTCCTGCGCGCCCTCGGGCTGCCCGCGGCAGAGGCGGTCGTCGAGGCGGCGGGGGAGGGGCCCTCCCTTCGCCTCCTGACGCAGATGCCCGCGCAGCGAGGCTGGTCGCGCAGGGACCTGCTGCGCCGGTTCCTCACCTCGCAGTCGGGGCGCAAGGCCCGGTATGCGCGGCTCTTCGTCGAGGCGCTCGACCTCGACCGGGCGCCCGCCCCGCTCGTCGCGGTGCTCGAGGACGCAGTCGGGCGGTGACCGTGCGGGGCCGTCTCCCGGGTCGCCGGGGCATCGCTGCGTCATGGCGACCCCACAGCGGACCCACAACCTGCGGGGCTTGGCTTGGGTCCATGACCCGGAGGCAGCGAACGAAGGAGATGGCCATGACGACACCGCGGACCCACGAGGGGCGGGTGCTGCCGAAGCAGGACGAGGAGCTCGTCGACCAGGGACTGCAGTTCGACATCGGCACGCTCTTCGGGCGCCGCCGGATGCTCGGCCTCCTCGGGGCCGGGACCGTGCTGGGCCTCACGGCCTGTGCCGGGAGCGGCGAGGGCTCGAGCAGCAGTGCCACGTCAGCGAGCTCGGGCTCCGGCTCGAGCACGAGCGGCAGCTCGATCTCGCTGACCGAGATCCCCGACGAGACCGCCGGCCCCTACCCCGGGGACGGTAGCAACGGTCCCGACGTCCTCGAGGAGAGCGGCATCGTGCGCCAGGACATCCGCTCGAGCTTCGGCAGCAGCACGACGACGGCCGAGGGGGTCCCGGTGACCCTGACCCTGAAGATCAAGGACCTCGCCCAGGGCGGGGCCGCCTTCGCCGGGGTCGCGGTCTACGTGTGGCACTGCGACCGCGACGGCAACTACTCGATGTACTCGCAGGGGGTCGAGGGCGAGAACTACCTGCGCGGTGTGCAGGTCGCCGACGACAGCGGCACGGTGAGCTTCACGAGCATCTTCCCGGCCTGCTACTCCGGTCGGTGGCCGCACATCCACTTCGAGGTCTATCCCGACGAGGCGAGCATCACCGACGCGTCGAAGGCCATCGCCACCTCGCAGGTCGCGCTGCCCCAGGACGTGTGCACCACGGTCTACGCCACCGACGGCTACGACGCCTCGGTGGGCAACATGTCGAGCCTGAGCCTGACGAGCGACAACGTCTTCGGCGACGACGGGGGCACCAGCCAGCTCGCGGACGTCAGCGGCAGCGTGGCGAAGGGGTACGATGTCACCCTGGTCGTCGGCGTCGACACGACGACCGAGCCCACCGGTGGCGGTGGTGGTGGCGGTCAGCCCGGCGGTGGTCAGCCCGGCGGTGGTCAGCCCCCTTCGCAGGGCTGATCGACCCCGGCCGGACCACGTCCGGGAGGAGGCGCCCACCTGCGTAGCCTGCTGGTGTGCGTCTCCTCCTCATCCGTCACGGCCAGACCCCCCACAACGTCACCGGTGCGCTGGACACCGCATACCCCGGCGCGGGGCTGACCGATCTCGGGCAGCGCCAGTCCGCCGCGGTGCCTGCGGCGCTCGCCGACGAGGACGTGAGTGCGGTCTACGCGAGCCCGCTGGTGCGCACCCAGCTCACGGGTTCGCCTCTGGCGCAGGAGCGCTCGCTCCAGATCGTGGTACGCGAGGGCCTGCAGGAGATCTCCGCCGGTGACGTCGAGATGCGATCCGACCGGGAGGCGGTCGAGGCCTATCTCGGCGGCGTCGCCGCCTGGCTGCACCGCGACCTCGACCACGAGCTCGCGGGCGGTACGACGGGCCACGACTTCATGGACCGGTACGACGCCGCGGTGCGGTCGATCGCGCAGCAGCACGGACGGGACGACACCGTCGCCCTCTTCAGCCACGGTGCCGCGATCCGGGTCTACGCGACGCTGTCGGCCGGCCTCGACGCCGAGGAGGTCGAGGGGATGTGGATCAACAACACCGGCATGGTCATGCTCGACGGCCACCCCGGCGACGGGTGGGACCTCGTGCGCTGGCAGGGCGATCCGCTCGGCGGGCCCGGGCTGGCGAGCGTCCGCGCCCACGACGTGACGGGTGAGGCCATCGACGAGGAGCTCGACGCCGACGACCGGTGACGCCCACCCACTCTCTGCACTGCCCTACGGCAATGCAGCGTCTCCACCCGCTGCGAAGCGGTCGGTGGCCGCGACGAGCAGGCCGTCCATGCCCTCGGCGCCGCTGTGGTCCTCGCCCTCGACGACGTGCAGCTCCGCGAGCGGGAGCCGCTGCACGAGACGGTGGACGACCCCGAGCGGCGCGGCGATGTCGAGCCGTCCGCGAACGAAGACAGCGGGGATGTCGGCGATCGCGTCGAGGTGGCCGCTGATCCCGTCGGGTGGCAGGAACCCGTGGTGACCGAAGAACCGGGTCACGAGCCGGGCGAAGCCCAGGGCGAACTGCGGGTCGGCGTACCGCGGGTTGGGGACGGGGCCCGTGGTCAGCGCCGCGATCCGGTCCTCCCAGTCGCACCAGGCAGCGGCGGCGGGCCGGTGGACGTCGGGGTCGGGGTCCATGAGCAGCGCGTGGACCGCCGCGGGGAGGTTGCCCCCGCGCTCGACGTGGGGCACCACCGAGCGAAGGGCGTCGAAGGCCTCCGGGTACACCTCGCCCATTGTCCAGGTGAGCCAGTCGACCTCCTCGCGGGTGGTCGTCACCGCGCCCCAGAAGACCATCTCGCTCACCCGGTCGGGGTGGGCCACCGCGTAGGCCAGGCCCAGCGTCGAGCCCCACGACCCGCCGAGGACGAGCCACCTGTCCACGCCGTGCAGCTCGCGCAGGGACTCGATGTCGCCGATCAGGTGCTGCGTCGTGATCGTCGACAGATCGGCGCCGGGCTCGCCGGCGAGCGGTCGGCTGCGTCCGCAGCCGCGCTGGTCGAAGAGGGTCACGCAGTACCGCTGCGGGTCGAAGTAGCGCCGCCACCAGGCGGCCGCGCCGGACCCCGGGCCACCGTGCAGGACGACGGCGGGCTTGCCGTCAGGGTTGCCGACCCGCTCCCAGTGGACGCGGTGCCCGTCCGGGGTGTCGAGCAAGCCTGTCTCGAAGGGCTCGGTGAGCGCGTGCCGCGGATCGGTCATCCGGCGATCCTCCCAGACCGGCCGCATCCGCCTAGGTGGATGCAGGGACCCAGGAGCCGGCGCGCATCACCCGGGTGACCGCCAGGTCGTCGTCGAGGACGACGAGGTCGGCGCGGGCGCCGGCCTCGATGCGGCCGACATCGGTCAGCCCGAGCGATGCGGCGGGAGTGGCCGTCGCGGCCGTCACCGCGGCCTCGAGGGTGAAGCCGCTGGACACCGAGTGCCGCACGGCACCGGCCATCGTCAGGGTCGAGCCGGCGATGGCACCGCTCGCCGTGCGGGCGACGCCGTCACGCACCTGCACGTGGATCGGCCCGAGGTGGTAGTCGCCGTCGGCCGCGGCGGCCGCGCCCATCGCGTCGGTGACGAGCACGATCCGCCCGCGCGCCGAGCGCTCGGCCAGTCGCAGCATCGCCGGGTGCACGTGCACGCCGTCGGAGATCAGCTCCACCCACACGCGCTCGTCCTCGAGCAGGGCGGCGATCGGCCCCGGGTGGCGGTGGTGCAGCCCCCGGATCTGGTTGAAGAGGTGCGTGGCCACGGTGGCGCCCGAGTCGATCGCCGCCCGGGCCTGCTCCCACGTCGCGTCGGTGTGCCCGACGCCGACGACGACCCCCGCGTCGACGACCCGGCGCACCGCGTCGAGGGCGCCGTCGAGCTCGGGCGCGATCGTCACCATGCGCAGTGCGTCGCCGCCCGCGGCGAGCAGCCGGTCGACGTCCTCGGGCGAAGGGGGCCGCAGCAGGCTCGGCTCGTGGGCACCGCAGAAGTCCGCGGATAGCCACGGCCCCTCGAGGTGCACCCCGGCGAGCACGCCGTCGTCGACGAGCTCGCCGAGCACCCGCACCGACCGGTCGAGCCGGTCGACCTCGTCGGTGACCAGGCTCGCGACGAGGCTCGTCGTGCCGTGGGCCAGGTGCGCCCGGGCGACGGTCGCGGCCTCGTCGGCGTCACCGACGGTGAAGGACCCGCCGCCACCGCCGTGGCAGTGGGTGTCCACGAAGCCGGGCACGAGGGTGCCCGTGAGGTGGAGGGGTCTCGAAGCTCCGGCCGCGGACGGCCTGCGCTCCTCGACCTGCGCGATCGAGCTGGGGGGACCCCCTTCGCCCACCTGCGCGATGTGCTCGCCCTCGACCTGCACCCACCCCGGGGCGAGCGTGCGCCCCGGGGTGAGGACGCGGTCGGCGGTGACGATCACGCCGAGTCGTCCGCGGTGACGAGCGATTCCTCGCCCTCGTCCTCGCGGCCCGGGGTGCGCAGGTTCCACGTGCGGATGACGAAGCGGAAGAGCACGTAGTAGACGACGGCGTAGCCGAGCCCGATGAGCACGAGCAGCAGCGGCTTCGTCGCGATGTTGTAGTTGAGGACGAAGTCGAAGAGGCCGGCGGAGAAGCCGAAGCCGTCCTTGATGCCCAGGGCATTGGTCAGCGCGAGCGAGGTGCCGGTGAGCACCGCGTGGATGACGTAGAGCGGCCACGCGACGAACATGAAGGCGAACTCGAGCGGCTCGGTGACACCGGTGAGGAAGGAGGTCAGCGCGGCCGAGCCCATGATGCCGCCGACGAGCTTCTTCTGCGCCGGCTTGGCCTCCTGGTAGATCGCCAGGGCGGCGGCGGGCAGGGCGAACATCATGATCGGGAAGAAGCCGGTCATGAAGGCGCCGGCCGTCGGGTCGCCGTTGAGGAAGCGGGCGATGTCACCGGTGACCGGCTTGCCGCCCTCGGGCGTGTACTCGCCGATGAGGAACCACGGGGGGTTGTTGAGGATGTGGTGCAGGCCGGTGGGGATGAGCAGACGGTTGACCGTGCCGTAGACGAAGCCACCGATGACCTCGTTGTCGGCGACCCACTCGCCGAGGCCGGTGATCCCGGCGTCGAACCACTGGTAGACGAAGCTCGTGAGGACCGAGATGACGATCGCGGCGGTCGCCGTGGCGATCGGCACGAAGCGCCGTCCGCCGAAGAAGGCGAGGTAGGCCGGCAGCTTGATCCGGTGGTAGCGCTGCCACAGCCACGCGGCCGTCAGGCCCATGGCGATGCCGCCGAAGACCCCGTAGTTGATCAGCTCCTGCTCCTCTCCCTTCGCCGGCGTCCCGAGGACGAAGGGGGACATTGCGTCACCGACCGCCTTGAAGACGAGGTAGCCGACGACGGCCGCGAGGGCCGTCGAGCCGTCGGCCTTCTTCGCCATGCCGATGGCGATGCCGACGGCGAAGAGGATCGGCAGGTTGTCGAAGAGCGCACCGCCCGCGGCGCCGATGACCGGCGCGACCCGGGTCCAGCCCAGGCCGTCCGCGCCGAGCAGGTCGGGCTGGCCCAGGCGCAGCAGCAGGGCTGCGGCGGGCAGCGCGGCGATCGGCAGCATGAGGCTGCGGCCGAACTTCTGGAGCGGGGCGAGGTTGAGCTTGCGGCGCCCGGAGTCCCCGGACGCGACGGAGCCGTCTGCAGTGGTCACGGCGTGTTCCCTTCGTGTGGCGGTGCCGGCGGTGGGGTGTCGTCCCGGCTCAACGACATGTGCAGCTGGTAGCGGTCTCCGCGATATCGGGAGACGACGTGCTCGACCGGGCGGCCGAGGCTCGTGGACAGGCGGCGGAAGACGAGCAGCGGCGCCCGGTCGGGGCAGGCGAGGAGCTGCGCGACCTGGCCCTCGGCGCACTCGCCCCACAGGGTCTGCTCGGCGGCGTCGATGACGACGCCGTAGGCGTCGGCGAGCAGGGCGTAGATCGAGTCGCCGAGGTCGTGCCGGCCGAGGTCGGGCACGAGGTCGGCGGGGTACCAGCTCTCCTCGAGGGCGATCGGCTGGCCGTCGGCGAGGCGCAGGCGGTCCAGCCGCCAGGCGCGGCCCTCGCCGAGCCACTGGGTGACCTCGGTCGGGGGAGCGGCCAGACGCACGCCGAGCAGCCGGGTCGACGGGGTGAGCCCGCGTCGGCGCATGTCCTGGCTGAAGCTCGCGAGGTGCAGCCGGCTCTCCAGCCGCGGGCGGGCGACGAAGGTGCCCTTGCCGTGGACGCGGTGGAGCATGCCGTCGGCGATGAGCGACTCGATCGCCTTGCGGACCGTGGCGCGGGAGAGGGAGTAGGTCGCCATGAGCTCGCGCTCGGAGGGGATCGCCGCCTCGGGTCCCAGGCCGGCGGCCAGCTCGGCGATCGCCTCGCGCAGCTGGACGTGCTTGGGACGGGGCCCGTGGAGCGGTGCTCGCGACACTTCCCGATCCTCACCTTCGTTGGTACGGTCTGGTACGTACCAGTGAGGATCCACGTCGGGGTGGGAGGTGTCAAGCATCGTGACCGTGATGGCCCGCGAGATCGCCGAGCAGCCGGCGGCCGTGCGACGCGCGCTCGAGGCGCTGCTGCCGCTGCGCGCCGACGTGCGCGCGCTCTTCGCCGACCGTCGCCGCGTGCTGCTCGTCGCCCGCGGGTCGAGCGACCACGCCGCCATCCACGGCCGCTACCTCCTCGAGGCCTGCGCCGGCATCCCGGCCTCGCTCGCCGCCCCGAGCATCGCCACGCACTACCGCGCCGACCTCGACCTCGCCGACACCCTCGTCGTCGCGATCTCCCAGTCCGGCACCACCGAGGAGATCGTCGCCACGGCCGACTGGGCCCGTGGGCACGGGGCCGCCGTCGTCGCCGTCACCAATGTCGAGGGCTCCCTGCTGGCGAAGGGGGCGGACCTCGCCCTGGTCACGCAGGCCGGGCCGGAGCTGGCCGTGCCGGCCACGAAGTCGCACCTCACCCAGCTCGTCGCGGTCGCCGTCGTCGCGGACGCGCTCGGGGCGGAGGTGGACCCGGAGGGGAGCGACGACCAGTGGAGGCGGGTCGCCGAGGAGGTCGCGCTCGCCGTGGAGCGGGCCCAGCTCGTCGAGCCCGCGGTGCCGCTGCTGCAGGCGGCCGAGCACGTCGTCGTCTCCGGCCGCGGCATGTGCCTGGCGACCGCGCTCGAGACGGCGCTGAAGATCGAGGAGACCTGCCTGGTCCCCGTACGCGGCTACTCCTACGCCGACCTGCGGCACGGGCCGATCTCCGTCGTCGGACCCGACGTCGCGGCGGTGCTCGTCGCCGCGCAGGACGGGCCGATGACCGCGGCCATGACCGACGTCGCCGACGACCTGCGCCGCCGGGGGGCGCGGGTCGTCGGCATCGGTGGGGACATCCCCTTCGCCCGGGCCTGCGACGTGCACGTCCCCGGGCCCGACCTGCCCGAGCCGCTCGCGCCGATCGGGCTCGTCGTGCCCGCCCAGCTGCTCGTCGAGCGCCTCGCGCGCGCCCTCGGGCGCGACCCCGACAGCCCCCGCGGTCTGGCCAAGGTCACCCGCACCGACACACACTGATCCCCACCCACCCCACGAGAGGAACCCCCATGGCCAGCAAGGCAGAGCAGATCCTCGCCGCCCTCGGCGGCGCGGACAACGTCGTCGAGATCGAGCCGTGCATCACCCGGCTGCGGACCGAGGTCAACGACGGCTCGAAGGTCGACCAGGCCGCGCTCAAGGCCGCCGGCGCGCACGGCGTCATGGCCCAGGGCACGGTCGTGCAGGTCGTCGTCGGTCCCGAGGCCGACACCCTGGCCGAGGACATCGAGGACCTGATGTGAGCGAGGTGCTCGCCCCCAGCGCCGGTGCCGTCCTGCCGATGACGGCGTGCGTCGACGAGGTCTTCGCCCAGCAGCTCGTCGGGCCCGGGCTCGTGCTCGACCCGCCCGACGGCGAGACGACGGTCGTCGCCCCGATCGCCGGCACGGTCATGAAGGTCCACCCCCACGCCTTCGTCGTCGTGGGGGAGGGGGCCGGCGTGCTCGTCCACCTCGGGATCAACACCGTCAAGCTCGAGGGCGCCGGCTTCGCCGTCCACGTCGAGCAGGGCGCGACCGTCGCCGCCGGCGACCCGATGATCACGTGGGATCCCGCCGCGCTGCCGGGCGAGGTTGCGGGGCAAGCGATCTCGCGCCAAGTGCCCGTCGTCGTCCTCGACGTGCCGGCCGACTCTCTCGATCTGTCCGCCGCGCCGACCGAGGTCGTCGCGGGCGACCTGCTCTTCCGTCTCGCCTGAGCCCCGTCCCGCCGGCCGGGTGGCCCGGCGGGCGGGCGTGCGCTGCGCCCAACACAAACACATGTGACTATCCCTTTACTTGTGTTGTTTCGTCTTCTACGGTGGGTCGTGTTCACCACCGGCACCGGCGCCTTGGGCGCCCGGCAGGACGAGGGAGTCCACTCGATGTACGCACCCGAGCGGCAGCAGCGCATCCTCGAGATCGCGCGCACGCACGGCCGGGTCGAGGTCGTCGCCCTCGCCGACGAGCTGTCGGTGACGACCGAGACCATCCGACGTGACCTCACCGCCCTCGAGCGCCGCGGCGGCCTGCGTCGGGTGCACGGCGGCGCGCTGCCGGTCGAGCGCCTCGAGGTCGAGCCGCCGCTGGCCACCCGCTCCGGTCGGCACTCTCAGGTCAAGCGCCGCATCGCCGCCCGCGCCCTCGACGAGCTCCCCGTGGAGGGGACCGTGCTCGTCGACGGCGGGTCGACGACCCTCGCGCTCGCACAGCTGCTCCCGGACCGCCCCGGCCTGACCGTCGTCACGAGCTCCGTCGACGTCGCCGTCCTCCTCCGGCCGCACGAGCACACCGAGCTCTACGTGCTCGGCGGCCGGGTGCGCGGTCGCACCGGGACGACGGTCGGCACCTGGCTGACCTCTGCCCTCGCCGACGTGTGCGTCGACGTCGCCTTCGTCGGCACCAACGGCTACTCGAGCGCCCGCGGCATGACGACGCCCGACCAGTCCGAGGCCGATGCCAAGCGGGCCATGGTCGCCGCTGCCCGGCTCGTCGTCGTCGTCGCCGACTCCTCGAAGGCGGGCGACGACCACTTCCACCGCTTCGCCGACACGGCGACGATCGACCTGCTCGTCACCGACGACGGGCTCGACGACGAGACCGCCGCCGAGCTCGGCGCCGAGGGCATGGCGGTCGCACGCGCATGATCATCACGCTCACCCCCAACCCGAGCATCGACCGCACCGTCGACCTGGCCGCGCTGCGGCGCGGCCAGGTCAACCGCGCCACCGCCAGCCGGATCGACCCCGGCGGCAAGGGGGTCAACGTCTCCCGGGCCCTGACGGCACAGGGCTCGCCGACCCTGGCCGTGCTCCCCGAGGGCGGGCCCGAGGGCCACCTCATGGCAGAGCTCCTCGACGCCGCCGGCGTGCGCTGCCGTGGGGTCCCGGTGGCCGGTTCGGTGCGGCTCAACGTCACCGCGGTCGAGCCCGACGGCACGACGACCAAGCTCAACGAGCCCGGCCCCACCCTGGACAAAGGGGAGGTCCGTGCCCTCCTCGAGGCCGTCGCCGACGCCGTCCGGTCGGCGGGAGGCGAGCCGGTGTGGGTCGTCGGGTGCGGGTCGCTGCCGCCCGGCGCGCCGGCCGACCTGCTCGCCGGTCTCGTGACCGCCGGCCGCCGGGCCGGAGCCCGCGTGGCCGTCGACTCCTCGGGCGACCCCCTTCGACCGGCGGTGGCCGCTGGACCCGACCTCATCAAGCCCAACCGGGTCGAGCTCGAGGAGCTCGTCGGTGCCGACCTGCCGACGCTCGGGGCGGTCGTCGACGCGGCCCGGGACCTCGTCGCCGGAGGGGTCGGCCGGGTGGCCGTCAGCCTCGGCCGCGATGGTGCGGTGCTCGTCGACGGCGACGAGGTGGTCCACGCCCGGGCGACCATCGCCCGCCCGGTGTCGACGGTGGGTGCAGGCGACTGCATGCTCGCCGGCCTGCTCCACGACCTCGCCGCCGGGGCCCCCGCCGCGCAGGCGCTGTGCACCGGTGTCCGGTGGGGCGCCGCTGCCGTGACCCTGCCGGGCAGCAGCGTCCCCACGCCGCCCGACCTCGCCGACATCGACGTCTCCGTCACCACGACCCCTGACCGCTCCCTCGCCGTCCGCGACTGAGCCCCACCCCCGGAAGGACCGAGCAATGCCGCTCATCACCCCGTCGCAGGTCGTGCTCGACCTCAGCGCAGCAGACTCCCACGCCGCGACCCGGCGGCTGGCCGAGACTCTCGTCGAGAGCGGTCGCACCACCGACGTCGAGGCCTTCCTCGACGACGTGCGGGCCCGGGAGGAGGTCATGGCGACCGGCCTGCCCGGCGGCATCGGCATCCCGCACGCCCGCAGCGCGGCGATCACCGAGCCCTCGCTCGTCTTCGGTCGAGCCACCCGGGGCATCGACTGGGGCGCGAAGGACGGCCCCGCGACGCTCATCTTCCTCATTGCCGCGCCCGAGGGGGGCGGAGAGGCGCACATGCAGGTGCTGCCCAAGCTCGCCAAGGCGCTCATGGACCAGTCCTTCCGCTCGGCCCTCGAGGCCGCGACGACCGAGGCGGAGGTCGTCGCGCTCGTCGAGGAGCGGGTCTCCCTCGACGAGCCGAAGCAGGGCACCCCGCAACCCGTCGCCTCGGCTGCGCCCCCGGCCGTCGAGTCCTCCGATTCCACGCAGTCCTCGGAGCCCACTCACTCCTCGGACGAGGGCGCTGCGGACGAGGCGTCCTCGGGCGGTGCCTCCGCAACGACCGCGGGCGAGGGTTCGCATTCCCTGCACCTCGTCGCGGTGACTTCCTGCCCGACCGGCATCGCCCACACGTACATGGCCGCAGAGGCGTTGCGGACGGCCGCCGAGGAGGCGGGCCACACGATCACCGTCGAGACCCAGGGGTCCGCGGGCTCGACCCCGCTGTCCCGCAGCGAGATCCAGCGTGCCGACGCGGTGATCTTCGCCCACGACCTCGAGGTCAAGGACAAGGGCCGCTTCGCTGGCCTCCCGACCGTCGACGTCGGGGTCAAGAAGGGGGTCTCGGACGCACCCGAGCTCGTCGAGCGTGCCGTGACGCTGGCCGGGCAGTGGGCGGCCGACCCCCAGCGGGCGGCGGCGGCCGCCGCGGCCACCGACCTGGCCGACGGCACCGGGGACGAGGACCCCGAGGTGTCGACCGCGACCAGGGTGCGCCAGTGGCTGATGACCGGGGTGAGCTACATGATCCCCTTCGTCGCGGCCGGTGGGATCCTCATCGCCCTGTCCTTCATGCTCGCCCAGATCGCCATGGGCGAGAAGGGCGCCATCGAGATCACCCAGTACTCGCTGACGGCCGAGGGTGACCTCAACATCGCCAACAGCTTCAGCCCGCTGAGCCTGACCTCGTGGGCGGCGTTGTTCTTCGTCATCGGCGGCGCGGCCTTCGGCTTCCTCGTCCCGATCCTCTCGGGCTACATCGCCTACGCGATCGCCGACCGGCCCGGCCTCGTGCCCGGCATCGTCAGCGGCTGGATCGCCTCGACGATGGGCGCCGGCTTCCTCGGCGGTCTGGCGACCGGTTTCATCGCGGGCTTCGTCGCCCGGTGGGTGGCCGGCTGGAAGGTCCACGCCGGCGTGCGCGGCGTCATGCCCGTCGTGGTCATCCCGCTCCTGTCGACGCTCATCACGGCAGGGCTCTTCATCACCGCGCTCGGCCGCCCGATCACCTGGCTCATGGACTCGCTCACCGCCGGGCTCGAGGGCATGGGTGGCGGCAGCGCGCTGCTGCTCGGCGCCCTCCTCGGCGGGATGATGGGCTTCGACCTCGGTGGCCCGGTCAACAAGGTGGCCTACACCTTCGGCACGACCGGTCTGACGGTCGCGGGCACGGCCACCGACGCCATCCAGCTGAAGATCATGGCCGCCGTCATGGCCGGTGGCATGGTCGCACCGCTCGCCCTCGCCCTGGCCACGACGGTGCGCCCGCGGCTCTTCTCGGAGCCCGAGCGCGAGAACGGCCGGGCGGCGTGGCTGCTCGGTGCCTCCTTCATCTCCGAGGGGGCCATCCCCTTCGCCGCCGCCGACCCGGTCCGGGTCATGGCCAGCTCGGTCGTCGGCTCGGCGATCACCGGCGCCCTCGTCATGGCCGGTGGGGTGACCCTCCGGGCGCCCCACGGCGGCGTCTGGGTGCTGCCCCTCATGGGCAACTTCCTGATGTTCGTCGTCGCCCTCGCCGTCGGCGTCGTCGTCATGGCCGCCATCGTCATCGCCCTCAAGACCATGGGTTCGCGCGCCGCGCAGCCCGAGGGGGACCCGCAGCGGGTCGCCGCCTGACAGGCTGGGTCGCGCACCCGCGGGACCCGGCCCACCAGCACCACCCACATCACCAGAACATCCGCACCGTCCACAGCAAGGAGCCGTCATGGCCAGTCGCACCACCACCATCGCCTCGTCCGTCGGCCTGCACGCGCGACCCGCAGCGCTCTTCGTGCAGAAGGCGTCCGAGTCCGGGCTCGACGTGCAGATCGGCCGCCCCGGCGACGAGCCCGTCGACGCGACGAGCATCCTCGGCGTCATGGCGCTCGGGGCCAAGCACGGCGAGCAGGTCGAGGTGAGCGCCGAGGGCGAGGGCGCCGACGCGGTCCTCGACGAGCTCGTCGCCCTCCTCGAGACCGACCTCGACTCCCAGGAGTGATCGCGATGGCCGACGAGGTCAGCACCCGGCAGGGCATCGGCGTCTCCTCGGGCACCGCGCACGGACCCGTGGTGCTCGTCGCACCACCCGTGCGGGCACCCGAGCGGGAGCCGGCGGCCGCCGACCCCGAGGCCGCCCGCGCGGGCATCGCGCAGGCGCTCGAGGCGGTCGCCGCGGAGCTCGACGCGCGCGCCGCGCGGGTCGAGCCCGCCGCCGCGGAGATCCTCTCGGCCACCGCGCTCATCGCCCGGGACAAGAGTCTGCTCAAGGCCGCCGGTGCGCACGTCGACCGAGGGAGTGGCCCGGCCACCGCCATCGAGGCGGCCGTCGAGGAGTTCGTCACGAAGTTCGAGACGCTCGGCGGCTACTTCGCAGAGCGGGTCACCGACCTGCGTGACGTCGAGTCGCGCGCGGTGGCGGCGGTCCTCGGCGTGCCCGCCCCGGGGGTCCCGGAGCTGACCGAGCCGAGCGTCCTCGTCGCCGAGGACCTCGCTCCCGCGGAGACCGCACTGCTCGACCCCGCGCTCGTCCTCGCCATCATCACCAGCCAGGGCGGACGCACGAGCCACACCGCGATCCTCGCGGCCCAGCGGGGGTTGCCCGCGGTCGTCCGGTGCGAGGGTGCCCTCGACCTGACCCCCGGCGTGCTCGTCGCGGTCGACGGCGACTCCGGTGTCGTGACGATCGCCCCCGGGGACGACCTCGTGGCCGACATGTCTGCCCGGGCGGACCGCCGCCGCGCCGCGCTCGCCGGCAGCAGCGGACCCGGCAGCACGAGCGACGGCCACGCCGTCGCGCTCCTGGCCAACATCGGCGACGTCACCGACGCCGAGTCGGCGGCAGCCCAGGACGTCGAGGGGGTCGGCCTCTTCCGCACCGAGTTCGTCGTGCTGTCGGCGTCGACCGCCCCGACCGTCGACGAGCAGGCCGAGGTCTACCGACGGGTGCTCACCCCCTTCGGCAGCCGGCGCGTCGTCGTGCGCACCCTCGACGCGGGGGCGGACAAGCCGCTCGCCTTCGCCGACCTCGGGCCGGAGGACAACCCCGCGCTCGGCCGACGGGGGCTGCGGCTGTCCATGGCCCGGCCCGACCTGCTCGACGCCCAGCTCGAGGCGCTCGCCGTCGCCGCGCGCGACACGGGGGCCGACGTGCGCGTCATGGCGCCGATGGTCGCGACCGTCGACGAGGCGCGCTGGTTCGCCGCCCGGGTGCGTGGGCACGGGCTGCCCAGCGCCGGCGCGATGATCGAGGTGCCGGCCGCCGCCCTTCGCTCGCGGCACCTGCTCGCCGACCTCGACTTCGCGAGCATCGGGACCAACGACCTGTCGCAGTACGCGCTCGCCGCCGACCGCATGCAGGGGGAGCTCGCCGACCTGCTCGACCCCTGGCAGCCTGCGCTGCTCGACCTCGTCGCCGCCGCGTGCGACGGGGGAGCGGCGGCGGGAGCGCCGGTCGGCGTCTGCGGGGAGGCCGCCGGTGACCCGCTCCTCGCCCTCGTCCTCGTCGGGCTCGGCGTGACGAGCCTGTCGATGGCCCCCAGCCGGGTGCCGATGGTCCGGCTGGCCCTGGCGCGCCACACGCTCGCCGACTGCCGGGCGGCCGCCGAGGCCGCCCGCGGGGCCGAGACCGCAGCGCAGGCCCGCGAAGCCGTCGCCGCCCTCGCCGACCCGGCCCTCGCCGAGCTCCTCTGACCCCCCGCCCCTGACGCCCAACTCTGCAAAACCCTAGGGTCCTGCGGGGTTCACTCTGCAAAACCCTAGGGTTTTGCAGGGTTGAGGCTGCATTCCCCCGGGGGAATGCAGAGCCCGAGGTCGCACTTCCTTGAGGTCGTGCGGGCGGGTGGGGCGGCGGTGACGGGTGAGGTCGTGGGCCGCGGGCGGTGGCCGCTACAGTGGCGACGCGGCCAAGACGGTCCGCCGCGACCCCGACACCCCGGAGAACACCGCGTGAACGACATCCGTCCAGATGCAGTCATCATCCTCGCCGCAGGCGAGGGGACCCGGATGAAGTCGACCCTCCCCAAGGTCCTCCACCCCATCGGTGGGGCCCCGCTCCTCGGGCACGCGATGCGCGCGGCGTCGGGCGCGGGTGCCACGGAGACCGTCGTCGTCATCCGCCACCAGCGCGACCGGGTCGCCGAGTTCATCGAGGACTACGCCACCCGCTCGAGCATCAGCTGCCGCACCGCCGACCAGGACGAGATCAAGGGCACCGGCCGTGCGGTCGAGTGCGGCCTCGAGGTCCTGCCCGCCGACCTCACCGGCACCGTCGTCGTCACCATGGGTGACGTGCCGCTGCTCTCGGCCGAGACGATCAGCGAGCTGACCCGCGCCCACGTCGAGGCGCAGGCCGCGGTCACCGTCATCACCTCGGTCCTCGAGGACGCCAAGTCCTACGGCCGCATCGTCCGAGACCCCGAGGGCGGTGTCGAGCGGATCGTGGAGTTCAAGGACGCGAGCGACGCCGAGCGCGAGATCCGCGAGATCAACTCCGGCATCTACGCCTTCGACGCCCAGGTCCTGCGCCGCGAGCTGGCCAACGTCACGAGCGACAACGCCCAGGGCGAGAAGTACCTCACCGACGTCCTCCAGCTCGCCCGCGCCGCCGGCGGCCGCGTCGCCGCCCACGTCCTGTCCGACCTCTGGCAGACCGAGGGTGTCAACGACCGCGTCCAGCTCGCCGAGCTCGGTCGCGAGCTCAACCGGCGCACCTGCGAGCGGCACATGCGTGCCGGCGTGACGATCGTCGACCCCGCGACGACGTGGATCGACGTCGACGTGACCATCGGCCAGGACACCCGGGTCCTGCCCGGCACCCAGCTGCTCGGCGCGACGAGCATCGGCGCCGAGGCGACGATCGGGCCCGAGGTCACCCTCACCGACTGCGAGGTCGGGGACGGCGCGGAGGTCAAGCGGGCCGAGGGCAACCTCGCCGTCATCGGCGCGGGCGCCACCGTCGGCCCCTACTCCTACCTGCGTCCGGGCACCGAGCTCGGGGCGAAGGGGAAGATCGGCGGCTTCGTCGAGACGAAGAACGCCACGATCGGCGAGGGCGCCAAGGTCCCGCACCTCACCTACTGCGGTGACGCGGTCATCGGAGAGGGAGCCAACATCGGCGCCGGCACGATCTTCGCCAACTACGACGGGGTCAACAAGCACCGGACCGTCATCGGCAAGCACTCCTTCGTCGGCTCCGACTCGGTCCTCGTCGCCCCCGTGACGGTCGCCGACGGCGCCTACGTCGCGGCCGGCTCCGCCCTGACCGACGAGGTCGGCCCCGGCCAGCTCGCCGTCGCCCGCGGGCGCCAGCGCAACATCGACGGCTGGGTCGCCAAGCAGCGTCCCGGCACCGCCACCGAGGCCGCTGCGCAGGCCGCGGCGGCACCCCCTTCGTCCGACCCCACCGCACCCACCGACACCAGCGAGGACTCCCAGTGACCGGCATCAACAAGACGACCGAGAAGAACCTCATGGTCTTCACGGGGCGCACCCACCCCGAGCTGGCCGATGCGGTCGCCGCCGAGCTGGGCACCGACCTCGTGCCGTCGAGCGCCTACGAGTTCGCCAACGGCGAGATCTACGTGCGCTACGAGGAGTCGGTGCGCGGCTGCGACGCCTTCGTCCTGCAGAGCCACAGCACGCCGATCAACGAGGCGATCATGGAGCAGCTGCTCATGGTCGACGCGCTCAAGCGCGCCAGCGCCAAGCGGATCACCGTCGTGCAGCCCTTCTACGGCTACGCCCGCCAGGACAAGAAGCACAAGGGCCGCGAGCCGATCTCGGCCCGCCTCATGGCCGACCTCTTCAAGACCGCGGGTGCCGACCGGCTCATCGCCGTCGACCTGCACACCGACCAGATCCAGGGCTTCTTCGACGGGCCGGTCGACCACCTCATGGCCCGGCCGATCCTCGCCGACTACGTCAAGGACAAGTACGGCGACCGCAAGCTCGCCGTCGTCTCCCCGGACGCCGGTCGGATCAAGGTCGCCGAGCAGTGGTCGCGCCAGCTCGGCGACGTGCCGCTGGCCTTCATCCACAAGACGCGCAACATCGAGCGGCCCAACGAGTCGGTCGCCAACCGCGTCGTCGGTGAGGTCGAGGGCCGCTGGTGCGTGCTCGTCGACGACATGATCGACACGGCCGGCACGATCACCAAGGCCGCCGACGCGCTCATGGCGGACGGCGCCGCCGGCGTCATCATCGCCGCGACGCACGCGATCTTCTCCGGCCCGGCCGTCGAGCGGATGCAGGCCTGCGCCGCCGAGGAGATCATCGTCACCGACACCCTGCCGCTGCGCGACGACCAGCGCTTCGACGAGCTGACCGTGCTGTCGATCGCGCCGCTCATCTCCCGCGCGATCCGTGAGGTCTTCGAGGACGGGTCGGTCACCAGCCTCTTCACCTGATCGCCCGACGACCGGCCCAGCGCACGCACCGCGGCGCTGGGCCGTCGTCGTGCTCAGGCGCGGCGGGACCGATAGGCGGCGGCCGCCAGGCGGTTGCCGCAGCCGCCGTCGCAGTAGCGCTTGCTCCGGTTGCGCGAGAGGTCGACGAGCACGGCGTCGCAGTCGTCGGCGGCGCACACCCGCAGGCGGGAGAGCTCGCCGGCGCGGACGACGTCGACGAAGGCCATCGCGGCCTCCACCTGCATCCGCCGGGCGAAGGGGGCGTCGGTCTCGGTCGCGTGGATGTGCCAGCCGTAGTCGTCGTGGTCGACGAGCTGGGGGAGGGCGTCGCCGGTGCGCAGCAGGTCGTTGACCAGCGCCACCGTGGCGACCGGGTCGTCGGCGGCCTGCCACACGGCGCGCAGCCGGGGGCGCAGGGCCTGCGCCTGCTCGAGCTCGGCCGCGTCCCCGTCGAAGCGCCCGGTCCACCCCCACCCGACGTAGAAGTCGCGCAGCTGCTCGGGCGTCGACAGGGCGTCGCCGTCGTCCTCCCCGCCGGCGGTGTTGACGAGCGCCGCCGCGGTCTGCAGGGCGACGTCCGTGTCATGGGTGAAGACCATGTTGACTCCTGACGATCGGCGGGTCTAGCGTCATCACCAACAGGTTACGTGACTCATGACGCCAGGAGCAGCAGTGCCAGCCCCCTCCACGACCGCAGCGCGGTCGCCCTTCGCCCTCGGGCTGCTCGTCGCCCTCTTCTCCGCGGCGACCTTCGGTTCGTCGGGGACCTTTGGCGCGGCGCTGCTCGAGGCCGGCTGGACCCCCGGCGCGCTCGTCACCGCCCGCATCACCGGGGCTGCGCTCGTCATGGCCGTGCCCGCCGTCATCGCGATGCGGGGGCACTGGCAGCTGCTGCGGCGCAACGTCCCTCGCCTCCTGGCCTACGGCGTCTTCGCGGTCGCGGGCTGCCAGTTCGCCTACTTCATGGCCGTCGACCACCTCTCGGTCGGCGTCGCGCTGCTCCTCGAGTACCTCGCTCCCGTCCTCATCGTCGGCTGGGCCTGGGCCCGCCACGGGCGCCGGCCGAGCCGGCTGACCTCTGCCGGCGTCGGCGCCGCGGTCCTCGGCCTCGTCTTCGTCCTCGACGTCGCCTCCGGCGCCCGCCTCGACGTCGTCGGGGTCCTGTGGGGCCTGCTCGCCGCGGTCGGCCTCGTCGTCTTCTTCCTCGTCGCGGCCGACGAGGACGAGGCGCTGCCGCCGGTCAGCTTTGCCGGGGGAGGGCTGGCCGTCGGTGCGGTCGGACTGCTCGCGGTGGCCGCCGTCGGCTGGCTGCCGATGGCCGCGTCGACCGACCCGGTCGACCTCGCCGGCTGGTCGGCTCCGTGGTGGGTCGCCGTCGTCGAGCTGGCGATCGTCGCGGGTGCGGTGGCCTACGCCTCCGGCATCGCCGCCGCCCGCCTGCTCGGTGGCACCATCGCCTCCTTCGTCGGGCTGAGCGAGGTGCTCTTCGCGATCGTCTTCGCGTGGCTCATCGTCGGCCAGGCGATGTCGCCGGTGCAGGTGCTCGGGGGCGTCGCCGTCCTCGCCGGCGTCGTCATGGTCAAGCTGGGCGAAGGGGAGCGCCCGGGGGCGCCGCTGCCTGCGGACGACGTCGACGCGGCCATCGCGTCGGGCCCGGAGGCCGGTCACGGGACCGACTTGGCCGAGCCGGAGCGGGTCCACTAGTATCTCGGGGTTGCCTCGGCGAGGGACGCTGCACGGTCGCAGCGATCCGTGATCGACGCGGTGCCGTCCTGTGGGCTTGCCCGCGCGTCGACATCCACGTCCGCGCCACGTCCCACGTCGAGGCCACCGCCCCACGAGACACGCCCGCTCCCAGCGCGGGCATTCCCCGACCCTAGGAGCAACACATGTCCAGCGATGAGATCCGTCTGGTCTCCGACAAGCGCACCGAGTTCGGCAAGGGTGCGGCCCGCAAGCTGCGCCGCGCCGACAAGGTCCCCGCGGTCCTCTACGGCCACGGCGAGGCCCCGGTCCACCTGGCCCTGCCCTTCCACGACACCTTCCAGGCGCTGAAGAACCCCAACGCCCTGCTCACCATCGCCGTCGAGGGCGAGGGCGACCAGCTCGCCCTGGCCAAGGACGTCCAGCGCGACCCGATCAAGCCGATCATCGAGCACGTCGACCTCGTCATCGTCAAGCGCGGCGAGAAGGTCACCGTCGAGGTCCCCGTCCACGTCGAGGGCGACGCCGCCCCCGAGACGGTCGTCACCGTCGACAACGCGACCCTCGAGATCGAGGCCGACGTCACCAACCTGCCCGAGGCGCTCGTCGTCTCCGTCGAGGGCCTCGAGGTCGGCACCCAGATCCTCGCCGGCCAGGTCGAGATGCCGTCCGGGGCGACGCTCGCCTCCGACGCCGAGCTGCTCGTCGTCAACATCACCCAGCAGATCTCCGCCGAGGAGCTCGAGGCCGAGCTCGCCGAGGCCGAGGCCGAGGCCGGCATCGAGCACGACGAGTCCGACGCCGAGGCTGCCGAGGCCGCCGAGGGCGAGGGCGAGTCCACCGAGGGTGGCGAGGAGTCCTCCGAGCAGGAGTGACCCACCGGCGCGTTGCGCCATCTCGCCGAAGGGGCGGGACCTCCACCACGGAGGTCCCGCCCCTTCGTCGTGCCGAGGGTGGGCTAGCGGCGGCGATCCCACCAGCCCACGGCTTTGATGATCCGCTCGACAAGGGACCTCGACCGGTCGGGCTCCTCGGCGTCGTAGCGCTGCATCGTCGTGCGCGTGGCCTCGTCGAGTGCCGCCTGGACGGCCTTGGCGAGCTCCATCGCCTCGTCGAGGCGCCGGGTCGCCTGTGCGGGGTCCGCAGACGCTCGCGAGCGGGCTTCGTCGACGAGCCGCGCGGCCCGGGAGACGTGCGAGCGGATCTCGGGGGTGGTCCCTCCGGCCCAGGCGCTGAGGCGCCGGTCGACGCCGGCGACGTAGGCGTCGACGGTGCGCGCCCGCCGCTCGAGCCGAATGGTGGCCCGTCGGTCGCCGCTCTCGGCTGGGGTGGTCTCGGCAGAGTCGATCTCCGAGTGCTGCGTCACGTGGATCCCCTTCCGGCGGTGTCCCTCACCGCCCGCGATCACCCTGCCACCGGGCAGCCGGGTCGGCAGGACGTGCGGGGCGCGGCTGTGGACGACGAGGTGACGGGTCCTCCCTTCGTCATTGCATAGGGTGGGGCCCCGTGAGTGATGACACCTGGCTCGTGGTCGGTCTCGGCAACCCCGGCCCGCAGTACGCCGGCAACCGGCACAACGTCGGCGCGATGGTCATCGAGCACCTCGCCGAGCGCGCCGGAGCGCGGCTGCGCAAGCACAAGGCGGGCGCCGCTGCGGAGTCGGTCCGGCTGGGTCCGGTGCCCGGTAACCGCGCGATCATCGCGGTCCCGAGCTCCTACATGAACCTCTCCGGCGGCCCGACCAAGGCGCTCGCCGGCTTCTTCTCCGTCCCGCCGGAGCGCACGATCGTCGTGCACGACGAGCTCGACATCCCCTTCGGCGAGGTGCGGCTCAAGCTCGGCGGGGGCGAAGGGGGGCACAACGGTCTCCGGTCGATCTCCAGCAGCTTCGGCACCAAGGACTACCTGCGGGTGCGCGTGGGCATCGGGCGTCCGCCGGGTCGCATGGATGCCGCGGACTTCGTGCTCAAGGACTTCTCCTCGACCGAGCGCAAGGAGCTGCCCTTCCTCGTCGACGACGCCGCCGATGCGGTCGAGCTGCTCATCGAGCAGGGACTGACCGACGCGCAGCAGGTCGTGCACGCGCCGCGTCCCTGAGGGCGCGGCACCCCCTCGACAGGAGAAGCCCCCGGTGCGCAGGAGTACCGAACTCCGGCGAAGCGGGGGCTTCTCGGGTCACCCGATGATCGGGTGAGAGGTGGGGCGCCGGACTCAGCCGCCGGTGCCCATGTGGTTGTCGCGGTTGCGGAGGGTCTCGGCGGCACCCTTGCCGTAGCTGCTGTCGAGGTCGGACCCGCTCATCGAGCCGCCCCGCCGGGCGATGACGGCGACGAGCGCGGCACCCACGGCGACGAGGCCGCCCACCAGCCACCACATGGTCAGGCCTTCCCGCGCAGCGCGGCGAGCCGCGCCTCGATCTCGGCGTCCTGGCTGTGGTCCTCGAGCTCGGCGAACTGGTCCTCGAGAGTGGCCGACTGGGCCTCGGCGCGGCCCTGGACGAGGGCCTCCTGCTGGCGGATGCGGTCCTCGAAGCGACCCAGCTCGCTCGTCGGGTCCATGACGTCGATCGAGCCGACGGCCTCCTGGACCCGGGCCTGGGCCTCCGCGGAGCGGGCCCGGGCGACGAGGGCCGAGCGGCGCGCCTTGAGGTCCTCGAGCTTGGTCTTCATGCTCACCAGACCGGACTTGAGCTGCTCGACCTGCGCGTTCTGCGCCTGGATCACCGGTTCGGCCTCCTTGGCCTCGCCCTCGTGCTGGATCTGGCGTTGCAGCGCGACGCGGGCGAGGTTGGTGAACTTCTCCGCGCCGGCGGTGTCGCCCGCCGCCGTGAGCTCGTCGGCCTTCTTCGCCGCGGCGGCCGCCTTGTTGCCCCACTCGGTGGCGGCGTCGCGGTCCTCCTTGAGGTCGCCCTCGGCCATGCGCACGTGCGCGATCGTCTGGGCGACCGCCTCCTCGGCCTCGGCGATGGAGTTGGTGTAGTCCCGGACGAGCTGGTCGAGCATCTTCTCCGGGTCCTCGGCGCGGTCGAGCAGCGCGTTGATGTTGGCCTTGGCGAGCTGGCTGACGCGGCCGAGGATGGTCTGCTTCTGGGTCATGGTGCTGTCCTCCTGGCGGTGGTCCCGCCGGTCGTGGTGCGAGGTGTGCTGATCACGTGCTGGGTCGGGTGACGAAGGGGGGAGCGCCGGTCAGAAGCGACCACCCCCGCCGAATCCGCCGCCACCGCCGAGGCCTCCGCCTCCGAAGCCCCCGCCGAAGCCACCGCTGGACCCGCCCCAGCCGCCGCCGCGGCCGCTGAAGCCCCCGGAGAGAATGCCGCCGAGGACGAGCGAGCCGACGTCGATGCCGCTGCGGCGACCGCCCATGCCGCCCATGCCGCCGAAGCCGCTGAAGTCGTCGGGTCGCTGGATGCCGCTCAGGGCCCGCTCGGCGAGGACCTCGGCCTCGCCGAGCCGCTCGCCGGCGAGGTCGAGGTCGGTGTCGCGGGCGGCGCGGGCCTCGTCGACGAGGCGGGCGGCCTCACGGATCTGGGTGCGCGGGCCGGAGTCGACCCAGCCACGGGCCCGGTCGATCTCGCGCTCGACGGTCGCGACCCGGGCGCGCACGTGCTCGTGCCGGCGGTCGAACTTCGCGAGCCGGTCGGCGGCGCGGGCGGCGTCCTTGCGGTAGCGGTCGAGGGCCTGGTCGAGGAAGTGCTCCGCGCGCTCGAGGGAGCCGAGCGCCCCGATGACGTCGCCGCCGGCGCGCGCCCGGGTGCCGAGCTCGACGGCCCGGCGGGCCTCGCCCACGGCGGAGACGGTCATCTGGTCGTTGGCGCGCAGCCGCTCGGCGTCCACGAGGTCGGAGCTGATCGACGCCAGGGCGGTGTCGAGCGCGGCCGTCGCGTCGGCGAGGACGGTGCGGGCGGTGAGCACGCTCTCGAGCCGGTCGTCTGCCTGGCCGAGGGCGTCCTCGGCCGCCCGGGCTGCGGCCACCGCGGAGGGGCGGTCGCCGGCGGCGACGTGCCCCTCGCCGGTCGTGACGAAGCCCTGTGCCGAGGCGACGAGCCGTACCGCCTGGTCGATGTTGGCCGTGAGGGTCACGAGCGCCTCGCGCGGGTGGGTCGCCGACAGGCCGGCGAGCTCCTGCCGGGCGACCGGCACGCGCGCCTCGACCTCGGTGGCCCGGGTGCGCAGCGAGGCGAGGAACTGCGGGACGGTCGCCTCGAGGTCGCGCAGCCGGGAGAACTCCGCCTCCTGCGCGTCGAGCTCCTCGTCCGCGGCGCGGGTCAGCTCGAGGATCTCGGCGAGCCGGGCCCGCTCCTCGGGCTCGCCGAGCCGCCCGGCGCCGCGGGCGAGGTCGAGCTCCTGCTGGATGCGGAAGGCCTCGTTGATCCGACCCCGCGCCGACTCCAGGGCCCGGGTGAACTGCTGGGTCGCCTGCTCGCCGAACTGTGCCTGGGCGAAGGCGAGCTCCTCGCCGGAGGAGCGGATCGCGTTGTCGAGGTCGACGAGGGCACGACCGACGTCCTGCCGCATCTGGTCGGTCGTCACGCCGGCCATGACCGGCTGGGGCGTGCCCTCCGCCGCCCGGGTCTGGCCACCGCGCAGCCGGCTGACGAGCAGGGGCAGGGCGATGCCGCCGACGACGATCAGCCCGAGGACGAGGTAGATCCACGTGCTCGACGACAGCCCGCCGCCACCGGAGCCCAGGCCCTCGGCCGCCGCGGTGACCGCGCCGGCCCAGTCGTCGTCGGCGAGCGCGGGCTCGACGTCCTCGCTCTGCACGCGGGAGATGTCGTCGGGGCTCAGCCCGGAGTCCTCGGTCGTCCACATGCCGTAGCGCCGGTCCTCGACGGCGACGGCGAGGAGCACGTCGTTGCTCCCCATGCCCGAGGTCTCGTAGGTCTGCTGGGTCCACTGCTCGGGGTCGGTCCCGTCGAAGGAGTCGACGTAGACGACGAAGAGCTGCAGGTCGTGGTCGCGCTGGAGCGCGTCGAGGTCGTCCTGCAGGGTGCCGGTGTCGCCGAGGACGCCGGCGCGGTCGGTGATCTGCTCCGGCACGTCGAAGGGGGCATCGGCCAGGGCGCTCCCGCCACCGAGCAGCACCAGGCCGATGGCTGCGAGCACGGCCGCGAGCAGCCGTGCCGGGTGGAGTGTGCTGCGGGTCCGCGCCACGTGGCCCCCTGGTCCGTGTCGTGTCGGGCCGCCGACCGGCGGCTGTGGGTCGTACGTTGCCACACCGGGGGGACGAAGGGGAGGCCCCTCACCTCGCGGCTGTGGACCGTCGGTGGCATGCGGCAGAATCGAGCCCAGCATGACTTCCTCACTCGCCCCCCTCCTTCGCGCGATCGCCGGCCTGCCCGGGCTCGCCGACATCCCTCGACACCGCGAGAGCAGCGACGTCGTCGACATCGTCGCCCCGACCGGCCTGCGGGCCCCGGTCGTCGCGCTCGCCGGCGGCGACGCCCCCGACACCGCACCCCGGCTCGTCGTCACGTCGACCGCGCGCGAGGCCGACGACATCGCCACGGCCCTCGGCGAGCTCGTCGGGGACGAGCAGGTCGCGACCTTCCCCAGCTGGGAGACGCTGCCGCACGAGCGACTCAGCCCGCGCAGCGACACCGTCGGCCGCCGCCTCGCGGTCCTGCGTCGGCTGCGCCACCCCGACCCGACGGGGGAGGGGCACGCCCGGCCCGCCTTCGTCGTCGCCTCGGTGCGCGCCGTCCTCCAGCCGATCGCCAAGGGCCTGGCCGACCTCGAGCCCGTGCGCCTGCGCGTCGGTGACCAGGCCCCGCTCGAGGAGGTCACCGCCGCGCTGGCGGCCGCGGCCTACGTGCGCACCGACCTCGTCGAGCGGCGCGGCGAGTTCGCCGTCCGCGGTGGCATCCTCGACGTCTTCCCGCCGACCGAGGAGCACCCGGTCCGCGTCGAGCTCTTCGGCGACACCGTCGACGAGATCCGCTGGTTCAAGGTCGCCGACCAGCGCAGCCTCGAGCCGGCACCCGAGCTGTGGGCCCCGCCCTGCCGCGAGATCCTGCTCACCGATGCCGTCCGGCGCCGCGCCGCGACCCTCGCCGAGGAGCTGCCGGGCGTCGCCGACATGCTGCTCAAGGTCGCCGAGGGCATCGCCGTCGAGGGCATGGAGTCGCTGGGCCCGGCCCTCGTCGACGGCATGGAGTCGATCCTCGACGTCCTGCCCGACGGCTCGGGCGTCGTGCTGCTCGACCCCGAGCGGGTGCGCGCCCGCGCGCACGACCTCGTCTCGACGAGCGAGGAGTTCCTCCAGGCCAGCTGGGCCAATGCCGCGGCCGGCAATGCCGTCCCGATCGACCTCGAGGGTGTCCTCGGCACCGCCTCCCACTGGACCCTCGCCGAGGCCCGCGAGCACGCGCTCGACCTCGGCCTGCCGTGGTGGACGGTCACCCCCTTCGCCGTGGACGAAGAACTCGCGGCCATGGACGACCGGGTCGACCACGACCACGTCGGGCTGCGCGCGCCGGCGGAGGAGCCGCCGCACTTCCGGGGCAACACCGAGGCGGCCGTCACCCAGATCACCGACTGGACCCGCGACGGCTGGCGCGTGCTCGTCGCGACCGACGGTCCCGGCCTCGTCGCCCGCGTCGCCGAGGTGCTCGGCACGGCCGGGGTGGCCACGCAGACCGCCGGTCCCGACGAGCAGATCGAGCTGACCGACGGCGTCGTCGCGCTGACCCGGGCGAGCCTGGGCACCGGCTTCGTCGCGCCCGACGCGCGGCTGGCGGTGCTCACCGAGGCCGACCTGCTCGGCACGAGCGGCGCCGGCGCGTCCACCCGCGACATGCGCCGCATGCCGTCGCGGCGGCGCAAGCAGGTCGACCCGCTCCAGCTGCGGCCGGGCGACCACGTCGTCCACGAGCAGCACGGCGTCGGGTCCTTCGTCGAGATGATCCAGCGCACGGTCCAGGGCGCGACCCGCGAGTACCTCGTGATCGAGTACGCCCCCTCGCGGCGGGGTCACCCCGGCGACCGGCTCTTCGTGCCGACCGACCAGCTCGACCAGGTGACCCGCTACGTCGGCGGCGACGCGCCGGCCCTCAACAAGATGGGCGGCAGCGACTGGCAGAAGACGAAGTCGCGGGCCAAGCGGCACGTCAAGCAGATCGCCGGTGAGCTCATCCGCCTCTACAGCGCGCGCATGGCCACGCCCGGTCACGCCTTCGGGCCCGACACCCCGTGGCAGCGCGAGCTCGAGGACGCCTTCGCCCACGTCGAGACCCCCGACCAGCTCGGCACGATCGACGAGGTCAAGGCCGACATGGAAAAGACGGTCCCGATGGACCGGCTCATCTGCGGCGACGTCGGCTACGGCAAGACCGAGATCGCCGTGCGCGCCGCCTTCAAGGCGATCCAGGACGGCAAGCAGGTCGCGGTGCTCGTGCCGACGACGCTGCTCGTCCAGCAGCACCTCAACACCTTCTCCGAGCGCTACGCCGGCTTCCCCGTGACGGTCAAGGCGCTCAGCCGCTTCCAGACCGATGCCCAGGCCAAGGAGGTCATGGAGGGCATGGCCTCCGGCGCGGTCGACCTGGTCATCGGCACCCACCGGCTCCTGGGCACCGAGGTGAAGTTCAAGGACCTCGGGCTCGTGATCATCGACGAGGAGCAGCGCTTCGGTGTCGAGCACAAGGAGCAGCTCAAGGCGATGCGGACCAATGTCGACGTGCTCGCCATGTCGGCCACGCCCATCCCGCGCACCCTCGAGATGGCGGTCACCGGCATCCGCGAGATGTCGACGCTCGCGACCCCGCCGGAGGAGCGGCACCCGGTCCTGACCTTCGTCGGCGCCCACGAGGAGAAGCAGGTGGCCGCCGCCATCCACCGCGAGCTCATGCGCGAGGGGCAGGTCTTCTACGTCCACAACAACGTCGGGACGATCGAGAAGGCCGCCTCCCGCATCCGTGAGCTCGTCCCCGATGCCCGGGTCGAGACCGCCCACGGCAAGATGGGCGAGCACCGGCTCGAGCAGGTCGTCCTCGACTTCTGGGAGCGGCGCTTCGACGTCCTCGTCTGCACGACGATCGTCGAGACCGGCCTGGACATCTCCAACGCCAACACGCTGATCCTCGACCGGGCCGACCGCTTCGGCCTGAGCCAGCTGCACCAGCTGCGTGGTCGCGTCGGACGTGGGCGGGAGCGGGCCTACGCCTACTTCCTCTACCCGCCGGACAAGCCCCTGACCGAGACCGCCCACGACCGGCTGCAGACGATCGCGAGCAACACCGACCTCGGCGCCGGCATGCAGGTGGCGATGAAGGACCTCGAGATCCGTGGTGCCGGCAACCTGCTCGGCGGCGAGCAGTCCGGTCACATCGCCGGCGTCGGCTTCGACCTCTACGTGCGGATGGTCGGCGAGGCCGTCGCCGACTTCAAGGGCGAAGGGGAGACCGCGCCCGCCGAGGTCAAGATCGAGCTGCCGGTCGACGCGCACCTGCCGCACGACTACGTGCCCGGCGAGCGGCTGCGCCTCGAGGCCTACCGCAAGCTCGCGGCCGCGACGACCGAGGAGGAGATCGGCGACATCATCAGCGAGCTCGTCGACCGCTACGGCGAGCTGCCGCAGCCGGTGCGCAACCTCGTCGAGGTCGCCCGCCTGCGGATCATCGTGCGCTCCGCCGGCCTCACCGACGTCGTCGCCGTGGGCAACAACGTGCGCTTCGCGCCGGTCCAGCTGCGCGAGAGCCAGCAGCTGCGCCTGGGCCGCCTCTACCCGCGGTCGAGCTACAAGGAGGGCACGCAGACGGTGCTCGTCCCCAAGCCGACGACCGCGCGGATCGGGGGCACCCCCCTTCGCGACACCGACGTGCTCACCTGGGCCAGCGACCTGGTCCGTCAGGTCATGCTCGATGATGTCATCGTGGACCCAGGGGCGACGGCGCCCCGAGACACCTCGCGCTCGCGCTGAGGACCGGACGAAAGGACCCCCGTGCTCGGTCACCCCATCCGACGCCCCGCCCGTGCTGCCGCGCTCGCCGCGGTGGCGGCGCTCGCCCTGACGGCCTGCGGATCTGACGACACCGACGCGGCGAAGGGGGGCAGCTCGGCCCGGGCGGCGACCGTCGGCGACGAGGAGATCACCGTCGGCGACGTGCAGCGCAGCACCCGTGAGCTCACGGCCTTCGTCTCCGCTCAGGCGCAGGCCTCCGGCCAGCAGCCGCAGCAGCTCGACGCCTCGACGGTCGTCACCTATCTCGTGCAGACGCCGGCGGTGCTCGCCTACGCCGATGAGGAGGGCCTCGACGTCCCCTCGCAGGGAACCGTGCGCCGCGAGATCGAGTCCTTCGTGCCCAACCCGTCCGACATGACCGTCGACTTCCTGCGGGCCAACGACGTCGCGAGCAAGCTCGACGAGCAGGCGCAGCAGGACCTGAGCCAGCTGCTGCAGGAGAGTGACGTCTCGGTGAGCCCGCGCTACGCGAGCGCCGTCGGCGAGGCGCCCGACTGGCTCGAGCAGCTCGAGCCGGAGCAGCAGACCGGCGCCGGCCAGCCGCAGACGCCCTGACCGTGGGTCGCCTGGTCCTGCTCGCGACGAGCCCTCGGGTCTCGCCGGGGCTGCTCAGCCGTGACGCCTGGCGGGCCCTCGACGAGGCCGACCGCGTCCTCGCGGCCGACCTCGACGAGGCGCTGCCGCTGGCCCTCGTCGACGACGGCGTGCAGCTCGTGGCGGCTGACGCGGCGACGCCGCACGAGCGGGCCCGCGAACTCGTCGACGCGGCCCGCAGGGGCGTGGTGCTGTGGGTCGGTTCGCCCGACGGTGACCCCGGGCTGAGCGATGCCATCGCCGCGGAGGTCTCCCGGCTCGACGACGCGCCGGAGGTCGAGGTGCTCGTCGGCTCGTGGGACGTCGAGGGCGGCCGGCTGCTCGACGCGGTCGCCGTCATCGACCGGCTGCGCTCGCCGGGTGGGTGCCCGTGGGTGGCGGCGCAGGACCACGCGAGCCTGGCCCCCTTCGTCATGGAGGAGGCGCACGAGGTGACCGAGGCGCTCGAGGCCGTCGTCGCCGACCCCGACGACGTCGAGCGGCGCGAGGAGCTGACCGACGAGCTCGGTGACCTGCTCTTCCAGGTGATCTTCCACGCCCGGGTCGCCGCCGACCACGCCGGCGCGCCCTTCACCGTCGACGACGTCGCCGCCGCACTCGTCGACAAGCTCGTGCGCCGCAACCCGCATGTCTTCGGCGACGCGCAGGCCGAGACCCTCGAGGAGATCGAGGCGCAGTGGCAGGCGATCAAGGCGCAGGAGCGCGCGGAGCGCGACGCGGGCTGACCCAACCCTGCAAGACCCTAGGGTCTTGCAGAGTTCGGAGCCCGGAATTCCTGCAAGACCCTAGGGTCTTGCAGGGTCTCTAGGCTCGTGCGCATGGACCAGCGGATCAGCTTCGTCACCCTCGCCGTCGCCGACCTCGCGGCGAGCCGCCGCTTCTACCTCGACGGGCTCGGTTGGCGGGCGGACCTCGACGTGCCCGGGGAGGTCCTCATGATCCGCGTCGGCGAGCACCTGATCCTCTCGCTGTGGGACGCCACCGAGTTCGAAGGGGAGGTCGGCCCCCTTCTTCGTGGGGAGGGGCTGGCGCCGATCACCTTGGCGCACAACGTCGCCCGACACGAAGACGTCGACGCGATCCTCGAGCTGGCCCGTGCCGCGGGCTCGCCCGATGTCGCCTCGGCACAGCAGCGTGACTGGGGTGGGTACACCGGCTACTTCGCCGACCCCGACGGCTTCCGCTGGGAGATCGCGGTCAACCCCGGGCCGATCGGCGAGACGGTGCTGCCGCCGGCCTCCCGCGACGAGGTGCGGCTCACTCCCTTCGACCAGCCGATCGGCCCCGCGGTCGACGGCTGGACCCCGCCGCCTCGACCCGAGCTGCCGGCGACCACCGGTCGCTGGTGCACCGTCGAGCCGCTCGCGCCCGAGCACGCCGCCGAGCTGGCGCCCGAGGTCGCCGGGCCCGACCACGACGCCTTGTGGGCCTATCTCAAGGAGGAGCGTCCCGACGACGTCGCCGCCTACGTCGCCGGCCGGCTCGCCGGCGACACCGTCGAGGTGCTCGTCCGCGACGGTGACGGGATCGCCTGCGGGGTGGTGAGCCTCATGCGCATCGACCGGACCCACGGCGTCGTCGAGATCGGCAACGTCGTGCTCGGCCCGCGGCTGCAGCGCACGACCGCCGCGACCGAGGCGATGTCGCTGCTCGCCCGGCACGTCTTCGACCTCGGCTACCGGCGCCTCGAGTGGAAGTGCGACAGCCTCAACGCCCCCTCCCGACGGGCTGCGGAGCGGCTCGGCTTCACCTATGAGGGCACCTTCCGCCGGCACGTCGTGACGAAGGGGAGGTCCCGCGACACCGCGTGGTTCGCCATGACCGTCGACGACTGGCCGCGGGTGCGGGCCGCGCACGATGCCTGGCTGGAGCCGGCCAACTTCGTCGACGGCGTCCAGCAACGACGACTGGCCGACCTGCTCGCGGCGGGCTGACCTCCCTTCGCCCGCGTCCGCGGGGTGGGTCGCAGCACGAAGCGCCGTGGCCGAGCCGTTACGCTCGTGGCGACCTTCCCCGTGTATCGAGCACCACCAAGGAGCCGGCAGTGGCCAGCATCGAAGCAATTGGCGCCCGCGAGATCCTCGACTCCCGCGGCAACCCGACCGTCGAGGTCGAGGTCGCCCTCGACGACGGCACCATCGCCCGCGCCGCGGTGCCGAGCGGGGCGTCGACCGGCGCCTTCGAGGCCGTCGAGCGCCGTGACGGCGACAAGAACCGCTACCTGGGCAAGGGCGTCGAGGACGCCGTCCGCGCGATCGAGGACGACCTGACCCCGCGGCTCGTCGGCTTCGACGCCAGCGAGCAGCGCCTCGTCGACGGCGAGATGCTCGCCATCGACGGCACGGACAACAAGGGCACGATCGGCGCCAACGCGATCCTCGGCGTCTCGCTCGCCGTGGCCAAGGCCGCGGCCGAGTCCGCCGGCCTGCCGCTCTTCCGCTACGTCGGCGGCCCCAACGCCCACGTGCTGCCCGTGCCGATGATGAACATCCTCAACGGCGGCTCCCACGCGGACTCCAACGTCGACATCCAGGAGTTCATGATCGCCCCGATCGGCGCGCCCTCCTTCCGCGAGGCGCTGCGCTGGGGGACCGAGGTCTACCACTCGCTCAAGGCCGTGCTCAAGGACAAGGGCCTGTCGACCGGCCTCGGCGACGAGGGCGGCTTCGCCCCCAACCTCGAGAGCAACCGCGAGGCGCTCGACCTGATCATCACCGCGATCCAGCAGGCCGGCTACGAGCCCGGCACCCAGATCGCGCTCGCGCTCGACGTCGCCGCCAGCGAGTTCTGCGACAACGGCACCTACACCTTCGAGGGCCAGCAGAAGTCCGCCGAGGACATGGCGGCCTACTACGGCGAGCTCGTCGACGCCTACCCGCTCGTGTCCATCGAGGACCCGCTCGACGAGGACGACTGGGCCGGCTGGCAGGAGCTGACCACGCAGCTCGGCGACAAGGTCCAGCTCGTCGGCGACGACCTCTTCGTCACCAACCCCGAGCGGCTCGCCCGCGGCATCCAGGACGGCGCGGCCAACGCGCTCCTGGTCAAGGTCAACCAGATCGGCTCGCTCACCGAGACGATGGACGCCGTCGCCCTGGCCACCCGCAGCGGCTACACCTCGATGATGAGCCACCGATCCGGCGAGACCGAGGACGTCACGATCGCCGACCTCGCCGTCGCGACCAACTGCGGCCAGATCAAGACCGGCGCCCCGGCCCGCTCCGAGCGCGTCGCCAAGTACAACCAGCTCCTGCGCATCGAGGAGGAGCTCGACGACGCGGCGGTCTACGCCGGCGCCGGGGCCTTCCCGCGCTTCAAGGGCTGATCGCCGACATGGCACGCACGCCGCGCCGACGCCCCGCACGCTCCGGTGTGCAGGGCGCGGCGCGGCGACCCAGCACGACGCGCCCCGCCGGGCGCGGCGACCGGCGCACGCGTCCCCGCGGCGGCGCCGGCCGCGAGGCGCAGCAGCGCCGCGCGGTCATGTCGACGAAGCGCTGGGTCGTCGTCGGCTCGCTGCTCCTCCTCCTCGGCGTCATGCTCGTGCCGACCGGCAAGTCCTGGTACGACCAGCGCCAGCGCCTCGCGACCCTGCAGGAGCAGGTCGCGGCGCAGGAGGACAACGTCCAGGACCTCGAGCGACAGCGCGACCTGTGGGAGACCGATGAGTACGTCGAGGCGCAGGCCCGCAAGCGGCTGAAGTTCGTCAAGCCGGGGGAGAGGACCTACACCGTGATCGATCCAGCCGGTGACGACCCCGCGGTCGACCCCGAGACCGGTGCCGTGACGGCACCGTCCACGCAGCCCTGGTACGAGCAGGTCGCCTCCTCCGTGGCCGCGGCCGACGACCCCACCTCGGCGCAGTGAGCCGCGACGATCTGGGCAACGACCTCGACCGCGTCGACCCGCAGGACCTCGAGACCGTCCACCGCCAGCTCGGCCGTCCTGCGCGCGCCACGGCGGAGGTCGCCCATCGCTGCCCGTGCGGCGGCCCGACGGTCCTGCGCACCGAGCCGCGCCTGCCGGGGGGCACGCCCTTCCCCACGACCTACTACGCGACCTGTCCGCGTCTCACCGGCCCGATCTCGACGCTCGAGTCGAGCGGTCTCATGGCGGAGATGTCGCAGCGCCTGCTCGAGGACGAGGACCTCGCCGCGCGCTACCGCGCGGCCCATGAGGACTACCTCGCCCGGCGCGCGGAGCTCGGCGATGTCCCCGAGATCGACGGTATCTCGGCCGGCGGCATGCCGACCCGCGTCAAGTGCCTGCACGTGCTCGTTGCCCACTCACTGGCCGCCGGGCCCGGGGTCAACCCCCTGGGTGACGAGGCCCTCGACCTGCTGCCCGAGTGGTGGCACGCCAGCCCGTGCGTCAGCGCGGACGAAGGGAGCGACGCATGAGGGTCGCAGCGATCGACTGTGGGACCAACTCCATCCGGCTGCTCATTTCGGACGCCGACGAGCAGGGGCCTGAGGACGCGCCGCCGGCACTCACCGAGGTGCTGCGCCGCGCCGAGGTCGTGCGTCTCGGGCAGGGTGTGGACCGCACCGGCCGGCTCGACCCCGAGGCGCTCGAGCGCACCCTCGGGATGTGCCGCGAGTACGCGCAGCAGTGCCGCGATCACGGCGTGCCCGCGGGCAAGGTGCGCTTCGTCGCGACCTCGGCCTCGCGCGACGCGGACAACTCCCACGACTTCGTCGCCGGGGTCCGTGAGGCCTTCGGCGAGCTCGACGTCATGCCCGAGGTCATCACGGGTGCGGAGGAGGCCTCGCTGAGCTTCGCCGGCGCCACCTCCGGGCTGGCCGAGGCCGGCTTCGAGGGGCCCTATCTCGTCGCCGACATCGGCGGCGGCTCGACCGAGATCGTCCGCGGCACCCACGACGTCATCGCCGGCGCCTCGCTCGACATCGGCTCGGTGCGGCTCACCGAGCGGCACCACCGCACCGACCCCCCGACCCAGGAGGTCATCGACGCGGCGCGCTACGACATCGCCGAGGCGCTCGACGTCGCCGAGGCCGAGGTGGGTCTCGGCGGGGTGATGACCGTGGTCGGTCTCGCCGGCTCGGTGACGACCGTCGCCGCCCTGGCTCTCGGGCTGACCTCCTACGATCGCGAGGCGATCCACCTGGCGCGGATCCCCGTCGACGAGGTGATGGTCGCCTGCGAGCGGCTCATCCTCAGCACCCGCGCCGAGCGCGCGGCCCAGCCCTTCATGCACCCGGGGCGCGTCGACGTCATCGGCGCCGGCGCGCTCATCTGGTGGGAGGTCCTCGAGCGGGCCCGGGGCGCCAACGGCCCCGACCTCGTCGTCACCGTCTCCGAGCACGACATCCTCGACGGGATCGCCCAGTCGGTCGTGCGGCCCGTCGTCGTCGAGGACGAGTCCGCCTGACCTCACGGCCATCGGGTCGATGTACGAGGGTGACTCCCAGCGCACCCGGATACATCGATCCGGGGTGGCGGGGGAGTGCGGGCGGTGGGATTCGAACCCACACGTTCGACAGGAATTTTAAGTTCCCCGGCTCGCCAGTTGGCCTACGCCCGCGTGCGTCGCTGCCCGTGCGGGGCGGTCCCAGCCGGGGCAGCCCGGACAGCGTAGCGGCACCCCGGGACCGGCTCCCGAACCGGTAAGGGTAGCCTCAGTTCATGGCTTCTCCTGATCGTCCCGCTCGCCCCCAGCACGAGCTGACCGTCGTCTCCACCGAGCGCGTGGGCCCGCACCTCGTGCGCGTCGTCCTCACCGGCGACTCGCTGGCGGACTTCGGCGCGGCCGAGCACACCGATGCCTACGTCAAGCTGCGCTTCACCGACACCGACGGGCACCCGATCACCCGCACCTACACCGTGCGCGCGGTCGACCGCGAGGCGCGCCTGCTGACCATCGACTTCGTGACGCACGGCGACGTCGGTTACGCCGGTCCCTGGGCCCAGCAGGCGAAGGGGGGAGACCGCATCGTCCTCATGGGGCCGGGCAGCGGCTACGCCCCTGACCCGGAGGCCGACTGGCACCTGCTCGCCGGTGACCTCTCGGCCGTGCCGGCCATCGCCGCCTCGCTCGAGGCGATGCCTGCCGGCGCGAGCGGCGTCGCCCTGCTCGAGGTGGAGGACCCGGGGGACGTCATCCCCCTTCGCGCTCCGGAGCACGTCGACGTGCAGTGGCTCGTCAACCCGGCCACGGACGACGTCGACTACCTGGCCCGCGCGGTCGACGGTGTCGACTGGCGCGACGGCGTCCAGGTCTTCGCCCACGGGGAGCGCGAGTCGATCAAGGCGGTGCGCCGGGTCCTCAAGGACCGGGGCGTGCCCCGCGAGGCGATCTCGATCTCGGGCTACTGGGCGCGCGGTCGCACCGAGGACGCCTTCCAGGCGGAGAAGCGGACGCCGGTCGGGCAGATCGACTGATCGGCGGGGGCGGGGACCGCGGTGTCGGGTGCTGGTGATCCGTGCCACGATGCGGACATGCAGATCGCAGACAACATCTCCGACCTGATCGGCAACACCCCGCTGGTCAGGCTCACCTCCGTCGCCCCCGAGGGGTCCGGGCTGGTCGCGGCCAAGGTCGAGTACCTCAACCCCGGCGGCAGCATCAAGGACCGCATCGCGCGCAAGCTCATCGACGCGGCCGAGGCCTCCGGTGAGCTCAAGCCCGGCGGGACCATCGTCGAGCCGACCTCCGGCAACACCGGCGTGGGGCTGGCGCTCGTCGCGCAGGAGCGTGGTTACCGCTGCATCTTCGTCTGCCCCGACAAGGTCGGCAAGGACAAGATCGACGTGCTGCGCGCCTACGGCGCCGAGGTGCAGATCGTGCCGACCTCCGTCGCGCCCGACCACCCCGACAGCTACTACTCGGTGAGCGACCGGCTGACCGCGGAGATCGACGGTGCGTGGAAGCCCAACCAGTTCTTCAACCTCAACGGCCCGCAGGCGCACTACGAGAGCACCGGCCCGGAGATCTGGGAGCAGACCGACGGTCAGATCACGCACCTCGTCGCCGGCATCGGCACCGGCGGCACGATCACCGGAACCGGCCGCTACCTCAAGGAGATCAGCGAGGGACGGGTCAAGATCATCGGCGCCGACCCTGAGGGCTCGGTCTACTCCGGCGGCACCGGCCGCCCCTACCTCGTCGAGGGCGTCGGCGAGGACATGTGGCCCGGTGCCTACGACCCCTCCGTGCCCGACGAGGTCATCGCGGTCGATGACGCCGAGGCCTTCGCCATGACCCGCCGCCTGGCCCGCGAGGAGGGGCTGCTCGTCGGTGGCTCCAGCGGCATGGCGGTCGTCGCCGCGCTGCGCGTCGCCGAGCGCGAGGGCCCCGACGCCAAGATCGTCGTCCTGCTGCCCGACGGTGGTCGCGGCTACCTGGCCAAGATCTTCGACGACGACTGGATGGCCTCCTACGGCTTCCTGCCCGGCGACGAAGGGAGTGACGCCACCGTCGGCGAGGTGCTCCGTGGCAAGGGCGGCGAGCTGCCCGACCTCGTCCACACCCACCCCAACGAGACGATCCGCGAGGCCATCGACATCCTGCGCGAGTACGGCGTCTCGCAGATGCCCGTCGTCGGTGCCGAGCCGCCGGTCGTCATCGGCGAGGTCGCCGGGGCGGTCACCGAGCGCGAGCTGCTCACCGCCGTCTTCGAGGGGCACGCCTCGCTCGCCGACCCGGTGAGCGCGCACATGGGCGCCAAGCTGCCGCAGATCGGTGCCGCCGAGCCCGTCTCGGCCGCGACCGAGGCGCTCGAGCAGGCCGACGCGCTGCTCGTCGTCGAGGGCGGCAAGCCCCTCGGCGTCATCACCCGGCAGGACCTGCTGGGCCACCTGTCCCACCGAGCGAAGGGCTGACCATGTCCGAGCGCAAGAGCGCGGCCGACGCGCACGCGACCCAGGGGTTCGCCACCCGGGCGATCCACGCCGGCTACGAGCCCGACCCGCTGACCGGCGCGGTCAACGTCCCGATCTACGCCAGCTCGACCTTCGCCCAGGACGGCGTCGGCGGCATGCGCGGCGGCTTCGAGTACGCCCGCACCGGCAACCCGACCCGCCAGGCCCTCGAGGCCAATGCCGCGTCCATCGAGTCCGGCACCTTCGGTCGTGCCTTCGCCTCCGGCATGGCCGCGACCGACGCGATCCTGCGGGCCTCCCTTCGTCCGGGGGACCACCTCGTCATCCCCGACGACGCCTACGGCGGCACCTTCCGGCTCATCGACAAGGTCTTCTCCCAGTGGGGGATCGAGCACACGCCGGCGCCGGTCGGCGACGTCGACGCGATCCGCGCGGCGATGCGCCCGACCACCAAGCTCGTGTGGCTCGAGACGCCGACCAACCCGCTGCTCAACATCGGCGACATCGAGGCCGTCGCCGAGGTCGCCCACGCGGGCGGTGCGCGGCTGGTCGTCGACAACACCTTTGCCAGCCCCTACCTGCAGCAGCCGCTCACGCGGGGCGCCGACGTCGTGCTCCACTCGAGCACCAAGTACCTCGGCGGCCACAGCGACGTCGTCGGGGGCCTGCTCGTCACCGACGACGAGCAGATCGACGCCGACGTCGCCTTCCTGCAGAACGGCTCCGGAGGCGTCCCCGGCCCCTTCGACGCCTACCTGACGATGCGCGGCATCAAGACGCTCGGCGTGCGGATGGACCGGCACTGCGACAACGCCGAGGCGGTCGTCGACCTGCTCTCGAGCCGCTCGGAGATCACCTCGATCCTCTACCCGGGGCTGCCCGAGCACCCGGGCCACGAGGTGGCGGCGCGCCAGATGTCCCGCTTCGGCGGCATGATCTCGGTGCGCATGGCGGGTGGGCGCGAGGCCGCGCAGCAGCTGTGCGCGCGGACCGAGATCTTCACCCTCGCCGAGTCGCTCGGCGGCATCGAGTCGCTCATCGAGCACCCGGGCGCGATGACCCACGCGTCGACCGCCGGCTCGATGCTCGAGGTGCCCGACGACCTGGTGCGCCTGTCCGTCGGGATCGAGGACGTCTCCGACCTGCTCGCCGACCTCGAGCAGGCTCTCGACGGCCTGGGCTGACCCCCCTCGCACGGTCAGGTGGTCGTCGGGTGCTGCATCACGACCGGTGTGCAGCACCAGGCGACCACCTGACGGGGTGCGCTGCGGGGCTTCGCGCCCGGCCCATCGCTTGCGATCCGACAACGGCGTGTGGATCCGGGAACACTGGCCGCATGCCAACCGCTTAGTCTGGTGACACCTCAGCGGCTTCGCGGCCGCGCCAGCCCCATCAGGAGCAGACGATGAGCAACCCGATCCTCGGCCGGGTCGAGCAGGACGCCCAGCGCGGCTACGCCGGCTTCCGTGACACGGGGCAGGTGCCCCAGCAGCAGTACGGCCAGCAGCAGTACGGACAGCAGGCCTACGGCAACCAGGGATACGCGCCCCAGCAGGGCCAGCCCTACGGCCAGCCCCAGCAGTACGGCCAGCCCCAGCAGTACGGCCAGCCGCAGCAGTACGGCCAGCAGCCCTACGGTCAGCCGCAGCCGGGCTACGGCCAGCCCGGGCCCGCCGGTGGCTTCGGCGGCGGTGGCGGCGACAACCGGCCGATCACCCTCGACGACGTCCTGCTGCGTACCGGAGCGCTCTTCGCCGTGCTGCTCGCGGTCTCGGCGATCGGTTGGACCCTGTCGGCGATGGTTCCGGCGGTCGGCGGCCTGATGATGATGGTCGGCCTCGTGGGCACCATCGGCATGAGCCTGTTCATGATGTTCCGCCGCAAGCCCGTCGGCGTCGTCGTCGCGGTCCTCTACGCCGTCCTCGAGGGACTCTTCGTCGGGCCGATCAGCGGCTTCTACCACCAGATCTACGACCCGGTGGGCTCGAGCGTCTTCGAGTCGATCGTCACCCAGGCGATCCTCGCGACGCTCTGCGTCTTCGGCGCGATGCTCATCCTCTACCGCACGGGTGTCATCAAGGTGACGCAGAAGTTCCGAGCCATCGTCAGCATGATGGTCGTCGGCTACTTCGTCTTCTCGCTGATCAACCTCGGCTACATGCTCTTCTTCGACGGCTCGCCCTTCGGGTTCGGTGGCACCGGCTGGCTCGGCATCGGCATCTCGGTCTTCGGCACCGGTCTGGCCGCGGTCACCCTGGCGCTCGACTTCGACAACATCGAGACCGCGATCCGCACCCAGGCGACGGTCAGCTACGGCTGGCACCTGGCGATCGGTCTCCTTGTCACGCTCGTCTGGCTCTACCTCGAGCTGCTGCGCCTGCTGGCCCGGCTCCGCTCGGATTGATCCCCGACGACGTCGCGACCGAGCTCGGCCGCGTGGTCCGCAGGTGGCAGCAGCTGCCGCTGGACCGCGCGGCCGAGCGCGTTGCGGGCGTGCACGAGCTCATGGCCGACCTCGCGGGCGAGCCGCTGCCCGACCTCGGCCCGGCCGTGGTCATGGACCAGCTACGGGTGGTCGTCTTCGACGTCTGCCGGGCCGAAGGGGAGTCCGCTGACCTCGCGCAGCGGCTCGCCTCCCTTCGCCTGACCTGGGCCTGACCCGCGCCCACACCTTCGCATTTCCTCAAGGAAATGCGAACGTCAGGGGCCGGCCTCTGCATTGCCATTGGGCAATGCAGCCCGGTCCGCGCATTGCCGTTGGGCAATGCAGCCCGGTCCGCGCATTGCCGTTGGGCAATGCAGTCCGGCCTGCGCATTTCCTTGAGGAGATGCGGACATCAGGGAGCCGGAGGCACGGGCGGGCTCAGACGTCCGTGACCTCGTGCTCGCCGCGGCGGCGGAGCATGGCCCAGGGGCCGCGGGGGCCGTGGCTGCGGCCGCGCAGCTCGGCGGGGCCGACCTCGGTGCCGGGGGAGGAGGCCGCCCGCTCGGCGGCGTCGTCGAGGGCGCCGATGCCCTCGCCACGTGCCGCCTCCGGCTCGGAGTCGTGGGTCGCGCCCTCGGGCCATGCGTCGACCTCGGCGGCCACCGACGGCAGCAGCGCCGAGGCCACCCGGGCATAGCCCGCGGCCGAGGGGTGGAAGCGGTCCTGGCTGAACATGATCGACGGACTGGCGGCGAACTCCGGCCCGAGAAGGTCGCCGACCGACACGGTCCGTGCCCCGGCGGCGACGGCCGCGACGGTCTGGGCGGCGGCGAGCTCGCGGCTCCACTGGCGCAGCAGCTTGTTGAGCGGGAAGGGCACCGGCTCGACCGTGCCGAGATCGGGGCAGGTCGCGACGACGACCGGGACGTCGAGGGTGCGCAGGTAGCGCACGGTGCGCTCGAGGTGCTGCACGGACACCGCCCGGTCGATGCGGTGGGTGACGTCGTTGGCGCCGATGAGGATGACCGCGACGTCGGGCTGGTCGACCCGGGCGAGCGCCCTGGACAGCTGGGCGCTGAGGTCGGACGACTCCGCGCCGACGACGGCCTCGTTGGTCAGCTCCACCGGCCGGCCCATGATCGCGGCGAGACCGGTCGACAGGATCGCCCCGATGGTCTGGTAGCGGTTGTCCGCACCCATGCCCGCGGCGGTCGAGTCACCGAGCACGAGCAGCTGCACCGGCTCGCCGGGTGCAGCGCCGTAGACGCCGTCGTCGTCGGGCGCTCCGTCGAAGGGGTTGCCGACGATCTTGCGGGTGATCCTGGCCTCGGCCTGGATCAGGCCGTAGCCGAGACCGGCGAGCGTCGCGCTGGCTGCGGCGGTGCCAGCGGCCCCCAGCGCGGCCTTGCCGACGATGCGTCCCAGCTCTGCCATGACTCTCCTCGTGTGGCCGGTCGTGGGCCCAACTGTGTCATCCCGAGGTGACAAAGCCAACGAGCGCTGCGACACCCCCTTCGTCATGGGTACGGTCGGCTCGACGCACGGCACTCGCACGAAGGACCACGATGACCGACTACCCCACGCTCTTCTCGCCGCTCGACCTGGGCTTCACGACCCTGCGCAACCGCACGATCATGGGGTCGATGCACACCGGCCTCGAGGACCGGGCGAGCAACTTCGAGCGGCTTGCGGCCTTCTACGCCGAGCGGGCGAAGGGGGGAGCCGGGCTCATCGTCACCGGCGGCTTCGCGCCGAACATCGAGGGCAGCTTCTACCCCTTCGCCTCGAAGCTCACGACGAGCCGCGAGGCTCGGCGGCACCACCAGATCACCGACGCCGTGCACCGCGAGGGCGGCAAGATCGCGCTGCAGATCCTCCACGCAGGCCGCTACGCCTATCACCCCTACTCCGTCTCGGCCTCGTCCGGGAAGTCGCCGATCACCCCCTTCGCCGCACGCGGCCCGAGCGAGAAGGGCGTTCGCCGCCAGATCCGTGCCTTCGCCCGGGCCGCGGAGCTCGCCCGCTCCGCCGGCTACGACGGCGTCGAGGTCATGGGCTCCGAGGGCTATTTCATCAACCAGTTCCTCGCGCCGCGGACCAACCAGCGCACCGACGGCTGGGGCGGCACGCCGGCCAACCGACGTCGCATCGCCACCGAGATCGTGCGCGCCGTGCGCGCAGCGGTGGGCGAGGACTTCATCGTCATCTACCGGCTGTCGATCCTCGACCTCGTCGAGGGCGGCCAGACCTGGGAGGAGATCCTCGCCCTGGCCACCGAGATCGAGGCGGCCGGCGCGACGATCCTGTCGACCGGCATCGGCTGGCACGAGGCGCGGGTGCCGACGATCGTCACGTCGGTGCCGCGGATGGCCTTCACCGAGGTCGCCGAGCGGCTGCGCCCGCACGTCGACATCCCGGTCGTCACGAGCAACCGGATCAACATGCCCGACCAGGCCGAGCAGGTCCTCGCGGCCGGCCACGCCGACCTCGTCCAGATGGCGCGCCCGTGGCTCGCCGACCCCCAGTGGGGCACGAAGGCCGCTGCGGGGCAGAGCGAGCGGATCAACACGTGCATCGCCTGCAACCAGGCCTGCCTCGACCACACCTTCCAGCGCAAGGTCGCCAGCTGTCTGGTCAACCCCCGCGCCGGCCACGAGACCGAGCTCGTCCTGTCGCCCACCGCCCGTCGCAAGCGGGTGGCCGTCGTCGGCGGTGGCCCGGCGGGTCTGTCCGCTGCCGTGTCCGCGGCCGAGCGGGGCCACGCGGTCGAGCTCTTCGAGGCCGGCGACGACATCGGCGGCCAGTTCGCGCTCGCCATGCGCATCCCGGGCAAGGAGGAGTTCGCCGAGACGATCCGCTACTTCCGCGGCGAGCTCGAGCGGCGTGACGTGACCGTGCACCTGGGCACCCGGGTCGGCGCCGACGACCTCGCGGGCTTCGACGAGGTCGTCCTCGCGACCGGTGTGACGCCACGCGTCCCCGAGATCGAGGGCATCGACCACCCGATGGTCGTCACCTATCCCGAGGCGGTCCTGGGCACCCGCGAGATCGGCGAGCGGGTCGCCGTCATCGGCGCCGGCGGCATCGGTGTCGACGTCACCGAGCTGCTGACGACCGTCGAGTCGCCGACTCTGGACCTCAAGGAGTGGCAGGACGAGTGGGGCGTCGACCCGCTGTCCGCCGACCGTGGTGGGCTCAAGGAGGCCCACCCCGCCGCCTCGCCGCGCACCGTCTACCTCGTCCAGCGCAAGGAGAGCAAGATCGGCGCCGGCCTGGGCAAGACGACCGGTTGGGTGCACCGCGCGGCCATCAAGGCCAAGGGCGTCCACCAGATCACCGGCGCCGCCTACGAGCGCATCGACGACAACGGCCTGCACATCACCGTCGACGGCAAGCCGCGCCTGCTCGAGCTCGACAACGTCGTCGTGTGCACCGGTCAGGAGTCCGTGCGTGACCTCGTCGAGCCGCTGCAGGCGAAGGGGGTCGACGTGCACGTCATCGGTGGCGCCGACGTCGCCGCCGAGCTCGACGCCAAGCGCGCGATCCGCCAGGGCACCGAGTTGGCCGCCAGCCTCTGACGTGCGCACCGTCGGCCTGCTCCTCGCCGCCCTCCTCGCCCTCGCCGGGTGCGGAGGGGGCAGCGGGCCGCAGCCGCCCACGGAGCCGACCAAGAGCGTCGACGAGCGCGGCACCCGCACCGACCTCGAGCCGCTGACATCGCGATTCCCCGACCTCGGTGACCCGGTGTCGGCGACGTGGCAGTCCGGCACCCTCGGCGGCGACCGGACCGCCCCCGGCCCCTCGACCTACTGGATCGACGCCGCGGTGACCGTCGAGCCGGAGGTGGCCGACTCCCTTCGATCGCAGGCGTCGTCGGACCCCGGTCCGCAGATGGACGTCGTCGACGTGGTGCGCGACGAGGTCGACAGCGCCGAGCTCGACCCCGTGACCCTCGCCGGTCCCGAGGGATGGCAGGTCGACGCCTGGGTCGCCGCCGACCGCGACGTCGTGGTCGTCTCCGCCCGCGGGGAGTGAGCCCGGGCCACACTGGGGGCATGGGAGTACCGCCGTACGAAGGGTGGATCGAGCGTCAGATCCGTGAGGCCACCGAGCGCGGGGAGTTCGACGACCTGCCCGGCGCCGGCCGGCCCCTGCGCGGGATCGAGAGCAGCGACCCCGACTGGTGGGTCAAGGGGATGATGGCCCGCGAGGGGCTCGACAGCAGCGACGCGCTGCCGCCCGCGCTGCAGCTGCGACGCGAGGCCGCCGGCTACCCGCAGTCCCTCGTCGACGAGCGCCACGAGGCCGACGTGCGCGAGCTGCTGCGCGACTTCAACCAGCGCGTGCTCGACGAGCGCCGGCGCCCGACCTTCGGGCCGACGGCGCCACCGCTGGCCCCGACGGTCGACGTCGAGCAGATGGTCGCGGCGTGGCGCCGGCTGCGCGAGGAGCGGGCGCTCTCCCCGGAGCCGGAGGAGGCCCAGGTGCCGCCCCCTTCGCCTCGCCGGTGGTGGCGCCGGCTCCTCGGCAGGTGACCGGGGTCAGGCGTCGCGGCCCAGCACCGACTCCTGGCTGGGCACCTCGTCCTGACGCAGGATGCCGACCTGGCAGGTCAGGCCGTTGGGGCCGTGGTTGCAGTAGCCGCCGGGGTTCTTGTGCAGGTACTGCTGGTGGTAGTCCTCGGCATACCAGAAGGTGCCGGCCTCGCTCGCGGGACGCATCTCGGTGACGACCGGCGGCAGGTTGTGCCGCCGCAGCTCCTCGCCGAAGGCCGCGGCCGTCGCCTCGACGGCCGCGCGCTGCTCGTCGGTGGTCCAGTAGATCGCCGAGCGGTACTGCGTGCCGACGTCGTTGCCCTGGCGGTCCGCCGTCGTCGGGTCGTGGTTCTCCCAGAAGGCCTTGAGCAGCAGCTCCGGCCGCGTGCGCTCGGGGTCGTAGGCCACGAGGACGCTCTCGGTGTGACCGGTCAGGCCGGTGCACGTCTCCTCGTAGGTCGGGTGGGGAGTGAAGCCGCCCATGTAACCGGCCGCCGTCGTCACGACGCCCGGCAGCTGCCACATGATCCGCTCCGCTCCCCAGAAGCAGCCCATCGCGATGTGGAGCACCTCGGTGCCCTCGGGCCACGGACCCTCGAGGGGCGTCCCGAGCACCGCGTGCGTCGTCGGCACGGTGAAGGGGCGCTCCGGGCGGCCCGGCAGGGCACTCTCGGCGGTGGGCATGGGCGGGATCGCACGACCGAACATGCCCACATCCTCCCACCCGCACCTGAGGGGAGTCCTCCCCATTGGGGGCGCACGCCGGGACTGCCTAGGGTGGTCCCGACAGCGAAGGGAGGCCGGCGCGTGCGGCACATCAGCCATGGGGCGGACGTCGAGCAGCTCGACGACACCGCCGTGGCCCTGCGACGGCAGGGCGAGAGCATCGCCGCCGTCGGCGACCGCGGGGCCGTCCTGCTCCAGCGTCTGCGGGCCCTCTGGGAGGGGCCCGACTTCGAGAAGTTCGCGAAGGACTGGCGGATCGCGCACCGCAGCCTCGACGACGCCGAGGGTGCGCTGCGACAGCAGAGCCGACGGCTCGCCGACGAGGCAGAGACGCAGCGCCGCGCCTCCGGCATCTTCACCGGGGGCGGCAGTGGTCGCGGGCGAGGCCACTCCGGTGACAGCGGGCTCGCCTTCGAGCGCTACACCCCGGTGGTCCCGGCCCCGCTGCGCATCCACCCGATCGCCGTGCCCCCGGGGCTGGTCGATGACGGCGAGATCCTCGACCCGACGTCGCCGGGCGGCTCGCGCTTCGAGCCGCCGGCGCGGGTCGAGCCGTTGCCGGCCTTCCGTCGCTCCGACCTCCCCGTCGAGCCGCCGGCGCGGGTCGAGCCGCTGCCTGCGGAGAACAACGGCGCCTTCCTCCGCTCCGACGTCCCCCTCGACCCGCGGGACGTCGACCGGGCGCAGCTGCCGGACGACTGGCGCGACCCGGGCCGGTGGCTGCCGCCGCTGCCCTGACCACGACATGACGAAGGGGAGGTCCCGACCGGCTGGTCGGGACCTCCCCTTCGTGCGGAGCCCTGTGGCGTCAGGCCTGGTAGGGCTTCGCCGACAGGATCTTGACCTCGATGGTCTTGCCGTTGGGGGCGTCGTAGGTGGCGGTCTCGCCGACCTTCTTGCCGTTGATCGCGCCGCCGAGCGGGGACTGCTCGGAGTAGACGTCGATGCTGTCGCTGCCGTCGGCGATCTCGCGGGAGCCGAGGAGGAAGGTCTCCTCGTCGCCGAAGAGCTCGACGGTGACGACCATGCCGGGCTCGACGACACCGTCGTCCGGCGGGGCCTCGCCGACGATGGCGGTGTCGAGGATCTGCTTGAGCTGGCGGATGCGGGCCTCCATCTTGCCCTGCTCCTCCTTGGCGGCGTGGTAGCCACCGTTCTCCTTGAGGTCGCCCTCCTCGCGGGCGGCCTCGATGCGCTTGGCGATCTCGATGCGACCCGGGCCCGAGAGCTCACGCAGCTCGGCCTGGAGTCGCTCGTACGCCTCCTCGGTCAGGTACGACGCGGTGGACGCGGTCTGGGTCACGGATCTCTCCTTGCTGTGTAGCCGTGCAGAATCTGCTTCGACCCCCACGGACGGTGAACCGAGGTGCCCCGGATCGTCCGGTGATGCACAAAGGTCTGGACCGATCGGTCCAGACCCACGGTTGCGGTAAAGGACCAGTGTACCGCCAAGTCGACGCAGATGCAGGTGTCAGTCCACCGCGGTGCAGCCCTGGACGGTGGCCGTCACGGCCCGCGTCGTCGTGCGCACCGCGGCCCGCACGCGGGTGGTCCGCTCGTCGGCCGCGGGCACGGCCTGCTCCTTGGTCCCGACCCGCCCGTACTGGCCGTCCATCGCCGTGATCGTGCACGAGAGCGCCGTGCCCTCGGGCCGGGTGACCTCGAAGATCATGACGATCTGGCGCTCGCTCGTGCGCTCGAAGCCGATGTCGGTCGTCGTCACGGCGCCCCGCGTGCTCGAGACGCCGAACCACACCGTGAGCAGCGTCGCGACGACGACGAAGACGATCCCGATGACCCACCAGCGCCGCTGTCCCCGTGCGGGGTTGGCCTCGGCGCTGGCCTCCTCCTGCTCCGGGTCCCAGGCCGGCTGGCTCTCGGGGGAGGCGGTGGTCATGACGGCTCCTGCGGACGAAGGGGGTGGCGCCGGCTGTCGTCGGACCAGTCGGTGCGCGGTGAGAGGATGGGTCCATTGTCCGTGACTCCAGACCGCGCCGGCACACCGGCCCGCGCGGCGCACCTCCCCGGGAGGACCCCAGCAGTGGAAGCACTCAGGCTCATGGCCGTGCACGCGCACCCCGACGACGAGTCGAGCAAGGGCGCGGCGACGACTGCCCGCTATGTCCACGACGGCGCCGAGGTGCTCGTCGTGACGTGCACGGGCGGTGAGCGCGGCGACGTGCTCAACCCCAAGCTCAAGGACGACCCGCACATCCAGCGCGACATCGTCGAGGTGCGCCGCCAGGAGATGGCCCGCGCCCAGGCGGCGCTCGGCGTGCAGCACACCTGGCTCGGCTTCGTCGACTCCGGCCTGCCCGAGGGCGACCCGCTGCCGTCGCTGCCCGACGGCTGCTTCTACCGCGAGCCGCTCGACGTCGCGACCGAGGCGCTCGTGCGCGAGATCCGTCGCTTCCGCCCGCACGTGATCACGACCTATGACGAGAACGGCGGCTACCCGCACCCGGATCACGTGATGACCAACCGGGTGAGCGTCGCGGCCTTCGAGGCGGCCGGCGACCCCGAGGCCTTCCCGCACGCGGGGGAGCCGTGGCAGCCGCTCAAGCTCTACTACATCGGCGGCTTCAGCATCGACCGGATCCACGCCTTCCACGAGGCGCTCGTGGCGAAGGGGCAGGAGTCCCCCTTCGTCGACTGGATCAAGCGCGCCGAGGGGCGCCCGCAGCGCACCCTCACCACGTGGGTGCAGTGCTCCGACTTCTTCGACGCCCGCGACGAGGCGTTGCGCTCGCACGCGACGCAGATCGACCCCGACGGCTTCTTCTTCGCCGTGCCCAACGACGTGCAGGCCGACCTGTGGCCCACCGAGGAGTACGAGCTGGCGATCAGCCTCGTCGAGACCTCGCTGCCCGAGGACGACCTCTTCGCGGGGGTGCCGGCGAGCCTCGCCGAGGCCGACGCCCTGGCCACCCGCAACGACCTGACCGCGGTGCACGACACCCGGACCGCCCCGACCGTGAGGGAGTGGGAGTGAACACCCCGAGCACCGAGGTCGGCCCCGGCTGGTGGGCCTTTGTCGCCTTCTTCGTCCTGGCGCTCGCGCTGTGGCTGCTCATGCGCAGCATGTTCACCCGGCTGCGGCGGATCAACCTCGCCGAGCGTGACCGGGCCGAGGAGGCCCGGCGTCGGGCGGAGGAGACGAAGGCGACGCGCGCGGCCGACGGGTCCGACGAGGGGGAGGCCGACGCGGAGGCCGACCCGTCAGGAGTTGGCGATCGGCCCGAAGAGGGCGAGCGTCGCGGCGACGAAGTGTGAGATGAAGGCCAGCACCGTCAGCGCGTGGAAGATCTCGTGGAAGCCGAACCACCGCGGTGACGGGTTGGGCCGCTTGAGGCCGTAGACGACTGCGCCGGCGGTGTAGAGCGCGCCACCCGCGACGACGAAGGCGAGGATCGTCCAGCCGCCGTGGGTCAGCAGCGGCTTGATGTAGAAGACGGCGACCCAGCCGAGGGCGACGTAGACCGGCACGTAGAGCCAGCGCGGTGCGCCGACCCACAGCACGCGGAAGAGCACGCCGATGATCGCGCCGCTCCAGACGATGACGAGCAGCGTGATCGCCTGGGTGCGCGGCAGCATCAGCGCGAAGGGGGTGTAGCTCCCGGCGATGATGAGGAAGATGTTGGCGTGGTCCCACCGGCGCAGCGCGCCGGCGAGGCGCCCGCCCCAGCGCCCGCGGTGGTAGACCGCGGAGGTGCCGAAGAGCAGGCCAGCGGTGATGGTGAAGACCATCGCGGCGATGCGCCCGCCCTGGGTCGGCGCCATCGAGGTGAGGACGAGGCCGCCGACGAGGGCGAGGGGAGCGGTCACGAGATGGAGCCATCCGCGCAGGTGCGGCTTGACCGCTTCGACGAAGGCGTCGACGTGCTCGCCGACGTCGTCGGCGAGCTCCTTGATCTCCGCGCGGGGTGAATCCATGACGACGACGGTAACCTACGCAGCCGTAGGTTGACCATGCCGCGACCCCCGCGAGAGCGCCCCTGTGAGGGGGCACACGCACCGGCGGTAGGTTGGGCGCGACGACCCGCGCCAGGAAGGGACCCGCGAGTGCGCAACCCGCTGTACACCGCCTACGAGCGCCGCCTCGTGGCCCAGCTCGACGCGGCCTCGGTGCCGCGCCACGTCGGGATGATCGTCGACGGCAACCGGCGCTTCGCCAAGGCCCGCGGCGGCAACGCCGACGACGGCCATCGTGCCGGCGCGGCCAATGTCGGCAGCTTCCTCGAGTGGTGCGAGGACGCTGGTGTCGAGGTCGTCACGCTCTGGCTGCTGTCGACCGACAACCTCACCCGCCCGCCGCAGGAGCTCGACAAGCTGCTGCGGATCATCGAGGGGCTCGTCGCCGACCTCGCCGCCGCCGGGCGCTGGCAGCTGCACGCGGCCGGGGCGCTCGACATGCTCCCGGTCCAGACCGCGGCCGCGCTGCGTCGCGCCGAGGAGGAGACCGCCGAGGTCGAGGGGCTGATCGTCAACGTCGCCGTGGGCTATGGCGGGCGCCAGGAGATCGCCGACGCCGTCCGCTCCCTGCTGCGCACCCGGGCCGCCGAGGGCGCGAGCCTGGCCGACGTGGCCGACGAGCTGACCGTCGAGGACATCAGCGCGCACCTCTACACCAAGGGCCAGCCCGACCCCGACCTCGTCATCCGCACCTCGGGGGAGCAGCGCCTGTCCGGCTTCCTGCTGTGGCAGTCCGCGCACAGCGAGTACTACTTCTGCGAGGTCTACTGGCCCGAGTTCCGCCGGGTCGACTTCCTGCGCGCGCTGCGCGCCTACGCGGACCGGCACCGCCGCTTCGGCGCCTGACCTCCCCTTCGCCCGCCTGCCAGCTCCGCAGGACCCTAGGGTTGTGCAGGGTTACCTCGGGCCAACTCCGTAGGACCCTAGGGTTTTGCAGGGTTACCTCGGGCCAACTCCGCAGAACCCTAGGGTTTTGCAGGGTTGGGGCGAAGGGGGAGGAGTGGCGCGTGGGGCAGGTGTGACGGACGTGGGTTTCCGGCGCGTGAACTTCTCCGTCCGCGCCGCCGACACGCCCCGGACGTGCACGGTCGTGCGTCGGCGCGGTCGTACGTTGACCGTGACGGGTTGCAGACCGCAACGCGTTCGGGAGGCCTCAGGTATGGAGCTGCTGCTCAGCAGGAGGGGCCGGACCCGGCCCCGGCTCACGCCACCGGCCCGGTCCCGGCACCAGCACGGAGAGTAGGCGCGCACGCGCCGGCCGGCGCTGCGCCCAGGAGGAGCCCGACGTGGACGACCTGATCACCCAGACCGTCACCCCCTCTGCCGCGCAGCCCGACGGCGCGCCCGACCCCGTGGAGCTCCCGCCGCGCGACGAAGGCCCTCGCACCTACGTCCTGGACACCTCGGTCCTGCTGTCCGACCCGCGGGCGATGCTGCGCTTCAAGGAGCACGAGGTCGTCCTGCCGGTCGTCGTCGTCACCGAGCTCGAGGGCAAGCGGCACCACCCCGAGCTGGGCTACTTCGCCCGCACCGCGCTGCGCCTGCTCGACGACCTGCGGATCAGCGCCGGTCGTCTCGACGCTCCCGTCCCGGTCGGCGACGAGGGCGGCACCCTGCGCGTCGAGCTCAACCACACCGACCCGATGTCGCTGCCCTCCGGGTTTCGCCTGGGGGACAACGACACCCGCATCCTCGCGGTCGCCAAGAACCTCTCCCTCGAGGGCGCCGACGTCACCGTCGTGTCCAAGGACCTGCCGATGCGGGTCAAGGCCTCGGCCGTGGGCATCGACGCGCAGGAGTACCGCCACGAGCAGAGCCGTTCCGACTCCGGGTGGACCGGCATGGCCGAACTCGACATGAGCGCCGAGGAGGTCGACACCCTCTACGAGACCGGTCGCGTCGAGCACCTCGCCGCCGCCGAGCTGCCCTGCCACACGGGGCTGAAGATCCTCTCGCCCAAGGGAAGCGCCCTCGGTCGGGTCGGTGCCGACAAGCAGGTGCGGCTCGTGCGCGGCGACCGCGACGCCTTCGGCCTGCACGGTCGCTCCGCCGAGCAGCGGATCGCGCTCGACCTGCTCCTCGACCCCGACGTCGGCATCGTCAGCCTCGGCGGGCGGGCCGGCACCGGCAAGAGCGCCCTGGCGATGTGCGCGGGCCTCGAGGCGGTCATGGAGCGGCGCCAGCACCGCAAGGTCGTCGTCTTCCGCCCGCTCTACGCCGTCGGCGGCCAGGAGCTCGGCTACCTGCCCGGCAGCGAGCAGGAAAAGATGGGCCCGTGGGCGCAGGCGGTGCACGACACCCTCGGCGCGCTCGTGTCGAAGGAGGTCGTCGACGAGATCATCGACCGCGAGATGCTCGAGGTGCTGCCGCTGACCCACATCCGCGGCCGCAGCCTCCACGACGCCTTCGTCATCGTCGACGAGGCGCAGAGCCTCGAGCGCAACGTCCTGCTCACCGTGATGTCCCGCATCGGGCAGAACTCCAAGATCGTGCTCACCCACGACGTCGCCCAGCGCGACAACCTGCGGGTTGGTCGCCATGACGGTGTCGCGGCGGTCATCGAGACGCTCAAGGGGCACCCGCTCTTCTCCCACGTGACCCTCACCCGCAGCGAGCGCAGCCCGATCGCGGCGCTCGTCACGGACCTGCTCGAGGGCCTCGACGTCTGACCCCGCCGGCACGAAGGGGGGTCCGCTGGCTGGTGCAGCCGGCGGACCCCCCCCGTCGCGCTGGAGCCGGGGTGTGATCCACACCCCGGCTTTTGCACGCTCACGAGGGCATCGACTAAGGTCTCGAAAAGATAACGGCCGGGTCGATCCCCTGACGATGTCGGCACGCATGCAGCCACTCCTCGTGAGTGGCTGTTTCATGGAAGGAGCTGGTGTCGTGAAGTCGACCGACTACACGCCCAGGCACGGCGCCGCACGCGCCGAGAGCAAGGGCGCCCGACTGCGCGCCGCCGTTCGCCGTCCCGTCGTGGGCGGGGCCCTCGCGGTCGCCATGCTCGGCTCGGTCGGCGCGACCGTCGCCCTCGGCGACCCGTCGCACGATGCCACGGCCCAGGCCGTCGCCGAGACGACCTCGTCGGCGCCGGCCGTTGACGCCGTGACGGCCGACACCACGCGCCTGGCGGACGACCGCCGCGAGACCAACGTCTCCCGCAGCGCCTCCCGTGAGCAGGACCGCCTCTCGACGGCTGCCGCGAAGAAGAAGGCAGAGGCCCAGAAGGCCGCCAAGGCCAAGGCCGAGGCGAAGAAGAAGGCCGAGGCCAAGCGCAAGGCCGCCGCGGACAAGAAGGCCGCCGCCGAGCGCAAGGCCGAGGAGGAGGAGGCCAAGCCGGTCAGCGAGCGCGAGTTCACCGACGACGAGATCGCCGCGATCCAGGCCGACCCCGCGCCCTACGGCAAGGAGCTCGCCGCCGAGTACGGCTGGGGCGACGACCAGTGGTCCTGCCTCGTCAGCCTGTGGATCGGCGAGAGCAACTGGGACTACAGCGCGACCAACTCCTCGTCCGGCGCCTACGGCATCCCGCAGTCGCTGCCCGCGAGCAAGATGGCTTCCGCCGGCCCCGACTGGAAGACCAACCCGGTCACCCAGATGGAGTGGGGCATGGACTACATCAAGACCTCCTACGGCGACCCCTGCGGCGCCAAGGCCTTCTGGGACAGCAACGACCCGCACTGGTACTGAGCCACCCAGCACGAAGCCCCCGCGACCAGGAGGTCGCGGGGGCTTTGTCGTTGGCTGGATGGCGCCGGACGAAAGAAGATGTCGGCGCCCGCCGAAGTCCTTCGTTCATCGATGGCCGGCGGTTGTCGTGACTGACTTCGGCTTGATGTGCGCCGACACCATCTTTCGCCCGTCGCTGTCGCCGCCGACGTCACCATCACCCCGCCGGACCGGCAATGGGTGCCTGACCACGCGGGCTCGGTGGCCCGGCGGCGCTAGAGCTTGCGCAGGCGGATGCGACGGACCTGGTGGTCCGCCCCCTTCGTCAGGACGAGGGTGGCGCGGCCACGGGTCGGCAGGACGTTGTCGAGCAGGTTGGGCTCGTTGATCGTCTCGAAGATGTGCAGGGCGCGGGCGCGGGCCTGCTCGTCGGTGAGCCCGGCGTAGCGGTGGAAGTAGGACGCGGGGTCGGCGAAGGCGGTCTTGCGCAGGCGCAGGAAGCGCTCGACGTACCACTGCCGGATGTCGGCGATGTTGGCGTCGACGTAGACGGAGAAGTCGAAGAAGTCGCTGACGGCCAGGCCGGTGCGCCCGTCGCTGCGGATGCCCGGCGGCTGCAGGACGTTGAGCCCCTCGACGATGAGCACGTCGGGCTGGCGCACGACGATGCGCTCGTCGGGGACGATGTCGTAGGTCAGGTGCGAGTACACCGGGGCGGTGACCTCGGGCTGGCCCGCCTTGATCGCCGAGACGAAGCGCAGCAGCGCCCGCCGGTCGTAGGCCTCGGGGAAGCCTTTGCGCTGGAGCAGGCCACGCCGCTCCAGCTCGGCATTGGGCAGCAGGAAGCCGTCGGTCGTCACGAGCTCGACCTTGGGCGTGTCCGGCCAGCGCTGCATCAGCTCGCGCAGGATGCGGGCGGTCGTCGACTTGCCGACGGCCACGGAGCCTGCGACCCCGATGACGAAGGGGGCCTTGGGCGGGCGTTCGCCGAGGAAGGTCGAGGTGATCCGGTGCAGCCGGGTTGTCGCGGAGACGTAGAAGGTCAGCAGGCGCGAGAGCGGCAGGTAGACCTCCTGGACCTCCTCGAGGTCGATCGGGTCGCTCAGGCCGCGCAGGCGGGCGAGGTCGCTCTCGTCGAGGTTGAGGGGGTGGTTCTCGCGCAGGTGTGCCCAGGCCTGGCGGTCGAGCTCGACGAAGGGGGAGGGCAAGCTCGTCGTGGCGGCGGTGGACACGCACCCCATTGTGTCCCACCTTTTCAGCAGACGGTCACCGGGCGGTTAGCCTGTCCGCCATGTGCGGAATCGTTGGTTACGTCGGCCCCGATGCGGGCGCGCGCCCCCTGGACGTCGTCATGGAGGGCCTGGCCCGCCTCGAGTACCGGGGCTACGACTCGGCGGGTGTCGCCCTCGTCGCCGGTGACGAGGTCTTCACCGAGAAGCGGGCGGGCAAGCTCGAGAACCTGCGCTCGGCCCTCGAGGGCGAGACCGTGCCCGCGGCCGCGACGGCCATCGGTCACACCCGCTGGGCCACCCACGGCGGCCCGACGGACGAAAATGCCCACCCCCACCGCGGTGGCCGGGACGGCAAGCTCGCCGTCGTCCACAACGGCATCGTCGAGAACTTCCACGCCCTCAAGCAGGAGCTGCTCGCGCAGGGCATCGAGTTCACCTCCGAGACCGACACCGAGGTCGCCGCGCAGCTGCTCGCCGCGGCCTTCGCCGAGTCGGGCGACCTCACCGAGGCGATGCGCTCGGTCGTCAACCGCCTCGAGGGCGCCTTCACCCTCCTCGCCGTCCACGCCGACGCCCCGGACACCGTCGTCGCCGCCCGTCGCAACAGCCCGCTCGTCGTGGGTCTGGGCGAGGGCGAGAACTTCCTCGGCTCCGACGTCGCCGCCTTCATCGGCTACACCAAGCAGGCCGTCGAGCTCGACCAGGACCAGATCGTCACGATCACCCCGACCTCGCACACGGTGATGAACTTCGACGGCTCGCCCGCCGAGGGCAAGCCCTACGAGGTGACCTGGGATGCCGCCGCTGCCGAGAAGGGCGGCTACGACACCTTCATGGAGAAGGAGATCAACGACCAGCCGCACGCGGTCGGCGACACCCTCCTCGGGCGCACCGACGCCGACGGCCGTCTCGTCCTCGACGAGCTGCGCATCGACGAGGACCAGCTCAAGCAGGTCGACCGGATCACCATCGTCGCCTGCGGCACCGCCGCCTACGCCGGCATGGTCGCGAAGTACGCCATCGAGCACTGGACCCGCATCCCGGTCGAGGTCTCCCTCGCGCACGAGTTCCGCTACTGCGACCCGATCGTCTCCGAGCGCACCCTCGTCGTCTCGATCAGCCAGTCCGGCGAGACCGCCGACACCGCGATGGCCGTGCGCCACGCCCGCTCGCTCGGCGCGCTCACCGTCTCGGTGTGCAACACGCACGGTGCGACGATCCCGCGCGAGTCCGACGCCGTGCTCTACACGCACGCCGGCCCGGAGATCGCCGTCGCCTCGACGAAGGCCTTCCTCGCCCAGATCACCGCCTGCTACGTCCTCGGTCTCTACCTCGCGCAGCTGCGCGGCGAGACCTACGCCGACGACGCCAAGGCCGTCATGGCCGAGCTGCACGAGGTCCCGGCCAAGATCGAGGCCCTGCTCGGCACGATGGGCCGGGTCGAGGAGATCGCCCGCTTCATGGCCGACACCCGCTCGGTGCTCTTCCTCGGCCGCAACGTCGGCTACCCGATCGCCATGGAGGGCGCGCTCAAGCTCAAGGAGCTCGCCTACATCCACGCCGAGGGCTTCGCCGCGGGCGAGCTCAAGCACGGCCCGATCGCGCTCATCGAGCCCGGTCAGCCGGTCTTCATCGTCGTCCCCGGCCCGGACACCCCCAACGAGCTGCACAAGAAGGTCGTCTCCAACATCCAGGAGATCCGCGCCCGCGGTGCCCGCACGCTCGTCATCGCCCAGGAGGGTGACGACGAGGTGCTGCCCTTCGCCGACGAGGTGATCCGGGTGCCGCACACCTCGCCGCTGCTCCAGCCGCTGCTCACCGTCGTGCCGCTGCAGGTCTTCGCCCTGCACCTGTCGACGGCCAAGGGGCTGGACGTCGACCAGCCGCGCAACCTCGCCAAGTCCGTCACGGTCGAGTGACCTCGTGATCGTCGGGGTCGGCATCGACGTCGTCGACATCGCCCGCCTCGGCGAGCGGCTCGAGCGCACCCCCGCGCTGCTCGACCGCGTCTTCACCGCGGCCGAGCGCGACCTGCCGCTGCAGTCGCTCGCCGCGCGCTTCGCCGCCAAGGAAGCCGTCGGCAAGGCCCTGATGACCCCCGGCGACCTGCCCTGGCAGGGCGTCGAGGTCACCAAGGGTCGGCACGGCGAACCGGTGCTCGCGATCAGCGGCCGCGTCGCCGAGCGCGCCGAGGAGCTCGGCGCCGACCGCCTGCACATCTCCCTGAGCCACGACGGCGGCATCGCGACGGCGATCGTCGTCGCCGAGACCGCCTGACCCCCTTCGTCCACCCACCCCATCGCACAAACTGTGGCTGGCTACATCTTGGATCGTCAGCCGCAGCACGTGCTGTGGCCCACGCGCGAAGGTGTAGCCAGCCACAGTTTGTGGGGTGGTGGGGCGGCGAAGGGAGGAGCGGTAGCGTCGTCGGCGTGATCACCGGCTACTCCGCCCCGACCATCCGCGCCGCCGAGGCGGCCCTGCCCGAGCTTCTCGAGAGCGGTGAGCTGATGCAGCGGGCGGCCCGGGGCATCGCACGCGTGACCGCCGGGCGGATGCGCGAGCGCGGTGCCCGCACCGTCACGGCCCTCGTCGGCCCGGGCAACAACGGCGCCGACGCCCTCTACGCCATCGCCCGGCTGGCCAAGCGGGGCTTCGAGGCGACGGCGGTGTGCATCGACACCACGGCCTCGCAGGTGCAGACCGATGCCGCGGAGCTCGCCCGGCAGCGGGGCGCCACGGTGCTCGCCGCCGACAGCCGCGAAGCGCTCACCGCGATCTCGCGCGCCGAGGTGGTCCTCGACGGCATCACCGGCATCGGGGGGAGGCCGGGGCTGCCTCCCTTCGCCCGGCCGTGGGTCGACGCGATCCGTGACCGGGCCTGGGTCATCTCCGTCGACACCCCGAGCGGGCAGCCGGTCGAGGGCGGCGACGCGCTCGCCGACGCGGTCTTCGCCGACGAGACGGTGACCTTCGGCGCGCCCAAGCCGGTGCACCTGCTGCCGCCGACGGAGGCCGCCTGCGGGGTGCTCACCGTCATCGACATCGGGCTCGACCTCACCGAGGCGACGCCCGCCGTCGTGCGGATCACCCCCGACGACGTGCCGCTGCTGTGGCCGGTGCCCGGGCACGACGAGGACAAGTACTCGCGTGGTGTCCTCGGCATCGTCGCCGGTGGCGAGCAGTACACGGGCGCAGCGGTGCTCACGACGACCGCCGCCGTCACCGCCGGGGTGGGCATGGTCCGCTACGTCGGGACGCAGACGCCGACCGCGCTCGTGCGGGCGGCGGTCCCCGAGGCCGTCCACGGCGAAGGGAGGGTCCAGGCCTGGGTCGTCGGGCCCGGCCTCGACACGACCTCGACGAGTCCCGGCGCCGACGCCCAGCTGGCTGCCGCCCGGGCTGCCCTCGACTCCGACCTGCCCGTGCTCGTCGACGCGGGTGGGCTCGAGCTCATCACCGGCCGACGCGAGGCACCCACCCTGCTCACCCCGCACGCGGGGGAGTGCGCGCGGATGATCACCCGGCTGCGCCAGCGCTCGACCGAGCTGACCCGCGAGGAGGTCGAGGGCTCACCGCTCGAGCACGCCCGGATGCTCGCCGGGCTCACCGGCGCGACCGTGCTGCTCAAGGGCGCCACGACGCTCGTCGTCGACGCCGACGGGCCGGTCCATGTGCAGGACGACGCCCCGGCATGGCTGGCGACCGCCGGGTCGGGCGACGTCCTCGCGGGGCTCGCCGGAGCCCTGCTCGCGGGAGGGCTGGAGCCGGCCGAGGCGGGCTCGCTCGCCGCGCTCGTGCACGGCCGCGCCGCCCACGACGCCAACCCCGGCGGCCCGGTGCGTGCGCTCGCCGTGGCGCACGCGCTCGCCCCGACGGTGGCCGCGCTGCTGCGTTCCTAGCCCCGGGCCGACTCCGCCCACCAGTTGACCCCGCCGTCGACCGCGTGCTCGTCGATGCGCGCGAGCTCCTCGTCGCTGAAGTCGGTGTTGCCCAGCGCGTCGAGGCTGTTGTCGAGCTGCTCGACGGTGCGGGCGCCGACGAGCAGCGAGGTGACCCGCTCGTCGCGCAGCGCCCAGGCCAGCGCCATCTGCGCGAGGCTCTGACCGCGCTCCTGCGCGATGGCGTCGAGCGCGCGGATGCGGGCGATGTTGTCGTCGGTCAGCTGGTCGGCGATGCCGGTGCCCTCGCGCGCGGCGCGCGAGTCCTCGGGGATGCCGCCGAGGTACTTGTTGGTCAGCAGGCCCTGGGCGAGCGGGGTGAAGGCGATCGTGCCGACCCCGAGCTCGTCGACGGTGTCGAGCAGCTCGTCCTCGATCCAGCGGTTGATCATCGAGTAGGAGGGCTGGTGGATGAGCAGGGGAGTGCCCATCTCGCGCAGGATCGCGTGCGCCTCGCGGGTGCGCTCCGAGCCGTAGGAGGAGATGCCGACGTAGAGCGCCTTGCCGGCGCGCACGGCCGCGTCGAGCGCGCCCATCGTCTCCTCGAGCGGCGTGTCGGGGTCGAAGCGGTGGCTGTAGAAGATGTCGACGTAGTCCAGCCCCATCCGCTCCAGCGACTGGTCGAGCGAGGCGAGCAGGTACTTGCGCGAGCCGCCGCCCTGCCCGTAGGGGCCGGGCCACATGTCCCAGCCGGCCTTGGTCGAGATGATCAGCTCGTCGCGGTAGGGGCGGAAGTCCTGCGCGAAGATCGACCCGAAGTTGCGCTCTGCGGCGCCGTAGGGCGGGCCGTAGTTGTTGGCGAGGTCCATGTGCGTCACGCCCCGGTCGAAGGCGCGCCGCAGCACCGCCCGCTGCGTCTCGAGGGGCTCCGCGTCGCCGAAGTTGTGCCACAGGCCGAGCGAGATCGGGGGCAGCGCCAGCCCCGAGCGGCCGCACCGGCGGTAGTCCGTGGCGTCGTAGCGGGTGCGGTCGGCCTGGTAGTCGTCGGTGCGGTAGGTCATGCCTGCCAGTCTGCCCCCCTTCGCCGATCTAGACTCGGTCGGTACCCATGGACATCTCGACCCCGCACCCAGCAATGCCGTCCGTCGCGACCCCCTCGGTCCTGCCGAGCGATGCGCCGACCGACGGCCTGTCCGCGTGGGCGGACATCGACCTCGACGCGATCCGCGACAACGTCGCCCGCCTCGGCGAGCTCGCCGGCGACGCCGACGTCATGGCGGTCATCAAGGGCGATGCCTACGGCCACGGTCTCGTGCCGGTCGCCGGGGCAGCCCTCGCCGGCGGCGCCACCTACCTGGCCATCGCCCAGCTCGGCGAGGCGATGGCGGCCCGGGCGGCGGGCGTCACCGCGCCGATCCTCACGTGGCTCTTCCCGCCCGGCGCCGACCTGGCCGCCGCGGTGCGCGCCGACCTGACCCTGTCGGCCGGTGCCCCGTGGGCGCTCGCCGAGATCGCGGCGGCGGCCCGGGCCACCGGCCAGACCGCACGCATCCACCTCAAGGTCGACACCGGCCTCGGGCGCGGTGGCGCGTGGCGCGAAGATCTCGCGGGCATGCTCGTCGACGCCGCCCGGCTGCAGGCCGAGGGCGTCCTCGACGTCGAAGGCGTCTTCAGTCACTTCGCCTACGCCGACGCCCCCGACCACCCGACGGTGCGGGCCCAGCAGGAGACCTTCGGCGCGATCCTCGCCGACGCCGAGCGCGCCGGTCTGCGGCCGCGCATCCGCCACCTGGCCAACTCCGCGGCGACCCTGACCAACCCGTCCGCGCGCTTCGACATGGTGCGCCCGGGGGTCTCGATCTACGGCCTGTCGCCGGTGCCCGACATCGGGGGTCCCACCCACTTCGGCCTGCGCGAGGCGATGCGCGTCGTCGCCCGCCTCATCAACGTCAAGGACTGCCCGGCCGGCCAGGGCATCTCCTACGGCCACCGGTACACGACGAAGGGGGACACTCGCCTCGGCCTCGTGCCGCTCGGCTATGCCGACGGCATCCCCCGCCACGCCTCGGGCGTCGGGCCGATGCAGGTCCACGGTCGCCGCTACACCGTCGCGGGTCGTGTGTGCATGGACCAGATGGTGCTCGACCTGGGCGCCGACAGCCCCGCCCGGTCCGGCGACGAGGTCGTCCTCATCGGCCGCGAGGCCGACGGAGAGCCGACCGCACAGGACTGGGCGGCCGCGATCGACACGATCAACTACGAGATCGTCACCCGGCTCGGGCCCCGCGTCCCGCGCCGCTACCTCGGAGGCCAGTGATGGACGAGCAGCAGAAGATAGCCCGGGCGAACTCCATGAGCCGGGGTGCCGCAACGGGGCTGGGCCTGGCCGCCGCGGCCGTCGGTGGCGTCGCCATCGCGGGCGCCGGCTACGCCGGCCGCTCCGCGCTGCGCCGGTCGCGCGCCTACGCGGTGACCCACCAGGACGAGGCGCACGTCTTCCCCTTCGCCACGGACAAGATCATGGCCGTGCCGGCCAGCGACGGGGTCGTCCTGCACGTCGAGGTCGACGAACCGGAGGGCTGGACCCCGCAGAGCGGGCCGACCGTCGTCCTCGTCCACGGCTTCGTGCTCAACCTCAGCTCGTGGGTCTTCCAGCGGCGCGCGCTCGTCGACGCCGGCTACCGCGTCGTCAGCTACGACCAGCGCAACCACGGCACCTCGCAGGCCGGCGACCTCGAGCACTGCACCATCGACCAGCTCGGCAAGGACCTGCGCGCCGTCGTGGACGCGACGACCCCTGAGGGTGAGCTCGTCCTCGTCGGCCACTCGATGGGCGGCATGACGATCATGAGCTTCGCCGGGCGCTACCCCGAGGTGACGCGCGACCGGGTCGCCGGCGCCGCGCTCATCGCGACGAGCGCGGGCGGCGACAGCCTCGTGCACATCGGACTCGGGCGTGCTCTCGACGGGCTCATCACCCGGTTCGGCCCGAGCTTCCTCACCGGGCTCGGCCGCCGCGACGGCATGTGGGGCGGCCTGCGCGCCGCCGGCCGTGCCGTCGAGAACTCCGCCATCCAGCGCTACGCCTTCGGCACCCCCATGCCCAAGGAGATGCTGCGCAAGGTGGCGAAGATGATCTTCGGCACGCCGCTCGACGCGATCGGTGCCTTCATCCCCGAGCTCGACGAGCTCGACGTGCGCGAGAGTCTGCCGGGCCTCGTCGACACCCCGGTCATCATCGTCGCCGGGTCCAAGGACGTGCTGACCCCGCCCGCGCACAGCCAGGCGCTCGCCGACGCCCTGCCCGCGGCGGAGCACGTCGTCGTGCCCGGCGTGGGCCACCTGCTCCAGCTCGAGCGACCCGGTCCGGTCACCGACGGCGTCCTCGGGCTGCTCGAGCGCACCCGCGGCGACGACGCGCAGCGCGACGCCGAGCGCGCCGGTGCGGCCGTCGGCGACGGCGTCGGGGAGCGCGTGACGGGGCGCAGCGCGTGAGCGTGCTCCTCACCGATGCCGACACGACCGTCGCGGCCGGTCGGCGCCTGGCCGACCTGCTGCGTGCCGGTGACCTCGTCGTGCTGACGGGTGGGCTCGGGGCCGGCAAGACGACCTTCACCCGCGGGCTGGGCGAGGGGCTCGGCGTGCGGGGTGCCGTGACCTCCCCGACCTTCGTCATCGCGCGGGTCCACCCCTCGCTCGTGGGGGGCCCCGAGCTCGTCCACGTCGATGCCTACCGCCTCGGGGGCGCCGCCGAGCTCGACGACCTCGACCTCGACTCCGAGCTCGACGAGGCCGTCACGGTCGTCGAGTGGGGCGCCGGCCTCGCCGAGGGGCTGGCCGACGAGCGACTCGAGATCACCCTCGTCGCCGACCCGGAGACGGAGTCGCGGACGCTCACCGCCACCGGCGTCGGAGCCCGCTGGGCCGACGTCGACGTCGAGTCCCACCTGCAGGAGGCACCCGACGCGGGGCCCGATGCGACCGACGACGAAGGGGGAGTGCCGTGAGGCTGCTCGCGCTGGACACCGCCACGTCGGCGATCTCGGTCGCCGTCCACGACGGCGAGCGGGTGCTCGCCAGCCGCTCCGTCGTCGACGCCCGCCGGCACACCGAGCTGCTCGCGCCGCTGGTCGTCGAGACCCTCGCGGCGGCGGGCACCGGCGTCGACGAGGTGACCCACGTGGCCGTCGGCACCGGCCCGGGCCCCTTCACCGGGCTGCGGGTCGGTCTCGTCACCGCCCAGACCTTCGCCCACGCGCGCGGTGTGACCGTGCACGGGGTGTGCTCGCTCGACGCGCTCGCCGCCGCGGCTGCTGCCAATGGGTACGAGGGCGAGCTGCTCGTCGCGAGTGACGCCCGGCGCAAGGAGGTCTACTGGGCCCGCTATCGCTGCGCCGCAGGCGAGATCACCGCGCTCGACGAGCCCGAGGTGACCCGGCCCTCTGAACTGCCCGAGGAGGTACGCGCCCTGCCGGCCGTCGGCCGCGGGCCGCTGCTCTACCCGGACCTGCTGACCTCGCTCGCCGGTGGTGACGCTGACGGGCTGCTCGACGTCGACGCCGGTGTCCTCGCCGGCCTGGCCGCCCGGCGCATCGCCGCCGGGGCCGACATGCCGATCGAGCCGCTCTACCTGCGCCGGCCCGACGCGGTCGCGCCCGCGTCCACGGCGCCGAAGTCTGCGCTCAAGCCCTCACCCCGTCAGCAGCAGCGCGACCTGCGGCGGGCCGAGCAGGCCGTCCGGGCCGAGCAGGCCGGCCGGGACGCCGAGGCGAGCCAGTGACCACGGCGACGGTGACCCCCTTCGTCATGAGGGAGGTGCGCTGGCAGGACCTCGAGGTGCTGGCGGACCTGGAGCAGGAGCTCTTCGGGACCGAGGCGTGGAGCCTCGCGTCCTGGTGGGGCGAGCTCGCGGGGCGGCCGCGGCGGGAGTACCTGCTCGCGGAGGACTCCGAGGGCGTCGCCGGATATGCGGGCCTCGACCACGCGGGCGACACGAGTGACGTCATGACCATCGCGACCCTGCCGCGGGTGCGGGGCACCGGCCTGGGTCGGCGGCTGCTCGAGGAGCTCGTCGCGCGCTCGCGGGCCGCGGGCGCCGAGCGGCTGCTGCTCGAGGTGCGCGCCGACAACACCGCGGCGCGGGGGCTCTACGACTCGGCCGGCTTCGGGCTGCTGCAGACCCGGCGCGGCTACTACCCGGGTGGGGTCGACGCGCTCGTCCTCGCTCTCGACCTGACGCAGGAGGCGCAGGCATGACGGATGCACCCCTCGTTCTTGGCATCGAGACCTCGTGCGACGAGACCGGTGTCGGCATCGTCCACGGCACCGAGCTGCTGGTCGATGCCATCGCCTCGAGCGTCGACGAGCACGCCCGATTTGGCGGGGTGGTGCCCGAGGTCGCCTCCCGTGCCCACCTCGAGGCGATGGTGCCGACGATCGAGCGGGCCTGCCGTGACGCCGGCGTCGCGCTGACCGACCTCGACGGCATCGCCGTGACCTCCGGCCCGGGCCTCGCCGGCCCGCTCATGGTCGGCGTCGCCTCGGCCAAGGCGCTGGCCGTCGCCCTCGGGCTGCCGATCTACGGCGTCAACCACCTCGCCAGCCACGTCGCCGTCGACATCGTCGAGCACGGGCCGCTGCCGGAGCCGACGATGGCGATGCTCGTGAGCGGCGGCCACTCCTCGCTGCTGCTCGTCCCCGATGTCACGCACGACATCCGCAGCCTCGGGTCGACGATCGACGACGCCGCGGGGGAAGCCTTCGACAAGGTGGCGCGGGTGCTCGGGCTGCCCTTCCCCGGTGGGCCGCACATCGACCGGGCGGCGAGCGACGGGCAGATCACCATCGACTTCCCGCGGGGGCTCTCCAGCCGCAAGGACATGGAGCGGCACCGCTTCGACTTCTCCTTCTCGGGGCTCAAGACAGCCGTGACCCGCTGGGTCCAGGCCGAGCAGGCCGCCGGGCGCGACGTGCCGGTGGCCGACGTGGCCGCGTCCTTCCAGGAGGCCGTCGTCGACATCCTCACGCGCAAGGCGGTGCTCGCCTGCACCGAGCACGATGTCGCCGCGCTGCAGGTCGGTGGTGGGGTCGCGGCCAACTCGCGCCTGCGGGCGATGGCCCAGCAACGGTGCGATGACGCCGGCATCCAGCTGCGCGTCCCGCGGCCGGGGCTGTGCACCGACAACGGCGCGATGGTCGCCAGCCTCGGGGCCCAGATGATGCTCAAGGGGCGGCCGGCGAGCGACCTCTCGCTCCCCGCCGACAGCTCGCTGCCGGTGACCGACGTGCGCACCGGCCTGCCGGTGCACGTCGACCACGACCACGCGCACTGAGGGCGGGCGGCGAGGGCGCGACCGAGTGCCGTGAGCCGCGCCGGCCGCGGGTGGCGCGGCACCTGTGTGACGATCCGCCCGCCCGTGTCACTCCATGCGGTCACACAGGCGTCACCCTGGTGACACAGGTGCAGCCGGAGCCCACGGTCGAGGCCCGGATCGCTGCCTATGCCGTTGCTCCGTACTTTGAGCCGGACGCGGGGTGGATCGGTGGGGCGACGGGGGTGCGGATGACTGCCTACGCCGTTGCTCCGTGCTCTGAACCGCGGCTCGTCGTACGGAGCAACGGCGTATGGGGCGAGGTGGGCCCGGGCAGTGGGCGAAGGAACTGGCTCGTCGTACGGAGCAACGGCGTAGGGCGTCGCGCGGCACGGGGCCGTGCGGGAGCGTGGCTCGTCGTACGGAGCGACGGCGGGGGCCCATCCACCTGGCCCCGGCCACTCGGCCGCTGACCCGGCGCCACGGCCACTCGGCTCAGCCGCAGCGCAGCAGACCCATGTCCTCCTTGAGCGTGAGCACCCGGGTGACCGACGCGGTGACCTGCTTCGCGAAGGCCGGGTCCCCCTTCGCCTTGGCCTCGATGGCGGAGACCATCGTCGAGACCTGGCTCGGGTCGGCGGTGAGGACGATGTCGCCGCCGGCGGCGATGAACTTCGTGGCCCGCTCGCCGACGGGGGTGGCGGAGACAGCCTTGGCCGCGCCCACGTCGTCGGTGATGACGACCCCGTCGAAGCCCAGGTCGTCGCGGAGCATGCCGTCGACGATCTTCGAGGAAAACAGGGCCGGGGTCTCGCCGTCGATCTGCGAGTAGTGCGCGGAGCCGACCATGACGATCTGGGTGCCGCCGTCGATGGCATCGGCGAAGGGCGTGAGGTGCGAGTCGTCCCGGGTCATCACCGAGTCGGTGATGCCGGTGTCGCGCAGGTCGGTGTTGCCCGTGATCCGCCCCAGACCGGGGAAGTGCTTGACCGTCGGCTCGACGCCCGCGTCCTGCATCCCCTGGGCGAAGGCGAGCGCGCCCTTGCTCGCGGCCTGCGGGGTCGAGCCGTACTGGCGCCCCCACTTGCCGATGGGCTCGTTGGCCCGGCCGATCTCGGCGGGCACGGTGTCCGCGGTCGGGGCGAGGTTGACGTTGACGCCGGCCTGCTTGAGCTCGGCGCCCCACCCCTTGGCAGAGGAGCGCAGGTCGGGCAGCTGGGCCTGCTCGAGGCCCGAGGGCATGGACGTGAAGCCGGAACCGGTGAGCTGCTGCACCTCGCCACCCTCCTGGTCGGCGGCGACGAGCATGCCGACCTTCGTGCCGTCGACGGTCGGGGAGACGTCCTGCAGGTGCTGGCTCGCGGCCGCGACGGTCCCGCTGTCCTTCCAGCCGCCGAGGTAGAGCATCGAGCCCAGACCCTGGGCCCCGATCGGCCCGTCGAGACCGGTCGCGGGTCCCGGCTGCATCGCCGCCATGAGCAGCTGCCCGGCCTGCTGGGTCGGCGTCATCGCCTCGCGCACCTGCTCGACGCAGGCGCCCGCGTCCGGGCCGGAGGCGGTGGCGGAAGTCGTGCGCGAGGAGGAGCTCGCGGACGACGTCTTCGACGAGGACGAAGGGGAGGACGTCGCCGACGTCGAGGTCGTCGAGCTCGACGTCTTCGCACCCGAGGTCGACGAGGAGGAGGTCGAGCTGCCCTCCCCGGAGTCGGCGCCGCACCCTGCGAGGGCGAGGACGGCGAGGCCTGCAGCGGCGCGGGTCAGGTGACTGGCTCGGGTCGGCATGGGGTGCAGGCTACCCGCGGACCCTCAGGTCGCCTCGACGACGAGCACGACCTGCTCACCACCGACGCGGGTGAGCACGACGGTCGCGCTCTCGCCGTCACCGGCGCCGCGCCCGATCTTCAGCTGCTTGCGCAGCTGGTCCTCGTCGAGGCGGATGCCCCGCTTCTTGACCGTCAGACCGGTGATGCCGCGCTCGCGCAGCCAGCCGCGCAGCCCCTTGACCGAGAAGGGCATCGCCTCGAGCACCTCGTAGCGGCGGGCGTGGCCGAGGTCGAGCGCCTCGTCGCTGGTGACGTAGCCCAGCCCGGCCTCGAGCTCCATCCCGCTGACGGCGCCGGTGACCGTGCCGATGAGCCCGGCCCGGTTGACGGCTCGGTCGGCCTCGTAGAGCCATCGCCCCGTCTCGGCGAGCGAGGCGGCCGCGGCGGGGTCCTCCTCGCAGGTGCGCTGGTCCACCTCGACCGGGGGCGCGCCCTTGCGCAGGACGCGGGCGCTGCGTCCGGCCTCCTTGACGAGCGGGCCCCACCAGACGGTGCACTCCAGGACGGTGCCCTGCCACGAGGTCCACTGGGCCTCGGTGCCGAGCGGCGGGATGTCGTGGGGGAGCGAAGGGGAGAGCTTGGCGCCGGTCGCGGGCACGTCGCGGGCCACCGACAGCACGAAGTCCCACGACGGCGAGATCTCGTCGAGCCGGAAGACCCGTCGCGTGCGCCCGCTCCGGTCGGTGACGCCGGGCGTGCGGCGCGCCGGGTCGAGCCAGACACCGGTGCGCGAGTGCAAGGGGTCGAGGGGTGCCTCAAAGTCCTCGGCCACCCCCGTGCGGGCCCGGCTGTCGGGCCAGGGGCGCAGGTTGACGTCGGCGATGGCGGCAGAGAGCGGGTCGGCGTCGACCCCGTGGACGGTGACGCCGAGGGCGCTCATCGCCATCGCGTCGGAGCCGATGCCGCAGCCGAGGTCGTGGACGGTCGCCAGGCTCGCGGTCGCGTAGCGCCCGGCGTGGGTGGCGGCGACCTCGAGGCGGCTGGCCTGCTCGAGCCCGTCGGGGGTGAAGAGCATGCCCTCGGCGAACTCGCCGAACTTCTCCTGCGCGCGAGCCTGCAGACGCTTCTGCGTCAGGAGCGCGGCGACGCGCTCGGCGGAGTGGCCCGCCGCCCGCAGCCGCGAGGCCAGACCGACCGCGTCCGCCTCGCGGTACTCGGGCAGGCCGTGCAGGGACTCGTGCCCCTCGGGGGAGGCCAGCCAGCGCACGGTCGTCGGGTCCACGTGCGCCATTGTCACGCATCGTGCTCGGCACGGCGGACCTATCCGACCGGGCGCTGGCACTCGGGTTGACCGAGTGCCAAACGGCGGCCTAGATTTGCTCTTGGCACTCACCACTGGCGAGTGCCAGATGCCACGGTTGGACGACCCCCGCGACGGCGCCCGGCCCGGCTTCGCCCCAGAACTCACACATTCGTCCCCACAGAAGGAGTCACCGTGTCGGTTTCCATCAAGCCGCTCGAGGACCGGATCGTCGTCAAGGGCATCGAGGCGCAGCAGACCACCGCCTCCGGCCTCGTCATCCCGGACACCGCCAAGGAGAAGCCGCAGGAGGGCGAGGTCGTCGCCGTCGGCCCCGGCCGCTTCAACGACGACGGTGACGAGCGCGTCCCGATGGACATCTCCGTCGGCGACCGCGTCATCTACTCCAAGTACGGCGGCACCGAGATCAAGCACGGCGGCGAGGAGTACCTCATCCTCTCCGCCCGCGACGTGCTCGCGATCCTCGCCTGAGCCTGCGCACGACTCACAGCTGACGCCCCGGGTGCGGCCCTCTCCCGGGCCCTCCGGGGCGTCGCTTTTCCCCCCTTCGTTAGAACCAAAGGACAGACATGGCCAAGGAACTGGAGTTCAACGACTCCGCCCGTGACGCCCTTCAGCGCGGCGTCGACCAGCTCGCCAACGCCGTCAAGGTGACGCTCGGCCCCAAGGGCCGCAACGTCGTCATCGACAAGCAGTGGGGCGCCCCGACGATCACCAACGACGGCGTGACCATCGCCCGCGAGATCGAGCTCGAGGACCCCTACGAGAACCTCGGCGCCCAGCTCGCCAAGGAGGTCGCCACCAAGACCAACGACGTCGCCGGTGACGGCACGACGACCGCGACCGTCCTCGCCCAGGCCATGGTCAAGGAGGGCCTGCGCAATGTTGCCGCGGGCGCCGCCCCGTCCGGCCTCAAGCGCGGCATCGACAAGGCCGTCGAGGCCGTCTCGGCCCGCCTGCTCGAGACCGCCCGTGAGGTCGAGGGCAAGGACGAGATCGCCCAGGTCGCGTCGCTGTCCGCCCAGGACCAGGGCATCGGCGGGATCATCGCCGACGCCTTCGACAAGGTCGGCAAGGACGGCGTCATCACCGTCGAGGAGTCCTCGACCGCCGAGACCGCGCTCGACTTCACCGAGGGCATGCAGTTCGACAAGGGCTACATCAGCCCCTACTTCGTCACCGACCCGGAGCGCATGGAGGGTGTCCTCGAGGACGCCTACGTCCTGATCAACCAGGGCAAGATCTCCAACATCCAGGAGATCCTCCCGGTGCTGGAGAAGGTCGTGCAGTCCGGCAAGCCGCTGCTTGTCATCGCCGAGGACATCGACGGCGAGGCCCTCTCGACGCTCGTCGTCAACAAGCTCAAGGGCGTCTTCAACGTCGCGGCCGTCAAGGCCCCCGGCTTCGGCGACCGCCGCAAGGCGATGCTCCAGGACATGGCGATCCTCACCGGCGGTCAGGTCATCGCCGAGGAGGTCGGCCTCAAGCTCGACCAGGTCGGTCTCGAGGACCTCGGCCAGGCCCGTCGCATCGTCGTCACCAAGGACAACACGACGATCATCGACGGCCAGGGTGCCGCCGACGACGTGACCGGTCGGGTCAACCAGATCAAGTCCGAGATCGAGCGCACCGACTCCGACTGGGACCGCGAGAAGCTCCAGGAGCGCCTCGCCAAGCTCGCCGGTGGCGTCTGCGTCATCCAGGTCGGTGCCCACACCGAGGTCGAGCTCAAGGAGAAGAAGCACCGCATCGAGGACGCGATCTCCGCGACCCGCGCGGCCATCGAGGAGGGCATCGTCGCCGGCGGTGGCTCCGCCCTGGCGCACGCGGTCTCCGCGCTCGACGCCGTGCAGCTCGAGGGTGACGAGCAGGTCGGCGCCAACATCGTGCGCACCGCCGGTGTCGAGCCGTTGCGCTGGATCGCCGAGAACGCCGGCCTCGAGGGCTACGTCGCCGTCGCCAAGGTGCAGGAGCTGACCCCGGGTCAGGGCCTCAACGCCGCGACGGGCGAGTACGGCGACCTCATCGGCCAGGGCGTCATCGACCCGGTCAAGGTCACCCGCTCCGCGCTCGTCAACGCCGCCTCGATCGCGTCGATGGTCCTGACCACCGACACGCTCGTCGTGGACAAGAAGGAGGACGAGGACGAGGGCCACGGCCACTCGCACTGACGTCCTGACCTGAGCGAAGGGGGGCGGCGCACCAACCGGTGCGCCGCCCCCTTCGTCATGCGCCGGTGGTTGAGGTGTGATGGCCCTCTGGTGGTTGTGGTGCGACGAAGGAGCCTCGAAACCACCCCTTGACATGAGTCGGGAGAAGGTGGAGCCTCATGCCATCACACAAGACGGGGGAGGGTTCCATGAAGCGCACGTTGATTGCGGTGGTGGGCGGGGTGGGGTTGGCGCTCATCCCATCAATGGCCTATGCAGTCACGGTGTCGTCGGACGATGGTTCGGGCACCTTTTATGTCCAGGAGTGGTTCACCAAGGGGTATGAGCGCAATGGCTCGCTCAAATCAACCCACGGTGACCCGGTGTACTTCAGCGGAAAGGTTGTCTTCGACAACGAGCCCGACTATAAGTGTGGCCGTTATACACCGGCCACAAGTTCGTTGACCGCTGTCAAGCGGCAGGGTTATCAATGTGTCGTCACGGCCATCTCGACGTCGAGCGAGGGCGGGAGCGATCAGATCTGCCGTGACGTCCCATACTCGCCGGACCCTTGCGGCTCGTGGTCGTCAACGATCCGAAAGTGAGTATTGGGACCCGAGCACTCAGTGTGAGCCGTGGCGGCCGCGAAGTGCTTCGATCCGTTACCTGCGAGTTTCCGCCGGGTTGTACCGTCCTCATGGGCCCCAACGGTGCAGGGAAAACGACCCTCTTCCGGGCGCTCCTTGGTGATATGAGAATCAACAGCGGGAGCGTTCTCCGTGGTGGCCGCCCCGTAGCCTCTTCCCACGACTGGCGAGTCTTGCGCGGTGACCTCGGGTGGTTGCCCCAGTCATTCGGCGCGCCGGATCGGGCCACTGTTTCGAGCATTATCCAGTACGCCGCATGGCTGAAACGCTGCGATGTCGATGTGGAGCGCGTTCTGTCGGCCGTGGGCCTCGCCGGTGTCGCTCGATCCCCTTTTGGACGACTTTCGGGTGGTCAGATGCGCAGGGTGGGAATCGCCTGTGCGCTGGTGGGCAACCCCCGCAGCATTCTCATGGACGAGCCCACAGTGGGTCTCGACCCGGAGCAGCGCGATGATTTTCACCGTAGAATTCGTGGCATTTCTACGGACACCTCGGTGGTGATTTCGACGCACCTTCTCGAGGACGTAGCGGCAGTGGCGCAGCGACTGGTCATCATCCACGATGGCGCGGTCCGGTTTGAAGGCACCCCAGCGGGCCTGACTGGTGTGTCAGCCCCCGAGGTAGCGGACGTGCGTGAAGGGTACCTGCGTGCGATTGCATGATCGTCGATGGGTTCGGCTCGTCATGCTGGATCGTCGAAGTGCGATCGTCCTCGGGTTGACCACTGCCATCGCCTCGGGACTGGTCGCTTGGGGCCGGCGGGAAACTTGGCACGGTGTGTGGACCGAGACCGATGCGATGATCGGCCGGACATTGATCGTGGCCCTTCCCGTGGTCTTGGGGACAGCGAGTTGGCTTGCCGCGTCGCGAGCTCGGAGCGGAATTGATCAGTTGGCAGTCGGCCCGCCGCACGAGCGAGTGAGGGCAGAGCGCCGCTTCGCGGCGGAGGTTGCCGCAGTCGCGACTCTGGGACTGACGACCACGGCTCTAGCGATGTGGGCACTGACGGCTGGAACTGCCACGCACGGACGACCACAGCCACTTGTGCTCATTCCCGCGCTCGGTTGGATCGCCGTCTCCTCAGTTCTCGGAGTCGTGGTTGGGGGCCGTTGGCCTCGTCGTTGGGTCCCTGCCGCGTCCGCCGTGCTGGGTTACGCGGCTGTCGTCCTCGTGCTTTTTCGAGCGGCGGCGCCGCCCTTCGTGGCGGCGCATCCCATCGATTTTCGCTCGATGACACTATTTTTCACGCCGGGCTGGATCTATCTCGTCCAAGCCTTGGTGCCGATCAGTCTGGCCAGTGGGATTCTCGGGTTCTTCCGTTGGATCGCTGCGGGGATCATCTCGATCAGCTTGTCGGGGTCCTTCCTCCTGTCCGACGTCGAACGTCAGCCGGACTGGGCAGCTGCGCGAACGGTGTGCATGACCCGACACCACGTTGAAGTGTGTGTGCCCTCAGTGAAAAGCTACCTGGCCGAAGACATCGCATCGACCTACCGCAGAGTCGTTAACGTCGCGCCATTGGCAGCCCCCGAGCAGGTGGTCCTCGTCGATGACGAAGGCGCTGTCTTCGACAGGAATCACGCAGAGGTGGTCCGCAGCCTGGCGTCAGGGCGGAGGATCTCTTTGTCTGACGCCGGACTGGACCTGTCGGCGCAGACCCGCCCCGATCGTCGCGTTCTGGAGGGTCTGTGGCTCAAGTCGCTGGTACGTCCTGGTGGCGCGGGCGACTCGCGAGCTCAGTGGGTCGTTGAACGTCAGGCATTGCGAGACCTAGGGCTTCCTAGCGACGGCAGCCTCTACCCGGGAGCGGCACCCCTCGATCAGATGCTCGCTGATCCGGAGGTGTCGAGGGTGGCGCGGAAGTGGCAGCAGCGTGGGCCAAGGGCGAGAGGTGAGTGGTTGTCGCGCAACGCCACGGCTTGGCGTGCCGGCGACATCTCACTTAAGGACCTCGGGTGAGGAGCCCGGGCGGCCAGTGGTTGGTGCGAGGTTTCGACGGCCGCTTGGCAGTCGACCTCTTCTTGGCCCTACTCCTCGCTGCGGGGCTCGCGCGTCTGTCAGCTTCGTGGCTGTTCCCCCACGAACCGCGGGGGACCTACGTGGACTCTCTGACCATCGCGGGTGCCTTGGTACCCCTGGCCGTGATGTCCAGGGTATTGGACGAAGCGCTCCCATCGGCGGTGCTCACTCGTTGCCGCTCCCTTGTGTGGCACCGCCTCATGTGGTCCGGTGTCTTCGTGGCGACGACCTGCTTGGGGATGGCCGCGGTGGCGGGCAACGCTCACCTCCCGGTTCCGCACATCATGTTGGTCTCGCTCCTCCTGTCGGGGATGGCGACGATGGCGGCGGCCAGTATCGGAGCCCGCGCCGCGTGGATCGCCCCGGCGTTATTGGTCGCCGTCTCTTCTGTGCCCGGAGTCGTCCCGCTCTCCGCCAACGTTCTCTACTCGCTGAGGTTCGGCGAACAACTCAAGGTCGCCGCAGCCTGCACGGCGCTCGTAGGTCTGGCGCAGTACGCGGTCATGGGTGCTCGTCCCCGGGTCGGGCCCCGAGCCGGGGACTTGGGGGACGGCAACTAACCGGATCAGACCGTGACGATGACGCGGACCTCGACGGTCTCGGGCAGGTCGCGCAGGCGCTGCTCGGTGTCGGCGGGCAGGTTGCTCGCGAGGTCGGTGACGGCGTAGCCGTACTCGCCCTTGGTGCTCAGCTGCTGGCTGTCGATGTTGACGTCGCCCTCGGACAGGATCGTGTTGACCCGGGCGAGGACGCCGGGGACGTTCTTGTGCAGGTGGAGGATGCGGGTGCTGCCCGCGGCGACGGGGGCGGCGACGGCGGGGACGTTGACCGACATCGAGGTCGCACCGGTGTCGGCCCAGTCGCGCAGCTTGCCGGCGACGTAGCGACCGATGTCGTACTGCGCCTCCTCGGTGGAGCCGCCGACGTGCGGGGTGAGGATGACGTTGGGGATGCCCTGCAGGCAGTTCTCGAAGGGGTCGCCTGCCTTCTTGGGCTCGCTCGGGAAGACGTCGACGGCCGCGCCGGCGATGTGCCCGGAGACGAGGTTGTCGCGCAGGGCCTCGAGGTCGACGACGAAGCCGCGGGAGAGGTTGAGGAAGAGGCTGCGCGGGCGCATCTTCGCGAACTGCTCGGCGCCGAAGGTGCCGGCATTGCCCGCGCGACCGTCGACGTGGAGCGTGATCGTCTCGCAGGTCTCGAGCAGCTCGTCGAGGCTGTCGCACTTCTTGGCGTTGCCGAGCGGCAGCTTGTCCTCGAGGTCGTAGAAGGAGACGTGCATGCCGAAGGCCTCGGCGACGACGGACAGCTGGGCGCCGATGTTGCCGTAGCCGACGATGCCGAGGGTGCGGCCGCGGACCTCGTGGGCTCCCTTCGCCGACTTGTCCCAGACGCCGGCGTGGAGCGCGGCATTCTTGTCCGTCAGGTGGCGGGCGAGCGAGATGATCTCGCCGAGGGCCAGCTCGACGACGCTGCGCGTGTTGGAGAAGGGGGCGTTGAAGACGACCGTGCCGGCCTGTGCGGCCGCGTCGAGGTCGATCTGGTTGGTGCCGATGCAGAAGGCGCCGACGGCCTTGAGCTCCGGGCGGGCCGCGATGACGGCCTGGGTGACCTTGGTCTTCGAGCGGATGCCGAGCAGGTCGACCCCCTCGAGGGCGGAGATCAGCTCGGCCTCGTCGAGGGCCCCGGAGCGGGTCTCGACCTCGAAGCCGGCGTCGACGAGCGCGTCGCGGGCGACGTCATGGATGTTTTCGAGCAGCAGCACCTTCACGCGTGCAGGGTATGCCCGGGCCCGGTGCGGCCGGGCAGGCGCCCGCGATGCGAACCACAGGGCGGAACGAAGACCCCACGGGGACAGGGCCGCTGGCTAGGGTGTGGGCCATGCGTCTCCTCGGTGTCCTCGGCGGAATGGGTTGGTCGGCGACGGCGGAGTACTACCGCCGTCTCAACGAAGGGATCGACGCGCGCCTGGGCGGCTTGCACAGCGCCCGCGTCCTCGTCCACAGCCTCGACTTCCAGCCGGTCGACGATGCCGAGAACGCGGGTGACTGGGACGAGATGGCACGGCTGCTCGTCGAGGGCGCCCGCAGCCTGCAGGCCGGGGGAGCGGAGGGCATCATCCTCGCCGCCAACACGATGCACGTCGTGGCGGACCAGGTCGCCGATGCCGTCGACGTCCCCTTCCTCCACATCGCCGAGGCGACGGCCCGCCGGGTCGAGGCCTCCCGCCAGCGCAAGGTCGGCCTGCTCGCGACCCTGACGACGATGTCCGGCGACTTCTACACCACGCCCTTCACCCAGCGCGGCATCGAGGTGATCCTGCCCGAGGAGGCCGAGCGGCCCGAGGTCGACCGGATCATCTACGAGGAGCTCGTGCACGGGGTCATCAAGGACTCCTCGCGCCGGGCGCTGCGCACGGTTCTGCAGGGGATGACCGACCGCGGCGCCGAGTGCGTCGTGCTCGCCGGCACCGAGCTCGGCCTCCTGCTCGAGGAGGACGACTGCCCCGTGCCGCTGCACGACACGACGGCGATCCACGTCGACCAGGCGCTCGACTGGATGCTCACCGAGGGCTGACGCCTCGCACCCGGTCCCTGAGGAAGGTTGCGCAGCAACCGCCTCGAAGGGCTACCAGGGGACGTCGATCTCGGCCTCTCCGGTGACGACCTCGACCTGCTGACCGGCGAAGCCCACGACGCTGCCCGCCCGGACCTGCGCGCCACGACGGGTCTCGACCTGACCGTCGACGCTCACCTCACCGGCAGCGATGACCTCACGGGCCATGACGCCGTCCTCCACGAGCCCGGCGAGCTTGAGCAGCTGGCCGAGGCGGATGGACTCGTCGCGGATGTGGACGGCTTCGGGGGAGGTCACCCCGCCAGCCTAGGACGCGAAGGGGGCACGCTCCGCCCCCTTCGTCGGGACGTGGTTCAGCCGGCGATGCCGGCGGCGGCGATGTCGCGCTCGGTGAGCGCGACCTGGCGCTCGTCCTCGGTCATGCCACCCCAGACGCCGAAGGGCTCGCGGATGGCCAGGGCGTGCTCGCGGCACGCAGCCATGACGGGGCAGCTCGCGCAGATCTCCTTCGCGGCGGCGTCGCGCAGGCGGCGGGCCGCGCCGCGCTCGCCGTCCGGGTGGTAGAAGGACTCGCTGCCCGTCTCGCGGCACGCGCCCTCGAACTGCCACTCCCAGTGGTCCGCGACCGGACCCGGCACCTTGTCTGCGTGCGCCATGTCTACCTCCGTGCTCAGGTGCTGCCGAGGAGGCATGCACCCCCGTCTCTTCTCAGCCAACCTAAGAAGATCGGCGCAAACAGAGGTCGACGAAAAGGTATGGGTTCGCCCTAGGAATCAGCCATTTGGTCAGCAATTGGTCAGGTCCGGGAGCGCCTCGGGGGTGGCTTAGGATAGGGAGATGGATTTCGGTGACCCGACCGCCCGTGACCACACCGGGGGCGCGGCTCCCGACCCCTTCGCCAAGCTCGGCCTGACCTATGACGACGTCCTGCTGCTGCCCGGCTACAGCGAGCTGGCGCCCGGCGACCTCGACACGACGAGCCGCCTGACCCGCGAGATCAGCATCAGGACGCCGCTCATCTCGGCTGCGATGGACACCGTCACCGAGTCGCGCATGGCGATCGCCATGGCGCGTCAGGGTGGCATCGGCGTCCTCCACCGCAACCTGTCCATCGAGGACCAGGCCTACCAGGTCGACCTCGTCAAGCGGACCCAGACGGGCATGATCACCAACCCCGTCGTCATCGGCCCCGACGCGACCCTCGACGACCTCGACCAGCGCTGCGGGGAGTACCGCGTCTCCGGCCTGCCGGTCGTCGACGACGCGGGCGTGCTCATCGGCATCATCACCAACCGCGACCTGCGCTTCACGCCGGTCGCCGAGTGGGCCACGACGCTCGTGCGCGACGTCATGACCCCGATGCCGCTGATCACCGCGCCGGTCGGCATCTCGCAGGAGGACGCGACCCTCCTGCTGCGCCAGCACAAGCGCGAGCGGCTGCCGATCGTCGACGACGCCGGCCGTCTCGCCGGCCTCATCACGGTCAAGGACTTCGTCAAGAGCGAGCAGTTCCCCAATGCGAGCAAGGACGCGCAGGGCCGCCTGCTCGTCGGCGCGGCCATCGGCTACTTCGGTGACGCCTGGGAGCGCGCGACCACGCTCATCGACGCCGGCGTCGACGTCCTCGTCGCCGACACCGCCCACGGCCACGTCAAGCTGCTGCTCGAGATGGTCGAGCGGCTCAAGAGCGACCCCGCGACCCGCCACGTGCAGGTCATCGGCGGCAACGTCGCCACCCGCGAGGGCGCCCAGGCCTTCATCGACGCCGGCGTCGACGGGATCAAGGTCGGCGTCGGGCCGGGCTCCATCTGCACCACGCGCATCGTCACCGGTGTCGGCGCCCCGCAGATCACCGCGGTCCACGACGCCTCCCTCGCCGCGAAGCCGGCCGGGATCCCGGTCATCGCCGACGGCGGCCTGCAGTACTCCGGCGACATCGCCAAGGCGATCGTCGCCGGTGCCGACACCGTCATGGTCGGCTCGCTCCTCGCCGGCTGCGAGGAGAGCCCGGGCGAGCTGATCTTCGTCAACGGCAAGCAGTTCAAGGCCTACCGCGGCATGGGCAGCCTCGGCGCGATGAGCAGCCGCGGCAAGAAGTCCTTCAGCAAGGACCGCTACTTCCAGGCCGAGGTCACGAGCGACGACCAGCTCGTGCCCGAGGGCATCGAGGGCCGGGTCGCCTACCGCGGCACCCTCGCCCAGGTCGCGCACCAGATGGTCGGCGGCCTGCGGCAGTCGATGTTCTACGTCGGCGCCGGCACCATCCCCGAGCTGCAGGCGAAGGGGAAGTTCGTCCGGATCACCTCCGCCTCCCTCAAGGAGAGCCACCCGCACGACATCCAGGGCATCGTCGAGGCGCCCAACTACAGCGCCCACTGACCGTGACCACCTCCGGGCAGGCGGGGTCCGGGGCTCCCGGACCCCGCCGCGGCCCCGCCCCGGGCAGCCTCGTCTGGTGGCTGGTGCAGGTCGTCGGGCTGGCCCTGGCCATGGGCCTGATGCTCGTGCTCGCCGTCGCCCTGATGATGCTCACCCGCATGCTCGTCGAGGGCGAGACCGAGCCGGACGCGCACCTGCCGACCCTGCTCGTGTGGTGGGTGCTGTGCGGAGGCTGGCTCCTGTGGCACCTCGTCCGCGGGTCGTGGCGCGAGCTCAAGGCCGAGGAGGTCCACGTCGACCTCGCGGGCAACGAGCTCACGGTCGACCGCTGGTCGCCGCCGCACGAGCGGGAGCGCTTCGCCGAACGGGTCGCGGCCGACGAGCGGGCCCGGGAGCGCGTGGAGTCCCAGCAGGCGAAGTCCCCGGAGCAGCCCCGGCCCCGGCCCGAGCCGACCGACGACGAGCTGCGTGCCGCTGCCGCCCGTCGTCGCGAGGTCGGTCCCGGCCTGCCGGAATCGGTGCGCGCGGGCCGGTGGGCGGTTCCCCTTCGTCGGCTGCGGCTGGTCGCGGCGATCTGCCTCTACCTCTGGCTGCCGGCGATCGTCGTCGGTGCCCTCGTCTCGCCGCTGGTGGGCCGATTCGTTGCCCGGGAGTGGGCGCTGCTCCCCTTCGTCCTGCTGCCGCTCGGCTGGCTGCTCATGTGGACGCACCACCTGCTCCGGCACCGGTGGCTGCGCACCCGCGAGAGCCGCAGCGACCTCGCCGGGCTCCACCTCGTCACGGCCTTCGTGCTCGTCGTGGTCTTCGTCCTCCTGGCCTTCACCGGTCTCGTCATGCGCGACGAAGCGCTCGGGGTCACCCTCATCAGCATCCCGCTCGCTGCCCTGTGCATCTGGGTCATCCGACACGAGGCGCGGCACCACATCTCCGACGGCTCGGACGACGACGGTCCGACCCCGGACGTCGACCTGACCTTCGTCACCTCCGACTGAGCGTCTCGCGATAGCCCGGCAGGGCAGCCCCGCCGGCATCCGTGTGGTCGACCGAGGCCGCGGCGAGCACCGCCCGGGCGATGGCCCGGCTCACGCAGTCGGCTGCCGCGGTCTGCAGCTCCACGACGTCGAAGGGGGTCGGCGTCACCTCGCCGGGGGTCGACAGCGCGAAGACCGTGTCGCCGTCGAAGGCCGTGTGCACGGGCGAGAGTGCCCGGGCGAAGCCGTCGTGGGCGACGCCAGCGAGCTTCGAGCAGCCGGCCTTGTCGAGCCGGGCATCGGTCGCGACGACCGCGAGCGTCGTCGCGGTCCCCGCGCGCAGCGCCTGCGCCTCGGCCGCCTGGCGCTCCCAGTGGGCTTGCACCGCAACGGGATCGGGCTCGGGGAGGTCGACCTCGCCCGGCACGAGCAGGCGCTCGGCGAGCAGCCGACCATCGGGGGAGAGGGGCGAGCCGACGGCGTTGACCGCGACGAGCGCACCGACCGTCGCGCCCGACGACAGGACGAGGCTCGCCGACCCGACGCCGCCGCGCAGGCCCCCGGCACGGGCCCCGGTGCCGGCGCCGACACCCCCTTCGTCCACCGGACCGTCGCTCGCCGCGAGGTAGGCGGCCCGCCCCTCGTCGGGCCCCGGGTGGTGGCGCCACGCGCCGGCGCGGCCGAGGTCGAAGAGGATCGCCGCGGGCACGATCGGCACGACCTCGCCGGGCCCGGGGCCGACCGGCCAGCCGCGGCCCTCGTCCGCGAGTGCGGCGACGACGCCGTCGGCGGCGGAGAGGCCGTAGGCGCTGCCCCCCGAGAGCACGATCGCGTCGACCGCGTCGACGAGGTTGCGCGGGTCGAGCAGGTCGGTCTCGCGGGTGCCGGGCCCACCACCACGCACGTCGACACCGGCCGTGGTGCCGACTGGTGGGACGACCACCGTCGTGCCGGTCAGCCAACCGGGTTCGTCACGGGTGGCGTGACCGACGCGGACGCCGGGCACGTCGGTGATGGCGTTGTGGGCTCCGGGGCGCATGTCCCCAGCATGCACCCCGGAGCGGGTCAGCAGCCGACCTTCCAGTAGCCGGGAGCGGTCTCCTCGAGCTCGGTCGTGGTGAAGACATTCCACAGGCCCATGGCGTCGCCGGAGCCGTTGGCGAAGGTCATCCCGCCGGACTGGTGGGCGCGGCCGGCCACGGTGTGGTCGTAGTTGCTCGCGGTGACGCACGCGCCGGGCTCCGGGTCGGGGTCACCGGGGTCGCCCGGGTCGACCGGGGCGCTGATGCCGAAGAAGGCCGCGTCGTGCCGCGCGGAGCAGATCGTGTCGAGGAAGTAGGCGCCCGCCTGGCCGCACTGGTCGGCACCGCTGCCGGGGTCGACCGGCGTGCCGTGGCCCATGCCCTGCACGGAGTACTCGACGACCTCGTCGCCGTAGGCGCGTCGGGTCGTGCCACCGCTGAGTGTCGTCGTCTCGGTCGCGGTCCGCGAGACCCCGGCGACGTCGGTGAACTGGTCGACGAGCTCGCGGGCATTGGCCGGCACGACCGTCGTGTCCGACGTGCCGTGCCAGACCGCGACCTTCGGGCGGGGACCGGAGTGGCCCGGATATCCGTCCCGCGCCAGCGCGCCCCACTGCTGCGGCGTCTTGTCCGGCGGGTTGCTCATGCACCCGAAGGCGTCGACCATCGACGTCGCGCACCGGAAGGGCAGGCCGGCGACGACCGACCCGCCGGCGAAGAGATCGGGATAGGTCGCGAGCATCGCCGACGTCATCCCGCCGCCGGCGGACAGGCCGGTGACGAAGGTGTTGTCGCTGCCGAGCGAGTGCGACGAGCGCGCGTGCGTGACCATCTGCGCGATCGAGGCGGCCTCGCCCTGACCGCGCGTGGTGTCGCCGGCCTCGAAGAAGTTGAAGCAGGAGTTGGCGTTGTTGCCCGACGACTGCTGCGGGTAGACGACGGCGAAGCCGTACTCGTCGGCGAGCTGAGACCACCCGGACCCCTGGTGGTAGGCCGCAGCCGACTGGGTGCACCCGTGCAGCGCGACGACCGTGGGCGCCCCGGCCGGCAGTCCGGCCGGCACGTACTCGTACATCGCGAGGTTGCCGGGGTTGGTCCCGAAGCCGGTCACCTGGGTGAGGGACCCAGCCGCGCTCGCCGTCGCCCCGGCCTCGGCTGCCCCGGACCCGGCCGCCCCGGACCCCGCCGCCCCGGGTGGCGCGGACGAGGAGCTCGTCGCCGACGCGGCGACCATCGCCCCGCTCAGCAGGACCGAACCGACGACCACCCGAAGTGCACGCATGTGACGCTCTCCTTGATCTCGCACCGGCGGCCTCGGTGACGCCGGTGTCACTGGTGCGGACCACCGTGGCGAGGCGTCCCCCTTCGGGCAATGTGGTGGTGCCCCACACCGCAGCGGTGCCGGCTGGCGGCCCTGCACGTGTGCTCGGGCCACGATGGTTGACTGGAGCGATGACGACGAGCAGCGAGCCCATCCGCGTCCTCGACGGCCACAACGACCTGCCCTGGCACCACCGCGAGGTGGCGGCCTACGACCTCGAGGCCTGCGACATCGCCGAGCCACAGCCGCACCTGCACACGGACCTGCCCCGGATGCGCGAAGGGGGTCTGGCCGCCCAGCTGTGGTCGGTGTGGGTGCCGTGCTCGATGGAGGGTGAGGACGCGGTCGTCGCGACGCACCAGCAGATCGATTTCGTCGAGGCGATGTGCCGACGCTACGAGGAGATGGTGCCGGCGCGCACGGCCGCCGAGGTCCGCGCCGCGTGGGCCGAGGGCAGGCACGCGGCGCTCATCGGCATGGAGGGTGGGCACAGCATCAACGGCTCGCTGCAGCACCTCGCCAACTTCGCCGACCGCGGCGCGCGCTACATGACGCTCACGCACAACGACAACACCCCGTGGGCCGACTCGGCGACCGACGAGCGGGTGCACGGCGGGCTGACCGACCTCGGGCGCGAGATCGTCGCGCGGATGAACGACCTCGGGGTCATGGTCGACCTGTCCCACGTGAGCGCCGAGACGATGCACGACGCGCTCGACGCGACGCGGTTGCCGGTGCTCTTCAGCCACTCGGGCGCCCGGGCCGTGTGCGACCACCCGCGCAACGTGCCCGACGATGTCCTCGAGCGCATCCCGGGCAACGGCGGGGTCGTCATGGCCAATGTCGTGCCGAAGTTCGTCAACCAGGCCCGCGCCGACGAGGTGCTCGGCCGCACCGACGTCGTGCCGGACCCGGTCGCGACGATCGAGCACGTCGTCGCGCACTTCGAGCACCTGCGCGAGGTGGTCGGCATCGAGCACGTCGGCATCGGCGCCGACTACGACGGGGTGGACGAGACGCCGGTCGGGCTCGAGGACGTCGCTAGCTATCCGCGCCTGCTCGGCGCGCTGGGGGAGCGGGGCTGGAGCCGCAGCGACCTCGAGGCCCTCGCGCACGGCAACGTGATGCGGGTCCTCGAGGCCACGGAGGTCTAGGTCAGAGTCGGCCGTCGGGGTGGACCGTCGAGCTGCGCACGGTCTCGCTGCCGGTGAGGTTCTTCTTCGCCATGGAGGAGAAGCCGGCGATCTGGGAGGTGTACTTCCCCTTCGTGCGGCTGTCGACGAAGCCGGTGGCCGTGTCGATGAACTTGGCGGCCTGCTCGGGGTTGTTGTGCGCCCACTGACGGGCGGCCTCGGCGGCGGTGATGATCACGGCGACGTTCTTGAACTTCGGCATGCGGGGTTCCTTCCCTCGTCGTGGTGTCCATCCTGCCCAACGACGGGGGCCCGGTGTGGATTCCGGACCCCCGTCGTCGCCCCCTTCGCCGCCTGACCCGACTGCCGGGCCCAGACCGTCAGAGGCCCTTGGGCAGGTAGGGCACGTTCCAGCCGGTGTAGCGGTGGGCGATGCTCGGGCTGACGTCCTTCTTGGTGAGCACACCCATCCGGTACCAGCCGCCGTACTTCCAGCCGGCGGAGTAGGAGACCTGGGTGAAGTCGCCGTCGCGGTCGTTGTCGACGGCCTCACGGGCGATCATCTTGGGCGCACCGGATGCCGTCGTCGTGCGCTGGTAGCCGAAGTCGGACCAGACCGACCCGTCCGTGACCCAACGCCACCGGTTGCGCGGGTCCTTGAGCGTCGTCAGGCGCCCGTCGCGGTAGGTGATGACCTGGTAGTAGGCGGTGTGGGCGCCGAGGTCGGTGAGCACGACGATCTCGTAGCCGTCCACGCCGTCGATGCGCGCCGCGCCGCGGTAGTGCTCGCTCGCCGTCGTCATGCTCCGGCTCGTCTCGGTCGTGGTCTGCAGGCGCTCACCGTCGGCGGTGACCACGCGGGTGGTGACCTTGCCCGTCCCGTCGGGCGAGGTCCTCAGGCCCACGGAGTCGGCGGTGCCGTCACCGTCGATGTCGGCGCGGCTGACGATCTTGCAGCCGGCGACCCCGGCGCAGGCATCGGGCGCCGCGCCGGTCCCGGAGTCGGCGGCCTGCGCGCTGCCGGCGAAGCCGGTGGCGAGCAGCGCGAGGGTGATGGCGGTCGTCGTGGTGGTGCGCACGTGCTTCATGTGTCTGTCCCCTGATGCTGCGGTCCCCTGTGGCCCGCGTCATGTCACCAGACGTGCGTCGGGTGCGGCCGGTTGCGTGGTCTGCAAAAAAACTTCCGAGCACGGCGAAGGGGGTCGCTCCCGACACCGGGAGCGACCCCCTTCGTCTGGGGTGGGGCAGAGCCTCAGTGCATGAGGACGGGCGCGCTCTCGCCCGGCTCCTCGTCGAGCATGTGGCTCTCCTCGTGCTTGCGCGGGAGGAAGGCCGCGACGACGAGGGTCGCGAGGCACATGAAGGCGGAGACCCAGTAGGTCGCGGCGAAGGCCTCGGCCATGTCGACGCGCACGGCGTGCATGAGCGCGGCCGCGCCGGCCTGCGGGTCCGAGGCGTACTGGCCCATGATCTGGGCGACCTCGGGCAGCTTCGCGAGGAGCTGCTGGACGGCGCCCGGGCTGCTCGCCTTGGCGCTCTCCTCGGCGAAGACCTGCGCCTGCCCGATGAGCGGGCGGTCCTCGAAGCCGCGCGTGAGGACGACCGAGGCGATGGCGACGCCGAAGGAGCTCGCGACCTGCTGGGTGATGTTGAGCAGGGTCGAGCCGCGGGCCACCTGGTGGGCGGTGAGCGCCTTGAGCGAGCTCGTCATCAGCGGCATCATCGTCGCGCCCATGCCCAGGCCCATGACGAAGAGCGCCGGGATGATGAAGCCCCAGTAGCTCGCGTCGGCGGACAGCTGGGTGAAGGCAAACATGCCACCGGTGATCAGGGCGATGCCGACCGGCACGATGCGGCCGACGGGGTACTTGTCGACGAGCATGCCGGCGATCGGCATCGTCAGCAGCGCGCCCAGACCCTGCGGGATCATCAGGACGCCGGCCATGGTCGTGCTCTCACCGCGCACCTGCTGGAAGTAGGTGGGCATGAGCAGCAGGCCGCCGAAGAAGGCCGCGGCAAAGAGGAACATCGTCAGGGCCGCGATGGAGAACTGCCGGTTGGCGAGCAGCCGCAGGTCGAGCAGCGGGTGCTTGGGGCGCATCGACCACCAGCCGAAGGCGAGGATCAGCACGAGGCCGGCGAGGGCGGTGCCGTAGACCTTGGGCGAGTTGACCGTGCCCTCCTCGGGGATCGAGGAGACGCCGTAGAGGAAGAGCGCGAGGCCGGGCGACATGAGCAGCAGGCCGACGACGTCGAGCGACTCGGTCGGCTCGGTGTGGTCCTTGGGCAGCGCGATGGCCGCGTAGACGAGCGCGATGATGCCCAGGGGCAGGTTGATCAGGAAGATCCAGGTCCAGCTCGGGCGGCCGAGCCAGTGGGCGTTGTCGATGAGCCAGCCACCGAGGATCGGGCCGCCGATGGGGCCCAGGAGCATCGGGACGCCGAGGATCGCCATGAGGCGACCGATCCGGTCCGGGCCCGCCGCGCGGGTCATGATCGTCATGCCGAGCGGCATGAGCATGCCGCCGCCGAGGCCCTGGACGACGCGGGCACCGATGAGCATGCCGATCGACGGGGCGAAGGCGCACAGCACGGAGCCGGCGACGAAGAAGGCGATGGCGGCGAGGTAGAGCCGCTTGGTGCCGAAGCGGTCGGCGGCCCACCCGGTGAGCGGGATGACGGTGGCCAGGGCCAGCGTGTAGGCGGTCACGGTCCACGCGACGGTGGAGTAGTGCAGCGGCTCCGGACCGGTCGCGAGGTCGGTCTGGAAGTGCGGCAGGGCGACGTTGACGACCGTGATGTCGAGGATCGACATGATCGAGCCGAGCACCACGACACCGGCGATCTTGAGCACGGCGGCGTCGATCTTGTCGGGGTACTCCTGTGGCAGCGAGGGGTCATGGGTGGATACGGACACAGGAGTCTCCTGGGATGGTGCGAAGGGGGGAGGCGGCGGCCTCGTCGCCACCCTGGCCGCGCGCGGATAGATGCATGCGTCGGCCAAGCAAGTATGCGCCCTCTGGTCCGCAGGGCCAAGCCCTTTAGGCTGGGCGGGTGAACGAGATCGAGATCGGCCGAGGCAAGCGCGGCCGCAGGGCCTACTCCTTCGACGACATCGCGGTGCTGCCGAGCCGGCGCACGCGCGACCCCGAGGAGGTCTCCCTCGACTGGCAGATCGACGCCTACCACTTCGAGATGCCGGTCATCGCGGCCCCGATGGACTCGGTGATGTCCCCGGCGACGGCCATCGCCTTCGGCGAGGCGGGCGGACTGCCCGTGCTCGACCTCGAGGGGCTGTGGACCCGCTACTCCGACCCGGAGCCGCTGCTCGCGGAGATCGCCTCGCTCGACCCGGTGATGGCGACCGCGCGCATGCAGGAGATCTACTCCGCGCCGATCCAGCCCGAGCTGATCACCGAGCGGCTGCGTCAGCTGCGCGCCGCCGGCGTCACCGTCGCGGGCGCGCTCAGCCCGCAGAACACCCAGCAGCACTGGAAGACCGTCGTCGACGCCGGCGTCGACCTCTTCGTCATCCGCGGCACGACCGTCTCGGCCGAGCACGTGAGCAGCCGCAGCGAGCCGCTCAACCTCAAGCGCTTCATCTACGAGCTCGACGTGCCGGTCATCGTCGGTGGCGCGGCCGGCTACACCGCGGCCCTGCACCTCATGCGCACCGGTGCCGCGGGCGTGCTCGTCGGCTTCGGCGGGGGAGCGGCCCACACGACCCGCCAGGCCCTGGGCATCCACGCCCCGATGGCCAGCGCCGTCGCCGACGTCGCCGCCGCCCGCCGCGACTACCTCGACGAGTCGGGTGGCCGCTACGTCCACGTCATCGCCGACGGCGGCCTCGGCACGAGCGGCGACATCGTCAAGGCGATCGCCTGCGGCGCGGACGCCGTGATGCTCGGTGCCGCACTTGCCCGCGCCGCCGAGGCCCCGGGCCGCGGCTACCACTGGGGCGCCGAGGCCCACCACCCCGAGCTGCCCCGTGGCGCCCGCGTCGAGGTCGGCTCCGTCGCCTCCCTCGACGAGGTCCTCTTCGGCCCCAGCCGGGTCGCCGACGGCACGACCAACCTCATCGGCGCCCTGCGTCGCGCCATGGCGACCACGGGCTACACCGAGGTCAAGGAGCTGCAGCGCATCGAGGTCGTCGTCGCCCCGCACCAGCCGAGCTGACCGGGGTGGTCTGACGATCCCTGAGGAGCTTGCGCAGCAAGCGTCTCGAAGGGCGCGTGCGGACCGGTTTCGCATTTCCTTAAGGTCGTGCGGCCTTCGAGACCCTGACGTTGCTCCGTACTCTGAGCCGCATGCCGGCGATGGGCGGAACGTCGGGCGCGATGACTGCGTACGCCGTTGCTCCGTACGGTGAGCGGCGGCTCAGAGCACGGAGCAACGGCGAAGCGCTGGCCGGCCGGCCGGGTGTGCTGGGTGGGGTGAGCTGCGGACCGTTGTACGGAGCAACGGCGTAGGGCGCGGCGCCGACCGAGGGCGCTGGCGGGGGAGATGCGGTTCGTCGTACGGAGCAACGGCGTCGTGGCGTGGCGTCGGCCCGGGCGGCCTCCGTCTCGGGGACCGGGGTGGCGTGCGTCTCGCCCACGGGCCACCTCTGGCGGGTCGGGGGGCCCCCGGTTACCGTGGGGTAATGACCTCGGAGATCATCGCTGACCCTGACCTCGACCCCACCGCCACATATGCGGTCGACCCGGGGCGGGCCCGGCGGCTGGCGAGCAGGGTGGTCGCGTCGCCGACGGCCGAGACCTTCACCCGGACCTCGCCGATGACCGGGGGTCCGATCGCGGTGCTGCCGCAGTCCACCGTGCAGGACGTCTCCCGTGCCATGACCGCGGCCCGGGCCGCGCAGCCGCGGTGGGCGGCGACCTCCCACGAGGAGCGACGCCGGATCTTCCTGCGCTACCACGACCTCGTGCTGGCGAAGCAGGTCGAGCTGCTCGACCTCGTCCAGATCGAGTCGGGCAAGGTGCGCAAGCAGGCCTTCGAAGAGGTCATCGACGTCGCGCTCGCGTCGCGCTACTACGCCCGCACCGCGGAGTCGCACCTGCGCCGCCGCAAGGTCGCCGGCGCCTACCCGGTGCTCACCCAGACCCGCGTCGACCACCTGCCCAAGGGCGTCGTCGGCGTCGTCTCCCCGTGGAACTACCCGCTGAGCCTGGCCATCAGCGACGCCATCCCCGCGCTCATGGCGGGCAATGCCGTCGTCCTGCGCCCCGACCAGCAGGGCTCGGTCACCGCGCTGGCCGCCGTCGAGCTGCTCGCCGAGGCCGGCCTGCCCGAGGGTGTCCTGCAGGTCGTGCTCGGTCCGGGTCAGGAGGCCGGCCAGGCGGTCGTCGACACCGCCGACTACGTCTGCTACACCGGCTCGACCCCGACCGGCCGCCGCGTCGCCGTGTCCGCGGCCGAGCGCCTCGTCTCCTTCAGCCTCGAGCTCGGCGGCAAGAACTCCGTCTACATCGCCGACGACGCCGACCTCGACCGCGCGGTCGAGGGCGCCGTGCGCGCGTGCTTCTCCAGCGCCGGTCAGCTGTGCATCTCCACCGAGCGCGTCCTCGTCCACGAGGCGATCGCCGACGAGTTCGTCCCGCGCTTCGTCGCGGCGGTCGACGCGATGACGATCGGCACCGGGCTCGAGTTCGGCTACGACATGGGCTCGCTCGTCAGTCAGAGCCAGCTCGACACCGTCACCCGGCACGTCGAGGACGCGGTGGCGAAGGGGGCGACCGTCCTCGCCGGTGGTCGGCACCGACCCGACATCGGGCCCTATGTCTACGAGCCGACCGTCCTCGAGGGCGTCACCGCCGCGATGGAGTGCCGTGACGACGAGACCTTCGGCCCGCTCGTGGCGGTCTACCGCGTCGCCGACGACGACGAGGCCGTGCGCCTGGCCAACGACACCTCCTACGGGCTCAACTCCTCGGTCTGGACCAAGGACGTGGCCCGTGGCCGGCGCATCGCCCAGCGGGTCAAGACCGGCACGGTCAACATCAACGAGTGCTACGCCGCCGCGTGGGGCTCGATGGGTGCCCCGATGGGCGGCATGAAGGACTCCGGCATGGGGCGCCGCCACGGCGCCGAGGGGATCCTCAAGTACACGGAGGCGCAGACCGTCGCGGCGCAGTACCTCCTGCCCATCGCCCCGGCACTGGGCATGAGCGACAAGACCTATGCCAAGGCCCTGACGGCCGGGCTGAAGCTGATGAAGATGGCAGGGATGAAGTGAACGCAGAGCTGACCACCGACACCGACGTCCTGGTCATCGGATCCGGTTTCGGAGGCTCGGTCGCCGCCCTTCGTCTTGCGGAGAAGGGATATCGGGTGACGGTCCTCGAGGCCGGCCGGCGCTTCGCCGACGAGGACTTCGCCGAGACCAGCTGGGACCTGAAGAACTTCCTCTGGGCGCCCAAGGCGGGCATGTACGGCATCCAGCGCATCCACATGCTCAAGGACGTGATGATCCTCGCCGGCGCGGGCGTCGGCGGTGGCTCGCTCAACTACGCCAACACCCTCTACGTGCCGCCGGAGGTCTTCTTCCGTGACCGGCAGTGGGGGCACATCACCGACTGGCAGGCCGAGCTGCTCCCGCACTACGACATGGCGAGCACGATGCTCGGCGTCGTCACCAACCCGTGCGAGAGCGTCGTCGAGGACGCGATGCGTGACGCGGCGCAGGAGATGGGTGTCGCGGACACCTTCCGCAAGACGCCCGTCGGCGTGCTCTTCGGCGCCGACGACTCCGCCGAGGAGCAGGGCCGCACCGTTGCCGACCCCTACTTCGGCGGGGCCGGACCGGCGCGCACGACGTGCACCGAGTGCGGCAACTGCATGGTCGGCTGCCGGGTCGGCGCCAAGAACACCCTGATGAAGAACTACCTCGCGCTCGCCGAGGGCCTCGGCGTGCAGATCGTGCCGATGCGCACGGTCACCCGCGTGGGTGTCGTGCCCGGCACCGAAGGGTTCGACGAGGTCTATCGGGTTCGCCACGAGGCCACGGATGCGTTGGGGGACAAGAGCGCTCGCGTGACCACGGCGCGCAAGGTCGTCGTCGCCGCCGGCACCTGGGGCACGCAGAACCTCCTCCACGAGATGAAGGCCGACGGTGAGCTGCCGGCGATCAGCGACTTCCTCGGTCAGCTGACGCGGACCAACTCCGAGGCACTCGTCGGGGCGCTCGCCGACAGCCCGCCGGAGGGGGAGCACGACCTGACGAAGGGCGTGGCCATCACCTCCTCCTTCCACCCCGATGCGGACACGCACATCGAAAACGTGCGCTACGGGCGCGGCTCGGACGCGATGGGGCTGCTCACGACCCTGCTCGCGCCCCCGCGCACCGGCCGCGCGCCGCGCTGGGCCAAGCTGCTCGCCGACCTGCCGCGCAACCTGCCGGCGCTCAAGGCGTGGTTCCCGCCGGGGACCCACTTCGCCGACAGCACGGTCATCGGCCTGGTCATGCAGTCGCTCGACAACTCGCTGACGACCTACCTGGCGACCGGGCCGGGCGGACGCCGCCGCTTGACGTCGAAGCAGGGCCACGGCGAGGAGAACCCGACCTACATCGCGTCAGGGCACGAGGGCATCCGAGTCCTGGCCGCCAAGCTGGCCGAGCGCATCGGGCGCCCCTTCTACCCGGGAGGCACGTGGAGCGAGGCCTTCGACATCCCGCTCACCGCGCACTTCCTCGGTGGGGCCCCCATCAGCGACTCGCCGGCCACCGGCGTCATCGACCCCTACCACCGTCTCTGGGGCCACCCGGGCATCAGCGTCGTCGACGGCTCGGCCGTCTCGGCGAACCTCGGGGTCAACCCCTCGCTGACGATCACGGCGCAGGCCGAGCGCGCCTTCTCGCTGTGGCCCAACGCCGGTGACGTCGACGCGCGCCCCGCGCAGGGTGATGCCTACCGGCGGCTCGACCCGGTCCCGGCCGACACTCCGGCGGTCCGCGAGTTCACCCACACGAGCTCGAAGGTGTCGCTGCCCATGCCGGCCGTGCGGAGGGCATGAGGGGCGCCCAGATCGCTCACGTAGCCTGACCGGGTGCTCCGGACCGCCCTTCGACCCCGCTGGCTGGGGCTGCTCGTGGTGGCGCTGGCCCTTGTGGTCCTGGGCATCGTCGCCGGTCGGTGGCAGTGGTCCGTCGCCCACGACGTGGCCCGGGCCGACGCGGTCCGTGAGGTGCAGGAGCGGCCGGTGCGGCCGCTCGCGGACGTCATGGCGCCGCACGAGTCCTTCCCCGACGAGGGGTCGGGCCAGCGGGTCACGGCGACCGGCCGCTACGCCGGCGAGCCGCTCGTCGTCGTCGACCGGCGCTACGAGGGGCAGGCCGTCGACTGGGTCCTCGACCGCTTCGTCGTCGAGGGCACCGGTGCCAACCTTGCCGTCGTCCGGGGCTTCGTGCCGACGGGGGAGGACCCCCCTTCGGCCCCGCGGGGAACCATCGACCTCGTCGGCTCGTTGGCGCCACCGGAGGCCCCCGACGAGACCGGGGGCATCGAGGACGGACGGCTGACGTCCGTCGACATCGCCCAGCTGGTCAACGAGTGGCCGGGCGAGATGTACAACGGCTTCGCCTTCGCGGTCACCGAGGACGGTGGCGCGACGGCCGAGGACCTCGAGCGGGTGCCGCCGCCGCTGCCGGACACCTCGCTGCAGTTCCGCAACGTGATGTACGCCTTCCAGTGGTGGATGTTCGCGGTCTTCGCGGTGTGGATGTGGGTGAAGATGGTGCGCCAGGAGGCACGCCGGGAGCAGGCGGGCGAGCCCGCCAGGGAGTTGGAGGAGTCGACGTGAGCGACGAGACGCAGAGCCAGACGCCGAGCCCGAGCACGGGCGCCCCGAGCGCCGACCCGCGGGCGATCGCGACCGCCCTGGGTGTCTTCCGGGTGACGGCGATCCTCGCCGGTCTGGCGATGTTCGTCCTCATCGTCGAGATGGTGCTCAAGTACGGCATGGGCAACGACGCGCTCTCGTGGTGGTCGCCGGTCCACGGCCTGATCTTCATGGTCTTCGCCGTCGCGACGGCCAACCTCGGCTTCAAGGTCGGCTGGTCCGTCGGCCGGATGATCCTCACCCTGCTGCTCGCGTGCATCCCCTTCGTCGCCTTCGTCGAGGAGCGTCGGGTCGTCCGCGAGGTCACGCCGCTCACCACCTGAGGTTGACGAAGGGGGAGTGCCCTCGCCCCGGTAGCCTGTGCGCGTGACGGAATCCCTGAAGACCTCCCCGGTCCTTGTCGTCGACTACGGCGCCCAGTACGCCCAGCTCATCGCCCGCCGCGTGCGCGAGGCGAAGATCTACAGCGAGGTCGTGCCGCACACGATGCCGGTCGCCGAGATCCTCGCCAAGGAGCCGGCCGCCGTCATCCTCTCCGGTGGCCCCTCGTCGGTCTACGCCGAGGACGCCCCCTCGCTCGACGTCACGCTGCTCGAGGCCGGGGTCCCGGTCTTCGGCATGTGCTACGGCTTCCAGGCGATGGTCCAGGCGCTCGGCGGCACCGTCGAGCGGACCGGGCTGCGCGAGTACGGCTCGACCCGCGCGCAGGTGAGCGACCGGGAGTCCACCCTCTTCAACGGCCAGCCCGCCGAGCAGTCGGTGTGGATGAGCCACGGCGACTCGGTGACCGAGGCCCCCGAGGGCATGCGGGTCACCGCGAGCACCTCCGGCGCGCCCGTCGCGGCCTTCGAGGACGACGAGCGTCGCCTCTACGGCGTGCAGTGGCACCCCGAGGTGCTGCACTCGACCTTCGGCCAGCCGGTTCTCGAGAACTTCCTCGTCCGCGGCGCCGGGCTGAGCCCCGACTGGACCGCGGACAACGTCATCGACGAGCAGGTCGAGCTCATCCGCGAGACCGTCGGCGAGGACCGCGTGCTCTGCGCGCTCTCCGGGGGTGTCGACTCCTCCGTCGCGGCCGCGCTCGTCCAGCGCGCCGTGGGCGAGCAGCTCACCTGCGTCTTCGTCGACCACGGTCTGCTGCGGCAGGGCGAGGCCGAGCAGGTCGAGGAGGAGTTCGTCGCGGCGACGGGGGTCAAGCTCGTCGTCGTCGACGCCAAGGAGCGCTTCCTCGGCGCTCTCGCCGGGGTCACCGACCCCGAGGAGAAGCGCAAGATCATCGGTCGCGAGTTCATCCGCGTCTTCGAGCAGGCGGCCCGCGACGTCGTCGGCGAGGGCGACGAGTCCGGTCACCCCGTCAAGTGGCTCGTCCAGGGCACGCTCTACCCGGACGTCGTCGAGTCCGGCGGCGGCACCGGAGCGGCCAACATCAAGTCGCACCACAACGTCGGCGGTCTGCCCGACGACCTGCAGTTCAAGCTCATCGAGCCGCTGCGCGCGCTCTTCAAGGACGAGGTCCGGCAGGTCGGGCGCGAGCTCGGCGTCCCCGACCCGATCGTCGACCGCCAGCCCTTCCCCGGGCCGGGCCTGGGCATCCGGATCATCGGCGAGGTCACCGAGCACAACCTCGACATCCTGCGCCGCGCCGACGCGATCGCCCGAGAGGAGCTCACCGCAGCCGGCCTCGACAAGGAGATCTGGCAGTGCCCGGTCGTCCTGCTCGCCGACGTCCGCTCCGTCGGCGTCCAGGGTGACGGCCGCACCTACGGCCACCCGATCGTGCTGCGGCCGGTCTCGTCGGAGGACGCGATGACCGCCGACTGGACCCGCGTCCCCGGCGACGTCCTCGCCCAGATCTCGACGCGGATCACCAACGAGGTCGAAGAGGTCAACCGGGTCGTGCTCGACGTGACGAGCAAGCCGCCGGGCACCATCGAGTGGGAGTGACCCTCCCTTCGTCCGTCAGGAGCCGAGGAGGGCGCCGCCGAGGCCGCACGCGCAGATGAGCAGCACGGTGGCGACGATGATCGCGATCATCACGCCCAGCCCCTTGCGGGACTGCTGCACGTGCCCGATGGAGCCGGTCGTGAACTGGTGCCACGGCACGGCGTAGAAGCCCGGCACCGTCGTGCCCTGCTGCACGTCGACCTCCATCGAGGCCTGCCCGTAGCGCCGCATCCACTGGGTGTGCACGTCGACGCGGTGCCGCCCCGGGCGAAGGGGGAAGAAGTTGGGTCCGAAGGTGGCCGGCACGACGTAGCCGTCGATCTGGACCGTCGGCGTCAGCCCCGCGGTGAAGCCGTTGCCCTGCAGCGTGAGCAGCAGCGCCCCGTGACCCGGCGGCGGCTGCATGAAGCTCGCCTGCGGGCCGGAGACCGGCATGACGGGCTGCTGGCCGTGGGGCTGGTGCGGGGGAGGAGGCATCGTCATGGGGCCGATGCTTGCCCATGAGCCGGACGGGCGCCAGTCGGGTCCACGGGCGCTGGTTACGCTGGCCGGGTGAGCAGCAAGCCGGCGATGCGCGTCCTCGAGTGGCTCCTGCGACGGGTCATCGTGGGGCCACCGCTCAAGGCATGGCTGCGGCTCGAGGTCGAGGGCGCCGAGCACGTGCCCGAGACCGGTCCGGTGATCATCGCGAGCAACCACCTGAGCTTCGTCGACTCGATGGTCATCCCGCTCGCGGCCGGGCGCAAGGTCGGCTTCCTCGGCAAGGCCGAGTACGTCACCGGCACCGGGGTCAAGGGCTGGCTGAGCCGCCTGTGGTTCGGCGAGTTCGGCGGCATGATCCCCGTCGACCGCGACGACGCGCGGGCGGCCGCACGCTCCATCGAGGTCGCCGAGGAGCACCTCGCGGGCGGTGGCGCCTTCGGCATCTACCCGGAGGGCACGCGCAGCCGCGACGGGCGCCTCCACAAGGGGCGCACCGGCGTCGGGCGCCTGGCCGTCGCCTCCGGGGCCCCGGTCGTGCCGTGCGCGCTCGTGGGCACCGACAAGGCGCAGCCGATCGACGCCCGGGGCATCCGCCCGCACCGGGTGACCGTGCGCTTCGCCCCGCCGGTCGACGTCGCCGCCCTCGAGGCGCAGTACGTCAAGGGCAAGCTGCTGCGCGCGATCACCGACGAGGTGATGGACGCGATCGCCGAGCGCTCGCCCCAGGAGCGCTCGGCCGACTTCGCCGACCGATCCGCCTGAGCGGTGGCCGGGTCGAGCTCTCATGCCAATGCTCGAGCTGGACACAGCGGAGGCTTCGTCGTCGGGCTGACCCGGCTGGGTACGCTGACCCGGTGCTGAAGACCGCAGTCGCCGCATTCGCCGGCAAGGCCGCCCGCCGCGCCGCCCGCCTCCGAGGCGGTGGATCCGGAGGGTCCGCCCTGCCGGGCCTCGTCGCCGAGAAGATCGACCCCGGCTTCCTCGCGCACGCGCTCGGCGACGTGCCGGGCGGGATCGTCGTCGTGTCGGGGACCAACGGCAAGACGACGACGACCAAGATGCTCGTCGCGCTCCTGCGCGCCCACGGCCAGACGGTCTTCACCAACCCCACGGGCAGCAACTTCACCCGTGGCGTCATCTCCGCGCTCCTCGCCGAGCCGCTCCAGCGCGGCCGGCTCCGGGCCGACATCGCCGTGCTCGAGCTCGACGAGGCGCACGCCCTCCACTTCGCCCGGGCCGTCGCGCCGACGCACGCGCTGCTGCTCAACGTCGCGCGCGACCAGCTCGACCGTTTCGCCGAGATCGACCACACCGCAGGCCTGCTCACGCAGCTCGCCGGCATGACGACGCAGGGTGTCGTGCTCAACCGCGACGACCCCTTCGTCAACCGCATCGCCACGACCGTCGGGTCCGGCATGGACATCGCGTGGTTCGGCCTCGACGCCTCGATCGCCGACCGCCTCGGAGAGCTGCAGGAGCACGACTCCCGCGGCGGCGACGCGTGGCAGCCGCCGGCCCTCACCGCCCGCGACGCCCTCCTGCGGCCGGTCGACGAGCAGCAGCTGAGTGTCGTCTTCGGCGAGCAGGGCGAAGGGGGGACCGTCGGCCCGGTCGAGCTGCGCCAGCGCGGCCTCGCCGCGATGATCAATGCCACGGCCGCAACAGCCACGGCCCGGGCACTCCTCGGCGACGGCTTCCGCGCCGAGGCCGCCGAGCAGGCGCTGCGGACGGTGGCACCCCCCTTCGGCCGGGGTGAGGTCGTCGACGCCGACGGGACCCCGCTCGAGCTGGTCCTCGTCAAGAACCCCGCGGGGTTCACCGTGGCGCTGGGCACCTACGGCTCGTCGCCGGTGGCCACGATGGTCGCGATCAACGACGACTATGCCGACGGCCGCGACGTGTCGTGGCTCTACGACGTGAGCTTCGAGTCCTTGCGGGACAAGGGGGTTGCCGTGACCAGCGGTGTGCGCGGCTGGGACATGGCGCTGCGGCTGCAGTACGACGACGTGCCCGTGGCGGCGACCGAGGTCGACCTGGCCAAGGCGCTCGAGCGCTTCCTCGCCAACCACCGTGACGAGCCGAAGCGCATCTTCTGCACCTACACCGCGATGCTCGCGCTGCGCCGCATGCTCGGCGAGCGCTACGACCTGCCCGAGATGGGCGTCGACGCGGACGAGACCCAGGGAGCCCAGCGATGAGTGCAGCCGACCTCGACGTCCCGATCCTCGGTGAGCCGAGCGGGTCCGCGCTGCCCGCCGACCCGGGTGCCGAGGGCAAGGGCGAGATCCACCTCGTCCACCTCTACCCGCGCGAGATGAGCATCTACGGCGACCTGGGCAACACCCGCTGCCTGGCCGCGCGCATCCGCCGGCACGGCTACGTGCCCGTCGTCCACCAGCACCACCCGGGGCAGGACTTCCCCGAGCAGGCGCACCTCGTCGTCGGCGGCGGTGGCCAGGACTCGGGGCAGTCCAAGGTCGAGGAGGACCTCGCGCGGATCGGCGATCGGCTGCGCTCTCTCGCCGCCGACGGCACCCCGATGCTCATGATCTGCGGCATGTACCAGCTCTTCGGCAAGGCCTTCGTCACCGTGCAGGGGGAGCGGCTGCCCGGCCTGGGCATCCTCGACGTCACCACCCAGGGCAACGAGAAGCGGATGATCGGCCCGATCGTGCTGAGCACCGACCACGGCGACGTCGTGGGCTACGAGAACCACTCGGGATCGACCACGCTCGGGGCGGGGCAGGCTCCCTTCGGCCGGGTGCGGCACGGCATGGGCAACAACGGCACGGACGGGACCGAGGGTGCCGTCACCGGCCACGTCATCGGCTCCTACCTCCACGGGCCGATCCTCCCGGCCAACCCGCGCCTGGCCGATGCGCTCATCGGGTGGGCGGCCGAGCTGGCGACCGGACGGGACTTCGAGCCTGCGTCGCTCGACGACGAGGTGGCGCGGCAGGCGCACTCCCGTCAGGTGCGCCGGCTCGTCGGCTGAGCACCGCCCGCCCCGGCCGCGGCGCTGCGCTCAGGCGTCGGTCGCGGCGCGCTCGTCAGCGCTGGCCTTGGGCATCACGCTCCACGCGACCCAGCCGAGGGCGCCGAGGGGGATCTCCATGAAGTGCGTGAAGATCGAGAAGAGCACGACCCCGGCCATCGACGCGGCGGGGTCGGCGCCCCACGCGACGAGGGCGGCGGCGGTGCCGGTCTCGGTGACGCCGAGCCCGCCGGGGGTCACGCCGACGGCGGTGAGCAGCCGGCCGATCGCATAGGCCGCGAAGAGCTGGCCGAAGGGCAGCTCGATGCCGGTCGTCTCCGTGCACAGCAGGAAGAGCACGTAGTAGAGGCCGAAGAACCCGACCATCCCGAGCGTCATCTGGAGCCAGCCGGTGCGCACGGTGTCGGCCACGCGGGCCCGCAGCCCCGACAGGCCGTCCTCGACGGTGCTGCCGTGGCCACGGCGCACGAGCCGGACCAACCGGTCGATGCCGCGGCCGAGGACGCGCGCCCCCTTGTCCGTGGCGATCGCGAGGGTGAAGGCCGCGACGATCGCCGTCCCGGAGAGCACTGCGGCCCAGGCGGCTTCGCGCATCGCAGGCGGCAGATCGGTTGCGCCCCAGGCGAGTCCGACGACGGCGATGATCGGCAGGGCGACGCGGGCGAGGACATTCCACACCCCGGTGACGACGGCCATGGTCGTGACGCTCGCTGCCGAAAATCCCCAGGACTTGGCGATCGAGTAGGTCGCGGCGAGCCCGACGGCACCGCCGCCGGGCAGCAGGTTGGACACCGAAGACCCGCAGACGTTGAGGATGAGGGCGCGCAGGTGGCTCAGTCCCTGCATGGCCCCCGTCATGAGGAAGGTGTAGCAGTACAGCCCGGCGACGACGAGACCCATGAAGAGCGCGGCCTTCCACGCCGGCACGGTGCGCAGGACGTGCCACACCTCGCTCCACGAGGTCTTGGCGAAGTGCGGCAGCCCCCACCACAGCATCGCGACGGCCAGCCCCAGGCCGAGGGTCACCTGCAACCCCCGGACGAAGGGGGAGGTCCGCTTGGTCGCCGGGGCGGGGCCGTGGTCGGCCGGCTCGGTCGTGGCGGTCATGCCAGCCCCGCGAAGACGTCGGTGGCCGCCGTGCCGGGCGCGGCGTCGGGGTCGACGAACCACTCGCGCCCGAAGACGAGGTCGTAGAGCGGGCGGGGGATGCGGACCAGCATCCCGAGGGTGCGATCGCCGCCGCCGGAGTCTGCGGCCTGGCTCGCGTGGGCGCGCATCGACGCGCGCTTGGCCTTCGCGAATCGCCGGACCGGGATGCGGTGGGTGATCTCGGCCGACGAGGAGAAGGCCCGGTCGAAGCTGCTGCGGTCGAACTCGGGCGGGAACCGGTAGACCTTCGCGACCAGGTCGATGGCGCGGCAGATGAGGTCGCGGGGGACGGTCGCCCACAGCACCCGCACCGGCAGGCCGCGCTCGCGGGCCAGCTCGGCGGCCCGGGCGCCGACCTCGTGGACGCGCACGTGGTCGCGGTGGCCGTAGCCGCCGTGGGCGTCGTAGGTCGTCAGGACGTCGGCGCGCTCCTCGACGAGCACGTCGGCCAGGGCGGTGGCTGCTTCGTCCACCGGCACGCGGACGAAGCGTCGGCCACCCGGCGGGTCGGGCCACACCTCGGGGCCGCTGCCGCTGTCGGCGTGGCCGAGCTCGACCGTGCGGGCGACGCCGAGCGCGCGGGCGCTCGCGGCCAGCTCCCGGCTGCGGGTGGCGGCGAGGGCATCTCCCTTCGTGCCGAAGGCGCTCTCGTCGGTGAGCCCGAGCGCGCCGTCCGTGGCGACGACGAGGACGACGCGATGACCCTCGGCCGCAGCGCGCGCCATCGTCCCGGCGGTGAGCAGCGCCTCGTCGTCGGGGTGCGCGTGGAAGACCACGAGAGTGCGGGCTGCGGAGTCCATCGGTGAAACCCTCCCACACCCCGCCGTGGCACCCTTGGACCCGTGAAGGTGGCCCTGCTCTCGGACTGCTACCCGCCGCGCACCGGCGGCATCGAGTCCCAGGTCGGGGACCTCGCGGCGCAGCTGGTGGCGGCCGGGCACGAGGTCGAGGTCTTCACCGCGACGGCGGCGACGCCCGTGGGTCTGGGTGCGAGGCCGCCTGCGGCCGAAGCCTCGAGACCCGACGGGGTGCAGGTGCACCGGCTGGACACCCCGCTCGCGCTGGGCCTGCCGGTCAACCCGCTCGCGCTGCCGGAGGCTCGCCGGCTGCTCGCCGCAGGGGGCTTCGACGTGGCGCACGTGCACATGGGGGTCGTCTCTCCCTTCGCCTGGGACATGGCCGACCTGACCACCGACCTCGGTCTGCCGACGGCCCTGACCTGGCACTGCGTCCTCGACCGGGCCGCGCGGCCGCTCGGCCCGATGGTCCGGCGCTGGGCGGATCGGGGCGCGGTGCTCTCGGCGGTGTCCGGATTCGCTGCCGAGGGTGTGCGACGTGCGGCGAAGGGGGAGCCCGTCGCCGTGCTCCCCAACGGCATCGACCCCAGCCTGTGGGCACCACCGTTGGTCGAGGTGGCCCCATCCCCGTTGGTCGAAGTGCGAGCGCCAGCGAGCCTCGAGACCCGCCCCGTCCGCCTCGTCACCGCCACCCGCCTCGCCCCGCGCAAGCGGGTCGGCGCGCTGCTGTCGGTCGTCGCCGCCGCCCGTCGCCGGATCGGCCCGGGAGCCATGACCCTCGACGTCTACGGCGAGGGACCGCTGCGGCGGTGGCTGGAGGCTCGGGTGAGTGCGCTGGGGCTCGACGACGTCGTGCGCCTGCGTGGCCGCGTCACCCGCCCGGAGCTCGCGGCCGCCTGGGCTCGCGCCGACGGCTACCTGTCCCCGACCCGTCTGGAGGCCTTCGGGATCGCCGCGCTCGAGGCACGCACGGCGGGACTGCCGGTCATCGCGCGCGCCGACTCCGGGGTGCGCGAGGTCGTCACCGACGGGGTCTCGGGGCTGCTCGCCCCCGACGACGCCGGGCTCGCCGACGCGCTCGCGCGGCTCGTCGCCGACGACACCCTGCGCACCCGGATCGCCGCGCACAACCGACGCATCCCGCCCGCCCAGACCTGGGACCGCGTCGTCGCCCTCGCGGTCGACGAGTACCGACGGGCCGGCGCATGAGCGTCGTCGTGGTGGCCGACGGCCCGGACGGCGAGGTCGGGCGCTGGCCGCTCGGGCACGGGCAGGACCCGGCCGACCTGCTCGCCGCACACGAGTGGGCGGGGGAGCCGACGGGCAGCGGCCTCGTGGGCGACGACGTCGAGGTGCGCTGGCGGGTGGCCGCGCTGCCCGGCCCGGTGACGCCGCCGGCTGTCGTGACGGGCAGCCCCGGCGCCACGGTCCTGCAGCGGCTCGCCGCCTATGCCCTCGTCGTCGACGAGGGACGGCTGCTCATGTCGCAGCTCGCCGACTGGGTGGGCGGCGCCGGCGGGCTGTGGACGCTGCCCGGCGGTGGCGTCGACCCGGGCGAGTCCCCGGTCGACGGCGTCGTGCGCGAGGTGCACGAGGAGGCCGGGCAGCACGTCGTCGTCGACGAACTCGTGCAGGTGCAGTCGCGTCACTGGGTGGGCGACGTGACGGCGGGGGAGCGGCACGAGGACTTCCACGCCGTGCGACTGATCCACCGGGCGACGTGTCCGCGACCGACGCCCGCGCACGTCGTCGAGGTCGACGGCTCGACGGGCGCTGCGGCATGGGTCCCGCTGGGCGAGGTGGGGCGACTGCCGCTGGCCGAGATGGTCCGGCTGGCCTGGCCGCACGTGCCGGGCGGCGACTCCTACCCGCTGTAGGAGATGGCCGGTCGGTCGCCTACGCTGTCGGGCATGGACGCCCTGCACCTCATCCTCTACATCCTCCACATGCTCGCCATGCTGGCGATCGTCGTCGGCCCGGCCGTCGCCGGCCGCGGTCACCTGATCCAGGTGTGGGGTGCGCGCCTCCAGCTGCTCATCGGGCTGGGTCTCACCGGCCTCGCCGAGGCGGGCGACGACCCGGTCAACCACGCGAAGATCGGCACCAAGCTCGTCATCATGATCGCCGTCCTCGCCTGCGCCGAGATCGGCAACGCCAAGGCCAAGCGTGGCGAGGCCGCCGCGATCAAGCTCGCCTGGGCCGCCGCCGGTCTGGCGATCGTCAACGCCGCCATCGCCTTCCTCTGGTAGTCGCCGCGCCGGGCCGACCGCGTGTCGTCCTGCAGTTCGGCCTCCGGACCGCTCAGGATCCTCATGTCCTCGTCATGCGATGAGTGAACTGCAGGACGACACGCGCTGTCGCACGACCCAGGCGATGACCTCGCGCACCCAGTCGGGCTTGAACATCACGTGCTCCCAGGCAAACCGGAGCACGACCCAGCCCGCGAGGATCATCTCGTCGTAGCGCCAGCAGTCTCTGCGCACGTCCTCACGCTTCTTGTGGAACTCGTGGCTGTCGGCCTCGAGCGCGACGCGGGTCACTGGGTCGCCCACGTCGGCGTGCAGGGTCCTCCCGTCCCGCAGGGTGATCGGCACCTGGGGGACCCAGCCGCGGTCGTCGGCCTGGACCGCCAGTCCACGCAGCCCTGACTCGAAGGGGTTGACGGCCTTGGCCGACGCGAGGTCGAGCACCCGGCGGGCCGCAACGCGTCCCGTGCGGGGCAGGTCCGCGTCCTTCAGCTGGCGTGGACTGACCAGCCTTGACCGCAGCGCCGAGTCCGCGACAGCCAGAGCCTCTGGGAGGTCGAGGTCGCGGGCGCAGTCGACGACCGTACGCAGCGGGGTGGTCACGCGCACCCCCAGATCATCGGGCGTGAGTGGCCTGAAGCGCAGCGCCACGTCCTCGGGCGCGCTGATGCCGCGGTCCCGCCGCGTGACCATCTCCGGTCTCGTCGGTGCGTGGAGCACACCCAGACCGTGGTGCAGAGCAGCGGACCGGTGACTGAGGTGCACCCCGAGCTCGGCAGCGCGGTGGTGGTCACCGTCGAGCGGCAGCCCGTAGACGCCGCGGCGGTGTCGGACGACGACACCCTCCTCCAGCGCTCTCTGCAGAGCCCAGGGTGTGGTCGCCTCGAGGATCTCGGCGCGGGTGGCGCTGCCGCCGCGCTGGGCCACGAGCAGTGGGATGACTGACATCACCCAAGGCTGGCGCAGACCGCCCGAGTGGCCGCGGGAGTTTCCACAGGGCCACGTCAGGGGACGAGGATGACCTTGCCCGTCGTCTGCCGTCCCTCGAGCGCGCGGTAGGCCTCGGCGGCCTCGGCGAAGGGGTAGGCGTGGTGGATCGCGATGTCGAGTCGCCCGGCGGCGATGTCGGCGAAGACCTCACGCCCGCGCATCAGCAGCTCGTCGCGCTCGACGATGTAGTGGGCCAGCGTCGGTCGGGTGACGAAGAGCGAGCCGCCCGAGTTGAGCCGTTGCAGGTCGACGGGGGGCACCTGCCCCGACGCCGCGCCGAAGAGCACGAGCGTGCCCCGGAGGCGCAGAGAGGCCAGCGACGCGTCGAAGGTCGCCTGGCCCACCCCGTCGTAGACGACGTCGACGCCCGCGTCGGCGCCGAGCCGGCGTGCGGCGGCAGCGATGTCGGCGGCGAGGTCCTCGCTCCGGGCGTAGTTGATGACCTCGGAGGCGCCCCGGGAGCGAGCGATCTCGAGCTTGGCGTCCGACCCTGCGGTCGCGATGACGGTGCCGCCGCGGTTCGTGATCATCTGCGTCAGCAGCTGCCCGACGCCACCGGCCGCGGCGTGCACGACGGCGACGGTGCCCTCCTCGACGCGCACGCAGTCGGTGACGAGTGCGTGCGCGGTCATGCCCTGCAGGGTTGCGGCACAAGCGGTCTGGAGGTCGACGTCGTCGGGCACGGGGAGCAGTCGTGTGGAGTCGGCGAGGACGAGCTCGGCGTGCAGGCCCGAGGTCATCGACCAGGCGACCCGGTCGCCGACGGCCACCGATGCGCCCTTGCCGATCGCGCGCACCGTTCCCGCCGCCTCGAAGCCCGCGACGTACGGCGGCTCGGTCGGGTAGATCCCCTCGCGCTGGTAGACGTCGATGAAGTTGACGCCGCCGGCGGCCACCTCGACGAGCGCTTCGCCCGGCCCCGGCTCGGGCACCTCCCGATCCTCCAGGGCGAGGACCTCGGGTCCTCCGTGGCGGGTGACGACGAGCGCGCGCATGGTGGCCATGACGCCAGCGTAGGACCGCCCCGGTCCCTGAGGAGCGAGGCCGCCCGCGGCCGAGCGTCTCGAAGGGTCAGAGCGACCCGATGACCTCGTCGAGCATCGTCTCGGTGAGCCGGCCGGTCTGGGTGTTGTGCTGGCTCACGTGGTAGCAGCCGACGAGCTCCACCTCGCGTCCCTCGGGCGTGCGCAGCACCGCGCGGGCGCCGTGGCCGAACGTCGGCTTCGGCCGCGGCACCTCCCACCCGGCATGCCGCACCCCGGCGATGGTCGCGTCCCACCCGATCGCACCCAGGCACATGATCGAGCGGACGAAGGGAGCGCTCCTCGCCAGGTCCGCGTCGAGCCACGGTGCGCACGTCTGCTTCTCAGTGGTCGTGGGCTTGTTCTGCGGGGGAGCGCACCGGACCGGCGCGATGATCCGCACGCCGTCGAGGGTCAGTCCGTCCCCGGCCGCCCAGGACTCGGGCTGGCTGGCGTAGCCGGCCCGGTGCAGCGCGGCGAAGAGCCAGTCACCCGACCGGTCACCGGTGAAGTTGCGGCCCGTCCGGTTGGCCCCGTGTGCCGCCGGTGCCAACCCGACGATCACGACCGGGGCGTCGGGCGGGCCGAGCGCCGGCACCGGTCGCCCCCAGTAGGGCTGGTCGGCGAAGGCCGCGCGCTTGCTCGTCGCCACCTCCTCGCGCCACGCGACGAGACGGGGGCAGGCGCGGCAGACCGAGATCCGCGCGTCGAGCTCCTGGTCGGCCGCTCCCTTCGCCAGTCGTCGCACCTGAGCAGCCGTGCGGGCCACGGGCGTCTCCGCGCTCGCGAGGTCGTCCGGCCAGCCGGCCCCGGGCTCCACCGGCGAGGCGAAGGGAGTCCCCGTCACCGGGTGCGGCAGCAGCGGGTCGTCGGTCATCGGTCTGCGATCTCGGTGGTGCGGTCTTGCCGGGTGTGGAGGACCCTGACGACGAGGATGTCGCGGGTGCTCTCGACCCGGTAGAACACACCGAAGGGGATGGCGCGCAACCTGGCGCGGCGAAGACCGCGCATCCCATCGACGGGCGGGGCTCCCGACGGAAACATCAGGATGCGCTCGAACGCGACGTCGACGTCCGCCAAGAATCGGTCTCGGAGGGTCGCGCTGACATCGGCGTAGTGGTCACGGGCACGCAGCAGGTCGTCGGCGGCATGTTGCGTGAGGTGGATCGTCACGGACTGGAGTGCAGCTGCTCGCGGACAGCCTCCCAGTCGTGAACGGCTGCGGGGTCGTCGCGGTGGGCCTCGAGCGCCTCCAGCAGCTGGCGGCGCTCCTCGTCACTCGGGTGGTAGACGGGTTCGCCGAAGTGCGTGCGCAGTGCCTCCTGGACGACCTCTGATCGGCTCCGATGCTCGATCGAGCGGGCCCGCTCGACCACGTCGTAGAGCTCGTCCGGCAGGGTCACGGTCACCTTGCGCATCATCGACGCCACCTCCTGGGTATGACGAAATCATACCGAGCGCCACCTGCTCTGGCAGGGTGGAGTCATGGCCATCGACGAGCACCTCGCCACCCGCGTCCGGTCGGACCTCACCGACCGCGGCATCGAGTGGCAGGAGAAGCGGATGTTCGGCTCCCTGATCTTCATGGTCGGCGGGTCGATCCTCGTCGGGGTGCGCGGCGGGGGAGGGCTGCTCGCGCGCGTCGACCCTGCTGAGAGCGCGGACCTGCTCGCCGATGCCGGCCCGCTCTATGCGCAGGTCGCCGACATGGGTGGCAAGGACATGGGCCCGAGCTGGTTGGACGTGCACCCCGACGCCGTGGCGGACGAGGCCGGCCTGACCCACTGGATCGACGCCTGTCTGCGACGCGGGGCGTAGCCGCCCCGCCGCGATCAGTCGCCGGGGTCGGCCGGGCCCTCGTGCCCGGCGGCCTCGTCACGCTCGGCCCACTCGAGCAGCGGCGTCAGGTCGTGCGCGACGTCGTCGATGCTCGCGTGCAGGTCGCCGACCCGCGCGAAGCGCGCCGGCACGGTCGCGATCGTGCAGTCCTGCGGCTCGACGTCGGCGATCTCGTCCCAGGAGATCGGCGTCGACACCGTCCCGCGGGCATTGCCCCGCACCGAGTAGGCGGCCGCGATCGTGTGGTCGCGGGCATTTTGGTTGTAGTCGACGAAGACCGCCGCCGGGTCGCGGTCCTTGCGCCACCACGTCGTCGTCACGTCCTGCGGCGCGCGCCGCTCGACCTCACGGGCGAAGGCGAGCGCCGCCCTTCGCACGTCGGCGAACTCCCACCGCGGCTCGACCCGCACGTAGACGTGCAGCCCGGACCCACCGCTCGTCTTGGGGAAGCCGACGACCCCGAGCTCGTCGAGGGCCTCGTGGACGACGCCGGCCACCCGCCGCACCCGGTCGAAGGGAGCATCCGGCATGGGGTCGAGGTCGATCCGCCACTCGTCGGGCCGGTCGACGTCGGCGCGGCGGACATTCCACGGGTGCAGCTCGACGGTGCTCATCTGCACCGCCCAGATGATGGCGCCGAGCTCCGTCGGGCACAGCTCGTCGGCGTGCAGGTCGTACCGCGGGAAGTGCAGCCGCACCGTCTCGACCCAGTCGGGCGCGCCCTTCGGCAGCCGCTTCTGGTGGACCTTGGCGCCGCTCACGCCCTTGGGGAACCGGTGCAGCATCGTCGGCCGCTCGCGCAGCGCCCGCAGGATCCCGTCGCCGACGGCGAGGTAGTAGTGCGCGAGGTCGAGCTTGGTCTCACCGCGCTCGGGGAAGTAGACCCGGTCGGGGGAGGAGATGCGCACGTCGCGCCCCCCGACGTCGAGGTGGACGTCGTCGCCGTGCTCGCCGCGGGCCATGCCCCGACAGTACTCACGACGGTCCCTGAGGAGGTCGCGCAGCGACCGTCTCGAAGGGACCCGCCTACCCGATGAGCGCGCCCGCCGGCCGGTCGGTGACGACCGTCGGCACCCAGTAGCGCCGCTTGCCGACCCGCGAGTCCTCGTAGACCCCGCCGGCGCCCTCGATCGTGGCCCGCGAGGCGACGTTGTCCTCGTCGCAGGTGATGAGCACCCGCTCGTGGCCCATCTCGGCGGCGAGCTCCAGGACCTGACGAAGGGCGGTGCTCGCGTGCCCCTGCCGCCGCGCCGAGGGCCGGACCGAGTAGCCGATGTGCCCGCCCTGCTCGAGGAGGAAGTCGGTCAGCTCGTGGCGGAAGGAGATCGACCCGAGATAGGTGTCGCCCTCGGCGATCCACAGATAGGTGCACGGGACGAAGTTCGCCGGGCGCGGCGTCTCCGGCAGCTCGTCGGCGCGGCGGGCCTGCACGAGACGGCGGAACTCCTCGGGGTCCTCGAGCCCCTCACGGGTGAAGTCGTGGCCGGCGAAGCCGGTCGTCGGGTCGGCAGCCAGCTCGAGCATGCCGTCGCCGTCGCGGTGCGCCCCGTCGAACTCGTCGAGAGCTTCGAGGTAGGAGCGCTGGTAGCGGGCGTCGGGTCGCACGATCTGGGTCATGACGGACACCTTAGGCCGACCAATCTCCCACTATGTGAATAGGAGTTTGACGCGAGGGGTGCGCACGTGGTGGGCTCTCGGCATGGACCTCTCGACGCACACCTGGACCCCCTTCGCCGGGGTGCGTCGTCTGCACCTGGACCTCGCGCTCCACCTCGGTGCCCTCTGTCGCCGCTGCGCCTGACCGCAGCCCGCAGACCACCGCACAGAGAGCCGACCCATGTACACGACCCAGTCCACCCCTGTCCGCCCGACGCCCGGCGTCGAGGCCTTCACCCCCGTCCAGCTGTTGCGCCTGACCCAGCTCTTCGCCTCCGACCCGGCCCTGCCCGACACGCTCGGGCCGGACCCCGACCGCCCCGGCGAACGCACCTGGCGGCTGCTCGCCGACAGCCCGCGCCTGCAGGTCTGGCTCATCCGGTGGCCCGTCGGCGCCGGCACCGGCTGGCACGACCACGGCGGCGCGCGAGGCGGGTTCACCGTCGTGCGCGGCACCCTGACCGAGCACACCCGGGAGCGGTCCGTCGCGGCCTCCGAGCTGCACGAAGGGGAGGGGCGCGCCTTCGGCGGCAGCCACCTCCACGACGTCACCAACCTCGGTCGCGAGGTGGCCATCTCGGTGCACGCCTACAGCCCGACGCTGGCGCAGATGACCCACTACGACCTCGTCGACGGCGTGCTGCGGCCCTCCGGCGTCGAGCAGCGGCAGGCGTGGTGAGCGCGATGGCGGCCCAGCACGACGGCATCGACGCCCTCCTCGCCGACGCCCGCTCCCGGCTGACCCGGGTCTCCCCGGTGCAGGCCTGGCGGGAGGTGCGTGACGGCACCGCCCGCCTCGTCGACATCCGTCCGGCGGCGCAACGGCAGGTCGAAGGGGAGGTCGCCAGCGTCCTCGACCCGTGGGTCATCGAGCGCAATGTCCTCGAGTGGCGGCTCGACCCGCGGCAGGAGGCGTCCCTGCCGGGCGTCACCCTCGGTGACCGCGTCATCGTCATCTGCCAGGAGGGCTACACCTCGTCGCTGGCGGCGGACTCCCTGCGCTCCATCGGGATCGAGCTGGCGACGGATGTCGTCGGTGGCTTCGCCGCGTGGCGCGAGCTCGGGCTACCGGTCGCCCGGCTGCGCGCCGCCTGACCCGCGGTCAGGGTGTCGCCGGGTCGACCGGTGTCGGGTAGGCGCCCTCGGGCACCGGGGCGGCCACCTCCGGTGCCCGCAGGGTGCGCACCTCCCGCGAGAGCAGGGCGAGCAGGCAGGAGACGAGGATGATCGCCGCGCACACGAGCAGGGCGGTGTGCGCGCCGAGGTGGACCGCCGCCGGTCCGGCGAGCAGCACCCCGACGGGGCCGAAGAGCATCGACCCGAAGGCGTCGTAGGAGGCCACCCGCGAGAGGGCCTCGGCGGGGACCTCCCGCTGCATCGTCGTCTGCCACAGGACGGTGAAGGTGTCCATGCCCAGCCCCATCGCGAAGCCCGCGACCACGACGAGTGCCAGCGGCGCGCCCAGCCCGAGGAGGAGGTAGGGCAGGGCCGTGAGCGAGGTGAGGAGCACGCCGACGAGGATCGGGCGACGGGGCCGCAGGCGCAGGGCCACGAGCACCCCGACGAGCATGCCGATCGCCTCGCCGGTGAGGATCGCCGACCACGCACCGGCCCCGCCGAGCTCGGCCTCGGCGACCACCGGGCCGAGGACCGTGTGGGCGCCCTGCCAGGCGAGGATGAGCAGGGCGAACTGCGCGACGACCACCCACAGCCACTCGCGGGAGGAGAACTCGACCCACCCCTCCTGCAGCTCGGCGAGGACGGAGGTCCCCCCTTCGCGTCCGGGGCGTTGGGTCGAGCCGATGCGCCACGCGAAGGTGGCGGCAGCGGCGTACACGGCGGCGGCCGTGACGAGCGCCCAGCCGGGGCCGATGAGGACGACGACCGCGCCCGCGGCGACGAGCCCGCCGACGCGAGCGACGTTGGCGCCCACCGCGAGCAGCGCATTGGCCGACTGCAGCCGGTCGGGCGGGGCGACCTCGGGGATGATGCCGGACAGCACCGGCCACACGACCGCGCCGGCGAGACCGGTGAGGACGGCGAAGGCGCACACGAGCGGGATCGGCGCCCACCCGAGGAGCAGCATCGTGCCGATGCCCAGCCACGCGACGAGCGAGAGGCACTCGCCGGTGAACATCACGAGCCGCCGCGGGTAGCGGTCGGCGACGACCCCGCCGAGGAGCAGGCCGAGCACGTGTGGGATCGCCTCCGAGGCGACGACGAGCGAGAGCGTCCCGGCGTCGGCCCCGGGCAGACGCAGGATGCCGAAGGCCAGCGCCACCGGCGCGAAGGCCAGCCCGAGCATCGACAGAGTACGTGCCTCGAAGAGCGACGCGAAGCGCCGCTCCCGCAGCAGGCTCAGGTCCTCGCGCATCCCGCTCACCGGCGCAAGATACTCCGCGCCACCCGACCTCCCGGCTCCCGGGGAGGCCGGGTGACGCGCTGCCGAAGTCCTTCGTTCTCCTGTGGTGGCGTCGTCGTCCACGACTTCGGCTTGACGCCGCGTCACCCGACCTCCCCGTCCGCGGGGCCTGTCACCGCGGCGACGTACGCTGGAGGGCGAGATGAGCAGCCTCTTCGACGACCTCCCTGATGCCCTGCCCGGTGACTGGACCGCGGACGTGACCGATGCCGGGGTGCCGGCGTGGGCGATGTCCGAGGAGGGGCCCACCCGGGCCGCTCACAGCGCACACAAGCGGGCCCCGGAGCGCGACCCCGAGGAACTCGTGGCGGGGCTCAACCCCGCCCAGCGCGAGGCCGTCCTGCACGAGGGCGGCCCGCTGCTCATCGTCGCCGGCGCCGGCTCGGGCAAGACCCGGGTGCTCACCCACCGCATCGCCTACCTGCTCGCCGCCCGCGGCGCGCAGCCGGGGCAGATCCTCGCGATCACCTTCACCAACAAGGCCGCCGCGGAGATGCGCGAGCGGGTCGAGGACCTCGTCGGGCCGCGGGCCAAGGCGATGTGGGTCATGACCTTCCACTCGGCGTGCGTGCGCATCCTGCGCCGCGAGGCGACGAAGGTCGGCATGAAGAGCAGCTTCTCGATCTACGACGCCGCCGACAGCCAACGGCTCATCGCGCTCGTCATGCGCGACCTCGACCTCGACCCCAAGCGCTTCCCGCCGCGGGCCATGGGCCATCGGATCAGCAACCTCAAGAACGAGCTCGTCGACGAGGAGGAGTACGCCCGCCGGGTCGCGGCCGACGAGGACGGGCAGCAGCCGGGCGGCACCCACCAGGACCAGACCCTCTCGCAGGTCTACACCGAGTACCAGCGGCGGCTGCGTCAGGCCAACGCGCTCGACTTCGACGACATCATCATGACGACGGTGCACGTCCTGCAGGCCTTCCCCGACGTGGCCGAGCACTACCGGCGCCGCTTCCGGCACGTGCTCGTCGACGAGTACCAGGACACCAACCACGCGCAGTACCAGCTCGTGCGCGAGCTCGTCGGCGGGGCGGACGGCCAGGCGCAGGGCGAGCACGCCGTCGAGCCGAGCGAGCTTGTCGTCGTCGGCGACGCCGACCAGTCGATCTACGCCTTCCGCGGGGCCTCGATCCGCAACATCATCGAGTTCGAGGAGGACTACCCCGACGCGCGCTCGATCCTCCTCGAGCAGAACTACCGCTCGACCCAGACGATCCTCACCGCGGCCAATGCCGTCATCGAGCGCAACGAGTCGCGCCGCAAGAAGAACCTGTGGACCGAGTCCGGCTCCGGCGAGCCGATCATCGGCTACGTCGGGGACAACGAGCACGACGAGGCCTCCTTCATCGCCACGACCATCGACGAGCTCCACGACGAGCACGGCGTGCGGCCCGGCGACGTCGCCGTCTTCTACCGGACCAATGCGCAGTCTCGCGCCATCGAGGAGGTCTTCGTCCGGGTCGGTCTGCCCTACAAGGTCGTCGGTGGCACCCGCTTCTACGAGCGAAGGGAGGTCAAGGACGCCCTGGCCTACCTGCACGTCGTCGCCAACCCCGCCGACACCGTCAACCTGCGCCGGATCATCAACGTCCCCAAGCGGGGCATCGGTGACCGGGCCCAGGCCGCCGTGGCCCAGCTCGCCGACCGTGAGCGCATCCCCTTCGTCGCCGCCCTCGGCCGCGTCGAGGACGCACCCGGCATCGCGACCCGTTCCGTGACGGCCGTGCGCGGCTTCACCTCCCTCCTGGAGGGCCTGCGCGAGCTGCAGGAGGAGGGGGCCGGCATCGGCGACCTGCTCGCCGCGGTCCTCGAGCGCACCGGCTACGTCGCCGAGCTGCAGGCCAGTCGTGACCCGCAGGACGAGACCCGACTCGAAAACCTGCAGGAGCTCGTCGGGGTCGCCCGCGAGTTCGACGCGACGCGTGAGGCGACCGGCGAGGTCATCAGCCTCGACGACTTCCTCGAGCAGGTGAGCCTCGTCGCCGACGCCGACGAGATCCCCGACGACGAGGCCGACGACCAGGGCGTCGTCACCCTCATGACCCTGCACACGGCCAAGGGCCTGGAGTTCCCCGTCGTCTTCCTCACCGGCATGGAGGACGGCACCTTCCCGCACCAGCGCAGCCTGGGCAAGGAGAGCGAGCTCGAGGAGGAGCGGCGGCTGGCCTATGTCGGCATCACCCGCGCCCGCGAGCGGCTGCACCTGTCGCGGGCGGCGGTGCGCAGCGCCTTCGGCGCGCCGCAGTACAACCCTGCGTCACGCTTCCTCGACGAGATCCCCGAGCACCTCATGCGGTGGGAGCGGACGGGGCCGCCGGTCGGCCCGACCCGCTCGACCCGCACACCGGCCGTCGCCCGCCTCGCGGCCCGCCCCGGCGTGCGCTCGCCCGGCAACCGTCCGGTCATCGCGCTGTCCGACGGTGACAAGGTCACGCACGACAGCTTCGGGCTCGGCACGGTGATCCGGGTCGAGGGTGAGGGCGACAAGGCGATGGCCCACGTCGACTTCGGTGGGGAGGACGGCGTCAAGCGCCTGCTGCTCCGCTACGCCCCGCTCGAAAAGCTCTGAGGCCGCATTGCCGTTGGGCAATGCGGCCTCAGGGCGGACGCAGGTCCCGTCTGACCAACAACTCTGCAAAACCCTAGGGTTTTGCAGAGTTGGGCCCGGCTAACCCTGCAGGACCCTAGGGTTTTGCAGGGTTGGGTACGTGGGGGAGAGGGTCAGCTCAGGCCGCGCTCGGCGAGCCAGCCGGAGGGGTCGATGGCGCCGCCGCCACCGGGGTGGATCTCCATGTGCAGGTGCGGGCCGGTCGAGCGGCCGGTGTTGCCCGAGAGGGCGACGACGTCACCGGGGGAGACCTGCTGGCCGACGGACGCGCTCACCGAGCTCAGGTGGCCGTAGCGCGAGACGGTGCCGTCCCAGTACTTGATGTCGATGTAGATGCCATAACCGTCCATGGGCCCGGCGCCGATGACCTCGCCGCTGCTCATCGCCTTGAGCGGGGTGCCCACGGCGGCGGCGTAGTCCTGGCCGGCGTGCAGGCGACCCCACCGCATGCCGAAGGGAGAGGTGAAGACGGCGTTGTCGAGCGGCGTGACCCAGCCCTGGGCGCCGACCTCGGTCGCGGACTCGCCGTCGGCGGTCGTCGTCTCGCCCGTGCCGGCCGCGCCGGTCGTGGCGGACGAGGACGTCGAGGCGTCGCGCTTCTTCTTCGCCGCGGCCCGGTCGGCCGCGACCTCCTTGCGCGCCTTGTCGCGGGCGACCCGCTGGCGCTCCTGGGTGCGGCCCTGGCTCTCGGCGACGGTGGTCGAGGCGGCTTGGCGGCGCTGGTCGAGGCCGTCGGCCTCGTCGGTGGCGGTCTCGGCCTCGGTGCGGGCGGTGTCGACGACCTCGGGGTCGGACAGCAGCGAGGTGGCGCTCGCAGCGGGCGAGCCGCCGGTGACGAAGGCCGCCTTGGCCGAGTCGGCGGCCTGGCTGGCGAAGGGGGAGGACTGCGCGGCGGTCGCACCAGCAGCCGTCAGCACGAGGGTGACGGCGGCGGCGGTCGGCAGCGCGTAGGCGGGACCGAAGCTCTTGGGAAGGCGGGTGCGGCGCTGCTGGGCGCGGCGCTCGGCGCGGGTGGGCGGCCGGTGTCGACCGGAGTACTCGCTCATGGTGGATGACGTCCTTGCAGGGGATCGGACTTCTTCCCCTGGCAGCGGGGACGGACAAAAATTCGTGGTTACCCTAGCGTGACCGTTTCGTTATGCATAACCGGGGGTGCCCCCGGTCACACGCCGACGGCGCGCAGCCTCGCGTCGCCCGCACCGAGGCGGGCCGGTGGGGGCCGTCATGCGGAGAGGTCGGTGACCGAGGCGGTCTGGTTGCCCTCGCTGTCGATCTGCACGAGGCTCGTCGCGATCTTGTGCACCACCGTGGGCAGGATCGGCAGCGACAGGTGACCGATGCCGCGCAGCCGCACGTTGGTCACGTCGACGCCCTCCTGGTGGAGCGATGCGTTGACCGCCGGCACGATCACCTCGTCGGTGTCGGACCAGAAGGCGATGACCCGGGTGCGGCAGTCGGGGGCGGGGCGGTTGAGCTCCTGCATCAGGCCGCTGCCCGGGCGCAGCTGCCGGGTGAGCGAGGTGGGCAGCAGGTAGGCGGCGAGCGTGCCCGTGTGCGGGGCGCCGAGCGTCGCCAGCGTGTGCACCCGCTCGTCGCCGCCGAGGCGGGTCACGTAGTAGCGGGCCACGACGCCGCCGAGGCTGTGCGCGACGATGTGGATCCGCTCGTAGCCGGTCTCCTCGACGATCGCCTCGACCTCCTCGGCCAGCTGGGCGGCCGCGGTGCGCACGTCCTTGGTGCGCACGGAGTAGTTCATGGCGAAGACCCGGCTGAAGCCTCGACGCAGGAGGCCGCGGCGTAGCACGGTGAAGATCGAGTGGTTGTCGGCGAAGCCGTGCAGCAGCAGGATCGGGGTCCCGCTCTCGGCGAGGCCGGCGACGAGCATGCCGCGCTGCACGGGGTTGAGGTGCTCGATGCGATACCCGTGGCGCGGGCCCCCACGCCGCGGGGCGCGGGTGCCGAAGGGGTAGAGCGAGAAGTGCGTCGTCGCCCAGACGAGCTCGACGGCGGCGAAGACCATCGACTGTCGCGTCGCGAGGCAGCGGACCTGGTCGACCACGCCGAAGCCCCGGCCCGTCGGCGCCGGTGCCGAGCTGCCGTGCTGCGTGGTGCCGTCGTACGGCTGCTGCGAAGCCATGGTGACTTCACAGTAACCCCGGTCACGTGTCCCGTGCGAGACGTCGTGACGAGTCCGTGATCAAAGGCTCAATCACTTCCTCCGGCAGGGCGAAGGGGGGAGCCGCGCGGGGTCGAGACCCCGGCCGTGCGCGGACCGGGCGTGCTCCCCCTTCGTCCGGGGGCTAGTCTCGTCCCGCACCCCGTTACCACAGCAGAGGACGGAATCACCCTCGTGGATCTCTTCGAGTACCAAGCACGCGACGTGTTCGAGAAGCACGGCGTCCCGGTTCTTGCCGGCGCCGTCGCCACCACCCCCCAGGAGGCTCGAGCAGCCGCCGAGACCATCGGCACCAAGAGCGGCGGTGTCACCGTCGTCAAGGCCCAGGTCAAGACCGGTGGCCGCGGCAAGGCCGGCGGCGTCAAGGTCGCCAAGACCGTGGACGAGGCCGAGGCGCACGCCGAGGCCATCCTGGGCATGGACATCAAGGGCCACACGGTCCACAAGGTCATGATCGCCCAGGGCGCCCAGATTGCCGAGGAGTACTACTTCTCGATCCTGCTCGACCGTGCCAACCGCACGTACCTCGCCATGTGCTCCAAGGAGGGCGGCATGGAGATCGAGCAGCTCGCCGTCGAGCGCCCCGAGGCCCTCGCCCGCATCGCGGTCGACCCCAACGTCGGCATCGACGACGCCAAGGCCACCGAGATCGTCCAGGCCGCCGGCTTCGACGAGGCCGACCAGGCCAAGATCGCCGACGTCCTCAAGAAGCTGTGGGTCGTCTACCGCGACGAGGACGCGACCCTCGTCGAGGTCAACCCCCTCGTCAAGACCGAGCAGGGCGACATCGTCGCCCTCGACGGCAAGGTCACCCTCGACGGCAACGCCGACTTCCGTCAGCCGGCCCACGCCGAGCTCGAGGACAAGGCCGCGGCCGACCCGCTCGAGGCGAAGGCCAAGGAGAAGGGCCTCAACTACGTCAAGCTCGACGGCAACGTCGGCATCATCGGCAACGGCGCCGGGCTCGTCATGAGCACCCTTGACGTCGTCGCCTACGCCGGTGAGGACTTCACCGGGGGCAAGGCCAAGCCGGCCAACTTCCTCGACATCGGTGGCGGCGCCTCGGCCGAGGTCATGGCCAACGGCCTCGATGTCATCCTCGGCGACGAGCAGGTCAAGTCCGTCTTCGTCAACGTCTTCGGTGGCATCACCGCGTGCGACGCGGTCGCTGACGGCATCGTCGGCGCCCTCAAGACCCTCGGCGACTCGGCGACCAAGCCGCTCGTCGTGCGTCTCGACGGCAACAACGTCGACGAGGGCCGCCGCATCCTCGCCGAGTTCAACCACCCCCTCGTGACCGTCGAGGCCACCATGGACGGCGCCGCCCGCAAGGCCGCCGAGCTGGCCGCGAAGTAAAGGACGACTGAAACAGACATGGCAATCTTCCTCACCGCTGACTCCAAGGTCATCGTCCAGGGCATGACCGGCTCGGAGGGCATGAAGCACACGACGCGCATGCTCGCCTCGGGCACCAACGTCGTGGGTGGCGTCAACCCCAAGAAGGCCGGCCAGAGCGTCGACTTCCCGGGTGGCCAGTCCGTCCCCGTCTTCGGCTCCGTCGCCGACGCGATCAAGGAGACCGGCGCCGACGTGTCGGTCATCTTCGTGCCGCCGGCCTTCGCCAAGTCCGCCGTCGTCGAGGCCATCGACGCCGAGATCGGCCTCGCCGTCATCATCACCGAGGGCATCGCCGTCAAGGACTCCGCGGAGTTCTACAACTACTCCGTCGGCAAGGCCACGCGCCTCATCGGCCCCAACTGCCCCGGCCTGATCAGCCCCGGCAAGTCCAATGCCGGCATCATCCCGGCGGACATCGCCGGCGCCGGTCGCATCGGCCTGGTCTCCAAGTCGGGCACGCTGACCTACCAGATGATGTACGAGCTGCGTGAGTTCGGCTTCTCCACGGGCGTCGGCATCGGTGGCGACCCGGTCATCGGTACGACGCACATCGACTGCCTCGAGGCCTTCGAGGCCGACCCCGAGACCGACGCGATCGTCATGATCGGCGAGATCGGTGGCGACGCCGAGGAGCGGGCCGCGGCCTACATCAAGGAGCACGTCACGAAGCCGGTCGTCGGCTACGTCGCGGGCTTCACCGCCCCGGAGGGCAAGACCATGGGCCACGCCGGCGCCATCGTCTCCGGCTCCTCGGGCACGGCTGCCGCCAAGAAGGAGGCCCTCGAGGCCGCCGGCGTCAAGGTCGGCAAGACGCCGTCCGAGACGGCCGACCTCATGCGCGAGATCATGCAGGGCCTGGGCAAGTAACCAGCCCGATCCCACGATGAAGGGGAGGGGAGACCGCGAGGTCTTCCCTCCCCTTCGTCATGTCCCGGCAGATCCTGACGAAGGCCTGACCGGACCGGGGGGAGATCGTGGGCTGCCGGACACCTGCGTCGCCTAGCGTCCCGGCGGGCCGGATCTCCCGCCGGCCGCCCCCGACGCCAGGAGTCCCCATGCCCCGCACGACCACCGTGGCCGCGGCAGTGCTCGCCGCCACCGCCCTCGCCGCGTCCGCAGCCACCGCCTCGGCCGCACCCACCCAGGACCGCCCGACCCCCGAGGCCCGCGCGGCCGGCATCACCGAGCCCGGGCAGGCGCAGATGGGCTGGAAGGAGAAGGCGACCGGCCCGTCGAAGGCCACGAGCGAGACGACCGCGGTCACCGCGCCGTCGGGCGTCAAGGGCATCGACGTGTCCAACTGGCAGGGCAGCGTCGACTGGACCGCCCAGTGGAACCTCGGCAAGCGCTTCGCCTACGTCAAGGCGACCGAGGGCACCGGCTACACCAGCCCCTCCTTCGCCCAGCAGTACAACGGCTCCTACAACGTCGGGATGATCCGCGGCAGCTACCACTTCGCGCTGCCCAACAAGTCCTCCGGCGCCACCCAGGCCAACTACTTCGTCGACCACGGCGGCGGCTGGTCGGCCGACGGCAAGACCCTGCCCGGCGCCCTCGACGTCGAGTGGAACCCCTACGGCAGCACCTGCTTCGGGCTGACCCAGGCGAGCATGAAGACGTGGATCAACTCCTTCCTCAACCAGTACAAGGCGCGCACCGGCCGCTACCCGGTGATCTACACCAACACCTACTGGTGGAACCAGTGCGTCGGCCATGACACGACCTTCGCGACGAAGTCGCCGCTGTGGATCGCCCGCTACTCCAGCAGCGCCGGGACGCTGCCGTCGGGCTGGGGCACCTACTCCTTCTGGCAGTACAGCGACAGCCCGATCGACCAGAACGTCTGGAACGGTTCGCTCGACCGGCTGCGCTACTTCGCGAAGAACTGACGCAACCCTCCACGAGGCCCGCACCGCCAGCCGGCGGTGCGGGCCTCCTCGCGTGGTGAGACACACGGTGCCGGTGCAGTGGGGCGGGAGTAGGCTCGTCCTCGTACAGACGTCAGTCGTACGCGTGCTCCGGGGTCGGTGTAATTCCGAGCCGGCGGTGACAGTCCGCGAGCCCGTCCTCTCGAGGCCGGGTTGAGCTGGTGGAACTCCAGCACCGACGGTGAAAGTCCGGATGGGAGGCAGCACGCGACGGCGTGGGCCGTGCCGTGCGGTCACCCTCCCCGGGTGGTCCTTCGGCTGCGGTCGTCACCGGCGACCCCGGTGCGCCCTCGCCGTCGTCACGCCATCGGCGTGCCTCCCTTCGCCCCCGTGGTCCGCGTCGGACCACGGAGAGGCAGATGCAGCAGCAGGTGACCACCGAGCAGGCGATGGCCCGTGCCGTCGAGCTCGCCGCGCGCGGCCTCGGCCGCACCGCCCCCAACCCCGTCGTCGGGTGCGTCGTGCTCGACTCAGCCGGCATCGTCGTGGGCGAGGGTTGGCACGACCGCGCCGGAGGCCCGCACGCCGAGGTCGTCGCGCTCGCCGACGCCGGGGAGGCGGCCCGCGGCGGCACCGCCGTCGTCACCCTCGAGCCGTGCCGCCACACCGGCCGCACCGGCCCGTGCACGACCGCGCTGCTCGAGGCCGGCATCACCCGGGTCGTCGTCGCCGTGCCCGACCCGACCGAGACGGCCGGCGGGGGAGCAGACCTGTTGCGCCGCAAGGGCGTCGACGTCGTCGAAGGCGTCGGGCGCGAGGCCGCCGAGCACGGCAACCGCGCCTGGCTGCACGCCGTGACCACGGGCCGGCCGTGGGTCACGTGGAAGCTCGCCTCGACCCTCGACGGCCGCACCGCGGCTGCCGACGGCACGAGCCGGTGGATCACCGGCCCGACCGCGCGCGAGGCGGTCCACCGGCTGCGCGCCGAGCGCGACGCCGTGCTCGTCGGCGCCGGGACGCTGCGCGCCGACGACCCGCACCTGGCCGTGCGTGGCCTCGACGACGTCACCCAGCCGCTGCGCGTCGTGCTCGACCCGCGCGCCGAGGTGCCGCTGACCGCCCGGGTCCTCGACGACGTCGCCCCGACGCTCGTCGTCGTCGCCGAAGGCACCGACGCCGCCCGGCTCACCGACGCCGGCGTCGACGTCCTCGCTGTGCCGGCGGGGGAGCGGGGCCTCGACCTCGCGGTCCTGCTGGCCGCGCTGCACGCCCGCGGGGTGCACTCCGTGCTCCTCGAGGGCGGCGCCCACCTCGCGGCCTCGGCCGTCGCGGCCGACCTCGTCGACGAGGTCGTCGCCCACATCGCCCCCGCCCTGCTCGGGGCCGGCTCGCCGGTCCTCGCCGACGCGGGGATCACCACCATGCCCGAGGCGCTGCGCCTCACCACCACCGACGTCGCCCGCCTCGGCGACGACGTCGCCGTCACCGCCACCGTGAGGAGGGAGCGCTGATGTTCACCGGGATCATCGAGGAGCTCGGGGAGGTGGTCGCCATCGAGCCGGGCTCCGACTCGAGCCGCATCACCGTCCGGGGCACCGTCACGACGGTCGACCCCGCCCACGGCGCGTCGATCGCCGTCAACGGCGCCTGCCTCACCGTCACCGACCGCGAGGCGAAGGGGGGAGTCGTCACCTTCGACGTCATGGCCGAGAGCCTGCGCCGCACCGTCCTCGGCGACCTCGCCGTCGGCGACGCGGTCAACCTCGAGCGGGCGATGGTCCTCGGTGCCCGCCTCGACGGGCACCTCGTGCAGGGCCACGTCGACGGCACCGCGACGATCCTCGAGCGCCGCCCCGGCGACCGCTGGGAGGAGGTGCGGCTCTCGCTCGCACCCGAGCTGGCTCCCTTCGTCGTCGAGAAGGGATCGATCTGCCTCGACGGGGTGAGCCTGACCCTCAGCGCCGTCGGCGACGAGCACGTCGAGGTCGCGCTGATCCCGACGACGATGGAGCTGACGACCCTGGGCCGCAAGGGCGTCGGCGACCGGGTCAACGTCGAGGTGGACATCCTCGGCAAGTACGTCCAGCGCACGCTCGCGCTGGGGACCAAGGAGCAGTCATGAGCCACGACGAGACCCTGCTCGACCCGATCGAGACGGCGATCGAGGCGATCGCCGCCGGCCAGCCGGTGCTCGTCGTCGACGACGCCGACCGGGAAAATGAGGGTGACATCATCTTCGCCGCCGACGCGGCGACCGACGAGGTCATGGGCGCGACCGTGCGCCTGGGCAGCGGCGTCATCTGCGTCGCGATGACCGGTGAGGACCTCGACCGTCTCGCGCTGCCGCCGATGACGGCGATCAACGAGGACGCCAAGGGCACCGCCTACACGATCTCCGTCGACGCCCGCGAGGGCGTGACGACCGGCATCAGCGCCGCCGACCGGGCCCGCACGGCGCGGCTGCTCGCCGACCCGGGCACCGGCCGGCACGACCTCGCCCGCCCGGGCCATGTCTTCCCCCTGCGGGCGCGTGACGGGGGAGTGCTCGTGCGGCGCGGGCACACCGAGGCGGCCGTCGACCTCTGCCGGCTCGCCGGCCGCCGCCCCGCCGGCGTCATCTGCGAGGTCGTCGAGGAGGACGGCTCGATGTCGCGGCTGCCGCAGCTGCGCCGGCTCGCCGACGAGCGCGGCTGGCCGCTGGTGAGCATCGCCGACCTCGTCGACCTGCGCCGACGCACCGAGTCGCTCGTCGAGCGGGTCGTCTCGACGCGGCTGCCCACGGCGCACGGTGAGTTCACCGCCCACGGCTACCGCAGCGGTGTCGACGGCAGCGAGCACATCGCGCTCGTCCACGGCGACATCAGCGAGGGCACCCCCCTCGTGCGGGTGCACAGCGAGTGCCTGACCGGAGACGTCTTCGGCTCCAAGCGCTGCGACTGCGGCCCGCAGCTCGAGGCGGCCCAGTCGGCCGTCGTGCGGGCCGGGGCCGGCGTCATCGTCTACGTCCGCGGCCACGAGGGTCGCGGCATCGGGCTCGTCGACAAGCTGCGCGCCTACGCCGCCCAGGACGCCGGCGCCGACACCGTCGACGCCAACTCCGAGCTCGGCCTGCCCGTCGACGCGCGGGACTACACGCACGCCGCCCAGGTGCTGCGCGACCTCGGGCTCGGCACCGTGCGCCTGCTGAGCAACAACCCGGCGAAGGTCGAGGCGCTCACCTCGCTCGGCATCGAGGTGTGCGGCCGGGAGCCGTTGCCGCCGAGCATCACCAGCGACAACCTCCACTACCTGCGCACCAAGCGCGACCGGATGGGTCACGACCTCCCGTGGCTGCCGGAGACCCACGACGAAGGGAGCACCCGATGAGCGGGCACGGAGCACCACGGATCGACCTCGGCGACGCCGCCGACCTGAGCGTCGCGGTGGTCGCGTCGAGCTGGCACACGCAGGTGATGGACGGCCTGGTCGCCGGGGCGCAGGGCGCCCTCGCGGAGGCGGGCATCGAGCCGACGCTCGTGCGCGTGCCGGGGAGCTTCGAGCTGCCGGTCGTCGCCGCCGAGCTGGCCCGCACGCACGACGCGGTCATCGCCCTCGGCGTCGTCATCCGTGGCGGGACCCCGCACTTCGACTACGTGTGCGCCGCCGCGACCGACGGGCTCTCCCGGGTCGCGATCGACTCGGGCACGCCCGTGGGATTCGGCCTGCTGACCTGCGACGACGACGCCCAGGCGCTCGACCGCGCGGGCCTGCCCGGCTCGCGCGAGGACAAGGGACGCGAGGCCGCGGAGGCAGCCGTCTCGACGGCCCGGATCCTGCGCGGCCTGCGCGGGTGAGACACCCCGGTGCGGGTGGGTGACGCACACCACACCCGCACCGTGAGGGCCGGGGGCTACCGCCGCTCGCGCGGCGGCCCTAACCTGTCACTCGCAGCGCCGACCCGGTCGATCCCCCCTGCTCCCGGGTCGGCGCTGTCTGCACGATCAGGGCGTCGACGTGGCCGGCGAGTCGGTCGCGACCTCGGCCCGGCCGAGCGCGGTGTCGGCCACCCGCTCCATCTCGTCGACCGTGTAGGTCATGCCCTCGACCTCGGCGACCGACATGTAGGTGAGCGAGCTGCCCCGTGTGGCCTCGATCCACCAGTAGGTCGCGCCGGCGTCGTCGGAGAGGTGCCAGAAGCGGTAGCGCACGTCCTCGGACTTCGGCCGGGTGATCGTCTGGGTGACGTGGTAGGTGCCCTCGCACCGGGTGACGGCCTCGTCGACGGCCTCGGTCGGCGCCGCGGCGCCGTCGGCCGTGCCGATCCACTGGCCGGCGACGACGGTGCCCCCGGCGAGGGTCGCGGTGCTGCGGTCCCAGCTGCCGGTCGTGGGCGTCTCGAAGCACTGACCCTGCGGGTCGGTGCTTCCCTCGGTGCTCGTCACGTCGAGCCCGAGCGCGCCGGACCAGTCGCGCGAGCCGAGCATCCGGATCGGCTCCTGGCTGGTCACGGTGGTCGTCCCGGCGGGAGCCGTGCCCGTGCCCTGCTGGTCGCGGACGACGAGGGCGACGGAGGTGGCGACGACCGCGGCGGCTGCGACACCGGCGATCGCGCCGAGGACGCGGCGACGACGCGAGGACAGCGGCACGACGGTGCCGCCGGTGAGGCGCTCGCCGTCACGGCCCTCGGCGCGGGCGCGGACGAAGGCCGGCTCCGGCAGCGGCTCGGAGCGCACGTCGTCCATGAGCGACATGAGGGCAGCCCGCACGAGCTCGTCGTCCTCGGGGTCCCACGTGGGGTCGTGACGATCAGTCATCGTGGGCCTCCTTGTCGGCGAGGATCTTGGCGAGCTGCGCGCGCCCGCGGTGCAGGCGCGCCTTGATGGTGCCCGGCGGGGTGCCGGTCTGTCGGGAGATCTCCTCGACCGACATGTCGGTGAGGTAGTGGAGCGCGAGCGTCTCGCGCACGTCGGGGCCGAGGGTCCGCAGGGCAGCGACCACCGCCACCCGGTCCTCCGTGGGACCGGCTGGTGCCGGGGTCTCGCCGTGGCGTTCCATCGCCTTCGACCGGTTGGTGTCCTTGCGCCATGCAGAGATCGCGATGCGTCTGGCCACGGTTCGAACCCAGGCGCCCGGCTCGTCCGTGGCGCGGACCTGGTCCCACCGCTGCCACGCCCTGGCGAAGGCCTCCTGGGTGGAGTCCCGCGCCAGCTCGAGGTCACCCGTCGATGCGTAGACGAGGTGGACCACGCGCTGTGCCGTGGAGCGGTAGAAGTCGTCGAACTCGGCCTCCGCCGAGGCGTTGCCTCCCTTCATTCACCCCTCCAGACGCGTCAAGGGGGCACTCGGTTGCCCCCGATCCCGAAATCTTTTCGTGACCCCCGGCTTGCCTCCACCACCGGCCCCGCGTCGTCGGTGACGATGGGGGCGTGACGGTGATCGAGATGATCCGGTCGGCCACGACCGGGGAAGACGCTACCGCCCGACGCCCCGACGTGCGGGCTCTGGGCGGCGGCGCGGCGACCGCGCTCGCCGGCTGGTGCGTCACCGTCGTGCTCGTCCTCCTCGCGGGCCTCGCCGTCCCGCGGGCCTCTGCCGGCGTGGGAGAGGTGCTCGGGGCCGGCAGCCTCCTGTGGCTCGTCCTCGGCGGTGCTCGCCTGCACATCGGTGAGGGCGTCCTCGCGCTCACGCCGCTGCTCGGCCCGCTGCTGCTCGTCCTCACGGCCCGCACCGGCGCTCGCCGCCTGCTGCCCGAGGCCCCGGACCTGCGGCTGCAGGGCGCCTGGCTTGGCGGCTACGCCGGCGTCGGCCTCCTCGTGGCCCTGCTCGGGCTGCTCTCGCCGGTCGGCCCCGGCTGGCTCAGCCTGCTGCTGCCCCTCGTCGCCCTCCCGGCCCTCGGCCTGGCGCTGGCGCACGGCCTGCCCGAGCCGCTCCTCGAGCGCTGGGACCAGGCGCCGCTGTCGCTGCGGCGTGGCCTGCTTCCCGGGGCGAAGGGGGCGGCTGCCCTCCTCGTGCTCGGCGCGGCTCTCGTCGTCGTCGCGACCCTCATCCACATCGGCCGGGTGGCGCACATCCAGTCCGAGCTCGACGCCGGGATCTTCGGCGGGCTGCTGCTCGTCGTCCTCCAGATCGGGCTGCTGCCCAACCTCGGCATCTGGGCGCTGTCCCTCGCTGCGGGGCCCGGCTTCGCGACGACGGGCGGGGCGATGACGACGTGGTCGGGGGCGGAGACCGGCTTGCTGCCGATGGTGCCGGTGCTCGCCGCCCAGCCGCAGCCGGGCGATCTGCCGTGGGTGACCCACCTGCTCGTGCTGCTGCCCCTGCTCGTCGGCGGGCTCGTCGGTCGCTGGGCCCTCGCCGAGGTGCCGCGCCTGGCGCCCACCCAGACCAAGCTCGCCGCCGTGCTCGCCGCGGTCGTCGTCGCCGCCCTCGGTGTCGTCCTGCTCGACGCCCTGGGCGGCGGGTCGATCGGCGCGGTGCGCCTGAGCGACATCGGCGCCCCGGGGCTGCCGCTGCTGCTCGCGCTCCTCGTCGAGCTCGCCCTCGGCGCCCTCGCCGTCGCCGCCCGCGACTGGTGGCAGCTGCGCCGCTGAGCGGACCCCCCTTCGCGCTGGCGGGTCAGGCCCGCGTCGACGGCTGACCGACTCTGCCGCGCATCGCCCCAAGGGTCGGCAGGGTTGGTGGTCCGCAACCCTGCATAACCCCAGGGTTTTGCAGGGTTGGCGGCCCGAAACTTCGCAAAACCCTAGGGTTGTGCAGGGTTCGTGGTCCGCCGCTTCGCACACCCCAGGGGTTGGCTCGTGACCGACCCGTGATGCAACCGGACGGCGGCGACGACCGTCTGGTGGGGTGAGCGGCCCCGCAGGGGGTGCCGCAGAGACAGGGGACACTCCGATGAACCGCACGACCCGACCGATCATGACCGCCGCGGCCAGCGTCTTCGCCGCGCTCTCGCTCGCCGCCTGCGGCGGCGGGGCCGAGGGCGCCGGGGACCAGCCCTCGCAGACGACGGTGACCCACAGCTCGCAGACGACGACCTCGTCGACGACGACCGAGACGGCCGCGCCGGCGAGCACCACCTCGCCCGCGGCGCCGGACGCCAGCGCTCCGAGCAGCACCACCGCGTCGGCCGCGCCCGGCGAGGAGAGCGAGACCGGCACGCAGACCCCGGCCGGGAGCACCCCGTCGACCGGGGGCCCGGGCGAGCCCGAGATCCCGGGTGCCAACCGCCTCGGGCACAAGACCTCCCAGGCGGGCTTCGTCACGCCGAGCGGCAAGATCGCCTGCACCTACTACGCCATGGGTACCAACGAGTTCGCCCGCTGCGACCTGCGCTCCGGCAGCCTGCCCGTGCCGCAGGAGCTCAAGGACGACTGCGAGTTCGACATGGGCGGCAGCATGATCGTCGACACCAAGGGCGCCCGACCCAACTGCGTCAGCGATGTCACCGCGGTGCAGTCGACCGCGCAGGCCCAGGAGGCCCGCTGGTGGACCCCCGAGCTGGGCGCCACCGCCAACGACGAGGCGATCCTGCCCTACAACTACAGCGTCGGCGTGAGCATGACGCGCTGCGAGAGCCGGCCGACGGGCGTGACCTGCCGGGTCGGCGACCACGGCTTCCGGATCAACGACTCCTCCTACACCACCTGGTGACGCTCGCCGGAGCAGGACGAGGGGCGCTCGCCCACGCGACCTAGACTCGCGGGGTGAGCGCCCCCCTTCGTCTCGTCGTCCTCGTCTCCGGCTCCGGCACCCTCCTGCAGGCCCTGCTCGACGCCCAGACCGCCGGCACCCTGCCCGCGCAGGTCGTCGCCGTCGGCGCCGACCAGGAGTGCGTCGGCCTCGAGCGGGCGCGCGCCGCCGGGGTGGCGACCTTCGTCGAGGCGGTGCGCGACCACGCCGACCGAGGCGCCTGGGACGCGGCGCTCGCCGCCCGCATCGCCGAGCACGCGCCTGGCCTCGTCGTCACCGCCGGGTTCATGAAGATCCTCGGCCCGCAGGCGCTCGCCGCCGCGACCTTCGTCAACACGCACCCGGCGCTGCTGCCGGCCTTCCCGGGCGCGCACGGCGTGCGTGACGCCCTGGCCTACGGCGTGACCGTCACCGGGTCGACCGCCCACCTCGTCGACGCCGGCGTCGACACCGGCCCGATCATCGAGCAGCGCACCGTCGCCATCGCTCCCGACGACACCGAGGCGAGCCTCCACGAGCGGATCAAGGTCGTCGAGCGGGAGATGCTCGTCGACGTCGTCACCGCGATGGCCTCCGGCGGCTGGCGCGTCGAGGGCCGTCGGGTGCACGTCGGCTGAGGCCCTAGACTCGGGACCACACGACTGGCGAAGGTGGATCACCACCGGGGAGTGAGAGTCGGGGTGCATCGCCCGCCTGGGTGCACCCGCCGCACCGCAGCAGATCTCCAGGAGTACCTGTGTCAGACCGTCGTCCCGTCCGCCGTGCCCTCGTCTCCGTCTACGACAAGACCGGCCTGGAGGACCTCGTCCGTGGCCTCGCCGACGCGGGTGTCGAGCTCGTCTCCACCGGCGGCTCCGCCGCGACGATCGCCGGTCTCGGCCTGCCCGTGACCAAGGTCGAGGACCTCACCGGCTTCCCCGAGTGCCTCGACGGCCGGGTCAAGACGCTGCACCCGCGCGTCCACGCCGGCATCCTCGCCGACACCCGCCTGCCCGACCACGTGCGCCAGCTCGAGGAGCTGGAGGTCGCCCCCTTCGACCTCGTCGTCGTCAACCTCTACCCCTTCGCCGACACCGTCGCCTCCGGTGCCGGCATCCAGGACTGCATCGAGAAGATCGACATCGGCGGCCCGACGATGGTGCGCGCCGCGGCGAAGAACCACGCCTCCGTCGCCATCGTCACCGACCCCTCGACCTACGGCGACGTCCTCGAGTCGGTGCGCGGTGGCGGCCTCACCCTCGCGCAGCGTCAGCGCCTGGCGACCGATGCCTTCGTCCACACGGCGACCTACGACGTGGCCGTCGCCTCGTGGATGGGCTCGGTGGTCAGCCCGAGCGATGAGACGCCCTTCCCCGGCTGGGTCGGCGGCACCTATGTCAAGAAGTCGGGCCTGCGCTACGGCGAGAACCCGCACCAGTCGGCCGCGCTCTACGTCACCGAGGCCGGCGGCGGCATCGCCGGTGCCGAGCAGCTGCACGGCAAGGAGATGTCGTACAACAACTACATCGACGGTGACGCCGCGCTGCGCGCCGCCCACGACCACGGCGACCAGCCGACCGTCGCGATCATCAAGCACGCCAACCCGTGCGGCATCGCGGTGGGGGAGAGCATCGAGGTCGCCTACGAGCGCGCCCACGCCTGCGACCCCGTCTCCGCCTACGGCGGCATCGTCGCGACCAACCGTCCGGTGACCGCGGCCATGGCCCGTGCCCTCAACGACACCTTCTCCGAAGTCGTCGTCGCGCCCGACTTCGACGCCGACGCCCTTGAGATCCTCCGCGAGAAGAAGAACCGTCGCCTGCTCAAGGCCGCGACGCCCGCCCCGGGCGGCGTCGAGACCCGGCCGGTCTCCGGTGGCCTGCTCGTGCAGCAGCGCGACGCCATCGACGGCGTGGTCGAGGCGAAGGGGGACGACAAGCCCACCCAGGGCCACGGCGACGACCCGAGCGCCTGGGCGCTCGTGACGGGTGAGGCGGCCGACGAGGCAACCCTCGCCGACCTCGCCTTCGCCTGGCGCGCGGTCCGCGCGACGAAGTCCAATGCGATCCTCCTGGCCAAGGACCAGGGCTCGGTCGGCATCGGCATGGGCCAGGTCAACCGCGTCGACTCCTGCCACCTCGCGGTGAGCCGGGCCGGCGAGGAGCGGGCGAAGGGGGCCGTCGCGGCCTCGGACGCCTTCTTCCCCTTCGCCGACGGGCTGCAGGTGCTGCTCGACGCCGGCGTCAGCGCCGTCGTCGCCCCTGGTGGGTCGGTGCGCGACGACGAGGTCGTCGCCGCGGCGCAGGCCGCCGGCATCACGATGTACTTCACCGGCACCCGCCACTTCGCCCACTGACCGGCCCGGCCGACGAGACGGAAGGATGACCTCATGACCGCACAGATCCTCGACGGCAAGGCGGCGCTCGCGTCGATCAAGCAGGAGCTGGCCGCTCGCGTGGCGGCCCTCAAGGAGCAGGGCATCACGCCGGGCCTGGGCACCGTGCTCGTCGGCGACGACCCGGGGAGCTCCTGGTACGTCGCCGCGAAGCACAAGGACTGCGCCGAGATCGGCATCACGAGCATCCGGCGGGACCTGCCCGGGACCTCGACGCTCGAGGAGGTCCTCGACGTCGTGCGTGGCCTCAACGACGACCCGGCGTGCACCGGCTTCCTCGTGCAGCAGCCGACCGGCCTGGACGAAAATGCGATCCTCTCGGCGGTCGACCCGGCCAAGGACGTCGACGGGCTGCACCCGACCAACCTCGGGTGGCTCGTGCTCGGCAAGCCGGCCCCGCTGCCGTGCACGCCGATGGGCTGCATCGAGCTGCTGCGCCGCCACGACGTGCAGATCGCCGGCGCGCGCGTCGCGGTCGTCGGGCGCGGGATCACCGTCGGGCGTCCGCTGAGCCTGATCCTCACCCGCCGCAGCGAAAATGCCACGGTCATCTCGTGCCACACCGGCACGCGTGACCTCGCGGCCGAGGTGCGCCAGGCCGACATCGTCGTCGCCGCGGCCGGTGTGCCGGGCATCATCACGGCCGACATGGTCAAGCCGGGCGCGGCGGTCCTCGACGTGGGCGTCAGCCGCGTCGACGGCAAGATCGCCGGCGACGTGGCCGACGACGTCGCCGAGGTCGCCGGGTGGATCAGCCCCAACCCCGGGGGCGTCGGCCCGATGACCCGCGCGATGTTGCTGACCAATGTCGTCGAGGCCGCGGAGCAGCAGCTGCGATGAGCGAGCCCGAGCAGCCGACGGTCCCGGCCAGGCCGCCCCTCGACGTCCCCGCGCTCGCCGCGTGGTGGGTCGTGGCGGCCGGGGTCGCCGTCGCGATGCTCTTCCTCGCGACCGACCACGTGCTGAGGGCGACCCTCTGCCTCGGGGGGAGCCTGCTGCTCGCGGCCGCGCTGCGCCTGACCGTCCGCGGTTCGACGATGGGGGGCATCGCCGTGCGCGGCCCACTCGTCGACGTCATCACCCTCGTCGTCCTGGGCGCCGCGGTGCTCGTCTCGGGCTTCACCCTCGACCTCACCGCGCGCTGATCCTCGGGGGCTCCGACCCCTTCGTCCGGCGGCCGTCCCCATCGGGGGCGGCCGCCGACCTGTGTCGGCTGGGGTGCGGGCCGGGACCGACCGGCAGCCAACCGGCAATTGCCTGCCACTTCGTCAGCATCTGGTGTGCTCCGAGTCACGGAACAGTAAGTTCGGTGGGTCGGGGTACCGGTTCCCAAGGGGGGTTCTGGGACAGGGCACGTGCACATCCGCCCCGCAGGAGCACGTGTGCGCGGTGGGGGCCGCCCTCGCCGTACGTGGTCACGCAACCACGGGGAGGAACCGCATGTCTGAACGTATGAGCACCCGCACCGCCGCCTCGGCGGGCCTGGCCGCCGGCCTGGCCCTGGGAGGCAGCTTCTTCGTCGTCTCGGCCGCCTCGGCGGCACCGGCCGAGCACATCACCCTCTGCCACGCCACGGGCACCCCCGACGACAACGGCAACGGCTTCATCGTCATCTCCCCGGCGGAGACCGGGGGCGTGCGCGGCCACGCCAACTGGGACTTCAAGGCGCACGAGTACTACGACAACGGTCACACCGCCGACGTCATCCCGCCCTTCACCTACACCGACCAGGACGGCGACCACGCCTTCCCGGGCCAGAACTGGAACGACAACTGGGAGGTCGACGCCGACGGCAAGACGACGGTCGATGTAGAGGCGTCGCAGTGCGAGGCACCGACGGAGCCGACGGAGCCGACCGAGCCGACCGAACCGACCGAGCCGACGGAGCCGACCGAGCCCACGGAGCCGACCGAGCCGACCGAGCCCACGGAGCCGACGGAGCCGACCGAGCCCACGGAGCCGACCGAGCCGACCGAGCCCACGGAGCCGACCCAGCCCACGGTCACCACGACGACCGACACCCCGGTGCCGCCGGTCGACGAGCCCAACGGCCCGTCGACCCCGGGCGTCGTCCAGACCGACGGCCTCGGCGCCGACGGTGGCAACAACCTGCTGGCCGGCCTCGGAGTCGCCGCCCTGCTCGGTGCCGGTGGCGCCGTCGTGACGGTGGGTCTGCGCAACGCCGCCCGTCGCCACTGACGACAGCACGAAGGGGGCCCGTCGCACTATCTGGTGCGGCGGGCCCCCTTCGTGCTCTGGGTCGATGTATCAGGGTGCGTCAGGACTCACCCTGATACATCGACACCGAGCGGGTGCTGGCGTCAGCCCTTGATGAGGCCGAGCTTGGTGACGGCGTCGCGCTCCTCGGCGAGCTCGGCGACCGATGCGTCGATCTTGGCGCGCGAGAAGTCGTCGATCTCGAGGCCCTGGACGATCTCCCAAGCGCCGTCCTTGACGGTGACGGGGAAGGAGGAGATGAGGCCCTCCGGGACGCCGTAGGAGCCGTCGGAGCAGACCGACATCGACACCCAGTCACCCTCGGGGGTGCCGAGCGCCCAGTCACGGGCGTGGTCGACGGTGGCCGACGCGGCGGAGGCGGCGGAGGAGGCGCCACGCGCCTCGATGATCGCGGCGCCGCGCTTGGCGACGGTCGGGATGAAGGTGTTCTCCAGCCACTCCTGGTCGCCCACGGCCTCGGCGGCGTTCTTGCCGGAGACCTCGGCGTGGAAGAGGTCGGGGTACTGGGTCGCGGAGTGGTTGCCCCAGATCGTCATCTTCTTGATCTCGGTGACCGGCACGTCGAGCTTGGCCGACAGCTGGCTGATCGCGCGGTTGTGGTCCAGACGCGTCAGCGCGCTGAAGCGCTCGCGCGGGATGTCGGGTGCGTTGTTCATCGCGATGAGGGCGTTCGTGTTGGCCGGGTTGCCCGTGATCGTCACGTGGACGTCGTCGGCCGCGACCTTGTTGAGCGCCGCGCCCTGCGGGGCGAAGATGCCGCCGTTGGCCTCGAGGAGGTCACCGCGCTCCATGCCCGGGCCGCGGGGGCGGGCGCCGACGAGGAGCGCGTGGTTGACACCGTCGAAGACCTTTTCGGCGTCGTCGCCGATCTCCACGCCGGCGAGCGTCGGGAAGGCGCAGTCGTCGAGCTCCATGACGACGCCCTCGAGGGCCTTGAGGGCCGGGGTGATCTCGAGCAGACGCAGCTCGACCGGGGTGTCCGGGCCGAAGAGCGACCCGCTGGCGATGCGGAAGAGAAGGCTGTAGCCGATCTGGCCGGCGGCGCCGGTGACAGCGACCTTGACGGGAGTGGTGCTCACGAGAAGTCGTACCCCTTCGTGCGGTGGTTGGGGAGCAAGTACGGGATCGACCCTACTCCGAGGCGGTCACCCGGTGTCAGCGGTGTCCGTCAGCCCAGCTCGACGAGCGCCACCGGGTCCGTCGTCGGCTGCCGCGATCCGTCGGCGGGCTCGATGCTCAGGCCCACCCCCTTCGCGGTGGCGACGTCGCCCTCGAGAAGCATCTCGCCGTCGGTGCCCGGGACCATGCCGGCGGAGGTCATCGCGCCTGAGGCGTCCTGCAGCCAAGCCTGGTAGGCGCGACCGCTGCCGGGGTCGGCCAGGCCGGTCACCTGCAGCACCGCCTTGCCCATGCGCTCCGAGCGCACGACCCGCACGGTGCCGCCGTCGGTCGCGGTCACCTGCTCGCCGTGGGCGTCGGGGGCGGCCATGACTTCTTCGGAGATGCTCGTCGTGGCCCGGTCGACGACCTGCCAAGTGACCCCGCCACCGACGACGAGGGCGGCGGCCGCGGCCAGGCCGACCCAGCGTCGCCTCGCCCGCTGACGAAGGGGGAGCACCCGTGCCTCGTCGTCACGGCCGGAGTGCGTCCGCTCGCCGTCCTGCAGGTCGTCGTGCCGCCGGCCGTCGTCCTGTCGGTCGTCAGCCACCGGCGGGGGGTCCTGCCGGGTCTGCGCCGCCTGCCGCAGCACCTCGGCCCGCAGCGCGGGCGGCGGCGTGACGGCGACGGTCTCGGCGAGCAGGGGCGGGACCGTGCCGAAGGAGTCGACCTCGTCGCGGCAGGTCGCGCAGCGGGCGAGGTGCTCCTCGAAGTCGGCGCGCTCGCCCTCGTCGAGGGCGTCGAGGACGTAGGCCCCGGAGAGGCTGTGCAGGTCGTCGCTCATGGGGTCACTCCCAGCTGGTCCCTCAGACGGATGAGTCCGTCGCGAATACGTGTCTTGGCGGTGCCGAGGGGCAGGTCGAGGAGACCGGCGACCTCGGTGTGGGTGTAGCCGCCGAGGTAGGCCAGGCTCACGGCCTCGCGCTGGACCTCGGTCAGGCCCTCGAGGGCCGCCCGCACGCGGGCGGCCTCGATGCGGGCGGTCGCGTGCTCCGCCGTGGTGTCGAAGTCGACCTCCCGCGAGCGGGCGTGCCACCCGTCGTCGCGCACGACGGACGCCTGGCTCGAGCGCACCCGGTCGACCGCGCGTCGGTGGGCCATGGTGAGCAGCCAGCCGATCGCCGACCCGCGCTGCGGGTCGAAGTGGCTCGCCCGGCGCCACACCTCGAGGAAGACCTCCTGGGTGACCTCCTCGGACTGCGCCGGGTTGCGCAGGATCCGCAGCACGAGACCATGCAGGCGCGGTGCCGTCTCGTCGTAGACGGCGGCGAAGGCGGCCTCGTCCCCCTTCGCCACCTGCTTGAGGCGGTGGGCGAGCTGGTCGCCCCCGCGGCCGGACTCCCCGCGGGCGCCCGTGGGGGCGTCCGGGGGATCCTGCTCACGAGGAGGGGGCACGAGGTCCATGATGACGCGTCAGGTCACTTCGCCGTCGGCAGGAGCACCGAGTCGACGATGTAGACCGTGGCATTGGCGGTCTGGACGTTGCCGCAGATCACCGATGCCTTGCCGACGGTGAAGTCCTCGCCAGAGCCCTTGACGGTGAGCTTGTCGCCGGCGAGCGTCTCGTGGGTGCCGGCGAGGTCCTCGGGGGTCAGGCGGCCCTCGACGACGTGGTGGGTGAGCACGGTCGTCAGCAGGCCCTTGGGGTCGCCCATCGCCTTGTCGAGGGTGGCCTGGTCCATCGCAGCGAAGGCGTCGTCGGTCGGGGCGAAGACGGTGATGTCCTCGGCCGAGTTGAGGGTCTTGGCCAGGTCGGCCTCGGTCACGGCCTTGACGAGGGTCTTGAGCAGCGGGTTGTTGCTCGCGGCCGTGGCGACGGGGTCGGTCGACATGCCGTCGAAGGAGCCCTTGCCGTCGGTGGGCACGGATTCGCAGCCTTCGCCGAAGGGAGCGTCCGCCTCCATGGAGTCGGTGGACGAGGACATCGAGTCGTCGGACCCCATCGACTTCGAGCTCGTGGACGAGGAGGCCGAGCCCCCGGCGTCCGAGCCGTCGTCACCGCAGGCGGTCAGGGCGAAGGGGAGCGCGGCTGCGGCGAGCAGGGCGACGGTGCGGGTCGTGGTCATGCGGGACATGTCGTGCCTCCGGTCATCGTGGGTGGCTGTGCGACAAGGGATTCGGAGCCGTCGGGCGTGCGGATGGGTCAGTCCGTCACGGTCACGGCGATCGAGTGCCAGCCGGTGGCGCCCGCGGGGAAGGGGGTGGCCTCCTGACGGGTCTGCACCTCGCCGGTGCCGTCGGTGGCGCGCACGGTGAGGTCGTGCCGACCGGGGGTGGCGTCCCACGGCAGGAACCACTGGCGCCAGCAGTCGACGTCGGCCTCGGTGCCGAGGGTGGCGCGCTGCCAGTCGCCGTCGTCGATGCGCACCTCGACGCGTGAGATGCCCCGTCGCTGCGCCCAGGCAACGCCCCCGATGACGGTGCGCCCGGGGCCGATGCGGCGCAGCGCCCGCGGGGTGTCGATCCGCGCCTGGGTGCGCACCCGGCCGTCGGTCGCCCAGTCGCGGTCGGTCCAGTAGGCGCTCGCCGCGTCGTAGCGGGTGACGGTCATGCGGGTGAGCCACTTCGTGGCACCGACGAAGCCGTAGAGCCCCGGGGTGACGAGGCGAGCCGGGAAGCCGTGCTCACGGGGGAGGGGAGCGCCGTTCATGCCGACGGCGACGAGCGCGTCGCGGCCGTCGAGCAGCGCGGACAGCGGGGTGGAGATCGTCATGCCGTCGGTCGACGTCGACAGCACCTGCAGATCGGGATCCCTCGGGTCGCGGTCGATACCGGCGCGGGCGAGCAGCTCGCGGGTGGGCACCCCGAGCCACCGGGCGGTGCCGATGTAGGGGCCGCCCACCTCGTTGGAGACGCAGTTGAGCGTGATGTCGCGCTCGACCATGGGCGTCGCGAGCAGCTCGTCGATGTCGAGGGTGACCTCGCGCGGCACGTCGCCGTCGATCGTCAGCGACCACTCGCCGGGGTCGACGCGCGGGGCGAGCAGCGCGGTGTCGATCCGGTAGAAGTCGGCATTGGGGGTGACGAAGGGGGAGATCCCCGCCGTGCCGACCTCGACCCCCTTCGGCAGGGGTGGTAGGGGCCGGGCCGGCTCGGGCAGGGTCAGGGTCGGGGGCGTGGAGCGGCCGATGAGGGCCTGGCCGGAACCGCCGATGAGCAGGGCCGCCGCGCCGGTGCCGCCGAGGGCGACGACCCGGCGGCGGGTCGGCTGCGAGGGGTCGGCGTGGGCGGAGCCGGAGGGCAGCACCCGCGCGACGAGCAGGTCGAGGGTGAGCACGCCGACCACGGCGGCGACCACGGCGGGCAGCCAGGCGAGGGGGTCGGCGCTGGGCCGGAGCACGGCCGCGGCGCCGGCGAGCCCGGTGAGCAGCAGGAGCAGCAGGGTCGAGACGAGGCGGGAGCGCGGCCGGACGGCCCCCGCGACGGCCGCGAGCAGCAGCGCGACGACCGCGACCGAGCCGATGAGAATCGGCTTGTCCGCGGTGCCGAAGGTGCCGACCGCCCACTCCTTGACCGGCGTCGGCGTCGCGTCGATCACCTGGCTGCCGACGGCGAGCACGGGGGAGGAGGGCGGCGAGACGAGGGCCGCGACGAGGTGGGCGGCGGCCGTGCCGAGGCCTGCCGCGAGGACTCCGCAGGCGGCGGGGAGTGCGGACCGAGAGCTCATGGACGGGATTCGGTGCCGCCGCCTGCAGCGGATGGTCCGGTCAGACTCCCTCGACGTCGAGGTCGGCGCGGTTGACGCCGGTGATGACGGCATAGGTCGCGCCGGCGATCGCGGCCCCGATGATCGGGGCGACCCAGAAGGCCCACAGCTGACCCGCGGCGCCGTCCTGGAAGAAGGCGACGGCCGTCGAGCGCGCGGGGTTGACCGAGGTGTTGCTGATCGGGATCGAGATGAGGTGGATGAGGGTCAGCCCGAGACCGATGGCGATCGGCGCGAAGCCCACGGGCGCGCGGTCGTCCGTGGCCCCGAGAATGATGTAGAGGAAGAAGGCGGTGAGCACGACCTCGGCGATGAGGACCGCGGCGAGGGTGTAGCCGCCGGGGGAGTGGTCGGCATAGCCGTTGGCCGCGAAGCCGGCGCCGGCGTCGAAGCCGTCCTTGCCCCTCGCGACGGCGTAGAGGACGCCACCGGCGACGAGACCCGCGACGACCTGCGTGATGACGTAGGCCGGCACGTCCTTCCACTCGAAGCGCCGTCCGGTCGCCAGACCGATGGTCACCGCGGGGTTGAAGTGCCCCCCGGAGACGTGCCCGACGGCGTAGGCCATCGTCAGCACGGTCAGGCCGAAGGCGAGGGCGACACCGACGAAGCCGATGCCCAGCCCGGAGTCCTTGCCGTCGACGACGTGCTGGGCGGCGAAGATCGCGGAGCCGCAGCCCCCGAGGACGAGCCAGAAGGTGCCGAGGAACTCGGCGCCGAGTCGGTGGACGAGTGAGTGCTGCATGACCAGTGCTCCTGACGTCGGTGGCGGCCCCCGTGGCCGTCACGGACGAGCCTAGGGAGCACCGGTCACGTCCGCATGACGAGTCGGCTCAGCACGACGAAGGGGGGAGGCCGCACCGGTGTCAGGTGCGGCCTCCCCCCTTCGTGGGGACGGGCTCGGTCAGAGCGCGTCGATGATCGCGTTGAGCGTCGCGCTCGGGCGCATCGCGGCCGAGGCCTTGTCGGCGTCCGGCTTGTAGTAGCCACCGAGGTCGACCGGCGAGCCCTGCGCGCCGATGAGCTCCTCGTTGATCTTCGCCTCGTTGTCACCGAGGTCGGCGGCGACCTGGGTGAAGCGCTCCTTGAGCTCGGCGTCGGTGTCCTGGGCCGCCAGGGCCTGCGCCCAGTAGAGGGCGAGGTAGAAGTGGCTGCCGCGGTTGTCGATCGAGCCGAGCTTGCGGGCGGGGCTCTTGTTCTCCTCGAGGAAGGTGGCGATCGCCGTGTCGAGGGTGTCCGCGAGGACCTGCGCCTTGGGGTTGTCGAAGTGCGTGGCGAGGTGCTCGAGGGAGGCGCCCAGCGCGGAGAACTCACCGAGGGAGTCCCAGCGCAGGTAGTCCTCCTTGACGAACTGCTGCACGTGCTTGGGCGCCGAGCCGCCGGCACCGGTCTCGAAGAGACCGCCGCCCGCGAGCAGCGGGACGATCGAGAGCATCTTGGCGCTCGTGCCCAGCTCGAGGATCGGGAAGAGGTCGGTGAGGTAGTCACGCAGGACGTTGCCCGTGACCGAGATGGCGTCCTTGCCGGCGCGGATCTGCTCGAGGCAGAAGGTCACCGCGTCGACGGGCGCGAGGATCTTGATCTCGAGGCCCTCGGTGTCGTGCTGCGGCAGGTACTCCTTGACCTTGGCGATGACCTGCGCGTCGTGGGCGCGGGCCTCGTCGAGGAAGAAGACGGCCGGGGCACCGGTCGCGCGGGCGCGGGTGACGGCCAGCTTGACCCAGTCCTGGACGGGGATGTCCTTGACCCGGCTCATCCGCCAGATGTCGCCCTCCTCGACGGTGTGCTCGAGGACGACCTCGCCAGCCGAGGTGGTGACGGTGACGGTGCCGGCGGTGGGGATCTCGAAGGTCGTCGGGTGCGAGCCGTACTCCTCCGCCTTCTGCGCCATGAGGCCGACGTTGGGCACGGTGCCGATCGTCGCCGGGTCGAGGGCGCCATTGCGCTTGTGCTCCTCGAAGACGGCGGCGTACATCGGGCCGTAGGAGCGGTCGGGGATCATCGCGAGGGTCTCCTGCTGGCCACCCTCGGCGTTCCACATCTGACCGGAGTCGCGGATGACGACCGGCATCGAGGCGTCGATGATGACGTCGCTCGGGACGTGGAGGTTGGTGATGCCCTTGTCGGAGTCGACCATCGCCAGAGCGGGGCGCTGCTGCGCGAGGGCGTCGATGTCGGCGCGGATCGCGTCGCGGGTCTCGGCCGGCAGCGTGTCGAGCTGGGTGTAGAGCGAGGCCAGGCCGTAGCGCAGGTCGACGTCGGCCTCGCGGAAGGACTCGGCGTGCTTCTCGACGAGGTCGCCGAGCCAGGCGGCGACGCCGTGGCCGAAGAGGATCGGGTCGGAGACCTTCATCATCGTCGCCTTGAGGTGCAGCGACAGGAGCAGCCCCTCGGCGCGGGCCGCCTCGATCTGCGCGTCGTAGAAGGCGCGCAGCGCCGTGGCCGACATGAAGGTCGCGTCGACGATCTCCCCCTTCGTCACCGGGACGGAGTCCTTGAGGACGGTCTCGGTGCCGTCCTGCGCCGTCAGCGTGATCTTCAGGGTGTCGTCGGCGGGGGAGACGATGGACTTCTCGTTGCCGTAGAAGTCGCCCTCGCTCATCGAGGCGACGCGGGCCTTGTTGTCGGCGGTCCACGGGCCGAGCTTGTGCGGGTGCTTCTTCGTGAAGTTCTTGACCGCGAGCGGGGCGCGGCGGTCGGAGTTGCCCTCACGCAGCACGGGGTTGACGGCGGAGCCGAGGACGTTGGCGTAGGCCGCGGCGACCTGCTGCTCCTCGTCGGTGCTCGGGTTGTCCGGGTAGTCCGGCAGGTCGTAGCCCTGCCCCTGCAGCTCGGCGATGGCCGCCTTGAGCTGCGGCACGGAGGCCGAGATGTTGGGCAGCTTGATGATGTTGGCCTCGGGCGTCGTGGCGAGCTGGCCGAGACCGGCGAGGTTGTCGGCGACGCGCTGCTCGTCGGTCAGCCGGTCGGGGAACTGGGCGAGGATGCGGCCGGCGAGCGAGATGTCGCTCGTCTCCAGCTCCACACCGGTGCCCGAGGTGAAGCCCTGGACGATCGGGAGCAGCGAGTAGGTGGCGAGTGCCGGCGCCTCGTCGATCTTGGTCCAGACGATCTTCGCGGTCATGTGTGTCCCTCCGTGGGGTGTGGGGTGGGTCTCCCCAGATCCTCCCACGGGC